>NZ_CAUQUN010000007.1:0-72678 GCF_963521425.1 uncultured Granulicatella sp.
TCTTTACGTCCGTCTTCTAACTCTTTGATTAACTCTGGAGTCCATTTTGGTCCTGTTGGATTATTTGGATCGATTGGTTGATCTTTAGTTGGAGTCGGATCGTTTGGATTTACAGTAATTGGCTTAGCAGTTACTAAAACTTTATATACTTGGTTAGTCTTAGCATCCGCATCGAATTTACCATCTGTTGGATAATTATTTTCAACAACTGTGTATCCTTTAGCTTTAAGTGCTTCAATTGTTGATGTTACGTCTGCAGCTTTATTGAATGATTTTCCTGTATCACCAGTATCTACTACTGATTCTGCTACTGCACCTTTTTCAGTCTTATCAGTTTCACTGTTTACTTCGATGAAGTGTGTAACAGCTACTTGTGATCCATCTTTGACATACGTAATTGTAGTGTTTTCTGTTGGATCTGTTGGTAAGTCTGGTACTTCATATCCTTTTGTTGGATCGTTTGGATCTTTCGGTGTTAATGGTTTTCCATTTGGTCCTACCGGTGTTGTTCCAGGGATATATGGTACTACTGGTTTTTCAGTAGGTGTTCCTGGTTTTGTAGGATCAGCTGGAGTTGCATTTGGATATGGTTTTGGATTTAGGTCAGCATCTGCTGGCGGTGTAATTCCTTCTGGTACTACTGGTACATATGAACCAAGTTTACGGTAGATAATTGTTTCTTCACTATCTTTATCCGTAGCTGCTACATTTGTACGTTCTGTAGATGTTTTCGCTGAAGCTACATATCCATCTTTATTTGGTGTTGTTACAGCATCGATTGTTGTGTCTCCACCTTTAGCTTTCCATGTACCGTAGTTAGAGATTGCTCCTGTTACTGGATCTACCTCTGCAGTACGTGTAAATGTTAATGTTTGTACATTATCTACAATACCTGCATCTGAACCATCTTCAAGTTTGTAGTGAACTGTGTGTGTTACTTCTTCGATTAATCCTAATTCTCTGTAAGTACGTCCTTTTGGATCGTTCGTTACTACATCATCAGGCTGTGGAGTAACATTTGGATTTGTTGGATCTGTTGGTTTGTTAGGATCTACAGTTGTTGGTTTTGTAGAGTAGATTACTGTCTCTTCAAAGTCCTTATCTGTAGCCGCTACAGTTTCCGCTGGCACATCTGCAACTGCTGGTGTTACACCTGCAACTGCCGCAGTGTATTTCTCAAGTGTTGGAGAAGTTACTGCTTCGAATGTTTGATCAGCTGACCAATCTCCGTATGTGATTTCTCCTGTCGCTACATTAATCTTACCAGGACGAGTGAATTTAAGTGTTTTAACTTTCTTGTCAGCTACACTTGCTAAATCAGATTCTGCTACTGGAGTACCATCTTCGTATACATACTTAATAGTACGTGTTACTTCTTCTTGTACTTTTACAGCATTGATTAATGCTTCAGTCCATTTTGGTCCGTCTGGATTACTTGGATCGATTGGCGTTACACCTGGTGTTGGTTTTGGATTGTCGTCACTTGATGGTTTTGTTGGATCAAATGATGGAATATCAACTACTTTAGCTTTGAATTTCACAACATATTCTTGATCAACTGCAGCATCTTTATCGAATTTATCAGTTGAAACAAATCCGTTATTAACAAGTTCGTAACCTTTCTTAACTAGCTCAGCAATCTTATCAGTTACTGACGTTGCTGTTGTAGCTGGATAAGCTGCTTCAGATTTACCTGTTACTGCGATTGGATCTGCAAGACCTGGAGTAATAACTTTATCAGTATTAGTAGGGTCTACTTCTACAAATTTAACTACAGCTTTTTGAGCCACTGGAGTGTAAAGAACTGTAATCTTGTAATCATCTGCTTCTGCATCGATTGCTGCAGTTGCTTCTACAGTAGCGTTATCTGGAACATATCCAGCTACTTCTGGAGAATTCACAAGGTTGAATTTATCGTCTTTAGCTTTTTCTGCATCCGATAATGTAATCGCATCGTTAGATGTTCCACCTACTGGAGTCCATGGTCCAAATGTAACAATTGATTTTTGAACATCTGTTGCATCTGCTGCGATTGCTTTGTTTGTAATGTGGTCGTAGTAAACTACACGAGCTTTGTATTCTTCTGGAGAATCATATCCACTCTTATCTAACACCGCTTTGTAAGCAGCGTATTCTGTTGGATATTCTTTTGCAGCTAATGTATAGTTGATTGTACGGTCACGTTCAAAGTGAAGTGTTTCAGTCACTGTTGGTGCCGCTGTAGTTCCACGTTTATCTGCTGGTACATCATCTGTACTTGCATATTTGTACTCGATTGTACGAGTTACTTCTTGGGTATCTTTAATTTTACGAGTAACTTTCTTGTGACGTAGGTAAACATTGAATGCTTGGTCTACTTCTTTATCGTCATCGAACTTACGTCCGCCCTCAATAGCTGTACCTTGAGTATTATTTGTATAGTCATCTGTGACTAATTCATAACCAAGGTCTTCATATTTCTTAATTGTTTCAGCTGTTAAGTAAGGAATCTTCGTATGAGATTTACCTTGAAGTGTTGTAACACCATAAGTTGTTTTAGCATCTGCACCTGTTGCAGGAGCTGCATTAGCATTTTGCACTTCAAGAATACGATCATCACCTGTAGCATCTAAGTCAATGTATGTTACTTTAGCTTTTTGAGTATCAGCTTTGTAAACAACATACATATCGAAGTTATCTGTATCATCAGAAGTTACTTCTGATACTAATGGTTCATATGCTCCAACGTCTTTCGTATTATCAGCTACTGGAGTATAGATTCCTACAGGTTGTTTATTGTTATGAATATGCCCCATCTTACCATCTGCACGAGGAGTGAAGTCTGCTGTTACTACTTCTGCAGTATATCCTTTAACAGTTGGTGAGATAATTTCTTTAAATTTAGAATTATCCGCACTTGAAGCTGTCCATTTACCAATGATAATTGTACCTTGGTTAAACTTAGTTCCTTTTGGAATTGTTTGTCCAACTTTATAAGTTGTTCCTGCTGCATCCGTTACTTGGTTTGTTGTAATAATTTCTTTATCTGTAACGCCATCCTCACTAAAGATTTGATAATCACGAGTATAATCAATCGTTTGTGTACGAGTAACTGGTGTATTATCGATTGCCACAATTGGATCGTTGTCTTTATAAGAATCTTGACTTGTTGGGTTATCATTAGCATTCTCGTATACATAATGAATTGTACGAGTAATTGATGCTTTCGATTGTGGTTTAACAATTGGAGTATATTTGGCTTTACCATAGTCTGTACCATATCTACTTGTAACCGAATCCCCCGTCACTTTATCGTTATAGTCGATATCAGGTTGTTGTTTTGTTACACCAGTACCTGTTCCTACAAAACTTGGATGTGGAGTGAATGTGATTTCACCAGTATCTTGATTTAGCGTATACGTTCCTTCATTTTCAATCACAATTTCTGTATCCGTCACTTTAGTGTAACGACGTGGAACACTTGTTACCACTCCAGTCACTGGATCAATATGAACTGCGTTCGGAAGAGTTTCATCTTCTAAGTTAGTGTATGTTGTTTTTTCACGTGTTCCTGCTGGTATAGTATCTACTGAATTCTTAGAATAAGTCTTACCATTTGCTGCAGTAAACTCCGTTTCAGAATCACCGATTAATTGATCTATTGTTGTGTCGTTGGCAAGTGTAATATCAGTGGTTCTTTTTACTCGGTTACCCGGTACTTTATCACCTTTCTTATAAGTAATTTCCCAGAATGAACGTTGAGCCTCTCCTCTAATAGTTAAAGGCGTTACTAAAACATCTCCAATTTTTAGTTTTTGGCCAGTTGGAACAACAACCTGAGCACCATCTCTAATAACTGTAGTTGGTTCAACCGTTGTTGGTTCCTTACTCATTACTTTAGCGCCTGCTGGAACAATACCACCACCGTAGTTTACATTTTTAAGTGTTACATTTCCTGTACCAGTAATTGTATATGTTTTATCATTTTCAAATACTGGAGTTCCTGCTGGAAGCGTTCTAGGAGCAAAAGTAGCTTGCGTTCCATCATCTAAGGTTATTGTTGTTGGCTCTGTCACCTTAGTATTTTCTCTATAAAATTTTCCAGGAATTTCTTTTTTAGTTGTAAATGTTGGTTTTTTAGTTTTATCTAGTATTACATAATCAGATGTATATCTAACATCTTCAACTTTGTCATTTGTTACTGTTTCTACAGTACCATAAACTGGAATTGTTGGATTAGATTTTTGAACAGCACCTTGAATATTTTCAGTAGTTGTATCTTCACCAACAGGTTTCACATCAATTACTGTTGGAATATATACAGCATCCATTGTACGATTACCATTATATCCATTATTCACATTTGCTGTTAATTTATCCTTATCAGCTAATCGATCGGATGCTAAAATTTCTTTAAGAGTTGCATCCGTTAAGTCCCAACCAGTTGAATTACGGTTTTGGTCCCAACCACGAATAACTGCTCCACGGGCAGTTCCTACATATCCTGCTTCAGGTTTAAAGTCAACCGTTGTTCGATAATTTCCCGAAGCATCTTTAATATTTTGCCCGTTTTCTCCAGCTTTATTTAAAGTATATTCCCCAACTTTATTTCCAGCAGTATCATATTCTGTATATTTAGATAAGTAGTATTCAGTTTTACCTGTTGTAGGGTTTACGACTTTAACTGCTGTACCTAAAGTATTTCCTCGTTTATCTTTTACTACTACTTCTGTACCTTTATAAACAGTTGTTCCTTCTGGATCTACTACGTTCACGTTTGTATTAGCTGTTGGCTCTTCACTTGCAACAACTGATTCAGTTAATACAAACTTAGGAGCAACTGTTGGTTCCATTTGGTTCCATGCTGTATATTTTGAAGATTCTGTTTTACCTGTTGCAGTAAACAATTCAGTAGTTCGAATATCTAATTTTTGTTCTCTACCTTGGAAGTCTTTTGTTTCATTTCTTGTTCCACGAGGTGGGTGAACTACGTGTGTCTGGAAGTCTTCTACTTCCCCTGAAGATGCAACACCAGTTGGTAAATCAACATCTGCCTTATCTAAAGCAATACGTAAACGTACACCTAAATTATCAACAGATGTATCTAATAATTGAGGAGTATTTTTCCATTTTAATGTGTAAGTTCCTTCTTTTGTTACTTCTACTAATTCAGAAGCTTCATATAAATCGAATTTACCGTTGTTGTTGAAGTCAACCCATCCTCGAATATATGCCTTCTCGTTATTTGTCCCTGGATTTGCACGAACTCCTTTTAATTCATATTCATTTGCAGCCCCTTGACGTAATGCATAATTCGTTGCTACAGCTGGATCTAATAATTGACCTTCTCCTTCATCGGCTAATACACCTACACCAATGACACCTTCAGCTTTATTAAAGATTCCTTTAATTGGTAATTTTGACTTAGGATCAGTGACTGATAAGATATCATCTTGTCTTAAAGCTACTGTTGAGCCATCTGCTTTGCGGATAACGGTATTTCCATTTCTTTGAATTTCGTAAATACCTGTTTCACCTTTTTCATTCGTCACAGTTGTTCTTCCACTTTGAAGCTCAACTTTTTCATATTTATCAGTATTAACTAAATCATCTAACGTCCATGCTCCAGATGGTTCTTTTTCAACAGAACGGAAATCAGGGTCACCTTTTTGTGAACCTAAATATGGTTGAGTAGCTACTGTACTACTTCCATCAGAGTTTGTTCTTACAAGGTTTCCAATGAAGTGCTGAGCTGAACCATATGTAGCTGGAGCATCTCCACCATCATAAATTACAAATCCAACTGTACCCGCTTGAGAACCTTGAGTATTCATATAAATAGATATATTAGAAACATTTTGACTTATTCCTACTGGTAAATCATTTCCACTATTAATAGTAGTCCATGCAGGCCCAAATAATTTTGTTCCATACATAGAAACATTTCCGTTTTTATCTGTACTTAACCATTCATTTCTCTTATATCCAGGTTTTTCAAATGAATTACCATTTCTTCCTAATAATTCCGAATTAATTGGTACAACACCATTTCCACCTTTAGGATTTTTATTTAATGCTAAAAATTGTTCCCAATTTGTTCCATCAGTTTCAAATTGAAGCACTTCAATTTCCCCAGCTTCCTCAGAATCTACTGCGATTGCATTAACTGCAACAGGACGACTATTATAAGTAGCTGAAAGTGAGAAATTAACCCCTACATTTGCACTGTCATACGCTGCTGTAAAAGCTGTCATTTGAGGAGTTCCATCTTCATTATCTGTTGATAGACCCACATGCTTCATGTGTGAGTATGTTTTATCTTGATAAGCTAAAACAACATCAACTGGATCTCCAGCTCTTCTACCTGTAGCTGTTTGATCTTGATTCATTACATTATAAGGTTTACCATTTGAGTCTTTAAATGGATTTGTTGCAACATTTTTAGGTGCTAATGATGTTACGGTTGCTGTTAATTCGTATCCTTCTACTGAAGTTTTAACAGTAAATCTCATTCCTTCTTGAAGTGACTCGAAAAATTCTCCCTTAGAGCTATCTACACGTCCATCCTTACTCTGTGCATTACCATTACTATAAAAATGTTTTGAATAACGAGCCGGACCATTTTTCAACCATTCATCGTCTAAAGTTGTCCCTTTACGACCATCAGCATATGTTACTTCACGATAGTACGTAAATACCCCTGTTTGTTCTACACCATAGCGATCTCTAATCACTTTAGTAACTGGTGCAGATAAGTATTTAACTTCACCTACTT
The DNA here is from genome assembly GCF_963521425.1 of uncultured Granulicatella sp. GTDB lineage: Bacteria > Bacillota > Bacilli > Lactobacillales > Aerococcaceae > Granulicatella. Next base: position 6,755 of record NZ_CAUQUN010000007.1, read on the forward strand.
TAGTTCCATCCGTATATGTAATTTTAGATGAACCAAAGTTAAACCAGTTAATAGATTTCTTCAATTGTTCTGTGTTACGATTAGCTGTATACCCTTTAATTACTTCTGATGTTGGGAATGTATATTTCTGACCATTTGCCAAAGTAACTGTTGTTTCACCAACTAAATTACCATTAACATTTACTTGGATTTTGTCAGCATCTGTTAAATCAGGGTTAGAAATACGGAATTGACGAATAATTTCCGCTATTTCTTCTTCCGTAACATGTTTGTAGTTTGCTACTGGCGTAACTTGCGCAGGTTTAACGACTAATTTGTTATTATTTGTTGCTGCATCTGCTAACACTGCAGAAACTTTTTCATCATGTCCTGCTGCTTTCATTGCTGTATAAACAGCTTCTAAAGCATTATTGACTGCTGAACGTTGTTTGTTTAATTCTTCAGCTGTAACTGTTTTTGATTTTTCTAATTCATTTGCTTTTTCAATCGCTTTTTTAGCATTTTCAACCGATTGAATTAAAGCCTTTTTTGCTTTTTCATCTTTAACAGATTTTTCCGCGAAAGATACTGCAGAAGCATTTAAAGCTTTTGCTTCATTGACTGCTTTTTCTAAGTCTTCTTTTGCTTTTTCTACTTCTTTAGCAGCTTCTTTTTTCTCAGAGTCTTCTTTAGAATCCTTTTTAGTTTCTTCCTTAGCTTTCTCTTCAACTTTTTCTTCTGCTTTTTCCTTTGGAGTTTCAGCTGGTTTTTCTACCACTTCTCCAGTAGTTTTTGAATCAACTAATTCCGTTTTTTCTACTACTGGAGTAGATTTTTCTGTTGTCGTTGCTTCAGGTTTAACTGAAGTTGATTCCACAGTTGGAGTTGTAGCGGCAGTTGTTGCTGCTGCTTTTGAAACAGGTTTTTCTACAATCGTATTTTGATTGGATTCTGTTTTACCAACAGTTCCATTTCCTTCTGTTTTATCCTTTACTAATGCAGAAGAAGTTTCTGTTGAAACTTGTTCATTGGCTTGAGCAGTTTGCCCACCAGCAAATACTAATGCTGTACCAATTAAAACACTTGCTGCACCGAAATGATATTTACGAATTGAGAAACGTTGTCTTAATCCATACCAATTAAACGATTTTTTACGTTTATTTCTCATAACTTTTTCCCTTTCTGAATAAATCAAAATTATATTTTTTACACTGTCCGAACACACTGCAAATACACTATCTGCATCTTCACATTTTAACAGAAATTTTTATAATTACCAAGTAGTTTATGTATAAGGAATATAACTTTTTTCTTTTATTTGATACAGGAAATATATATAATAAATTGAGAATTTTTCTGACTACAATATTTTATGTAACAAAAATATACATACAAAAAAGCCGAAGATTTTTTCATCTTCGACTTTTTTACTATCTTCATCTAACTATTTCTCATCTTTAAACACTTGAGTTACGGTGCGATCAACATACGCTGCAGATACAATTCCTTCATATTCTTTCTTACCTAATTTTTCAAAAGCATGCGTATTCACGATTTTTTGCATGGCTTCTTTAACTGTTGTTTCATCTAAATTTTCAACAGGTTTTGAAATAACTAGATTTTTATGTTTTCCATCTGCATTTTTAAAGACTAATTTTAATTCTTTTGTTGTAGTCATCTTTTTTCACTCCTTTTTCTATTATGCGATTGTATGACGATAATGAGTTACAACTGTTACGTAACTTACTGTATCATTCATTAAAGTTTTCAATGCTTCACCAATTTCCTTCACTGATTGTTCATCAGCTGTTTCCACTAGATTTTGCAAACTTTTAACTCGTTTTTCCTTACCGCTCTTCTCATCCATATGAAACACTTCTAACGTTGATTTTTGAAATACTTTTGCCATTTTCTTTTTCCTCCTACTTATTTTTTTGTAGTGTCATGACTTCCTACACTATATAAACAAAATTCTCAATGTTTTTTACCCCATCAACTTAATTTTTCATTTACAATTTCTTGTATAGCATCATAGTCATATCCTGCTTCTTTTAAGAGTTGTTTTCTTTCTTCACCATTTCCCCATAGCCCTATAATCACTTCTTCAGCTATTTCATCATTTGTTTTTTCAATCATTTGATTATCGTTTGACTCGAAATTTTCCTTGTCTGAATCTAATCCGTCCGCTCTTTCCCTTTCAATAGCGGCTAACATTTCTTCTACAGTACTTCCTAACTCTGCAAACTCATTCATTCGTATAACAAAATATTCTTTAACGCTTTCAGTTGTACCTCCATGTAAAGATAAGCTTCTATGCGGGCAAGAGGTTGGAGTAAATTCATGATGAAGTCTTACCGTATCGGTCGTAATGGGTAGTCCATAATAAATTAAATCTTCTGTTGCTTGCATCAGAGTAATATCTTCATTTTCTAGAAACTCTTCATCTGAGACTTTCATACTTTCACAAACTTCATAACCAATCGAACGAATATTACTCCACCAATCTCCAGTATGATAGGCAATATTATACGTATCTACGACTCGAACAATTCTATCACGATTACAATAATAATGAGCAATTCCTAAAGATTTTTCACGATATCTCAACCATTCAATATATTCAGTCGGCGTCATATAACCTGCATCATTATGAATCACTACAAATTCAATCCCTACTAATTTTCCACTATTTTCCATTAAAGTTTCATTGATTTTTTCTACCATTCGTCTCTCCCCCTATAATATATTCTCGATATTTCTTTTGAATTGCTTGTCTATCTCGATAATATTTACTCTTACAGCGTCCTTCTAACTGAGACAATTCCTTTATAGAATCTGATTGAGTTAAAAATAACTTCAGTGTTTTCTTTTGCCTTGGTGTAAGTTGCTCATACAATATTTTCAAATCTTCACTCGTTTCCAATCCCTCTTGCATATCACTGTTACTTCCTAGCATAAATTCCAAATTTTCCTCACTACACTCTCTCATTTTTTGTTGATTTTCTTTTGAAAATTCTCGCAAACAGATCCAAGTAAAACCTCGTTTAATATAAGATGCATAAATATAACGTTGCTCTCCTAAAGGATTCCCCCCTATTTTTTGAAATGTTTCTAATATTAAAATTCTTCCTAATTGTAGTAAGTCTTGATATTCTGAATTTGTAGTTGAAACATGGTATCCTCTTAATACAGAATGTAAGACTGGTTCAAACATTTGAATATATTCTTCACTCCACTTTGCTGGCATATCCCAATAATCCATACTCCTCTCTCCTTTATCTTTTATACAAGATCTTGTTGATTAAACTGTACGATAAATTCCTCTATTTAACAAAATTCGTAAATAGTCTTTTCGATATTAAAGTATCAAATTTCATTATTTTTCCTTATAAATAGAAGATTTTTCTTATTTTTTGTGATTTATTTCACTTTTTAATTTATTTTTTGCCGATTTTGATATAAAATAAAAGAAAAAAGGTATTGGGAGGTAATTATAATGTCTAATGTTGTCATTGATTTCAACCGTAGTTTTGATGCTAAAATTTTCGAAACTTGTATTCAACACCAAGTTCCTGAAATGACAAGAGATATCGTTTTACTTTATGATGTCAGCGATGATTCTCGAACTGACTGTAATAGCATCGTTGTCACCCGTTCTGGGCAGTGGTATATCACTCGTCAAACGACCTCTCAACTATTCAACTTATTACAAGAAAATACCCCTATTTCTTATACACTTGCAAAGGAAATAACGAAAAAAATTTCTCCTATTCGTAAAAAAATTCCATATTGTTTCGATGATTTTCTTTATTTTCCTATTTATACTTTCTCTGTTCATCACCACTGGTGTGGTTATCATCATTGCATTGATAAACAAAAAATTGGTAACACTCTTCATTTGTACTTCGATCAACCTCTGGAAATAGTTTTGCCTTATAAATATTCGACTTCTATGATGACTACACAAACCTTTGACTCTCTTATTGTTTCTACCAAAAATTTGAAACTTCAGCTTTGTAAAAATTATCCAATTCATCCATCTTCCACAAAAGAACAACTATCTATTACAAAATTTTGCCATTTTTTCATTCCAATTATTCTAGAATATATCGATAAAATATCTCCAGATGAGTTAGATCAGAAAACTTGGGAAGAAGTTATCAAACATTTTGAAACGTGTTAAGAATATTTAATATTTTCAAGCAAAAAAAGATGCTTAACATATTGTTAAGCATCTTTTTTACTTTTTCTCACATCTTATTGGAACTGAGTTCGAGCTTTGCTCTCACATCTTATCGTAATTGAGTTCGAAAAAGCTGAATCGGCGTGCGTTTCGGTGAAGTCTGTCGGAGTTTCTCTCCTCTCAGCCTTCCCCTCCAACGGTCCGATTCAAAGCGCTTTTTCTCACATCTTAACTTTTACGTAAGCGTTCGATGTCTCTTGCGATTTCTACTTCTTCATTTGTTGGAATGTTTAATACTGTTACTTTCGCATTGTCTGATGAAATGATTGCTTCTGAACGAGTGTTGTTACGTTCTTTGTCAATATCACATCCGAACCATGTAATTCCGCTAATAATTAAGTCACGGATTTTAATTGAATTTTCACCGATACCTGCTGTAAATACAATCGCATCTACACCATTCATTACAGCAATGTATTGACCAATGTATTTTTGAACACGATCCACAAAGATTTCCATTGCTACTTTAGCATCTTCATTCGTTGCTGAAGCATTGTCAATATCACGCATATCGCTTGATAAACCTGATAATCCTAATAAACCAGATTTTTTATTTAAAATGTCAACCATTTCATTGATATCTGTAATGTTTAATTTGTTCATTAAGAATGCTACTAATGAAGCATCGATGTCTCCAGAACGAGTACCCATTGTAACCCCTGCTAATGGAGTGAATCCCATAGATGTATCTACTGATTTACCACCATCAACAGCTGTAATTGAAGCACCGTTTCCTAAGTGACATGTAATGATTTTTAATTCTTCAATTGGTTTACCTAATAATTCAGCTGCACGGTGTGAAACATAACGGTGGCTAGTTCCGTGTGCTCCGTATTTACGTGCTTTGAATTGTTTGTAGTATTCTAATGGAATACTGTATAAGTATGCTTTTTTAGGCATTGTTGTGTGGAATGAAGTATCGAATACAGCAACACTTGTAATGTCTGGTAAGATATGTTTGAATGCACGCATTCCGATAGCTTCTGCTTTATTGTGTAATGGAGCAAATTCTGCTAAATCTTCTACTTGTTGGATTACTGTATCATCTACTAAAGCAGAATCTTTGAAGATTTCTCCCCCAGCAACTACACGGTGTCCAACACCAGTAATTTCATCGAATGAAGCAATAATGTTTAATGCTACTAATTGCTCTAATAATTTTTCTACGGCTACTTCGTGATTTGGAATATCTTCTACCACTTCATATTTTTGATCATCTCCGTAGCTGATTGAGAAGATTGAATTATCTAATCCAATACGTTCTACTAATCCTTTTGCCACAACTTCTTCTTGAGGCATGTTAAATAATTGGAATTTCAAACTTGAACTTCCGGCATTAATCGCGATTGATTTTGACATGGTCTGTCTCCTTTGTGTGATAATGTTCTTCTTTTGTGAAAAACACTGTACAATCTTTCTTTAAAAAAGTTTCATGTTCCAGTATTTCTCGCACCTCATTCATTTTAGCATAACTAAGTACAGATTGAAATAATAAATCCTTGGTTCTGCTTTCTTTTTCTAGAAAATAAGTCTCTCTTAACCATTTCAATCTTACACTTTCTACGAAAGTTCTTTCGCCCATTTTTCAAATGTTTGTGTAAATTTTCTAAACTTATCGATATTTTTCATATCAGGTATGTCGCCTAACAATACTTGACGTGCTTGTTTTGCACCTTTTCCTTTTTTCTGGAAAATAAGTAAAGACTTACTATATTGTTGATTTTTGAATAATGTTTTAGGGAAAGCTAGCATAGCTTGAACAAAGGAATCTTTTTGTAAATGTTCTAATAGTAGCACACTTTCTTCTGTTTCAAATAAATTCGTTGGCACAATCATCAATCCAAAACCACCTGGTTTTAAATAATTCAAATGTTGCTCAATCAATAAATGATGTGCAAAAGAATGTCCCTCTTTTGCATGAGTCTTGAACTCTTTAGCACGTTCATCGACTGGATAATAGCCCACTGGTAAGTCGGATAACGCAATATCGATTGGATCGACTAATAAATCACTTAATCCATCTTGTAACATCACTCGTACATCTAAACTTTCCAAAGCAAAAGCTTGCAGCGCTAAATGCACTAATACTTCATCATTATCGATTGCTGTTGTTTGAATTGTTTTGCCACTTTCTTGTAGAAAGAGTTGAACAGTGCTTAGTAAATTCCCACTTCCACAAGCAAAATCGGCAAGTGCTAGTGTTTCTTTATTTTCTGTTAATCGCTCCACCATAAAAGCTACTAATAAACCAATTGAATCAGGTGTCATTTGGTGATTCGTTTGTAAACCATCTTCCTTTGCTGCTTTCAAGAAAGTATATTGAATCATGCGACGAATTTGTTCTTTTGTAAAGCTTTCTAGCGCTAGTTCTTGATAAGCTTTATTTAATGCTTCAATCGTTGCTGCATCCGGTTGTCCTTCTACTTGCTGAGCTTGATTTCCTGAAGCAATATTTTGCAATGTTTCTCCTAATGCCTCTACATAAGAATAATCAATTTCTTTTTGGAGTACTTGAACAGCCTCCCATAATTTTTCAAAACTACGAATTTCTTTATTTTCCTGTTCCATCAAACTCCTCCTTTCAGATAAAAAATAAGAGACAGGACAAAGTCCTGCCTCCGCAAATTCCATATTATTCAGCAGCTGCTACTGGGTAAACAGATACTTGTTTTTTGTCACGGCCTTTACGTTCGAAACGTACTACGCCATCAACTTTAGCGAATAATGTGTCATCTCCACCGATTCCTACATTGTGACCTGGATGGATTTTAGTTCCACGTTGGCGGAATAAAATTGAACCACCTGTAACAAATTGTCCATCAGCACGTTTAGCACCTAAACGTTTTGATTGAGAGTCACGTCCGTTTGATGTAGAACCGCCCCCTTTTTTGTGGGCGAATAATTGTAAATTCACTTTTAACATGAGAGTGCACCTCCTTGATAGGTTAATCAACTTGAACGGTTAGATAATTAGGATATTCCTCTTGAATTCCTTCTAACCCTAGTAATAGACTATTTAATAAAATTTGTGTTGTTTGAGCTTGAACATCCGTTACATCTCGTACAACTTCTAAATATAAATAACCACCCTCGACTTCATCAACGTCAATAATCGGTTGATAGCCTGCTAGCTTCTCGATACTATTGACAGTCGTAATCGCTAATGCAGAAACGCCTGCACATACAATATCTATTCCATGCTCACTAAAATCAGCATGTCCTGTCATTTCAAAAGAAACTAACTCGTGGTCCTTTTTATGAAACGTTACTCGTATCATCGTCAAAATTAAGCGTTGATTGCGTTAATCACAACTTTTGTATAAGGTTGACGGTGACCTTGTTTACGGTGTGAGTCTTTACGACGTTTGTATTTGAAAGTTACAACTTTCTTTTGACGGCCTTGTTTTTCAACAGTTCCTTCAACAGTTGCACCTGCTACGAATGGAGCACCAACTTTAACGTTTTCTCCACCTACAAATACTACTTCTTCAAAAGTTACTTTGTCGCCAGCTTCTGCGTTTAATTTTTCAACGTAGATTGCTTGACCAACTTCAACTTTAACTTGTTTACCACCAGTTTTTACGATTGCGTACATATTGCACCTCCTATATTTTAGACTAAGACTCGCCAGTTTAAAGTGCCGATTCCGGTCTTTTGTACTCTAATCCGAGCGGTTGTAGCTGTGGTGCTTCACAATTACAACATGAACAGTTTACCAGAGATTTCTATTTAAGTCAAGCAAAAGCTCGGGCAATTAAAATGAAAATTAGCCGAACAATTCTATCATGAACCATCCGACTAATTTTTTCTTAACGATTTAACATCTTTTCTAATTCTACTTTTGTGAACGGTGTTGCATCATCTTCATGAACACGTTCGATATTTGCTCCTAATGCACGTAGTTTATGGTGGAATTGATAATAACCACGATCTAAATATTTTAATTCAGTCACACGTGTATAACCTTTTGCTACCATACCCGCAATAATTAAAGCTGCCGCTGCACGTAAATCAGTTGCTTTTACTTGAGCCCCTTGTAATTGTGACTCTTGATTCATCACTGCAGTTCTACCTTCAATCATGAATTGTGCATTCATTCGACGTAATTCTTCCAAATGATTGAAACGATTTTCAAATACTGTTTCTGTCATTGTGCTTACACCTGAAGCTAGTAATTGAACAACCGTCATTTGAGCTTGCATATCTGTTGGGAATCCTGGATGTGGTAATGTCTTCACATCTGTTGGCTTTAATGTTTTCGGTCCAATCACACGAATTCCATTTTCTTTTTCAATAAATTGAACACCCATTTCAGATAATTTAGAAATTAATGGTTGATTATGTTCTGCAATCGCATCTTCAACAAAAACATCGCCAGCTGTAACTGCTGCAGCAACCATAAATGTTCCTGCTTCAATTCTATCGGGAATAATTGAGTGAATCGTTCCTTCTAAGTGGTCTACGCCTTCGATACGAATGTTTTCAGTACCCGCACCGATAATTTTTGCACCCATTTTATTTAAAATATTCGCTAAATCCACAATTTCAGGCTCTCTTGCTACATTTTCTAATAAAGTTGTTCCTTTAGCAAGAGTAGCTGCCATCATTAAGTTTTGTGTTGCTCCGACTGATGGGAAATCCATATAAATTCTAGCACCAACTAATTGATCCGCATGTGCTTCTACATAGCCATCTTCTTGAGTGATTTTTGCACCCATTGCTTCAAAACCTTTTAAATGTAAATCAATTGGACGAGTTCCAATCGCACATCCACCAGGCATCGCAACACGTGCATGTCCAAATCTTGCTAATAATGGTCCCATTACAACAATGGATGCACGCATTTTACTTACATATTCAAACGCCGCAGTTGTTTGAATATCTTTTGTAGCATTCAAAGTAATAGATTTTTCATTTTCATCAAATGTACTTGTAACATTTAAACTATTTAATACATTTAACATTGTATGAACATCTGATAAATTAGGAACATTTGTTAAATGTGTTACTCCATACTCTGCTAAAATACTTGCTGCTAAAATTGGAAGCACAGCATTTTTTGCTCCCTCTACTTTTACTGTTCCATTTAGACGTGTACCACCTTGTACAATCATCTTTTCCATTCTACAAACCTCCAAGGTTACTTACTCATAATGAATTGAACGATAGAATTAATTAAATCGGATATCGAAAAAATTGCGTTTGAAGCTCCTACTCCTAAAAAAAGTGCGACTAACATGATAAATAATCTTGCTTGTTCAATTCGATTTTTTAATATGATTTTTTCTAAATTTATACACTGTAATGACCAGTATGCTATAACTATTAGCGCTAATGTCATAATTAATCTAAAAACTTGTGTAAATGTTGTCATGTAGGTCTCCTTACCTCTTATTTCGATAGGGATATTGCTTCATTATTCTATCATATTTCGCTTGAAAATAAAAGATTTTCACCTGTTACTTTCATTATTTTTTGAAAACTATTTTCTTTTTTCATTTTAAAATTTCTTATCTTTTCAAAATCTTAAGGAGCAAAAAAAGACTGAAACTTTTACGTTTCAGTCTTCTCTCATCATTATGAAGTTATTACTTTAAATGATTATTCTTCGTCTTTTTTCTTAGCTACTACTGGTGCTGCTAACCCTAATCCACCTAAGATTGCTAACACTGCTGGTGTAAAGACATTAGATTCACTCATACCTGTATTTGGTAATTCTTGTTTTGCTACTGGAGCTGATGCAGTCACTTTCTTATAGTGGTGGAATACTACACCATTCTTATCTGTCGTTGTTTTATCAAAGACATAGCCTTCAAGCGCTCTAGGATCTTTCAATCCTTCTTCAGGAGAAGTAATATCTTTACCATTTTCATCTACAAAATGAGTAACCACTTTAACAGCTGGCGCCTCTTTTGGTGTCACTTTTACAGGTACTTCTAGTTCAATTACTTCACCTGTTGGTAATTTCACCTTCACTTTAACAGCTGTTTTATCTCCAGGTGTTTCAGTTGTTGGGATCTCACCAACTTCAATAATTTCCCATCCTGATTCTTTAGGAATATCAATGTGTTTCTTAACATCCTCTTTAGTAATCGGTGTTCCTTGAGGTACAACGATTGGTGTTACAGTCGGAGTAGCAATAACTGGTACTTGTACTTTCATTGTTTTACCATTTGGTAATTTAACTGTAACTGTTGCTGATGGTCTTACACCTGCAGGGAATGTTTCAGGAAGTTCTGGTTCCCCTACGATTTCCCATCCAGTTACTCCTGGGATTTCGATGTGTTTTTCTACATCTTTTTTAGTTAATTTAGTTCTTTCCGGAACGATAATTGGTGTTGTTTTTGGTTCTACCACATTAACTACTACAGGAACTCGTACAATTTCTTTACCATCTTTATCCTTAACGATGACAACAGCTTCTTTTTTACCTGGTTTAGAAGTATCTACTGGTGTATCGTATTCGAATGTAGCTCCTTCTGGGTAATCAGATGGTGTAATGTTATCTTTTGGATTTGGAGTATCGCCTTTTGGTACAAGTTGTTCTTTACCTTCTACCACTGTTACAGGAATTTTAACAGTAGTTTTATATTCTTTACCATCTACTGTGTAAATAACTGGAATTTCTACTTCTCCAGCTTTTCCTGGTGTTGAAGTTTTTGGTAATGTAACATTTGTTAAATCAACTTTAACAGTTGCTCCTTCAGGAAGTTTCTTCTTGAATTCTTCGTTGTTAATTGCATTTTCTGCATCTTTACCAACTTTATCTTTCAATTCTTTTTCTGAAAGATCTTTTGGTACAATTACTGAACCTGCTGTTGGTTTTGGTAATACTGTTACTGGTACTTTAACTGTTTCAGTTACTTTTCCGTTGTCGTAAGTTACTGGTACATCAACTGTTACATCTGTAGATCCAGCTTTTCCAGCTGTTTCTGGTAATTTTGTTGGTTCTCCAACTGTTCCACCTTGTCCTGGTGTTACTGAATCTTTAGCATTAGTTGGTTTTTCACCTTCAAATACTACGACTGGTTTTGGTGTTGAACCTACTACTGTTACTGGTACTTCTACTTCTTTCGTTCCAATAACATTTCCTTTGTCATCTGTATATTCAACAACTACTGTTGCTGGTTTTGGTTTTCCTGTTTCAGTTACTTCAGCTGTTGTTGGTATAGTTCCTGCTTTCACTTCTTTAACTTTTACTGTTACACCTTCAGGAACTTTATCTTTTGGTAATGCTGCGATTACTTCTTCAGCTTTTGCTTTGACTGCATCTTCTAAGTTTTTGCTTCCTTTAAGAACTGTTAATCCTTCTGGTTTCACTAATGGTAATACTTTAACGACTGCAGGTACTTCTACTAGTTTATCTTCTCCATCTTTAGCAACTACTGTTACTTTCTTATCTCCAGGTGTTGTTGTATCAACTGATTCTTTATACTCAAATGTAGTTCCATCTGGATATTGTTCTGGGTCGATACTTGCTTCAGCTGATGGTTGTGGTTTAGTTGGATCTTCAAATACATATTGTGTCTTAGGATCTACTACCATTACTTTAGCTGGTACTTCTACAATTGTTTTACCATTTAATTTAGCTACAACGACTACATCTTTTTCACCTGATGTTGTTGTGTCTACTGGTTCTTTATATTCAAATGTAGTTCCATCTGGATATTCTTCTGGAGTAATACTTTGTTTAACATCTGGTTGTGGTTTAGTTGGATCTGCAACAACAAATTGTGGAGTGCTGTCCACTACACGTACTGTTGCTGGTACTTCTACTAGTACTTTATCCCCTTGTTTAACAACTACTGTTACTTTCTTATCTCCAGGTGTAGTTGTATCAACTTCTTCTTTATATTCATATGTTGCATCTTCTGGATAATCTGAAGTATCAATATTATCTTCTGGAGAAGGTTGTTTTTTATCTTCACTTACTGCTACTAATTGAGGATATCCTTTAACAACTTTAACTGGAACTTCTACAGTTTCATCACCAGTTGGATGTTTAACAGTTGCTTTAACTGATAAATCAGTTGCTCCTACTTTAACTTTATCTGCAGGAACGTCTTTATTGATATCAGCTTCCGTTACAGGAGTTAGACTTCCACCTTCAGCAGGTGTAATTGCTTCATTAACATCTGCTGGTTTTGGTTGATTTCCTTCCACTACGTATACAGGTTTCACTTCTGAAGCTTTAACGTTTACGGTTACTGGAATTTCTGAAGTATAAGTGTCGCCTTCCGGAGATGTAAATGTTACTGGAACTTTTACAACTACTGGTTCACCTTTTTTATTAGCAATATCAGCAGGAAGTTCAGGAACTTCTCCTACAGTAACTTTATATCCTTCTGGTACTTTTGAAGGGAAGTCAGGAGTTTTAATTAACTCTTCTGCTTTAGCTTTCAGAGTTTCTTTAACTTTATCCGGAGTAGTTCCTTTAGGTACGTCAACTTCACCTTCTGTTCTAGGAAGAACAGTAACTGGTACTGTTACATCTTCTGTAACTTCAGTTCCATCTACATTGTGAGTAACTGTTGTTGGAATCTTTAATCCTGACTCTCCAGCTTTTCCGTTCGTTTTAAAGATATCACTTGATTTTGGTTCATTAGCTGTACCTTTTTTGCCATCAATTGTAACTGGTTCAACTTTTTCTTTAACGTTTGCTGGTGTAATTTCATCACCTTCAAATACTACTACTGGTTTTGTCTTAGATTCAACAACGTTTACTTCAATATCAACTGTTGTTTCAAATGTTTTACCATCTACTGTATAAGTTACAGGTACTTTAACAACCCCACGACCATCTTCAGCAACTTTCGTAATTGCGATATTATCTTTATTAACAAAAGTTGAACCATTAGTGTCACCTAATGCAGCTGTACCAGTAACATCGTTTAATAATTTAGTAAACTCTGGAGTTTTAATCGCTTCTTGAGCTTTCGCATAAGCAATTGCTTTTAATTGTTCATCAGTTGTGTTAATTGGTACAGTAATTACTGAGTTAGTTTGTAAACTATTAATAAAGATTACTTTACCATATTTGTGATCAGGATTATCTGAATCTGCTAAACCATTACGGTTAAATTCATTTTCATAAGGTGGTTTTAATCCATTTGCAGTATAAGAATATAATCTGTTTCCTTCTGCATCTGTGTCTCCAAAACCACTCTTAACTGTTACTTTAAAGTCAGCTGGTCCTACGAAGTTATCTGCAGCTGTAAATGGAATACTTGTTGTACGAGAGTTTGTCTCTGCAGCAGCCATACGGTTTCCTGCTGGTACGTTATAAGTTAATTTTCCACCTTTTGAGTTATCACTTGGATCATTTGGAACCCATTTGATAGTATTTGCCCAAACATTTCCTAACCAGTTTGATCCACCATTTGCATTGTAGATTTTATCTTCTAATACTACACCTTTAGGAACTTCTACTGTTACTTCAACATTTGATGCAGCATAGTAGTCAATATTCATTCCACCAGTATTTTTAATTGTAATGTCAAAGTTACCTTTTTGACCTTTTTCATAGATTGTATCTTTTGTATAACCATATTCACCAGTTTTACCATCTGAACGAACGTTTGTTATTACTTCAGCAGCTGGTGCAGTTGCAATACCAATACCACCGATTAAGTAACCATCCTTAATATTAATGTTGTTATCATTAATTAAAGAATTTGTTCCTTGACTTCCTGCTTCAATCAACACTTTAATTTTTGTAGTTTCTGCAGGAATATCATAAATACGGTCTAAGTGGTTCCATCCATTAGCTGCTAAAGCGGCTTGTTCTGTTGCTAATGGTCCATTTTTACCTTCAACTGGTTTAATTTCTTTACCAGTGAACGCATCTACAATTGTTAATTTAACTCTTTCACCAGAAGAAGTAGATGTACTACCACCATACGCTGCACTGTGAATTAAGTTAACGTTTAGACGAGAATTTCCGTTCACATCAAATTCTTTAGAAAGAGTTGTTCCTTTGCTTCCTAATTCAAGATAGTAATCACGGTTTTTAACTTCACCAAACGCATTTTTTCTCATTACATCAATTGTTGGCGTTACTGAAGGAACAGCACCACTACCATTGACATAACTTTTTTCACCTGATGTTTGGTATTTTTTCAATTCTCCATCGTTTGAATAGATTTTTGATTTTGGAACTTCACGTGTACTTGGTTGTCCATCTTTATCTGTAACATTTGTTACATCAAGTGGTTTAACCGCATTAACTTTTTCACCTTTTTCAATTTTCCAACCATTTAACATACCAGCTTCTGCATCAGCTTTTGTAATAGCTTTTTCTTGCCAGTTATATGTTGCACTACCGATTGGATCTTTTGCATTTGGAACATTATTTACTTTATTAGTAATGTCACGTCCACTTTCATATTGTTTAGCAATTGTTTCTGATTTTTTATCTGCATCAGTGAATGTTACTTTGTCTCCGAAACCTTCTTTTAAGCTTTCGAATACACCGTTTTTAGGGTTGTTACCATAAGCAGCATGGTTTTCACTAACAGGAGCACCTAATTCAGTTTTTCCTGCTAAGTAAAATGCTAATAAGTCACGTTCAGATTTAACAGCTTCTGCTTGTTGGCTCATTGCTTGAGCTGATGTTGCATCCGCTGCATTTGCAGTTGTAATAACATTTTCTGCTTTTTGTTTAATACCTTTTAAAACATCAATTTTAAATTGATCTTTTTTATTCGCAGGTAGCGCTTCTTGTTTTGCTATTTCAGCTTGAATTTTATCAATATTTGCTTGCAACTCAGTTAAAGCGCTATCTCTTACACCTTTGTATTTAGCTGCTTCTTCGGCCGAGTTAGCTGCAGTTGTATCTACTGTTCTAAATCCACTTTCACCTTGACCAGGAATCGCTTGACCATTACGTGGATCTTGGTTTTTGTTTTCTTTTTCTTCTTTCTTTTCTGCAGTTGCTTTTGGCATACTTTCAACAACGAAAGCTTTTCCGTTTACTGCTGATGTAGCTTTTGCTACTTCTTCTTTTGTTGCAGCTTCATTTGCAGCTACAGCTTTTGCATTTGCTAATTCTGCTTTTGCAGACTCAATTGCTGAAACTGTTTTTTCAGTTGATGCTGCTTTTTCTAAAGCTGCTTCTAAACGAGCAATAGCTGAATTTAAGCTTGATTTGTCAACTTTCTCAACTACTTGCTTGTTATCTTTATTAGCAGTTTCTACTGCTTCTGTAGTTGGAGCTTTTGTAGTTGCTTCTTCAGCAGCTTGTACATTTACCCCACTTAATACTGCTAATCCAGATGCAATGGCAACACTTGCTACCCCTACACTGAACTTACGAATACTATATCGTAAAAAGCGTTGTGCTTGAATCGCACGAAGATTACGTTTATCCTTCATAGTTTTCCTCCTTTTATTTAAAAGAAATCTGTTTTTTTTATAGAATTCTTTATAGTCTTCTATTTAAAAATATTCTATATCACAATATGTGAATTGTCAAAGAATTTTAATACAATTTCCATAAATTACATTTATTTCAAAAAAGTCTTAAAAACATTATTACATCAGTAATTTTCGTAATAAAATTTCCATAGTTCAAATCGGATTTTTTCACGGATATTCCATTTTATTTCATTGTGAAACGAATATTTTTTACAACTATATTACATTATAGTCTTTCTTTTTATCATTAAAACGTATACGGATTTATTCTTAATTTATTTTGCTTAACATATATTTTTCTATAATTTTTAAAAATTTTATCCTGAATTTTAATTATAAAACAAGTATTCCCTACCTTTTTAAAAATTTTAGTAGAATTTTATACTGTTTCTTTATTTAACTATAAAGCTCTTTTTAGGATATTTGTTACATAGTTTTTTATTACAATATTCAGAATTAGTATCTATTTGTTTTATAGGCTGCTCACAAATACCTAAAAAAAAACAAAAAAATAAAATCCCTTGGTAATCTTTCACCAATAAGATTTGCTATGTATGATTTTTATTCAACTTTTACTTACTAGATTCTTCCTCCTTTTTGAAGTAGTCATCTTAGAAAAATGTTGCAGCTGCATGAGTTAAATATTTTTGAGGTATTAATTACGGGTAATGGGTAAGATATATTTCCCATGCAGCTACTCTTTTTTCTATTTGGTAGATTGGTTTATGAACTTTGAATAAAATTTCATTTCGGACTATATATATCATTAAAAATATATTACTTAAGTTATGAAATTTGTGTGAAACATTACTTTTCATAAAGTGCATATCAATCTTACCTGTATGGTATAGGGTATATATTATCAAATTTCAAACTAAAATCAATAGATTTTCCCCTTGAGTGAAAAAATTAGATAATAAAGGGTTTTCATTAACTGAAAATTAATTATATAAAGTTTTATATTTTAAAACTACGAATACTATACGTTTGTTAGAATTACATTTATTAATACAATTTTAATTTTCTTTTGTCGAACAACCTTAATGTTTAAACTATATACTCCACGAACCAAAAAAGGAATTAAACAAACGGCGCTGCTTAATTCCTTCACTAAAATTGTTTCATCAACCCTATTTGACTATTAGCCCCAATAATTTGAGACGTTCTCTAGTCAGTTTACTTTGGTGTCTATCACCCACTTAACCCTTACGTTCAAGTTAAATATCAAATTGACCATTAGACTACCACTTATCTTTGGTTTTGTGGAAGCTTTCTATTTATTCTTTTCAAGAAAATAATATTAATTTAAATGATTATCTTTTTTTCTATCTCTTAATAAGAAAATCAGTATTACTAATAAAATAATAATGACTGCTAACAATAGTAGTACTACATAAAAAATCCATTTAAAAACGAAACTTTGCTGATGGTGTATCATTGGAATATGATTATCGTTTTTCTGTGTTTTCTTAAAAACAGGATTTATTTTAGCTAATAAAATATGTCTTCCATTTGTTACATCCACAAAACAGGTACTTAATAAACAGATTTTATCTTCTGAAGTTACAGATACATCTCTTTTATTGGTTGCTTTAGTCAATAAATATTGATAATACGCCTGATTCTCTTCTACATTATCTGATAAAGGGCGATAAATAGTCATATCATACGCATTTACTTCTAGAATACCGAAGATTTCCAACTCTTTTTCTTCACCGTTATAGAAAATTGTTCCATAGCGATGATTTTCGAAAAAGTCTTTATCTGTAAATTTTTTTATATCTCCAAACATATCTCCTGTCGGAACATGATGCCCATAAATGATAGTATTAAAATTTGTAAAATCAGCTTTAAAACGATAGTCTAAAAAGATAGATCCTGTCACTACATAATCTCCAAATGCATTATGATCCAAATACTTTATATTGTCTTCACTTTGCAATATCGGATAATCAATATGTGTCCCATCAATACTAATCCATCCTTTTACATCAGGGTGGTTTTGTTGTAACTGATAAAATCCTTTTTCCTCATGATGGTCAATCGGATTGTAGTTTTCTAATTCATCCGCTAACACAAGTGAAGCATTCATAAAAAATGAAACGAAACTGATGATAATTATCTTTATAATCTTCTTCACAAATTAACCTCTAAACCAAAAAGGATAGATAGTTATCGTCAAACTATCCACCCTTTTGTTTTTAACGACTTCTTTCTTTACGTTGTTGTACCATTAATACTAAGAGCACGAGTAAGAATAATACAACGATAATAAGCACTAATATAATTGTATACCAAATCCATAATGGAATAGATGATAAATATTTTCCTAAGGATGAATCATCAAACACACTATATGGGAATGGTTTTGATTTTTTTGTATTGAATGTATTTTCAGGAATATTATCCGTAATTTTTGCAACTACGATATGACGACCATTTGTGACATCAAGAAAACACGTACTTAATAATATAATATGATCATTCTTTCCTATAGATATATCCCTTTTATTAAGTGCTACAGAAAGCAAATGTTGAATATACTCTTGTTGACGCTCTTCTCCTACGATACCAGGATCATAAATATTGAAATCGTAAGCATCGACTTCCAACATTTCAAATATTTCAATTCCTTTTTCTTGTCCATTATAAAAGATACTTCCATAATGATGTTGTTCAAAATATTCCTTATCTGAAAACTTTGCTACATCTCCAAACATGACTCCATTTTCTACATGATGTCCATAAATAATGGTATTAAAATCTTCAAACTTCGGATTATTTCTAGCATCTAGGAAGATAGCCCCCGTAGAAGCAAATTCTCCTTTTGAATCTCGTGTTAAATATTTTTCGTTATCATTTGCTTGTACTAATGGATAGTCAATATTAGTTCCATAAACATTAATCCAACCAATTACTTCTGAATTTAATTGTTGAAGCTTTTCAAATTCTGAAAAGCTAGCTAATTCATCTTTTTGAGACGAAGATACAGGTCGATACGCTTCATACTCACTAGAGGATGCTAATGAATAGACTTGGTTCGAATCCCATAAGGCATAAAACCCAAATAGAAAAACTAAAGCTGTCACAAGCAAGAGAATATGGTTCAATAAATTATCTAGAAACAGAACAAAATGTCTTGAAATGGTTTTCTTTGGTTTTTCAGGATTCGTCTTCATCTCTTAATTATTCCGCTTCTCTACGACGTCTTTTTGCTACTAAAATAAATCCGAATAACCCTAATCCAATCATGATAATAAATGGAAGATTATCAATTAATAATCCTGTTGGTGTAACTTCTGGCAATGTATTTGTTACAACATTATTATTTTCTTTTTCCCCAACTAACACATCTGCAACAGTGTAGGCTTGAGATTGAGTACCGGCTGTACCGTTCTTTTGTGTTCCATTTTCTTTATAGACTGAAGATGGTGTATAACCTGAACTTGCTTCTTCTTTTAAGGTATATTTTGTACCTGCTGGTAAATCTGGAAATACTAAACTTTCCCCATCATGTAGTGTGAATTCTTTTTCTACATCTTTTGTGAAAGTAACTTGTTCTGATCCTTTTGTACCTGTATAAGTTCCTGTTTCATCTGTTGAAGCTGCTTTAAATGTTAATTTGAAAGTAAAATTTTTCGTTTTACTTGCTAATCCGCCAGCAACTTTTTTCGTAATTGTTAATGCATTTGCAGCTGGATTAATAACATTTGGTGAATCTCCCGTTTTACCTGCTTTTTTAGTATATTTATTTTTGAATAAATCATATTTATATACTTTTGATCCAGCTTCTGTTCCTGGTTCAGTATTTCCTGCTTTTTTAGCAGTAGCTGCTGTTGTACTTCCAGCAGTTGTATCTACGAAATAAACATTTGAAATATATGTTCCTGTTCCTTGAGATTTATTCTTAACGAAAACATGCATTTCATATGTTTTTGTATCGAATGTTAATGTATCAATATTATTAGATAAAGCTGTCCAACCAGTTTGTTCTTCTGATACTGTATACACATATTCCCCAGCATTTGCATAAGTAACTCCTGCAAAAATATCATCTGTTGCTTTTGTAATTGCTGTTTTCCCTTGTGGAAGGGTATCGCTTGCTCCGTAAGTAACAGTTCGATTTGGAATTGTTCCATTTGTTGCTGTCACTGTTTCGTATGGAACATTCGCACTATTTTGTCCTGCTTTTGGTACAAATTTAAATGTAAATGTTGCTGTTGGAGTAGTAATTCCTTCTGCAATATCTAGTTCTTTATTAACTTTAACAACTACATTTTTTTCATTTTGTGAACTAGCTACTTCATTTTCAGCTAATACATTTGGCACTTGTACTAAAGATAAGATTGTTCCTGCTGCTACTACACCTGATATAATTTTCTTAATAATTGTTTTTTTCATTTCTTAATTCTCCTCTTTTTAAAAACCTCTTCTTCTAATAATTGTTACGACTTTCCCTTGTGTATCTTTAATTGGGATTGCCCCAAATACACGACTATCTACTGCTGACGTTCGATTATCTCCTAGCACAAATAGATTTCCTTCAGGTACTTTAAGTGGAAATTCTATTCCTTCTTTATAAAGCAAAGTTTCTTTATAAATATCCTGTTCTTGTTGGGGTGAACCATTGACTATTAATCCGTCTTCGTTAATATCAATCGTACTTCCTGCTGTGGCAATGACACGTGCAACACGAAATTTCCCTTTATATTCATACGTTAACAAATCTCCCACTGAATATTTCTTATCTAATCGATAATAAACTACTAGATCTCCGTCTTTTAAAGCTGGTTTCATTCCATCATCATTGTAGCGAATAATTCCAAACAAAAAGAAATATAAAATTGCTAATGTTGCTATGACAAATACTATTTTTCCTAGAAGATAAATGATGTCTTCTTTAATTCCTGGTGGACCTTTGCCTTTCTTTGGCTTTTCTTCTGTTTTTAGTTGTAAACTTTCTCTTCTGCTTAACATTTAGGCTCTTCTCCTACTCGTAATCATCAATAATAAACTAAGAACTCCAATACTTCCAACGATTATTAGAATCATATTAGATGAACTCAAAATATCTAATCCCGTTGCTGGAACAGAAACTCGTTTATTAATGACTCGAACTTGCTTATCACTTTGTAATTGTCCCCTTTGATTTTCATACGTTACTGTATATCCTCTTTGAGAACGAGCAGATTCTGTTACTTCATAACTGGCACCAATTGGCAAATCTTCCAATTGAATTGTTTCTCCACGTTTTAAACTTACCTTGGCACGGTCATTAACAAATGTAACCACACTTTCTTTATTTCCTTTTCGTGCTTTTATTTGTTTATTTTTCAATCCAGAAATTTGAATTTCTATTTCAAAATCTTGTTGATAATTTGCTAATTCACCGCTCACTTCATTTGTAATGGATAAGCTTGGATATTTTTGATTTGTTATTGTCACTGTTTTATCTTCTGTTAAAACCCCTTGTTTAAAAGAGTAATCAATTTTATAATGCCCTGCATATTTTTCATCTTCAGTAACACTATATTGAGTTTCTCTTGGAAGATAAGATAGCTGAACCGGTGTATTTGGTCGAAGCTCAATATTTGCGACACCATTTTTAAACGTTAATCCACCATACGTTCCCGATACTGCCCGATTATTACTATCACGTAACTCAATTTTTACAGTATATTTTTGTTGCCGAACTTCTTCCCCTGTCAATTTTTTCTGAATCGTTAAGGTTGGTTTTTGCTGATATGTTACCTTAAATGATGGCGCATCTATCGTTCCAATATTCTCAACTTTTGCATCAAATGCTGCAAGTTCTTGCGGAGCGATTTGATATTCATACCCTTTAGCAACGTTTTGAATTTCTCCACGATTCGATTGAGAGATTGTAATTTGTCGATAATTAGCCTTATCTTGTCCACCTGTTTTATTTTTCTGTGTTAATCCTAATGTAATCGAATTTGGCTTTGTTGCAGTTACATTATTACCACCACTTGCATCTTTCCACTCTACTGTTACCGGAACATTTAATGGTGTAGAAGGACTAAAACTTGGTACTTCAGAATATTGAAGAGTTTTTGTTTTTTCTTCGCCAATCCCATAAGAATAAGTAACAGTTGCTGACTGATTTGAATATAATTTAGATTTATCTCCATTTAGAGCATCTGAATCTGTTACTTTTTTATCTCCTGTAATTGCGTCTAATGCTTCTTGAGAAGATTTAACGGTGAATTTTAATGCATATCTCACTCCATCTTCCATTCGGTAATCCTCAGCAAATTGCGCTGTAACAGACATTAGCCCTTGCGGATTTTGCTCTGTCGTCACTCTTGCCTCCTCTGATGTTAATATTGTCTCAACACCATTTACGATTTTAACCACTCGAAGATTAGAAGCATTATTCGGCAATAAAGTAACAAATTTTGATAAAGTATCTGTTATGGTGACTTTTCGAATACCTAATGGTCTTATTTTTCTTGTAATATCATTCAACCCATCAATTAATTCTTGTTCAGTATTTGCAAATAATTCTTCACTCGGAATATTACTATTTAATCCTCTAACCTGATCTCTGATCCAATTTAATGTATCAAAAGTACCTTCATAAGCAAATGCTACAGAATAAAAACCATGAATTCCCGGAACAATCGTTCTAAGGCGATTTAACAAATTACCATATAATCTATTATTAAACCAATTTCCAGCATTTGGATATTTAACAACACTATGTCCATAGTTATTATAATACATATTCGCTTCTCCATCTGACAGCACAATAACAACTCTTTTTGCATTGGACCTTGCTTTACGTAACTGAGTTATAGCATCTCTCAAACCAGCTTCAACATTCGTATTTGTTCCTATTGTTCCTCGTCCTTCATTTCCTTTGACTTCTCTAGGAGCTAATTGTAAATTTGAGACGACTCTCTTTAGTTGATTGGCATTATTACTCCAATCAGAGTAAATAAATGAATCATCAAAGGAATTAATTCCTCTTAAAAAATCCCCCGGATCTCTAGGCTCGACTCTCCCATTATTCCATCTAGCATAATCATTATCCACTCTTCCAGCAAATCCCACTAAAGAGATTCTATTTTGTGGATTTGAAAGTACAGAATCAATTAAGCCTGAAGTATTTTCATTTCCCACCAATGCATTTTTTAAGGCTTGAAGTCGACTTAACCTTTGATTTCCAAGTACTGCTTTCCCCATACTTCCTGATAAGTCAGCTACAAAAACAATATCCAATGGTTGATACGTTATATTTTGCCCACTATTAGAAGTAATATCCAACATCAATTCATACTGGTCTGGTATAACACTTCCATTAGTATCCTTCATCGGTGTAATTGTTTTATGATATGTGACTGTTGGTTCTATTTCTTCTGCCCATATTTTTTTTACAGGAAATAATATTTGAGAAAGTACTAACATGAATAATAAAATAATTCTTAATAACTTTCTTTTTTTCACAATGACACTCCTTTAATTTGTTATGAAAAAAGCTGTCTATCATATCTAATGATAGCGTTTAACCTAATCAATGTCAATGTTTTTTTGTGAATTTATTCTTTTATTCATTATTTATATAAAATGAATATTTTAATACTTTTTTACTATTTATTTTATTAGATAAGTTATTCCTTCACATCATTCAATCTGCTCTTTTATTTTTCTTTCCGCTCGCTTAAAACACAAAAAAACCTTTCTCGAAATCGAGAAAGGTTTGAGAATTGTCTTCTTATTTGAGACCGTATTTTTTGTTGAAACGATCCACACGTCCGTCTGCTTGTGTGAATTTTTGACGACCTGTATAGAATGGGTGAGAATCTGAAGTAATCTCAACACGTAATAATGGGTATTCGTTACCATCTTCCCATTGTACAGTTTCGTTTGATGATTTTGTTGAACCTGATAAGAATTTGAATCCAGTAGTTGTATCCATGAAAACAACTGGACGATATTCTGGGTGAATTCCTTGTTTCATTTTCTATTCCTCCTGCCCTGAATTATTGCCTAATCCAGAGTTATTTATTTTTATGCATAAAGCAACACAAGTATAATAGCATGCTTAGACCTAGAATGCAACTATTTTTATTAGCTGAAACAGATTTTTCTTAGCTTAAAATTCTAAAATAATTTCCCTAATCTCCTAGTTCTAAACCGGGCATTGCATTGGCATCCATTGCTGCAAAATCTTGTTCTAACCATTTTGAATACGCAGCTGCCCCAATCATTGCAGCATTATCACCACATAAATTCATTGGTGGAATTGAGAATGTTACAGTTGGATAATGACTTTGCATCATCTCTTGTAATCCTGTTCGAAGTCCACGATTTGCTGCAACTCCTCCTGCTAATACAAATTGTTTCACAGGATATTCTTGTAGTGCACGTTTACTTTTTTCAACTAATACTTCTACAACACTTGCTTGGAAACTTGCTGCAACATTTTCTGGCACAATTTCTTCGCCTTTTTGTTTTGCATTATGAATACGATTGATAACGGCTGATTTTAATCCACTGAAACTAAAGTCATAATGGTCTTCATGAATCATCGCTCTTGGAAAATCATAAACATCTTCTCCAATATGCGCTAATTCATCCATTTTCTTTCCACCTGGATAAGGTAAGTTTAAAATTCTTCCAATCTTATCATATGCTTCTCCAGCTGCATCATCTCGTGTTTCTCCAACAATTTCAAACTGTCCATCCTGTGGCATATAGACTAATTCTGTATGTCCACCGCTAACGACTAATGCCATTAATGGAAATTGTAATGGTTCAATTAATTGGTTTGCATAAATATGTCCTGCCATATGATTGACAGCAATTAATGGTTTGTTTGCTGCTAGTGCTACTGCTTTTGCAGCTGAAATCCCGATTAATAATGCTCCTACTAATCCTGGACCAATAGTCACCGCTACTGCATCGATTTCTTCCATTGTTTTGCCCGCTTGAACTAATGCTTCTTCAATCACTTGCGTAATTTGTTCGACATGGTGACGACTTGCAATTTCCGGTACAACTCCTCCAAAACGCATATGACTTTTGATTTGAGAAGCGACAATATTTGATAATAATGTACGGCCATTCACAACAACTGCTGCACTTGTTTCATCACAACTACTTTCAATGGCTAATATAACGACTTCCTTTGTCATTGTTCACATGCTCCTTTCTTGAGTTCTAATCGATAAAGCAAGGCATCTTCTAATGGATCTGTATAGTAATCACGTCTTCTGTGATAACACTCAAATCCTAAAATTTCATATAATTGCTGCGCACGATGGTTAAATTCTCGTACTTCTAAAAATACTGTTGCGACTTCTTGCAACCCTAAATCATAACACGCCATTTGCCATAAACGTTGGGCAAGTCCTTTCCCTTGGAATCCTGTGTGAATCACAATATTCGTAATCGTTGCTTCATCTAATACGACTTGCATCCCAACAAATCCAATTAAAGTATCCACATGATACACGCCATAATAAGCTCCATGTTCAGAAGCAATATCTTCTTGGAAAGCTTTTGCACTCCAATGTCCAGGATGTTCATAATGTTGTTGCACTAATTGGTATAACTGTTCTGCCACCTCATCTTCAACCGTTAATCGTTTAAACGAAAACTCTGATGAGGAGAAAGATTCTGGTGTTTTAGGGGGTAATGGATAAGTCATCAGTACCGCATCCTCTACTTCATTTTTATAATATTTTTCTTTATATCCTGTTTGAATAAATCCAAATTTCTCATATAAACGAATGGCCTTTTTATTGGAAACTCTGACTTCTAGTGAAATGGATTCTTTTTCTAAAAATCGTGCATACTTTTCTAATTGCTTCATTAATAAAGTCGCACATCCTAAAAACCGTACATCCGAATGAACAGCAATATTCGTAATATGAAGATCCTCCGTTGTCACTCTTGCCCCTATAAACGCTCGAATCTCGTTATCTATTTCAAGAACGATATAAATAGCTTTTGTATTATACGTTAAATCTTCTGCAAAAGCGTCTCTCATCCAAGGGGGATTTCCCATATACGCTTCTTCTTCTACATAGGCAATTGCATCAATGTCTTCAATAGTAGCAAGACGAATGGTCGCAATTAATCCATTGGATAAAGGAATTCGTTTTGATTGCTGAGGAATTTTGGTTACGATAAAGGCTCCTACAGGAATTGCTTGATCTGCTAATCTTTCTAATTGTTGCCATAAAGATTGTGTCCAATCTTTACACGCGCTCCACATAGTTTATCTCCTGTTCTTCTTGGTGGCTCGCTTTCCAATTTTCTTCTGCTTCCGCTAATTTTAAATACGTTGGCACAAAAACATCTGCATCTTCTTCTGGTGCATCTTGTGCTAATTTACCAAAGAAACCAGCATGAGAAATAGCATCACATTCTTTAGCAAATACCACCTTATCTCCTAATCTCTTTACAACCAACTCCTTTTGTGCATCTGTCAATTGTCCTACAAAATAAAGAGGAGCTTCATAAGTCGCTAACTCTTCTAGCCAATCAACCCAAGAAATATGACGTTCTGGGGATATCAATTGAGGAAACTGTTGCTTCACTTGATAAAGACCGGTAAAAATATTATCTCTACGAGCATCAAAAAATGGAACAATATAGGCTCCCTCAGGAATCTCTTCAACAATATTTGCTGCAATCGCTTGTAAACTTGAGACAGCTTTTAATGGAATCTGCAATGTCTTCGCAAGAGTTTTCGCAACTGTTACTCCAATTCTAAGTCCAGTATACGAACCTGGTCCTTTGGCAACAATAACACCTGATAGTTCTTGCATACTGACTTGACTTTCTTGAAGTACTTCTTGAATTGCCGGCATTAGTTTGACACTATGTTGTAAAGTGTCTGGAACTGTTTGTTCAACAATCGTTCCCTCATCTTTGACAATGGCAACCGATAAAGTTTTATTTGAGGTATCAATAGCCAATACGGGCATAGAGCACTTCCTTTCTCGTTTTTATATTTGAAGAAGGCAAGTAGTAGTACTTCTTTGCACTTGCTCTCTCCAACACTTAATTTAATTCACATTGTTTGAATACGGATTAGAAAGATTGAATCGACCTGCGTTTCAGAAGCAATCCGGTTCGACTTTCGTTGCCCTCGGCTTCTTCCAACGGTTTGATTCAGTTCATCTTTCTTCTCACCTTATTATTAGTACGCTCTAGCAATCCATACAGTTTGTGTTGCTGGTTTGCCTGAAACGATACATGTCTCTTTTTTCACTGGTGGGTTGAATGGAATATTACGAGTCGTAAATCCAGTTTCTTCTTTGATTTTTGCTTCTGTTTCTTCTGTTCCATCCCAACCAACTAATACCCAACCAGGTACTTCGCCAGCTTCACGTTTTGCTTCAATATGAGCTTTTAATTCTTCTAATGTGTCAATATTTGTATATTCATTAGAAGCACGCATTGCACGAGCTGTTTCTAATAAACGAACTTGCATTTTCTCTAATTCAACTTGAATTGTTTCTAATAACACATCAAAACCTACCGCAACTTTTTCATCTAAGTCTCGCATTTTTGTCATTACTTGATTATTTTCTAAATCACGTGGCCCGCATTCGATACGCATTGGAACTCCACGTAACTCCCATTCATTGAATTTGAATCCTGGTGAATTGTCTGTGTCATCAATTTTCACACGTAAGCCTGCTGCTTTTAATTGTTGTTGTAATTCTTCTAATTTTTCTAAGATAGCAGGATTTTTCTTCCATGGTCCAACTGGAATTAAGACTACTTGTGTTGGAGCTACTTTTGGAGGTAATACTAATCCTTGTTCGTCTCCATGTGTCATAATTAATGAACCGATTAAACGAGTAGAAACTCCCCATGAAGTTGTATGTGCATGTACGTGTTCATTTTCTTTTGTTAAATATTTAATATCAAATGCTTCCGCAAATTTTGTTCCCATATAATGAGAAGTTCCAGCCTGTACAGCTTTTCCATCTTTCATCATTGCTTCGATTGAGTAAGTATCTACCGCACCTGCAAAACGTTCTGATGGAGTTTTTTGTCCTTCATATACAGGAACGGCTAATACACCTTCTACTACTTCTTTATAAATGTCTAACATTCTCATTGTACGACGACGTGCATCTGCTTCATCTGCATGAGCTGTATGTCCTTCTTGCCATAAAAATTCAGATGTACGTAAGAATGGTAAAGTTTTCTTTTCCCAGCGGAATACATTTGCCCATTGGTTTACTTCATATGGTAAATCACGGTATGAATTAATCCAGTTTGAGAACGCAGTTCCAATCATTGTTTCACTTGTTGGACGTAATGCTAAACGTTCTTCTAATTTTTCACCTGCTGCTTCTGTTACCCATGGTAATTCTGGTGCAAATCCTTCAATATGATCTGCTTCTTTAGTGAAGAAGCTTTCAGGAATTAACATTGGGAAGTAAGCATTACGAATTCCTTCTTCTTTAAAACGACGGTTAAATTCTTCTTGGATATGTTCCCAAATTTCAAATCCATCTGGTTTGAAAATCATACATCCACGCACTGGTGAATAATCCATTAAATCAGCTTTTTGAATGGTTTGAATATACCATTTTGAGAAATCTTCTCTTTGCAAGTTTGTTTTTTCTGCCATATTAGCACTCCTTTTCTAATTATCGTGGAACAAAAAGAGCCATTCTCCCTATAAAAAGGACGAATGACTCGCGGTACCACCTTTAATTACATTTTCATTATTAAATGTCTCTTGGAACGTGATAACGGTACGTGAACCGGATTATTTTCATAATCAATCTATTGGTAGGTTCAATTCTAAAAGCGGGGGTTCTCTCTCAGCCATGAAGAACTTTCTGTACCCATTAAAGAACTTACTATTCCATGCATTATACTACCGAAAAAATAGCTAGAAAGCAAGTGTTATGGTCACACAAAAAATATTCCCCATAGCAAATAGCATGAGACTGCCTCCGTAGTCTGCTGCTGTCCTACGCATTTAAAAAAACTCTTTTGTAGTGCCTTACTCTAAGATAAATCCACTTTCCTTCACACTATAAATTTCTATCTCCATTTCTTGCTCAACAGTTTGTTGAATCAAGAAGTCTAACTCATCTTCTTCTGTAAAGAATCGAAGCGTGAATACTTCTTCTCCTTCATTCACAAATAATTCTAAACTTGAGTAGTCCATCCATGCGTTTAACTGTTGCAATGGAGATTGTAACGTTCTTTCTCTTGTTTCTCTTTTCCCTGTTTCCCAATCGGTACGACTTACGGATAACACTTGAGTTTCTGCATCATATTGAATGAAAATTTCATTACTCAATTGAATCATGATTTTATCCTGAATGGTTTCTTTCCAATTCACTGTCCACACTTGTGCAGGTGAAGAAAAGACTGATTCAAAACGAGTCGTATTCCATTGAATTTTTTGTACATGAGTTGTTAAATTCCATAATTCACGTGCAGGTTTTTGAAGATATTTTCCATTTTGAATCGACACTTCACGTGGAATAGTTAAGGCATGAATCCAGCCATCTTGAATGGTTGGAACCAGACTTTCTTTACCTTCCGGAATTCCCATCCAACCATATTGAAGAATACGACCATCTTCTGCTTGGAAACTTTGTGGAGCATAATAATCAAATCCAGCATCGACTTCTGTTACAGTCTCCTCTTCTGCAATGAATTTTCCATCGATTGTAAAATCACCGAATTGTACCACTGTTTGGTATAAATTATTGAATCGTTCTCCAGTAGCTTCAATTCCTTGTGGCGAATAAATAAACGCATCCTTTTCTACAAACGGAATGACATCTGGACATTCCCACATATAACCGAAGTCTTTTTCTTCAACACTAATCGAACCATTCAGCACCCAGTGAAGTAAATCTTCTGAACGGTACACTAATGTATCGCCTTTTAAATCTTCCGTTTGAGCCCCCACAACCATCCAGTAATGATCCACACGTGCATCATACCAAACTTTTGGGTCACGAACATGTCTTGTATAACCTTTCGGATGTTCAAATAATGGCCCTTTCTTTTCAAAATGAATACCATCTTCTGATACTGCTAAACATTGATAACTAGAAGAATTCCCTTCTTCATCTTTTACATTTCCTGTATAAAATAACCATAATTGATTCTGGTGAACGTATGCACTACCAGAATACACTCCACTTTTATCAAACCATTGGTCTGGAGCTAATGCTAGTTCTACTCTTTTCCATTGAATCATATCGTCAGAAACAAGATGTCCCCAATGTTTATTGGCATGCTTTGTATCTGTTGGATTCCATTGGAAAAATACATGATATTGTCCTTTAAAATAAATTAATCCATTAGGATCATTCATTAATCCATAAGGAGGAACAATATGATACACTAAGCCATATTTTCCAGTATTACTCTTTCTTATTAAACTCATTGATACTCCTCATCTACATAAAAGTCGAAGCTATCGTGTGATGCTTCGACTTTCTTTTTTACATTTTATTTTTTCAACATATCGTCGCTATAACCGATTGTATAAGTTAATCCAAAACTTACTGCAAAGGCTACTGCAATTGCTAGTACATATAATGGGAATTGGCTATTTAAGAATAATAACATCCCTGGTAATACTGTTACTGACATACCTGTTGCTTTTAATTGGAATAAAGCTGCTAAGAATCCTCCTGTAGCTCCTCCGATTAATCCCATTACAAATGGTTTACCAAAACGTAAGTTTACCCCGAAAATTGCTGGCTCTGTAATTCCTAATGCAGCAGAGAAAGCTGATGGTAATGCTAGAGCTTTTAATTTTGTATCTGTTGTTTTGAAGGCAACTGCTAATGTTGCTCCTACTTGTGCAGCCATTGCTGCTGAAATAATTGGGTTAAATGGATTTAATTCTACACCTGTAGCAATTTTTGAAGATTGTAATAATTGTGTTTCTAAGAAATTAAAGATGTGGTGAACTCCAGTTACTACGATAACTTGTTGTAATCCACCAATAATAATTCCTGCTAGACCAAATGGTAATTGTAAAACAAATTCAGTTGCATTTAATACTAATGTTTCAACTGAGTGGAAGAATGGTCCAATGATGAATAATCCAAGAACGCTCATTACTAAGAATGTTAAGAATGGTGTTACTAATAAATCTAATGCATCTGGAACTTTTGTACGTAACCATTTTTCTAATTTAGCACCAATCATCCCAACGAAGAATGCTGGTAATACGGTTCCTTGGTAACCAACTACTTTAATGAAACCAAAGAAAACGATTGGTTCTGCCCCACCGGCAGCTACTACATAAGCGTTTGGCAAAGCACTATTGACTAACATTAATCCTAATACAATTCCAAGTACTGGTGAACCACCGAATACTTTAAAAGTTGACCATGCTACTAAGGCTGGTAAGAAAGCAAAGGCTGTATCTGTTAATACTTGTGTGTATAATAAGAAGTTTTTGTCGATAACATCAGGTGTCATTCCGAATAATCCTAGGAAAATTGGATTTGTTAATAATCCACGTAATCCCATGAATAGTCCTGTTGCTACTAAGACTGGGATAATTGGAACGAATACGTCTCCGAATGTTCTACTCATTCTTTGGAATAGGTTTCCTTGTTTTTTCGCTTCTTCTTTCATTTGTGCTGTTGAAGTTTCTGCTACTCCTAAGCGGGCAACAGCTTCATAGACTTTATTCACTGTTCCTGTTCCGAAGATAATTTGATATTGACCTGAGTTAAAGAATGCGCCTTTTACTCCTTCTAATTGGTCAATCGCTTCTTTGTTGATTTTTGATTCGTCTTGAACCATAATTCTTAAGCGTGTAGCACAGTGTGCGACAGATTGAACATTTTCACGTCCTCCGATATTTTCAAGGACTTCTTTTGCAATTACATCATAATTCATGTTGAACTATCCTTTCTTTTTTCAATTGGGAACCATCTATGGAACCGGTTTGCATACATAAGATAAAGGAAAACAAGATACTTGTCAACTACTTCTAACAATGTAAATGATGTAAATTTCATGAAAAGGTTATTTTCATTTCTAAGCAAAATTAAAATACAAAGGACTGTTGAGGTTGTAGCAATGGACGCCAGTAATCGAAATTGTTACGTCAGTTTCGATTACCTTTGCCACTTGAAAAGTCTGCTGTATTTTAATTTTATATACTATTTCATTGTTTTTTGTCACGAATTTTAACCAATTTTCATCTGGAATGAAATTTTTATCTGTTAAATCTAGTAAATTTCGTATACAAGAATCCATAAGAGAAACCCTCTTTCGTTATTTAGTTTTAGACGACTTAATCATAATTTGGATTTCTCTTTTTTGCATAAAAAAACCTGTCGGTGATTTCTCACCAACAGGTTTTGTCGAACAGCCTTTATTTCTATGAAATTTTTATTCTCTATCTTTAAAATAGAGCTCTTTATAAATTTATAATCTTATATATAAACCAATATTTCCATGAATTTCAGGCGAAGATTTGTAAATAAGATTATTATCTTGTAAATGTAATCACGTAATCGAAATTACCAAAACCACGATCTAGTATATCTGTTTGTAAATTTGTTTCTCCTACATATTTGAAGAAACGTGCTAATTCTGCTTTTTCACTTCTTGTTGCATTATCGATGGCTTGTTGAATTTCAGTTGCAGATGCCGTTTCTGGTACTGTAATAACATAATTTTTTCCAGGAGTACCCAGTGATCCTGCAATTTCTAACCCTGCTAATTGATAGTATAAGGTAATTGTACGTGTCTTTACAGGAGTTTCAACTACTGATCTACGATTACGTGCTGCTCGCGGTTGACTAACTGGTGCTAGTCTTAAAGAAGCAGCTTTCGTAAAGTTTACTACATAATCGTAACGAATTGTGTCTTCTTGTGGTTTATCAACAAAGTAATCTTCTGTAAATGTATATCCACGTTTTGCTAATTCTGCTTTCTTAGCATCTATTTTAGCTTTCACGATTGTTCTAATCTGTTCAGAAGTTGATCCGGCTGGTACAGTTATGATTGATTCTCCTGGATTTCCTAAGAAACCTGCAATATCCTTCATTTCTACGAAGTTATAGTAAATTGCTACTTGGTCTTTTGGTGCATCTACACTTCTTGCACGACGAACAACACGTGGTTGATATGCTGGTGCATTTCTAAATCCTGTATTTTCTGAGCTTGTATTTGAAGTAGAAGTTTCAGATACTGATGGATTAGTAGCCGTTGGTGTACTTGCTACTGGCTCATTTGTTACCGGTACACTTGGTGCTGCAGACTCACTTACTGCTGGGGCACTTGCTGTTGGTACGCTAGTTGCTGTTTCAGTTGCAGAAGCAGCTTTTGTAAAGTTTACTACATAATCATAACGAACCGTATCTTCTTGTGGTTTATCAACAAAGTAATCTTCTGTGAATGTATATCCACGTTTTGCTAATTCTGCTTTCTTAGCATCTATTTTAGCTTTCACGATTGTTCTAATCTGTTCAGAAGTTGATCCGGCTGGTACAGTTATGATTGATTCTCCTGGATTTCCTAAGAAACCTGCAATATCCTTCATTTCTACGAAGTTATAGTAAATTGCTACTTGGTCTTTTGGTGCATCTACACTTCTTGCACGACGAACAACACGTGGTTGATATGCTGGTGCATTTCTAAATCCTGTATTTTCTGAGCTTGTATTTGAAGTAGAAGTTTCAGATACTGATGGATTAGTAGCCGTTGATGTACTTACTGCTGGTGAGCTTGTCGTTGGTGTACTTGCTGTACTTGTTGCTTGTTCACTTGCAGCTGGTGTGCTTGATGCTAATGTACTGATTGCTCCACCTTCACCAATTGTAGTAGAACCCGATGGATTATGACTTTCAACTGGTTTTGTAAAATCTGGTTTTGGTGTTTCAACATTTGGAGTTTCAATTGCTATTAAATCTTTTTCATATTGATCTACCACTTTGGCTTGATCTTCTGATGTAGTTGCTTCTTCAATAGCTTTTTCTGCTTTTATAGTTAACTCTTTCACCTTTGTTACTGCTTGTTCTTTCTGTTCAGAAGTTAAAGAACTTTCATTGATTTCATGTAATTTATTTTGTTTGTGTGAATCTAATGCATCTTTATTTTCTTTAGTAACTTCTTTTGGAACTACTGTTGCATCTTTTTTCCCTTCCTCGTGACTTGCCACTTCATTTGAATCATTATTTGCTGAAGGAGCTATTTCATTATTCTCTACAGAATCTTTTGAAGGAGTATTTGTTGCTGGTTGTTCTATATGTTTGTCTGCTTTTTCTTCTGTTTGATTTGAAGGAGTAGTTTCTTTTGCTTCAGTTGCTACTGACGTTCCTGCTGGTTTTTCTGCAGCTGGTTCTTGCTCTTTGTTTGTGTCAGTTTGCTTCTCTACTGTTGTACTTTCTTTTCCAGTTGTAGTTGGTGCTGAGCTTTCTACCTTTTCTTCTGATTTCACTGCTGGTGTTGGAGAGGTTGGAGTTTCTTCAGAAGTTGAGTTTTCTTTATTATCTGTAGGTGAAGTTGTTTCTTTTTTATCTACTTTTACTTCTGTATTTTCTTTCGATGTTGTTCCTTCTGTTTGTTTCTTTTCTTCTACTGGATTTGAAGGAGTGGTTTCTTTTGCTTCAGTTGCTGCTGGTGTTTCTGTTGGTTTTTCTACAGCTGCTGATGCTTCTTCTGGTTTTGTGTCAGTTTGCTTCTCTACTGTTGTACTTTCTTTTCCAGTTGTAGTTGGTGCTGAGCTTTCTACCTTTTCTTCTGATTTCACTGCTGGTGTTGGAGAGGTTGGAGTTTCTTCAGAAGTTGAGTTTTCTTTATTATCTGTAGGTGAAGTTGTTTCTTTTTTATCTACTTTTGCTTCTGTAGTTTCTTTCGGTGTTGTTCCTTCTGGTTGTTTCTTTTCTTCTACTGGATTTGAAGGAGTGGTTTCTTTTGCTTTAGTTGCTGCCGGTTTTACTACAGCTGGTGCTTGGTCTGTTTTTTTCTCTTCAATCTTACCTGTTGTTGAAGTTTGGTCTACCTTTGGTATTTTTTCCTTGCCGATTGTTGCTGTCTTTTCTGCTGGCTGACTTGACACTAAAGTTTGATTTACTTTTGAAGTTTCCTCCTTAGTAGTTACTACTGGTGCTTGCTCTGTCTTTGGTGCTGTCTTTCCTTCTTTAGTAGTTGGCTTCACTTCAGTTACTACTGTTTCAGTTTTTCCAGACTGTGTATCTTCTTTTGTCGTTACTTCAAAGGCTTTTACTTCTTCTTGTTTATTTTGACGATTGACTACAGTAACCGTTTGTTTTAAAACAGTTTGATTTCCAGTTGTTGTAGAAATTGGTTGTGTAAAACCTAGTTCATTATGAGCATATATCAAATTAACATTAGTAATTTGATTCATTTGTGCTAAAGCATCCATTGATATACCAGTAGCTTCACTAATTACACTTAGCGTATCTCCCCATTTAATAATATAGTTTGAATCTTTTGCTAAGGAAGCAATATCCGCTTTCACTTGTTCAACTGTACGTGCTTCCCACACACCATCTTCTTCACTGGCTTGAACTAATTGAACATTACTAGTTGCAAATAAGAACACTCCTGTTGCTACTATAGCACCTGTTCGTAATTTTCGAAATCCTCTCAATGATAATATACCTTTCATAGGTTCATCTCCTTAAATTCTATTCATTTGGCATTTCTGTCGGGCATATTATTGCATAAACAATCTATATAATCAAATGATAAAACTTCCTTCTTCAATCCTTCATTAAAAATTTAACATTTAAATTCATCTACTTGCAAAATCCTAATTATCACAACTAAATCTACTTTAGCAATTAACAGGACAAGGATATATGGAAAATATCAGCACAATCACAAAGAAAGTAAAAAAACTACTTTCAATTGATAGTAATATTAACGAAATACTTATCAATAATAATTGAAAAAAGCATTAAATAAACAAATATCCAACAGTATTTAAAAATACGGACTGTATGGAGATAAATCCAAGAGAAAAGACTTTGCATAGTAGCATTAGTCCTATAAGCCAAATTGGCTTATTGGACAGGAAAAATTGAGACTACAGGCTCAATTATTAGCCAAGAGACAGCACAGCTGGCTCCTGGCGTACTCTGCTACTATCACGCAAAGTCTAATTTATAATGTACCCCAATTAATAAACGTCTACAAGAAAAGACTTCCCGTAGTAGCATTAGTCCTATAAGCCAACTTGGCTTATAGGACAGGGAAAATTGAGACCTTAGACTCAATTTTTAGGCATGAAACAGCAAAGCTGTTTGCTGCCGTCCCCTGCTACTACATTTGGGAAGTCTATTTTTAAAACGTACTCTAATATATACACGTCCATAAGAAAAGACTTCCCATAGTAGCATTAGTCCTATAAGCCAGTTTGGCTTATAGGACAGGAAAATTTGAGACCTTAGGCTCAAATTTTAGCCATGAAACCGAAGGTTTGCTGGCGTCCCCTGCTACTATAATTGGGAAGTCTATTTCAAGTATTTTAACGTTTGTCGATCCTCTTCACCGCATAGTCTCCGACAAATTGAATCAAGAATACAAGAATTAAAATCGCAACCGTAGCCACAAAAATAATATCCTGCTTATTACGAGTAAAACCAATCATATAAGCCAAGTTCCCTAATCCCCCAGCACCAATAACACCCGCAACAGCAGTCGAACCTACTAACGCAATCGTTGTTACCGTAATACCAGACACTAACGCAGGAAGAGATTCAGGAATTAACACCTTCGTAATAATCTGACGAGTTGTAGCACCCATTGATTCAGCAGCTTCTACCACCCCAGAAGGAATCTCATTTAGCGAAATAGACACTAAACGAGCATAGAAGGGTGCAGCACTAATTACTAACGTTGGAATCGCACCCTTAGGTCCTAAAATAGTCCCCATCAACGCTTTCGTAAATGGCATTAATAAAGCTAATAAAATAATAAATGGAACCGAACGGAAAATATTAATAATCCCTGAAAGGAATAAATTCACCCACTTATTTTCTAAACTTCTACCAGGACTTGTTAAATATAAAAACAAACCGAGCGCTAAACCAATAATAAATACGTAGAAAGTAGATAGAAAACTCATATAAACTGTTTCGTTAGTCGCTTTAATGACCTCATTCCAATCTACATTTTTAAAACTAAGCATTTCATGGAATAATTCTGAAAAACTCGTTTGAGCTAAAAACACATTAAACATTTTCTAGTACCTCCACAATAATTTCCGCTTTTCTTAAGTATGCAATCACTTCTTCAGCTTTAGCAGATTCTTCTTCAATTAAAATAATCATACTACCAAGCACACCTTTTTGCGTTACATTCACGTGCGCTTGTAAAATCGAAATTGAAACATCTAGTTTACGAATGACTTCTGATAAAATCCCTTCAGCAGTAGTATCCCCTAAATATTGAATACGAACAGCCACTCCAGGTCGAAGTGACGTTGATAAATGTTCAAAAACATCTTGTAAATCTTGTTCAGAACGTTCTTCCCCCACAAATTGTTTTGTAATGGTTTGTTGAGGATTTTTGAACACTTCTAATACTTCGCCAGTTTCAACCACTCTACCTTGTTCCATTACAGCAACACGATGGCAAATTTGACGAACAAC
This sequence comes from uncultured Granulicatella sp., assembly GCF_963521425.1. GTDB lineage: Bacteria > Bacillota > Bacilli > Lactobacillales > Aerococcaceae > Granulicatella. The sequence continues at coordinate 44,012 of NZ_CAUQUN010000007.1, forward strand.
ATGCATTTCATGTGTAATTAATACAATTGTTAATCCTAAACGTTTATTAATTTCTACTAATAAATTCAAAATATCTTTTGTTGTTTTTGGGTCTAATGCACTTGTTGCTTCATCACATAATAATACTTCTGGATCATTGGCTAATGCACGAGCAATCCCTACTCTTTGTTTTTGTCCACCAGATAATTGAGATGGATAAGATTTTTCTCTTCCAGTTAAGCCTACAATTTCAATTAATTCAGCTACTTTCTTTTGACGAACATCTTTTGCAACTCCAGCAATTTCTAATGAAAAAGCAATATTTTCTTCCACTGTACGTGACCATAATAAATTGAAATGTTGGAAAATCATCGCAATTTTACGACGTTCTTGTAATAATTCTTTTTTCTTTAATGTAGTAATATCTTTATCATTAACAAAAATATGACCTGTTGTAACGGATTCAAGACCATTTAACAAACGAATTAATGTACTTTTACCAGCTCCTGAAAAACCGATAATTCCAAAAATTTCGCCTTTGTTAATATTTAATGAAACATCTTTTACCGCCTCAACGATTCCTTGTTTGCCATGATAAATTTTAGAAACTTCTTGTATTTTAATCATCATTCTTCTCCTTATACTCTAAAAAAGGTGTGGCAAATAGCGTATGCCACACCTTGTATTTTATCATTATTTTGCAGGAATTACAGATCCATCTGCATATTTATCAGAAATAAATTTACGGATTTCATCACTTTGTAATGCTTTGATTAAAGCTTTAACTTTGTCTGAATCTTTATCTTTTGGTTTAACTGCTACTAAGTTTGCATATGGTGAGCTTTCATCTTCTAAAGCAATTGAATCTTTTTTAGGAGATAATTTTGCATCGATAGCGAAGTTTGAGTTGATGATTACTGCATCCCCTTCGTTAGCTTCATATGTTGATACTAATAATTCAGGAGCGATTTCATTTTTGATTTGAATGTTCTTTTTGTTTTCAACGATATCGCTTAATTGAGCGTCAACTGGTTTAACACCATCTTTTAATTTAATTAAACCTGCCTTAGTGAAGAATGCTAAGAAACGTCCAACTTCAGCTGGGTTTGTTGAAGCATATACTGTTGCGTTTTCTGGTAAATCTGCTAAAGATTTATATTTTTTAGAGTAGATAGCCATTGGTTCGATGTGTACATTCCCAACGCTTACTAAGTCTTCATTATGTTCTTTATTGAATTTTTCTAAGTATGGTGTATGTTGGAAGTAGTTCGCATCTGCATCTCCTCCGAATACGATTTGGTTAGGTGTTACGTAGTCGTTTACGATATTGATTTGTAAATCATATCCATCTTTTTTAAGAATTGATTTAGCTGCTTCTAAAATTTCACCGTGTGGTGCTGGTGAAGCTACTACTGTAATCTTTTTATCTTCTACTTTTGGAGCTGCTGTTGTTGCTGAATCTTTTGATTGAGATGCTCCGTTTCCACATGCTACTAATGTTGTAGCTACTAATCCTAATGCTGCTGTTTTAATTAATTTTGAAATGTTCATAAATAAATTCCCCTTTTCTTTTTAAATTGATAAATGATGATTAACGGGCGCGCATTCCGTCAATCGTCGAATCAGATAATTGATGTTACAAGTATTTAAGCCATAAAAAAACTCCACCTTAGTTTTTGACTAGAGGCGAAGGATCGCGTTACCACTCTATTTTTAACAAACTTCACAGCTTGTTACTCTATAAGTACATGATTATACTCTAGTACGGTATCGGGCACCATTCGCAGAAGCTTTATCACTTCTGTTGCTCCCAGACCATTTTCAATAAAGTTCCTGCATCCTTTTTCACCAACCGGACTCTCTTTTTACGTTCGCTTTTATTTACTTATCTGTTCATTGCATCAGTTATTTATCTGTTGTAGATAATATAATATATACGCAAGTTATTGTCAATAACTTTAAATAAATATTTATTATAGTTTTTAACTATTACATTCCATAGTTTTTCTGCATGGTAAGAAGTAATAAGCAATTGTATCAAATATTAAAGAAAGAATTATTAGAAATTCATATATGTATTGTTTTTTAAAGTTGTTGTGATAAAATTAGGATAAAATAAAGATAGAAAAGAAGGTTTTTTAATGATAAATATCCGTCCAGTTTCAGATTTACGAAATAAATTTCCAGAAATTGAAGAAACCGTAAATCAATCAAACTCCCCAGTATTTTTAACAAAAAATGGTCATGGTGCAATGGTGCTAATGAGTATAGAACACTACTCATTACTTACAGATTCAATCGAAAGAGAATTAGATTATGCCGATAAAATTGCGGAAGAAAATGATACACGCTATTCACATGACGAAGTGTTCAACAGAGTAAGAGGAAGAATTCATGAATAAGGAATCTTTTCATTTAACTTATCTATCCACATTTGAAGAAGATTTAAATCAAATAGTAGATTATATTTCCTATACTCTGAAAAATCCAAATGCAGCTAAACGGTTAGTAAATGATATTGAAAGAGCCATAATAACTAGATTAAAATCACCTTTATCATTTGCTCCCTATCGTTCTTTTAAAAAAAGAAAATATACCTATTATAGAATAAACGTACACTCATCCACTTACGTAAAACGGAGAAAGACTTCCTCATAGTAGCATGCGTGAAAGCAGCCGAAACTCGGCTACTTTCACAAGGAAAAATCAAGACCCTAGGCTTGATTTTTAGCCATGAGACCGCAGGTCTGCTGGCGTCCTATGCTACTATATTCAGGAAGTCTTTCGTAGTCTAACGATAGTTTTTCAACTCTCTCTGTACATCTCGTTTGATATCTTTTTGTTTTAACGCTTCGCGCTTATCATAGTTTTTCTTACCTTTAGCAATCCCAATCAAAAGCTTGGCAACCCCATTTTTAATATAAACCTTCAATGGTACAACCGTATTTCCCGCCTGTCTTACCTCTTGCTCTAGCATTTGAATTTGCTTCTTATGCAATAACAACTTTCTCGTACGAAGCGGATCATGATTGAAAATATTCCCCTGCTCAAACGGACTAATGTGAACCCCTACTAAAAAGGCTTCCCCATTTTTAAAACTACAATAACCATCTTTCAAATTCATTCTAGCTTGACGAACCGATTTAATCTCCGTTCCCGTTAATACTAAACCTACTTCAATCGTATCTAAAATCGTATAATCATGATTCACCTTACGATTTTGCGCTAAAACTTTATTATCTGTTCCTTTTGGCATCCGAATTCTCCTTACGAATGTTTTTTTCTACGCTTTTGCTTTGCTTGCGCTTTAAAATGTTGTCTCCCTTTATTTTTAGAAGACTTCTTCGATTTTTTACTTCTGCTTTCTTTTTTCGCAGCGTTCTTAGGCACTTCTTTCCCTTTAGTTGAACGTTTGTTTTGAGTAATCAAATCTGCATTATCCGCCGCTAAAATAAAATCAATTTCATGAGCTTCTACATCGACTTTAATTAATTTTACTTTAACACGATCTCCGATTCGATAAGTTACTCCTGTTCTTTCGCCAATTAAGACCATATGACTTTCAATAAAGTTAAAGTAATCTTGATTCATATGCGTAATATGCACTAAACCTTCTACAGTATTTGGCAATTCAACAAACATTCCGAACTTAGTAACGGAACTAACAATTCCTTCAAACGCTTCTCCAATCTTATCAGCCATAAATTCAGCTTTCTTCATCGCATCTACTTCACGTTCTGCTTGAACTGCTAAACGTTCCATTTTACTCGATTGATCCGCAATTCTTTCTAATTTAGAAGCATTTAATTCTTCTTGTTGCTTCGATAAGAAACTTCCACTTCCTTCGTATTGACGAATCATACGGTGAACAATTAAGTCTGGATAACGACGAATCGGTGAAGTAAAGTGTGTATAATCTTCTGCTGCTAATCCATAATGCCCAGAAGGTGTAATATCATATTTGGCTTGCTTCATAGAACGTAGCATCATAGTCGATACAACTGCTTCATACGTTTCCCCTTTAACTTCATCTAAGGCTTTTTGCAGTTTTTTCGGACTAATTGTGTCGCTCGTTCCTTTAATATTAATGCCAAATGCTGTGACAAATTCTAAGAAACGTTGCATTTTTTCTTGTTGTGGTTGTTCATGGACACGGTAAATAAACGGAACATTTTTTCGTTGATAATGCATCGCAACTGTTTCATTGGCTGCTAACATAAACGATTCAATTAATCTTTCTGCAACTCCACGTTCACGAATTTGAATATCAATCGGTGCGCCTTGTTCATCCACAATAATTTTTGCTTCATGTGTTTCAAAGTCAATTGCTCCACGTTCTTTTCTTCGTCTTTCTAATATATGATGTAATTCTCTCATATCCAGCAACATTTTCTGAATTTCATCTGGAATTTCAACTTCTTTTTTCTCATACAATTCATTCACTAAACTATACGTTAATCGCATATCCGAACGAATCACACTTGGAAAAATTTCATATTGATAAATCGTTCCACTTCGGTCAATTTCCATGCGACAAGACATCGTTAGCCGCTCTTCATGTGGATGTAATGAACAAATTCCATTTGATAATCGTTGTGGTAACATTGGAACGACACGGTCTGTTAAATACACACTTGTTCCACGTTCAAATGCTTCTCTATCGATTGCTGAATTTTCAGTCACATAATACGATACATCTGCAATCGAAACGGTTAGTTCAAAGGTCCCATCTTCACGTTTGATTAATGCAACAGCATCATCCAAATCTTTGGCATCTGCTCCATCAATTGTAACAGTTAATTGTTCACGTAAATCTTTACGTCCTTGTCGATCTTCATCTGTGATGACTTCAGCAACAAGATTAGCCTGTTCTATCACTTCTTGTGGAAATTCTGTTGGAATATGTAATTGTTGTAAAATCATTAAAATATCCATTCCGACAGCATCTTTATACCCGATTTCTTTGACAACAATTCCTTCTAATGAAGAACGATTTTTTTCATTCGTATATTTTGTTAATTCTACAATAACGACTGTTCCATCTACTGGATGCAATCCATTTGGGCGGATTAAGCAACGAGTACCTGCTAATTTTTTGTCTTTAACGACTACTTCACCACAATACCCTGTATCTTCTGCAGTTTCTGAACTAAAGCGAGTATAAATTCCTACCACTTGAGTCGTATTCCGTTGAATAATTTGGACAATCTTCCCTGTTGCAGATCGTTGACGATAACTATCGGCTGATTCCGTAATGACTAGTTCTACTTCATCCCCATCCATCGCACTCATTGTATCTCCACGAGGAATGAAAATATCTGGTTCACCTTCGACTACTGTGACAAACCCAAATCCTTTGTCATTAGCACGATATGTTCCTTTTACTGTTTGATTCAAAGGATTCAAACCAAACTTTCCGTTACGATTTAATTCTAAAATGCCTTCTTCTTCTAAAGCGGCTAATTCTTTCACTAATATTTTAAAATCTTGAGATTGATTCATCCCAAAATGTTCACTAATTTCTTTTACATAAAAACTTTCTGGTGCATATTCCTCAAAAAAGGACACCAAAACTGTTCTCAATGATTCTCTCATTTCTTACCTCCATTCTTGTTGATTTAAAAATTCTAATACTGATTCTTGAAATTCTGCTTTTTCTTTTCCAACTGTAATGACATGCCCTGATTTTTCAAACCAATGAAAATTAACAGCTGCGTTCACTAATGCTTCTTTCATCTCAATAGATACTTCTGGATCAACTAATCGATCTAATTCCCCTTGCGCAATATAAAAAGGACCTGTCACTTGTTCTAACTTTTCAGCAACTTTAGCTGAAAACTCATGTAAATCTAATAATTGTTGCTTTGCTTTTTTTCCTAATGTGAACATTTCATCTTCACACATCCCGGAATTAGTAGCAAAAGCCATAAAACTTTTCAACAAATCAGGTAATTGCGCATTTCTTTGTGAAACGGGAGAACAAAATGTCCCCGCAATTTCTACTAATTGATCGGTTGCTAGTGCTGCTGCCATAATACCTCCCATAGATAATCCTAGTGCAGCAATCGTTGGATACCCTTGACTTCGAACAAATTGTACCGCTTGTTTTGCATCTTCATACCATTTTTCTGGTGTTTCTTTTAAAATTTCACATGCATTTGAATGTTCATGCCCACTAAAAGCCGGAACATAGACTGCATAGTCGTGACGATGCAAAAATGAAGCTAACATTCTTAAATCTGTTGGTTTCCCAGTATATGCATGAAATAATATAACTGCTCTTTTATTTGTTGTTTCTTCTAACCAAATTGCTTCCAAGTTGTTCACTCCTACCTTAAATGAATATTTACCATAATAGAAAAACACAATGTCTTAGAGATACTCCTTCAACATTGTGCTTAATCATTTTTATTTTGATGAAATGTACGCTAAGGCTACTGCTAAAATCATAAAGATCGCTCCTAATCCAACAGTTACTCGAATTAAGAATGCTTCAAATCCACGTGCTTTTGTTTTCCCAAATAATTGCTCAGCACCGCCAGATAATGAATTTGCTGCATTTGTTTTCGATGGTTGCATAGCTACAATAATAATTAGTAACACACTAATAATAATCATCAATGTTAAGATTGTTTGATACAAAGGATCTTCCTCCTCTATTAATATTCTTTCCAATTCTACCATAAATATAGTGTAATTACTACCAATTGCCCTTAAATTCTTTATATGAACACAATTTTTTAAGCATTCATCCCCTATTCTTTCCACTTTCGTGATATAATGAACGTAATATAAAAAGGAGGTTTTTATGAAAGGTTTAGTATTTTTTGACTTGGATGGAACACTCTTAAACAAAAAAGGCCAAGTCGACCTTGAAGTCATAGAAGCGATTCAACAATTAAAAGAAAATGGGTATGAACCACTTCTAGCAACAGGAAGATCTCCTATCGAAGTTTCGGAAGTCATTCGCTCTACGAATATTCATTCTGGAGTTTTTATGAATGGACAAGTTGTGATTTTTAAAGGTGAATTATTGATTCATTACGACATTCCAAAAGAGACGATTGAAAAACTCTTAAAATTTGCAAAAGAAAATGGACATGGAATCACGTGTTATAATGTTGATGCCTTTAAAATCATTGAAACCGTCCCATTTGCACAAGAAGCCTATGAATATATTCATACACCAACCCCAGATATTGTTCCAGCATTTTATAAAGAACAAGTAGTGAATATGATGCTCTTGCTTTCAAGAGACAAGGATGACGAAGCTTATCAGCTAGCATTCCCAGAATTAAGATTTATTCGAAATTTTCCTTATGCATTAGATGTCATTACTGTTGGAAATTCTAAGGCAACAGGCATTCAAGCACTAATACGTACCTTAAATAACGATTCTATCACTACTTACGCTTTTGGAGATGGTGCTAATGATTTAGAAATGTTCCAGGAAGTTGATTTCTCAATTGCCATGGGAAATGCCATTCCATTGATAAAAGAAAACGCGGACTATGTTAGTACAGAAAACGATAAAGGTGGCGTTATTCAAGGGTTAAAACATTATCATTTAATATAGGAGGAAGTCATGTCACTTTATGAAATAGAAGTTCCTACATTAAATGGAACAAGTACATTAGAAGCCTATAAAGGGCAAATATTACTCATTGTCAATACCGCTAGTGGATGTGGATTAGCTCCACAATTTGCCCAATTACAAAACTTATATGAAACATACCACGAACAAGGATTTAGTGTTCTAGGTTTCCCATGTAATCAATTTGGTAACCAAGAACCATTAAGTGCTGAAGAAGCTGCTTCGAGTTGTCAAGTCAATTATCAAGTCACTTTCCCAATGTTTGGAAAAGTACTCGTTAATGGGCCAGAAACACATCCATTATTCAAGCTATTAAAAGAAGAAACAAAAGGATTATTAGGAAGTTCAATTAAATGGAATTTTACGAAATTCCTTGTAGATGCATCCGGAAAAGTCGTTGCTAGATTTGCCCCAACCACTTCTCCATTATCGATTGAGAATCAAATAAAACAATTACTAAATAAGGAGTGTTAATATGAATACAGAAGAAATTTTAAGTATTTTAGAGGAATTAGAAGTAGCCATTTTTGCTACAGTTGACAAAGATGGAAAACCTCATTCTCGTCCAATTCACATCGGTGTTGCTAATGAACATGGGGTCTTCTTTATGACAAGTCCAGAAACTCATTTCTACAAACAATTACAAGAAAATCCAAATGTGGCAATTGCAGCATTTTCACACGATGATTACTTAATTCAAGTGATTCGCATCGAAGGAAAAGTTCGTGAACTAGGCAAAGAAGGATTAGAGGAAATCTTAGCAGGCAATCCATTTGTTAAAAATGTGTATCCTGACGATCAACAACGTGCTGGCGTACAAGTATTCCAACTATATGAAGGAAAAGGCTTCTATCATAGCTTAACTCAAGGTCATAAATATACTTTCAGCATTCAAGGATAATCCCTAACAGTACAAGGAATCCTCCTACGAGGGTTTCTTTTTTTCTAATTTATAATGTGATACAATGAACGTATCGTTTTAAAGGAGAGATATTTTATGAAAAACTATAAAAAATTCCTAACTCATTCCATTTTATTTGGAAGTCTATTTTTACTAACTGCCGGATGTCAATCAACATCCACTACAAATAACACCACTACGACCTCAGCTACAACAACTGCTGCAAAAGAAAAATCTACCACTGATTTAATTGGAGAAGCTTTGCCAAACTTCACTTTTGAAACTGCAGACACACAACAAAAAACTCCTGCTGATTTCAAAGGAAAGAAAACAGTCTATGTTGCTTGGGCAAGCTGGTGTCCAGATTGTCAACAAGAACTTCCTATTTTAAATGAATTAAGAAAAGACTATCAAGACTCTATTGAATTTGTTTTAGTCAACTTACTCGTTAAAGGAGAAACACCTGAAAAAGCACAAGCCTTCTTAAAAGAAAAAGGACTAGAATTCAACTATTACTCAGATAAAGAAAAAAGCTTCCAAAAAGCTTTAGAAATCCATTCAATTCCAACAATGATTTTTGTCGATCAAGAAGGAAAAATCAAAAATGTTATTGATGAAGTAAAGGATAAAGCAACGATTGACGAAGTGATAAAAGGTTTATAGAAACACAAAAAGGATGATGGGCACTGCTCATCATCCTTTTTCCTATTTAAAGAATTCAATTTTTATTTGTCTTCTTTTTTACCTTTTGGTGATACTAATCCTAGTCCTGCTAAGATTGATAATACAGCTGGAGTGAATACTGAAAACTCTGCTGTACCTGTATTTGGTAATTCTGGTCTTGAAGCTTCTTGTTTTGGAGCTTGTGGTTTTGGAGCTTCTGGTTTTGGAGCTTCTTGTCTTGGCGCTTCTGGTTTTGGAGCCTCTGGTTTTGGAGCTTCTTGTCTTGGCGCTTGTGTGCGAGGATTTAATAATTTTGCTAAATCAAATTTTGGTTTTTCTGGCTCAACTAAATCTTCAACAGCATTTACTCCACCTTTAAATTCAGGAACGTCATTAACTGCAGCTTCAACTGCGTTTACTCCACCTTTGAATTCAGGTTTTTCTTCAGCAGTAGCAGCTTCAGCAGCATTTACACTACCGTTGAACTCAGGTTTTTCTTCAGCAGTAGTAGCCTCATCAGCATTTGCGCCACCGCTAAAGTCAGAATGTTCTTCACCTTTAGGAACTTCTTTTAAGTTTTCAATATAACCTAAAACTGCATTATAATCATCTGTTAATTGATCAATTTCCTCTTTATAGGCTTTTACTACTTCGTTAACTTCATCAAATTTAGCTTTAGCTTCATCAGCATCGGCTTTTGCAGAAGCAACAGAAGCTTCTAATTTAGTAACTGCAGCTTGTAATCCATCTAATACAGTTTGGTTTGCATTATTTTTCTTAGCAGTTTCAAGTGCTGCTTTAGCTTTTTCTAAAGTTTCATTTTGTTTGTTTAATTCTGCTGTTTTTTCTTCTGCTACTTTAGCTTTTTCAGTAGCATCTGCTTTGTCTTTATCAGCAATGCTCGTTAATTTTTCAATTTTTTCAGCTAAATCATCGGCAATGTCTGTAAGTTTTTTAACGATTGGTTTAGAAGCTTCTTTATTGTAAGCAGCATCTAATTTTTCTTTATCTGCAGAAGGAAGTTCAGATAGAGCTTTGCCTTCTTGTTTTGCAGCACCGATTTCATCTGCTTGAGGGTCTTGATTTTTGTTAGCTTCAGCTTTATTGTAATCATCTTCTAATTCTTTAGCAGCTTGCGTAGCTGTAATGACACCATCTTCAATAGCTTTTAATAAGGCATCTTTACCAATTGCAGCTTTAGCTTCTTCGATAGCTTTAGCTTTATCTTCTGACTTAATACGGTCATCTTTATTAATTCTATCTTCTGCTTCTTTTTCAAGTTGTTCTAAAGCAGCTTTTAAAGCTTCTTTGTTATCTGCTTCTTCTTTTTTAGCATCTTCTTCTTTTTTAACTTCTTCTTCAACTTTTGCTTTAGCTGTTGCAGCTTCTTCTTTTGCTTTAGCTAATTCTGCTTCAGCATCAGTTTTAGCTTTATCAGCTTCTTCTTTTGCTTTTTCTGCAGCTTTTACATCTTCAGCTTCTTTTGTAGCTTTATTAGTAGCTTCTTCAACCTTTTTAGCTTCTTCAGCAACTTTTTTCTCTAATTCAGTAACCTTGGCATCTGCTTCTGCTTTAGCTTCGGCTGCTTTTTCAGCTTCTGTTTTTTCAGCTGGTTGAGCTGGAGTTTCTTCTGCTGGTTTGGCAGGTTCTTTAGCTTCTTTTTCTTTTGCAGCTTTCACTTCTTCTAGAGTTTTGTTGTACTCATCAGTAAGTTTGTTTAATTCATCGGCAACAACTTTAGTATTTGAAGCTGCTTCATCAAATGCATTTTGTGCCGCATCGCGTTCTTTTTCAATAGCTTTTACAGCTTTATCTAATGAAGAAACGATTTCATCTGATAAGTTATTATCTTTAGCAGATTTAAGAGCTTCATTAGCTTCTTTTAATGTATCTTCTTGTTTTTTTAGAGTTTCAGCTTTTTTATCTTCTTCAGCTTTTAATGCTTCAGCTTCTTTTTCAAGCGTATCAAGGTTTTCAGCTAAATCATCAGCTTTATCTTGAAGTTTTTCTGATGCTGGACGAGCAGCATCTGCTTTTTCAGCTTTGTCAATTCCAGCTTTAATATCTGCTGGTAATTCATCTTTTGATTTAGATTCAGCTTTAGAAGCTCCAACATCAGCTAAAGGACCTGCTTGGTCTTTATCTCTTAATTTTTTCTCAATATCTTTATTAGCTTCAGCTTTTTCATTATCATCTGCTAATTCTTTAAGAATATCTCCAGCTTTTAAATCACCAGATTCTACAGCTGCTAAAATATCTTCTTTACCTAATGCTTTTTTAGCTTCTTCTTTATTTGTAATCTTAGCATCAGCATCGATATCTTTTTCTAATTGATCTAAAGCTTTTGATAAAGCATCTTTAGAATCTGCTTCTTCTTTTTTAGCATCTTCTTCTTTCTTAGCTTCTTCTTTTGCTTTAGCATCTGCTTCTGCTGCTTTTGTTTTTGCTGCAGCTAATTCATCATCAGCAGTTTTCTTAGCTTCTGTTGCTTTTGTTTTTGCAGCATCAGCATCAGCTGCTTCTTTTTTCTCTGCTTCAAGTTTTGTATCAGCTTCTTTAGCTGCTGCAGTCTTTGTATCTACTTTTGCTTGAGCTTCGTCGACTTTAGCATTTGCAGCCTTTTCAGCTTCTTTTGCTTTTTCAACTTCTGTCTTTTCAGCAGTTGTAGTAGCAGGTTTTTCTGCTGTACTTCCTGCTGGCTGAGTTGTAGCTTCCGCAGCATACACGCTAGGCGATACTTGATTTAATGCAACAGCAGATAAAATAGTAGCTGTAGCTAATCCCGTAATTAGAAATCTATGTTTCATAAAATAATACCTCCAAAATAATTAAAAATAGTTAATCACCTTTACATTTTATCACTAATATGAAGCCTTTTCAATACAATTCATTAATGAAAAAACTTTCACAACACTTTCATTACACTTTCATAACATTCTATATAATTCCTATGTTTTTAAGATAAATTCTACCATTTTGTTGGGATAATTTCCCTCTTGCTCGTTGATTTTTAAATATAAATTTAATATTCTAAAATTATATCTTCTAAATTATAATTTTGAAATCATTTCGTTTTATTGTTCACATAATCAATAATTTTATTTGGAGTATCTATCTCCTCATAAGTTACTTCAGTCGGTGCTACTTCAATTCCAAACTCTTCTAGTCGAACAAGTAATTCTACAAAAGCTAACGAATCCATAAGTCCTTCTTCTTTTAAATTAATATCTTTATCTTCGTACACAATTTCATCTTCGCAGATTTCTTCTAATATTTTTAAAATTCTTTCTTCCATTTTTCTTCTCCTTTCTAATTTGCTAATCTATTTAAAATATAACTTACTTCTAATTCTACTCCAATTGGTAAGACTGCCTCATCAATATCAAACTTCTCATGATGATGTCCATACGCTGTTTCTTCTCCTGATTGACTTCCTAATAATCCATAAACTCCTGGTTTATTTACTAAGTAATCTGCAAAATCATCTGCTCCCATTGCTAATTCATATTTTGTAATAATATGATCAATAGTATTCATCGATTTCGCTACTTGTTGGAATTTCTCTGCTAATTCAGGTGTATTAATAACTGGGGCAGCTGCATCATACCACTCTAACTCTGCCTTACAACGGTGAGTTTCTGCAATTCCTTGGGCAATACGTGTCACTGCTTCTTTCAAGTGTGCTCTTGTTTCATAACTAAATGCTCGAATCGTACCTTCTAATAAAGCATCATTTGCTACGATATTATAACGTGTTCCTGCTTGTAGTTTTCCAACTCCTACTACCGCTCTATCTCCTGGATCAACTTCACGACTGACAATTGTTTGTAGCGCTACTACTATTTCACTTGCTGTCACTAATGCATCATGTCCTAGGTGAGGACGCCCAACGTGAGCACTTTTACCTGTTACTTTAATTTTGAAAATATCGCAAGAAGCATTTACAGGGCCACCTTGTACCGCAAATGTTCCTACTGGTAATCCTGAATTTACATGAATGGCAAAACTTTCATCAATCGTATCTATTTTTCCTGAAGCTACAAATTGTTTAGCACCTGCTCCGATTTCTTCAGCTGGTTGGAAAGCAATATACACTGTTCCAGCAAAGGTATCTTTTAATTGATTTAGTACTTTAGCAGTTCCTAGTCCCATTGCAGTGTGAGCATCATGACCACATGCATGATTTAATCCTTCTTTTTTTGAAGAATAGGACTTATTCGTGCAGTCTGGTAATTCTAAGGCATCAATATCTGCACGAAGAAGAATCGTTTTTCCTTCCCCTTTTTCTCCTTTAATAATGGCTAATGTTCCAGTATCTGCAATTTTTTCAAATGGAATATTTAATTTCGTTAATTCTTCTTGAATTTTTTCTGCTGTTTTATACTCTTTCAAGCTTGATTCTGGGTTTTCATGAAAGTGTCTTCTTAATGTTACTAACTCTTCTGTTAAAGCTTGTACTTTATCTTTTAATTGACTCATTAAATTTCCTTCTTTCTATTGTAATAAAGAGGCATGACTAGCATGCCTCTTTTGAGATGAATGATGATTAAAATGATTGATTCTTAGAAATTATTTTAAAGAAGCTTTTTCCCAAACTGGTACAGATGCACCTTTTGTAACTTCTTCAATTTTCTTAGCTGTTTCTGGTGATTGGTAGTATTTAACGATTGTTTTGTAAACTTCATTGTTTTCGTTACCTTCTTTAGCAGCAATTACATTGTAGTATGGTTTTGAAGAATCTGTAATTTCTTCGATAAAGATTGAATCTTTTGTTGGTTGGAATCCTGCTTCAACTGCGAAACCATTGTTGATTAATGAAGCTGCTACATCATCTAAAGCACGAGCTGTTTGTCCAGCTGGTAATTCTTTAATGTCAATTTTCTTAGGATTTTCTACGATATCATCTTTAGTCGCTAATGTGTTGCTTGGATCTTTTAATTTGATTACGCCAGCTGCGTGCAGTAAGCGTAATGCACGAGAGTTGTTAGAAGTATCTTCTGGAATTGCGATAGTATCTCCATCTTTTAACTCACTAACGTTTTTAATTTTTTTAGAGTACACACCCATTGGAGCAATTACAGTATATCCAATTGGTTTAATATGAGTGTTTTGTTCTTTATTGAAACGCTCTAAGTAAATAATTGTTTGGAATGAGTTTAAGTCAACATCTCCATTTTCTAATGCTTGGTTTGGTTGAACATAGTCTGTAAATTCTACTAATTCAACATTGATGTTTTCTTTTTCTTTTAAGCGTTTAATAACGTCATTCCATACATCTTGATTTCCTGCGTTAACCCCTAATTTAACTGTTTTGGCTTCTTTTTTAGCATCTGCTGCTTGGTTTGAGTTTGAAGATGTTTGAGAAGCTTGTCCACATGCTGCTAATGTTAATCCTGCTAATGCTGTTACAAATAATTTTTTAATGTTCATCTATAAATTCCTCTTTTCTTTGTGTTTATATGTTTAAATATTCTTTTTATTGTGAATTCGTCGCTCCAGTGATTCATTTCAGAGCGTTCGGCCTCGTATCTTGTTATTTCGTAGCTCTTTTTTCTAGGAAGTCACCAACTGCTTGGCTGATAAATACTATTATCAACATAATAATAGTTGCAACTACGATTACATCCCCTTGGAATCGATTGTATCCTCTTGAAATTGCTAAGTTTCCGATACCACCAGCTCCAAATGCCCCAGCCATTGTTGTTAAACCAATTAAGCTGATTGTTGTTAGAGAAGAAGCACGAATTAAACTTGGCAATCCTTCTTTTAAGTACACACGGAATATAATTTCCAAAGGTGTACATCCCATGGCGATTGAAGCTTCAATAACACCTTTATCGACTTCTAACAAAGCTAATTGTACTTGTCGTGAGAAGAATGGAACAGTCGCAATCACTAGTGGAACAATCGCACCAGGAATTCCAATTGTAGTTCCAACAATTAATCTTGTTAATGGGATTAATAACATCGCTAAAATGATAAATGGAATCGAACGGAATAAGTTCACCACTTTATCTAAAGTAGCATATAAAATTTTATTTTCTAAAATATTGCCTTCACGAGTGACTACTAAAACAACTCCTAAAGCAATTCCTAATACTCCAGCAATTAACCCTGTAATTCCTACCATTAATAGTGTATCAATTGTACTTTTAATAATTTCTTGAGTTACACGAGCATCAATATTTGGAAATAATTGGTGTAAGTTCATCTTATTCAACCTCCTTTGGTTCATCTAGAATTTCTGTTTGAACACCTGATTGGTGAATATATTCGATTGCTTGTTGAATTTTTTCAGCTTCACCAGATAAACCAACTAGTAAAGTTCCAACAGCAGTCTCTTGAATGACTTCCACATTGGCAAATAAAATATTCGCTGCTACTTGGAATTGAGTCGATAATTTCGTAATCAGTGGTTCTCCTGTTGAAGCACCTACAAATGAAATTTTCGCAAGAACATCTCCAGGATTTAAATTTAGTAAATGTTCATGTTGTAGAACTGTTTCAATTCCTTTATTAATATGTGTTGCTGTATCAATGAAATCTTTTGTTAATGGTTTTTGTGGATTCGTAAAGATTTCTAATACTGATCCTTGTTCAATAATTAATCCTTGTTCCATTACGGCAACTTTATTACAAATCTCTTTTACAACTTGCATTTCGTGAGTGATAATCACGATTGTAATGCCTAACTGTTCGTTTACTTTTTTCAAAAGTTCTAAAATAGATTCGGTTGTTTTAGGGTCCAATGCACTTGTTGCTTCATCACATAATAGAACGTCTGGATCATTTGCTAATGCTCTAGCAATCGCAACCCTTTGTTTTTGTCCCCCAGATAATTGTCTTGGGTAACTTGTAATTTTGTCTTCCAATCCAACTAAGTGAAGAAGTGACTCAACTTTTCCCTTAATTTCCTCTTTTGATAATCCTGAGCGTTTTAATGGAAAAGCAACATTATCAAATACAGATAACGTATTCATCAAGTTGAAATGTTGGAAAATCATCCCGATTTTTTTACGAGCATCTCTTAATTGAGCTTCTTTTAAACTCGTTAACTCCACTCCTGAAACAGTTACTGTTCCATTTGTTGGACGTTGTAATAAATTGATGGTACGTACTAATGTACTTTTTCCAGCACCACTATAACCGATAATTCCATAAATATCACCATCTTCAATGGTAATATTTACTTGCTTCACAGCTTCAACAGTTTTACCAGATTGCTGAAATGTTACATCAATATTTTTTAATTCAATCATTCGTTTCTCCTTTCAAGCAAATAAAAAGCCCGCTCTTTGGTCTTACTCACCAACCAAAGGACGAGTTCTCTCGTGTTACCACCTTAATTCACAGAATTCTCACAAATTCTACCTCAATCAGTTATCTTTAACTGAAAAGCTATATCGGGCTTTCCCGTAATCGTTTAATGATTCAACGATTAGCACTCTAAGGCCATCTTCAAAGTTTCAACTACTATCTCTTTTCACCCAACCGAGACTCTCTAAAATAGATTCACTTTTACTCTCCTTGTCACAGTGCGTTATGACTATGAAACTAGGATACCAACAAAGTTTGTTACAGTCAATTTCTAGATTACTATCACTTGTTATAAGTTTTACCTATATGCTTTTTCTTGCATATATTACTCCTTTTTTCTACAATAATAGTACGAGGTGATATTCATGAATGATTTAATTTCTTATAAAAAAATGCCCCTATGGACAGTTGATACTTTGCCTGAACCCTTTAAAAAAATGCATAATACAAAGGTAGGTACGTGGGCACAACTTCATATTTTAAAAGGAGAAATCACGTTTGAATTTTTGAACGAAGATGGTAGTGTTAGTGATACTGTACTGCTAAACGCTACAACTCCTATTCCACTAGTTGAACCACAACAATGGCATCGAATCGCAGGAACAAGTGAAGATATTGAGTGTTATTTAGAATTTTTCTGTAAAAAAGAAGATTATTTTGCCAAAAAATATGGCTATACAAAAACTCACTCCGAAGTACTAGCTGCTCAGCCCCATATTCCAAAAGGACGTGTACTTGACTTAGGAAGTGGTGAAGGTCGTAATAGTTTATATCTTGCTTCATTAGGATATAATGTTACTTCACTTGATTGGAATGTTTTAAGCTTACAAAAATTACAAGAAGTAGCTGCTCAAGAAGGTCTTTCACTTGAAGTTGAACCGTATGATATTGAATGCGCTGATATTCCTGGAGGTCAATATGATTGGATTATCTCGACTGTTGTCCTAATGTTTCTACACGAAGAAGTGATTCCAGATGTTATTGAGAATATGCAATCACACACTGCTTCTGGTGGATACAATTTAATTGTTGCTGCCATGTCTACTGAAGATGCCCCTTGTCCCGTGAATTTCCCATTTACCTTTAAAGAAGGCGAATTATTAGATTATTATGCCGGTTGGGAAATTTTGAAATATAATGAAAACTTTGGTGAACTCCATAAAACGGACGAAAACGGTAATCGTCTTCGCTTCAGATTTGCGACATTATTAGCGAAGAAAGGATAAGGAAAGAAGCAATGGTTTTAGAAATAACCGATTCCGTAGAACTTACCAGGGTTGAAGAAAAGATTAGTAAGAAAAAAGCGATTGAATTATTTGAAAAATTATTTGCTGGAAAAATACGAACAGTCAATATCGCAAAAGGACATTTTCGATTTGCATCTGTCATGTATTTAGAGGAAGCTTTAAAAAATATTGAAAAAATGCCCCAATCAACCTTTGATGAAATTATTGAAAAAATATATTGAGATGAATATTGCTCATCCATTTCGTAAAGGTAACGGTAGAAGTGCTAGAATTTGGTTAGATTTACTATTGAAGAAAGAATTACAACAAGTCATTGACTGGAGTAAGGTAGATAAGGAAGATTATTTACTTGCAATGGAAAGAAGCCCTATTAAAGATGTCGAAATTAAACATCTATTAAAACAAGACTTAACAAATGATATTCATAATCGACTTCTTTATATGAAAGGGATTGATTATAGTTATTATTATGAAGGATATACAATCTATAAAGCTGATGAGTTATAAAATTATTTTAAAACGTTATTTAATAGTAATAAAAGCCACAGAATTGCTGTGGCTTTTATGTTTTTTACTACTATAAATATCTTATAACATACTATCTATTAATTCCAATCCGAATTAAAATTGAGGATTTTTGGATAAATGGGATAAATGAAACGATACGATGTGCTACTTTCCATCGGTTTGGATATTGTGACATTGTGTAATCTAAACTCAATAATTCTGCATTTTTACCAAACAAATCATATAACTCTTCTTGAGAAGATAGTCCCCAATGCATTCGCACCCCATTCTCTTTAAATTCTTTTTGTTTATTTTTAGCAGCAATCATTTGATGTTGTAACGTATCAAAATAACATTCATATTGATGAAATTCTCTTTCTAATTTTGTCGCTAATTCCTTTATATCATTTGCATTAAAGTACATCAACACACCTTCAATAATGAATAAGTAATCTCCCTTAGGATATTGTTCTTTAACAATTTGAATCCATTTATCATCTAATATCGAGTCAGCAATCATCTGTGAAGTAACTGTTTCTTCAAAAAACTCTTGTCTTAATGTAATAACATCCAAAAAGTCTACACTGAGAAATGGAATGTCTTCTGCTCCAATTCTTCCTTGCCTATCATCTAAACCACAGCCCAATTGAATGATGACTGGATGTTCATGATTCTTAATAAAATTTTTGCAACAATCATCAAAATATTTCGTTCTTAAACAAACTCCGATTCGATCAAAAAAAGAAACATTTACCATTATTGGAACTTGCTTCATTATTTCTTCAGCTTTTTGATCAATAAATAATCGATTTTTTTGACTTCCTTCTAACGCTTTTGCTTGTAGTGTCAAAAGCATGGTTTTAGATACTTTATTTTGAAACAATTCTCCCATTATATCAACTCCTATTTTTAGGGATACCTAAACTTTAGTTTTATTCTACTATTTTCTTTTTCCCTTTTCAATACCCTTATCACAAAAAAATCCTGCAAGTAATCTCTTACTCACAGGATTTAACCTACATTCTTTTATTCAACCTACTAATAACTATTCTCTTCAACTGCTTGATTTTTAATAATTTTAACAATACGGCTTGTTCCTAAACGACTAGCACCTAATGAGATGAATTTTTCTGCATCTTCTAGGCTAGAAATTCCACCTGCAGCTTTGATTTTCACTGAAGGTCCTACATATTCTTTCATTAATGCTACAGCTTCAAATGTAGCTCCTCCTGTTGAAAATCCAGTAGATGTTTTAATATATTCTGCCCCTGCACGAGTTACTACTTTACATAATTCAATCAATTCTTCTGTCGTTAATAAACAAATTTCCACAATTACTTTCAAGATTCTACCTTGGCAAGCTTCATGAATTTGACGAATTTCTTCTTCTACTAGGTCGAATCGTTTATTTTTTACATCCGTAATATTGATGACCATATCGATTTCACTTGCTCCATTTTCAATGGCATCTTTTGTTTCAAAAACTTTTACGCTTGTTGTTGAATATCCATTAGGGAATCCAATGACTGTACAAATCGGTAATTTCCCTTCTACATACTCTGCTGCTTGTTTTACATAGCTAGCAGGAATACAAGCTGAAGCTGTGCCATAATGAATCGCATCATCCAAAATTTGTTGAATTTCTTCCCATGTAGCGTTTTGAGTTAATAAGGTATGATCGACGGTTGCTAAAATTTCTTTTAATTCCATTTGATTCACCTTTCCTTATGCGTTTTGACGGTCTTGTGCAATTAAGTTACGTAATGCTTGTACAGCAACTGTAATTGCTGCTTCTGTATCATGAACAATTGGATTTTCTAATCCTGCAGCATTTCTTTCTTGGTTTCCTACTACTAGGAATGTTGAACCAACTCTTACGCCTAAATGACTAGCTACTACAAATAAAGCTGCTGATTCCATTTCTGAAGCTTTTACTCCTAGACGTTTCCAAGCTTCCCATTTTTGTTGTAATTCATAACTTACTGGCATTACTTCTGGTTCATGTTGTCCATAAAATGAATCTTTACATTGTACAATACCAGCGTGAGTTGTATAACCTAATGTTTTTCCTGCTTGTAATAATGCTGTTACTACATCATAGTTTGCAACTGCTGGGAATTCGATTGGCGCATATTCTCGAGTTGTTCCTTCCGTACGAATCGCACCTGTAGCAATCACAATATCGCCACCTTTTACATCGATATCAATTCCTCCACAAGTCCCTACACGAACAAATGTATCTGCACCACTTCTCACTAATTCTTCTAAAGCAATAGAAGCAGATGGGCCTCCAATCCCTGTTGAAGTTACACTAACTTTCTCTCCATCTAAGTATCCTGTATATGTTACATATTCACGATTATCTGCAACTAATTTTGCATCTTCAAAATGTTCTGCAATTTTAGCACAACGTTTCGGATCACCTGGTAAAATAACGTATTTTCCTACATCACCTTTACGAATGTTTAAATGATATTGTAATCCTTCTTCTGAATAATTTTGCATCTCTCTTCCTCCTTTTAGGTATCTTTTGAATACCTTAACTGTAAGATTATACCATAATTTTATATGTTTTGAAAACGTTCGCTAAAAATGACTCAGCATTTAATCATATTTTTAAAATAAATAATTCAAAAAGAAGAGAGCATTTACCCTCTTCTTTTACATTTAAAATTATGCCCACTCTCCATTGGCATTTACATAATAACCATCTGGAGTAATAGTATTTGTTAATAGTGCACCTGATTTATCAAAGTAATACCATTTACCAGATACTTCTACCCAACCTGTTTGCATTGCACCTGATTTATTCATAAAATACCATTCATTTCCACTCTGAACCCAACCAGTCTGCATAGCACCCGAACTATTTAAGTAATACCATGTATTACCATCTAGTATCCAACCTGTTTGCATTGCTCCTGATTTATTCATGTAGTACCATGTATTCTTATTTTGAATCCAACCGGTCTCCATAGCACCTGAACTATTTAAGTAGTACCATTTATTACCATCTAGCAACCATCCAATCTGCATTACACCTGAACTATTTAAGTAATACCATTTATCCTCAGTAAAAATCCAACCTGTTTTAAATCCTTTTTTATCAAAAAAGTACCATAATCCATTAACTTTTTGCCAACCCATAGTTTTTTTGGGCTTTTCTATAGAATTTATTAAAGCTAATTTTGCTTTTAAATCTGAATTTTTTTTGAAAATATTTTTATATTCATTCTGTTTTTTATCTAAAGAACTTTTTAAAGTTGCATAATTTTTTTCTAACTCATGTAAAGCCTTTTGTTCTTTCGTTATTTTCTCTATTAAATTTACTTTTCCTTGCACAATTTTTATATTGTTCTGAATTACATTTTCTAATGTGTTAATTTTATTCACTGATAATGTAAGATTATTTTTTAAATTTAAAAGTGCTTCAGCAAATTTATTTTTAACTATTTCTAATTCTTTGAGTTCTTTTTTAGCTAGATTAAAATCCTTAAATAAATCGATATTTTTACGATATTCATTTAATAATTCAGTATATTCTCTTTCTAAATTAGTAACCTTTTTCTTTGATTGAACCACTTCAGATTGAAGTAATTGGATTCTTTGTTCTTTCTTAGGAATTGTTACTTCAAGTACTGTTTTTTCTTTGCTTAAATTATCAATTTCTTTATCTAACTGTTGAATACGTACTATTTTTTTATCATTATTTTTTTGTAATGAAGTTAACTCAATCGATAATGTATTTAAAAGTTTCTGCTTATTAGATAATTCTGATTTTATCTTTGTAATTTCTTTTATATAATTGTTTAAATTTCCTTTTAGTTTTTCTATCTTTTGCACAATTGATTTTGATGATTCAATTTTAGGTATTTTAGTTAAAGTTGCATTCGGATCATTAATAACTGATTCATCAAACAATATAGTAGTATAATTTTTAGTATGTGCAAACCCAATATAAAACTGAGACCCTTTCTCATGGTGACCTGCACCTCGAACTACATTACGCGTATGCCCATAATTAGATCCTTTATCACGGTATAAAAATTGTGCTATTGAATCATAAATACTAGCCTTTAGTCCTCCCATAGTTGTATAATTATATCCACGACGATATTCGGCATATCCTTCCCCAAAAAATGCTAAATTTTCAAAATAATCGTATCCATTCATAAGCGTTACAGCTTCTTTTCTTTTAGCTATTCCAACTTCAATAGGAATATTTGATTGGATGGTTAAAGCTTTTGATACATGACCTGTTTTAAAAGCATCATTGAATTTAGCATTTCCTCCTGCACGTTTTCGGGTTACTTCTTCATGCACATCTGCAAAACGTTTTCCTAACTTATTAGTTTCTTTTGTTGTTATTAATTGATTTTCTTTTCCAAATCCAAAAGCATTACGAATTTGTCTATATAAATTAGCCGCATACTCATTTAATTCTTCTGTCTGTTTTTCAGTTAGATGTCTAACATCTGCTGACCTTTTATCACTTGAACTTATTGCAGCCAAGGCTTTTAGTAATGGAGAATTTCCTCCTCTCAACCAATTCTCATTTTCCTCTGGTCCAATTAAATTATTACTACTTTGTTCAATTTTATCGGCAACAGAATCAGGGATTTTTCCACTATACTTTAACGATTCTTTAATAGCTGAAATAAATTCGTCTGAAATTAACATCGGTATATTTTTATTCTTTTTTTGTTCTTCTCTTACCAATTCTTCTTTTGTATTTTTTTCAAGTTGAACCTTTTGTTTTAAAACATGTGAAGTTTCCTTAATTTCTACTTCAACTTTACTCATTTCTTGTTTTTTATAATCTACATTTTTTTGTTTTTGAATTTCTTCCTTTGTTCTTGTTTTTTCTAGATCTGCTTTTTCTGTTTTTTTTGAAGAAATAATTTTTTGAACCTTTTCTAACTTTTCAACAGCCGTATTTCTTTCTTTCTTTTCATTCTCAATACTTTTTGCATTATCTAAAATATTTTTTTCACTATTCTTTTTCTCTTCTTGTTTTTTATCCATTTGTTCTTTTAATTCATCTGGATCTTTTAGAGAGCCTAATTTATTTTTTTCGTATTCAACTTTTTTTACTGCATTTTCTACTTTTTCTTGTATTTTTGCACTCTCTTTATTTTTTTCTAAAATTAATTCTTTTTCTTTTTTTATTTGATTCATTAAGTTTTCTTTTTCTATTTCTAGTTTTGAAATCTTTGTCTTAATTTCTTCTATATTTTTTATTTCTTTTTCAATATTGCTTATAGTATCTTTTTTTTGTTGTACTAACCGTTTAGATTCATCTAATTTCTTAACTAAATTTTCTATCTCTTGCTTAATTTTCTCTATATCTTGTTGAGATTTTTTTATCTCACCTTCTAAGTTTGATTTTGTACTAATGGTATTTTCTACAACTTTTTTTTTCTACTTCTGCTGCAGCAATAGTATTGAACATCCCAGAAACTAAGAATGTTCCACCTATTACTGTTGTTCCTAAAACTATTTTTGCTTTTTTCATAATTATAACCCCTTTCTAATTACCCATAATATATGTTATATATATCACAAACATTATCTGATATCACCCTGATTTTTGTCAAGTTATAAAAAATAGGTTATTGATTCTATAAAAAATATTCAATAATAGTTCAATTTTCAAGCGTTAATTTTTCTAACATATAAATACTATAAATCTATTTCCATTCTATTATAGTTAGGTTATTTATAGAGTTTCAAACCCCTAGATATTATATTTAGTCTTAATTTGTTCATTTTGAAATCTACTATCATCTTTATTTTTTAGAAAAGTAAAATTTCTATTAGGCAAAAGAAAAACACATTCCGATTCTCCTCAGAATGTGTTTTCTTTCTCTTATTAAGCTTCTGTTGTTTCTTGCACTGTTTCTTCAGCAACAATTCCTTCTGCTAACTCTTCAGTAGCTTCAACGAATTCTTCTGTTTGAACTGGTGTAGAAGTGCTTGTTTCCATATTACGGTAACGAGCCATACCTGTACCAGCAGGAATAATCTTACCGATGATAACATTTTCCTTAAGTCCAAGTAAGTGGTCTTTCTTACCACGAATAGATGCGTCTGTTAACACACGAGTAGTTTCTTGGAATGAAGCTGCAGATAAGAAACTGTTTGTTTCTAATGAAGCTTTTGTAATACCAAGTAATACTGGACGTGCAGTCGCTGGAACTTCACCATTCATAATTGCAGAACGGTTACGTTCAGTAAAGTCTGCGATATCTAATAATGTTCCTGGTAAAATTTCAGTTGAACCTGGATCCATTACACGAACTTTACGTAACATTTGACGAACCATTACCTCAACGTGTTTATCTCCGATTTCTACCCCTTGCATACGGTATACTTTTTGTACTTCACGTAATAAGTAGTTTTCTACTGATAATACATCACGAACACGTAATAATTCTTTTGGATCGATAGAACCAGATGTTAATGGTTCACCACGATGGATTGTTTGTCCTTCTTCAACATTTAAGCGAGCTGTAAATGGAACAGTATACGTACGTGTATCTGTCGCACCTTTAATTGTGATTTCTTTAGTACGGCTTCCCGCATTTTCATCAATCGATACAACTTCACCTGTTACTTCTGTAATTGTTGCTCCCCCTTTAGGGTTACGAGCTTCGAAGATTTCTTGGATACGAGGTAAACCTTGAGTAATATCGTCTCCGGCTACCCCACCGGTATGGAAGGTACGCATTGTTAACTGAGTACCAGGTTCCCCGATAGATTGAGCGGCAATTGTACCAACTGCTTCCCCAACTTCTACTTCTGAACCTGTTGCTAAGTTACGTCCATAACAATGTTTACATACACCATGTTTCGTATCACATGTAAATGCAGAACGAATTGTTACTTCTTCAATACCAGCATCAATGATTTTACGAGCAATATCTTCTGTAATTAATTCGTTGTGACCAACAAATACTTCGCCAGTTACTGGATCTTTTACAGAACGTTGTGCATAACGTCCAATCATACGTTCTTCTAATGTTTCAATCATTTCATTTCCTTCACGGATTGCTGAAATTGTTAAACCTCGATCAGAACCACAGTCTGTTTCACGGATAATAACGTCTTGAGCTACGTCTACTAAACGACGAGTTAAGTAACCTGAGTCGGCTGTCTTCAAGGCAGTATCCGTCATCCCTTTACGGGCACCGTGTGTTGATAAGAACATCTCCATAACTGTTAAACCTTCACGGAAGTTTGATGTTACTGGTAATTCCATGATTTTACCATTTGGAGCGGCCATCAATCCACGCATCCCCGCTAACTGTGTAAAGTTAGAGATGTTACCACGGGCTCCAGAGTCACTCATCATGAAGATTGGGTTACGAGCACCAAGTGTTTTTGTTAATGCGCTTTGAATTTCATCTTTTGCAGCATTCCATGTTTCGATAACACGCTCATATCTTTCGTCATCAGTAATTAAACCACGACGGAATAATTTAGAAATTTCATCAACTTGGTTATGTGCATCAGAAAGAATTGTCTTTTTATTTCCTGCAACAGAAATATCTGCAATCCCTACTGTTAAACCAGCACGAGTTGAATATTTATATCCTAAGTCTTTCATACGGTCTAACATCATTGATGTTTCTGTAATGTGGAATCGTTTGAAGACTTCCGCAATGATTTGACCTAAGTTTTTCTTCTTGAATGGTAAAACGATTGGTCGTTTTTCAATTTCTTCCTTAATATTTGAACCTGGTTCTAAGAAGTATTTATCTGGAGTAGCTACTTCTAAGTTTTCCATTGATGGTTCATTTAAGTAAGGGAATTCGTCAGGCATAATTTCATTGAATAATAATTTACCAACTGTAGTTACTAACATGCGTTCTTTTTGCCATTCAGTAAATGGTTTATGAGGAAGCGCACTTGCGTGAATTGCAATACGGCTGTGTAAATGAACATATCCATTTTGGTATGCTAACATTGCTTCGTTCATGTCTTTGAAGTACATTCCTTCTCCAACACGACCTTCTTGTTCTAATGTTAAGTAATAGTTTCCTAAAACCATGTCTTGAGATGGAGTTACTACTGGTTTTCCATCTTTAGGGTTTAAGATATTTTGTGCCGCTAACATTAATAAGCGAGCTTCTGCTTGAGCTTCTTGTGAAAGTGGCACGTGAACCGCCATTTGGTCTCCATCGAAGTCGGCATTGTAGGCCTCACACACTAATGGGTGAAGACGAATTGCACGACCTTCTACTAGAGTTGGTTCAAATGCTTGAATCCCTAATCTATGAAGAGTAGGTGCTCGGTTTAATAGAACTGGGTGTTCACGAATCACTTCTTCTAAAACTGCCCAAATATCATCGTCTAAACGTTCAATTTTACGTTTTGCACTCTTAATATTTCCAGCAATTTCACGTTCTACTAATTCTTTCATGACAAATGGTTTGAATAATTCAATCGCCATTTCTTTTGGTAAACCACATTGATACATTTTCAAGTTTGGTCCTACTACGATTACAGAACGTCCTGAGTAGTCTACACGTTTACCAAGTAAGTTTTGACGGAAACGACCTTGTTTCCCTTTAAGCATATGACTTAATGATTTCAATGGACGGTTACCTGGTCCAGTTACTGGACGACCACGACGACCATTATCGATTAAAGCATCAACTGCTTCTTGTAACATACGTTTTTCATTTTGAACGATGATACGTGGAGCATTTAATTCTAATAAACGTTTTAAACGATTATTACGGTTGATTACACGGCGGTATAAATCATTTAAGTCACTTGTTGCAAAACGTCCACCTTCTAATTGAACCATTGGACGTAAATCTGGTGGGATAACTGGAATAACATCCATTACCATCCAACCAGGTTTATTTCCTGATTCACGGAAAGCATCTAAAATATCTAAACGACGGATTGCACGAGTACGTTTTTGACCTTGAGCTGTTTTTAACTCTTCTTTTAATTCTGCAATTTCTGCCTCTAAGTCAACATTATTTAATAATTCTTGAACAGCTTCAGCACCCATTGCTGCGTGGAAACGAGTTCCGAATTCCATACGTTTTTCACGGTATTCACGTTCACTTAATAATTGTTTTTTCATCAATGTTGTATCACCAGCATCGATAACAACATAGCTTGCAAAATAAATGATTTCTTCCAACGCACGAGGACTCATGTCTAACACAAGTCCCATACGGCTAGGAATTCCTTTAAAGTACCAAACATGTGTTACTGGAGCTGCCAACTCGATATGTCCCATACGTTCACGACGGACTTTTGATCGAGTTACTTCAACGCCACAGCGATCACACACTTTTCCTTTATTATTAATTTTCTTTAATTTACCACATGAACATTCTAAATCTTTAGTTGGTCCAAAAATCTTTTCACAGTATAGACCATCACGTTCTGGTTTCAAAGTACGATAGTTGATTGTTTCTGGCTTGGTTACTTCACCATATGACCATTCACGAATCTTATCAGGAGACGCTAAACCAATTTGCATACTTTCAAAATTATTTACATCTATCAAGGGGCCAACCTCCCTCTTCTTTGGAATTGCCCTACGATTCCAATAGTTATTCTTAGTCTAAAGTTTCTTCTGTATCTTCTGAACCTTGAATTTCTTCAATTTCTTCTTCTACTGTTTCTACAACTTCTGTTTTATCCCCAGAAATTTCAGCAATACGGTCAGAATATTCATTTAACTTACGTGTCTTTTCACTCATTTTTTCAACATCATTGAAATTCATACGAGCATCATCGTCCATATCTTCTAACTTAATTTCTTCATCATTTTCATCTAGTACTCTCATATCAAGACCTAAAGCTTGTAATTCTTTTACTAATACGCGGAATGATTCAGGTACACCTGGTTTAGAAATTTGTTGACCTTTCACGATTGATTCGTAAGTTTTCACACGACCAACAACGTCATCTGATTTGTATGTCAAGATTTCTTGTAATGTGTATGCAGCACCATATGCTTCTAGCGCCCATACCTCCATTTCTCCGAAACGTTGTCCACCAAATTGAGCTTTACCTCCAAGAGGTTGTTGAGTTACTAATGAGTATGGTCCAATTGAACGAGCATGAAGTTTGTCATCAACCATGTGAGCAAGTTTAATCATGTACATTACCCCTACAGATACACGGTTATCAAATGGTTCACCTGTACGTCCATCATATAAAATTGTTTTTGCATCACGAGCCATACCTGCTTCTGCAACAGTTCCCCAAACATCTTCATCTTGCGCCCCATCAAATACAGGTGTTGCAATATAGATACCTAATTCACGTGCTGCCATCCCTAAGTGTAACTCTAATACTTGTCCAATGTTCATACGTGATGGTACCCCTAATGGGTTTAACATGATATCAACTGGTGTCCCATCAGGTAAAAATGGCATATCTTCTTCCGGCATAATACGAGAAACTACCCCTTTATTACCGTGAC
>NZ_CAUQUN010000008.1:0-66488 GCF_963521425.1 uncultured Granulicatella sp.
CATGAACACGATCATCACCATGAACACGATCATCACCATGAACACGATCATCACCATGAATACGATCACCATCATGAACACGATCACTATCATGAACACGATCACTATCATGAACATGGACATCATCATCACGATGACGTTCGTGGATTACAAGAAATTATTGAAATTTTTGAGAATAGTAGCGTTTCTGACTTTGTAAAAGAAAAAAGTATTGAAGTATTCCGTGATATCGCTCGTGCAGAATCTGCTGTTCATCAAGTACCAATTGAACAAATTCATTTCCACGAAGTGGGAGCAATTGATTCTATTGTAGATATTGCTAGTTTCTTCATCTTGTTTGAAAACTTAGGAATTACAAAAGTGTATAGCGCTCCTTTAGTCGAAGGTAGTGGTACTATCAAAGTCGCTCATGGTGTTATGCCTGTACCTGTACCTGCAGTCATGCAATTAAGAAAAGGAACTTCTATTTTAATTCATCAAGATTTTGATATTAAAACAGAATTAATTACACCAACAGGAATTGCCTTACTTAAAGCGATCCATCCAGACTTTACTGTTCCAGAAAACTTGGAAATTACTTCTGTCGGTTATGGATTTGGGAAACGCGATACTGGAAAATTCAATGCTCTACGTGGAAGCCTATGTCAACCAACCACTCACTCATTCAAAGAAGTCCATCAATTAGACGATGATATTTATCAAATTGACACTACAATCGATGATCAAACACCTGAACAAATGGGTTATTTAATGGATTTCCTATATGAAAAAGGAGCACTAGACGTTACTTATTTCAGTGTTTTAGCGAAAAAAAATCGCCCAGCAATTCATGTAACTCTTCTAATTTCTCTCACACAATTAGAAGAATTTACTAACATTCTATTTGAGCAAACAAGTACGATTGGATTTCGTTATCAAAAAATTTCCCGAAAAGTGATGAAACGAACTTTTCAAGAAGTAGAAACTAGTTTAGGGATGATTCGCCTAAAACAAAACACCTATCAAAACATCTCTAAAACAACTCTCGAGTACGAGGATTGTGCCAGACTAGCCAAAGAACATCAATTGCCAATTGGGAAAGTCTATCAACTATTAGAAAAAGAACTATTAATATAATTTATATTAAAAATAAAAAGGAGTCTTATATGTTTACACAACAATTTATTCACTTATTATTATCAGAATTTATGGGAACTGCCCTAATGATTTTATTCGGGGTTGGGGTACACTGTGACGAAGTATTGAAAAAAACAAAATACAATGGTTCAGGTCACTTATTTGCCATCACAACATGGGCATTCGGTATTACTGTTACATTATTCATCTTTGGTGGAGTTAGTATTAACCCTGCAATGGCATTAGCAAAAGTTGTATTAGGATTATTACCTGCTGAACAATTTATTCCTGTAGCAATTGCTGAATTTTTAGGAGCTTTTGTTGGTGCTGTTATCGTATGGTTCATGTATGCAGACCACTTTACAGCTTCTGAAGGTCAAGTAGATGGAATTGCGATTCGTAACATCTTCTCTACAAACCCTAACTGCCGTAACTTACCTCGTAACTACTTCGTCGAAGCATTTGCAACATTCATTTTCTTAACAGCTATCTTAGCTACTGAACAAGTGAATAAAGATCAATTAAACATTATTGTTGGTTTACTTGTATGGGC
Source organism: uncultured Granulicatella sp. (assembly GCF_963521425.1). Taxonomy (GTDB): domain Bacteria; phylum Bacillota; class Bacilli; order Lactobacillales; family Aerococcaceae; genus Granulicatella. The sequence continues at coordinate 1,670 of NZ_CAUQUN010000008.1, forward strand.
TGTTGGTATGGGTCTAGGAGGTACTACAGGATTCGCGATGAACCAAGCTCGTGACTTAGGTCCTCGTTTAGCTTATCAAGTATTACCCATCAAAAATAAAGTAAATAATGACTGGCAATATGGATTATTAGTTCCAGGTACTGCTCCATTTATCGGTGCTGTAGCTGCTGCATTATTTGTTCGTTATTACTTAGGATATTTCATGTAAAATAAAAAAGCTGCTAACGCAGCTTTTTTTATTTGCTCTTATTTTGACATCTCCAACACATCATCTAAATCTTGTTGAATAATTTGATTTGGATCAATCGATGGATTGTTCCCAAATCGAATCGCTAATCGTAATCTTAATTTCTCATTGAAGTTACGAATCCAACGTCCATTACTACGGTCATTCGTACGAGCATATGCTGTTGCAACAGCCTGACGATAAGCTTCTTCATCTACTGTTAAGGAATCACTTCCTAATTCATATAATCCAATTTGTGCAATTTCTTCAGATGTATAATCTTCAAAATCAAAAGTATTCGGAACACGACTCGCTAAGCCTGAATTTGTTTCTAGAAAGGCACTCATTTCTTTATGATATCCTGCAAAAATGACAACCATATCATGTCGATGATCTTCCATAAACTTCAAGATTTCATCAATAGCCTCTTGCCCAAAATTATCATTAGCCCCATGTTTTAAAGAATAAGCTTCATCAATAAAGAGTACGCCACCTAATGCAGCATGTAATTGTTCTCTTGTTTTAATGGCTGTTTGTCCTTGGTAACCACCAATTAAATCTCCACGAGAAACTTCTACCATTTTATTCGTTGCAATCATACCTTTTTGATACAATAGTTCTCCAATAATTCGTGCAACAGTTGTTTTACCCGTTCCTGGATTTCCTAAGAATAATGAATGTAACGTAATATTTTTTGTTTCAATACCTTGTTCTTGTCTCACCTTTGATAATTCCACTTGATTAATAAAGGCGCTGACTTGTTCTTTTACTTTTTCTAAACCAATTAATTGATTTAATTGCTTCCATGCATCAACTTTATGCTCGGATTCTTCATAACTTCCTTGTGACAATGCTTTTTCAATATCTTGATTTTTAATTAAAGTCATATCTTCACCATCTTGTGACATCACACGGAAAATAAATTCTTGCATAATTTGCTCATTTTGATTACGAATCCATCGTGCATTACTCTTATCTAAGGAACGTTTATACGCTTCTTTAATTTTACGAGCATAAAATTCTGGATCTTCAACTTTTCGAGCTTTTCCTTCAAAAATTTTAAGCCCCATTTGAACAATTTCATTGGGTGAATAATCTTCAAATGTTAATTGATGAGGCACACGAGAATTAAATCCTGGATTAACATCGAAAAATTGTTCCATTTCTTTTGTATATCCTGCAAAAATCACCATAATATCATCACGATGGTTTTCCATATACGTTAACAATTCATTAATCGCTTCTTCCCCTGTACTATTCGAACCTTTTTTATTCAAAGCATACGCTTCATCAATAAATAATACGCCACCTTTAGCTTCTTCTAATTTCTTACGAGTTTGTTCTGCAGTTTGATTCACATATCCAGATAATAAATCAGCAGCTGATACTTCTACAAATTTAAATTCTTCCCCTTTTAAGGCTCCGTATTGGAATAAGATTTGTCCCATTAAACGTGCTACGGTTGTCTTACCCGTTCCTGGATTTCCTAAGAAAGCTGCATGCATCGTCATCTTTTCAGGAGGTAATCCTTGTTCGATTTGTAATTGATTATATCTTGCTTGTTGAATTAATTTATCTACTTTTTCTTTGACGGTTTTAAGACCAATTAACTCTTGTAATTGAGCATAGTAATCAGTATTCGTATGATGAGCTTTTTGAGCATCTTCAGTTCGAATAATCTCCCCTTTTTCGCTTCTTTCTGGAGCTACTTTATGTTTCTGAGCAATGCTGCATTGACTCGTTTCATCTGTTTCATAATTCAGTTTTGTGGCATCCCCATTTAAATGAATAAAGTCATTTACAACGAAGCATGAACCTTCTTTTACACGGATAATGGAAGAAGTTTCTTTTTCTACTTCTACACTGTCTCCTACAAATAATGCATTTGTTATTAAAGTAATAGGAATATGTTGACTTTCTTTATTTAAAAATCGTAATCTTCCTCGTGAATATAAAGTGGAGTCTCCATCAAGCGAAATGTTATTCTTTACAGCCCCATTCACCATACGAATATGACTATTTTTTAGCTTCATAAAATCTACGTTTAAATTTTTGAAAATTCCTGTACAAGATTTTTGTAAAAAAATTGTATAGTAATCCTTTCCAACACCTTGTATTAGACTATCTTCAATCAACACTTCACTTTTACTAGCATTTAAAACAGCTTGACTTCCACCCTCAAACGTTCCAGAAACTTGACTTGAACTAATCGATAGTTTTGAATCTTCAATCCATAAAGAAGTAGGTCGGCTACACTCCATTTTTGAACGTACAAATTCTAATTCAGAATTTTCACGAATCCATAATCGATTTTGAATCGTAGAATCTTGAATAGAAACGGTTGAATGAACAAATTTCATCCCTAATTGGTGTTTGTCCGGTAACTTTGTCGTAAACCCCTTAAAATTGACTTTACTTTTTTCTTCTGAAAACAACAAGAAATGCTCATTTTCTGGAAATTCACTTTGCAGTACACAATTTTCAAAAGTTACTTCTGCTTCTCCTGTAATACGAAACATATTATTATTTTCTACTACTGACATCCACAAGTTTTGAAAAGTAACTTTAGCCTTATTAGAAACTCTAAGTTTTCCCGTAATCGTATTTAAAAATGTATTTCCTTCTACATGACCGATGATTGTAATATTTTTTGTAATTTCAGTAAAAGGCTCTTTTGTAAAATTCATTGTCAAATTAGGAGTAAATTCAATAATATCTCCATCCTTAGCTGCTTCATAAGCCGCATCAAAATCCCAAGTATCTACAGTTGCCCCAACAAGAAATCTTGGCATATTCTCACTCCTTGTATGTTTTATTTCATCAAATTTTCTACATATAACAGTTTTATTATACCAATGTTAATTTGAAAACTCTATAAAAATAAGGTTTTGTTCACGGAACATGCAAGGAACAAAACCGCTGAAAACATTGATATATCAATAACATAAAAGGAGAAGAGGAGATTTGAACTCCCGCGCCGCTTTCACGACCTATCGCATTTCGAGTGCGACCCCTTCAGCCTCTTGGGTACTTCTCCATTATTAATACTAGTATATTCTCTTTTCTTAAACTCCTCAAGATTTTTTCAAAATATTATAAGAAACTCACAACTTATCCACAGAGTTATCCACATGTACACATGTTCGCTACTAAATTTTGTTTATGATTTTCCTTCTATCCCCTATATATTGGTCAATACCCTTTTTTTGTAATTTTTTTGTCATATCTTGTTCGATTACTTTATCCACAATTTTATTCTATTATCCAAAGATATCCAAAACGTCTAAAAACGTTGATGTAAAAGCTTTTTCAGGAACTCTAAACTAAACTTATTCACAACTGTTCATTATCCTGTGGATAACTCGCCTTCTTAAAAAGCTTATTATTTCAATGATTTTTAAAAAAACTTTTTTATTTTTTCTACACAACTAAAATAAATATCCACATAGTTATCAACATTTTTGTGGATAACTATGTGGATAGCATCATCTTATTCTATTTTTTATAAACTTGGACTATCTGAGCTTGTTAATTGAATCGTTGTTGTTTGTTTTTGTCCGTTTCTATAGTAAGTGACTTCCATACTAGAACCAACGGTTTTACTATACAATGCTTTTCTTAATGTTTGTACTCCTGTAACGGCTTTACCATCAATTTCTGTAATAACATCGTATTGTTTTAATCCACCTTTACTTGCACTACTATTCTCTTGGACATCCGCGACAACGACACCTTCTTTAACTTCGTTTGATAAATCTAATTGTTGACGACCTTGAGAAGAAACAGAGGTTAAATCTACCATTGAAATTCCTAAAACTGGACGAATTACTTTACCGGATTTTTCTAACTGATTAATAATAGAAACTACCTCATTACTTGGAATTGCAAATCCAATTCCTTCTACACTTGATTTACTAATTTTCATTGAGTTGATTCCAATGACTTGTCCTGCTGCATTAACTAATGCACCACCTGAATTTCCTGGATTAATAGCTGCATCTGTTTGAATAGCATTGACAACCCAGTCTTGTTTACCATCTCCATCAACATCTGTTGGAACAGAACGATCTTTTGCAGATACAATTCCTTGAGTTACACTTGTAGCAAACTCAGTACCTAAAGGAGAACCAATCGCAATTGCTGTTTGACCAGCTTTCACTTCATCAGAATTTGCAAATTCAGCTACTGTAGTTACTTTATCTGCTTTAATTTTTAATACTGCTAAGTCAGTCCATTTATCTGCACCAATTAATTCTGCTTTTTCACGAGTACCATCTGCCATTAATACTTCTAATTCTTGAGAACCAGAAATAACATGGTTATTTGTTACGATATAAGCATATCCGTTTTCAACTTTATAAATTACTCCACTACCTTCAGAAGCAGTTGTTAAATCACTATCTTCTGTTTGTTGATTTTGTCGGCGACTTTGCCCATAATTTCCAAATAAATTATTTTGATTTAAACTTTGTTTATTAATAACAGATACAACTGCATTTTTTACATTTGAAACAACATCTGAAACATCTCCAGCACCCTTATTTGTTAAAGCTGTTGGGCTTGTTTTTACAGTTGTTGTACTTGTTGCAGTTGATTTTGCTCCAGTCAATTGGTTTAAAGTTCCTGTCGCGCTCATAGCACCAAATCCAATAATAACCGCTAATAATCCACCTGTAACTCCTCCAACAAATCCTGAACGAAACGCTTTTTTCTTCTTTGTTTTTCTGGCTCCACTTGGAGTAGGCTCCTGTGTATTTTCTTTATTTAATACGATATTTTCTTGTGTGTTTTCTACTTCTTCATGGAATTCATTTGTCATGAAAATCCCCTCCTTCTTCACTTTAGCAATTCCTTCATTGCTTTCTTTTGATACTCTTATACTAATCTAGCTTTTTGAAAAAAGTTTGAAGATAATGTAATTAAATCATTATAAAGTTGTTAAAAATCCCATTATTTTTTGAAAATTCTATTAAACTCTAAACAATTCAGTCGGTTCATATGGATCTGTATGATACACTTCAAAAGTTTCATGAATTCCACAATCATGTTGTAATAAAATCGACTCAGCTGTTTGATATGCTAATTCTTTCAAATTATTATCTTGACTTAAATGTCCTAAATAAATTCGCTTTGTCTTATCTCCTAGCATTTCACACATTGCTAATGCACCATCTTCATTAGATAAATGCCCTTTATCACTAAGAATTCTTTGTTTTAAATGCCACGCATAATTCCCCATACGCAACATATCAACATCATGATTACTTTCCATTAAATAAGCATCTGCATTATACAATAATCTTCTTAATTTCTCACTAACATAACCTGTATCTGTTAACATTACAAATTGTTTTTGATCTTTTTGAAATGAATAAAATTGAGGTGAAGCTGCATCATGAGAAACAGCAAAACTCATCACATCAATATCTCCAAAAGTCTTTGTCACTCCTGGTTCAAACAAATGTTTTTGCTCTTGCTTAATCACACCGATATTTTTATTTTCCATGGCCTTCCACGTTTTCTCATTTGCATAAATATCCATACCGTATTTTCTCGCTAATACTCCGATACCTTTGATATGATCTACATGTTCATGCGTAACTAAAATCGTATCAATATCTGCCACTGATCGTCCAATTTTTTCCATTTGTGCTGCAATGGCTTTTCCAGTTAACCCACAATCGACTAAAATTTTTCTCTGTGGTGTTTCAATATACGTTGCATTACCCGAGCTTCCACTCGTTAGTAAACTCACTAAAAAACTTGATTCACTCATATTGTCTTCCTTTCTATTGCAGCTACAGTTCTATTAAGGTGTTGTTGTATTTACCGTTTCTGTTGCTTCATTCGTCAATACAGTACCTCTTATCGCATCTACTCTACGAACGAGAGTTTGTCCATCTACTTGTTTAAATTCTACATACCAAGCTGGAGAATAAATAGATAAATCTTTTAATGCTAAAGATTTATAGTAAGATAATCGAACGACAGAAACCGTCGAACGAGTTGGAATTCTCCCTGCTAAATATAATACTTCCATCGCTTTTTGAGATGTAATTAAAGTACGATTAGTTCCAAGTACTGATACATTCCCTGCAAAAGTCTGTTCATAACTAATAACTTGATTATTAGCATTTAATGTAAAAATAATTTGACTACTTCCATCCATGACTGGAATTTGATTAGCACGTTGCGCATAAATGACTTTACGTGTAGTCGGATTATAATTAAACCATCTATATTGATTTCCATTAATAATAGAACCACTCTCTACATAAGTTGTTAATTCAGCAAAATTTTCTATTGTAGCTGTAGTATTAGCATCTAATGTCAATTGAATCGGTGCTAATAATTGTGAAGAAATAACTCCTTTATCATATGTAGCAACTTGACTAGGTAATGTATTAACTAAATGTTCGATATTAGTAGGACTAATTTGAATAATCGGTAGAGATTCTACGGTTGTATTCACACCAGTCACTGTTATCCCATCCGTTCTCATTTGCTCCATGACATTAATACTTGTATTTAAAGGACTCTTCACTTCTTTTTTCATTTGCCAAAAAGTTCCAAACAAAAAGATATCTAAGAAGAGAAAACTAATAATTAATACTAAAGTCGATCGTCTAAAATCCATCGTTATCTCCTCCTTGTTCAAGTGTTGGCAGTAAAACTTCTTGTAGAGTTTTCCATTTATGGTCTATTTTAATAAACCAATTTGGTACAAACTCAACAATTTGATTACTTTCTCGACTTAATTGCCAAGCATAGCCTAAACGAATATCTTCTAACGTATCTAATGCAATTCCTTTCCCTAAAATTTGATCCATTAACTCTTTCCCACTCATTAAATTAACAGATTCATTTTTTGAAGGAATCGGAGTCTCCGCAATTAGAGAAGAAACACGCATTTTTTCAATTCCTGTTGCTGTAATAATAAATTGAGATAATCCCTCTTTCGCATTTGAAAGAATTGGATAAGTTCCTACATATCGCATATACTCTACAATTTTTCGATCATTATCAAAGTCTGAGAAACTCATCCCTAATTTCCATCCACCTAATTTCTTCATTTGCGCAAAAGATTGCTGTAAATGAACGGTTGTTGTTAAATGTTCATCATCTACTCGATTTTGGTAATAGGAAATAACATTTGTTGACCGATCCATTTTTAATTGGGAAAGATTATCATTATATATAATTGATTGTCCATCACTTCTATTTCTCAATTCTGAAGGATTGGCAAATAACTGAGTAATATAAAAACTCATTGGAATTTGTTCCATCAGATAAGTTTGTTTTTCTAATGATAGATTATTCACTTCAATGAAAATCTGTTTATTTTTTAAAATATAGGACTCTACTAAGTGAAATTTTGTATCATCATGATATTTGGATAACTCTAATTGAACATCTTGATCTGTTTTAGCTTGAAATACTTGCTTTGTATAATCATTAATGAAGTAAACATTTTTTTGATCATCATAACGATAAATAATTCTACTAAAAGTTTCTTGCTTATATTCATCAGGTACATCATTAAAATATCTCGTCATTACTCCAAATGTCACTGGAGCATCAAATAATAATTGACCAAATGACTCTCTTAATACTAATTGTTCATATGCTTCTTGACTCAGTACTTCTTTTTTTGAAATATCTTTATATTTACCAACTAAATCTTCATTAACAGAAGCAATGATTGTAGAATCACTCGTCATTTTTCCTTTATTCTCATAAGAAATAATAAAACGCGTTGGTCTAAAAACATCTTCCAATGAATAAGAAACTCTTGATTGAGTACTAGCATCTTGGTTTGTTGAAGCTACATTTCTTGTAAATCCATTTGGAGAGAAAATTTCTACAGGTCGGAATACAACAGCCATCGTTAATACTAAACTAATAATACTTAATAGCATTAAAATGAACACTAAATATCTTAAACGAATTTTCATTCCCATTCACCATCCTCTTCAAATGGAATATATGGTAAGGAAACAAAGAAGGTTGAACCTTTGTTTTCAATACTATTCACCCAAATTTTTCCACCATGTAATTGAACAACCTCTTGCGCAATCGCTAATCCAAGTCCACTACCACCCATTGCACGAGAACGTGCCTTATCTACACGATAGAATCGATCGAACAAATGAGGAATATCTTTTCTGGCAATTCCTAAACCTTCATCACTCACACTTACAATAATATCCGTATGAGTTTCCATTAATCGAACAATAATTCTTCCTCCATCTGGAGAATACTTAATCGCATTATTAATAATATTATCTAATACTTGCGTTATCTTATCTTGGTCTAATTCAACCCATAAGTCTCGCTGCGTAATATCTGTTAAAAGACGATAATTTTTTTCACGATACGGTTCAGACTGCAACACCATTTCGAATCGGTTCACAATATGAACTACCAATTCATTCATATTAATAAATTCTTTTTCCAAACCTAGACGATTTTGATCCATACGAGATAAATTCAGTAAGTCCGTAATCATTCGCATCATACGATCCGTTTCAGTTTCAATAACTTTTAAAAATCCTGGAGCAATTTCTTTATTTTCCCAAGCTCCATCCACTAATGCTTCAGTATAACTCTTAATACTTGTTAATGGAGTACGTAATTCATGGGATACATTGGATACGAAATTTCTACGCTCTCTATCAATCTTTTGTTGCTCAGTAACGTCTGTTAAGACGCAAACTAATCCACTAATAAATCCTGATTCACGCTGAATAACAGAAAATTCACATTGAACAATCGAATCCTCTCCATCTTCTTCTAAATGAATTAATCTTTCTTGTTGCGTTTCTAATAACTCTCTAAAAGTTACTTTTTCATCTAAAGGTAAAATAGATAATAAAGGAATACCTATCACTTTTTCAGACTTCAAATTTAAAATATCTAAGGCTGCTGTATTCATAATTACAATACGACCACGTCTATCTGTTGCGATAACTCCATCACTCATATGACGTAAGACACTATCTAAACGTTGACGTTCTGATTCTGTACTTTCTTGAGCTTCCTTAATTTTAAAAGATAAATCATTAATTGCTTGCCCTAATTGACCAATCTCATCATCACTATAAATTTTTACTTCACCAGTATAATTTCCTTCGGCAATTTTTTCCGTTTGTTTTTTCATTTCAGCAATCGGTTTTGTAATTCCTTGAGAAATTAAGAAAGTAATAATAATCACTAAAACAATAGCAATTAAAGATGAACTTACGAAAATAACTCCGATATCTTTTACTTGAGTATACCTCGACTCGATATTAGTCGTAACAGAAATAATTCCTATAGGATTTCCTGAATTTCCACTACTAGACGAAATTGGAGAGACTATTTTCCAATAACGAGTATCATGTTCTGTATAATTATAAGCATACGTTGTATTTGTTAATAATACTTGTTGTGCATCTGCTTCTGTCGTTCGAGTTCCTACAACTGATTGTTGCGACTGATTCGTCGTCCCTAAAATATATCCCTGAGAATCTAATACTCGAGCTTCTACAATACTACTTCCTGTCGGATAATCTTGCAGTATTTTAGAAATTTCTGCTATTTTTACTTCATCCTTATCGTCTTTTGACACTATAGGTTGAACACTATTTTTTAAAAATCCAACTTGTAATTGAATTTGTTCTTGGAAGTTTGAAATCATCTGTGTTTCTAATTGACGAAGAAAGTTTGCAACAATCAATTGCAATGAAATCATCAGCATAAAAATAAATAACACAGGGATTTTAAATTGAATGGAACGAAAGAATCGTTTCACTTTTTGCATAGCTTTTCTCCTTTATTAAAAATAAATGCGCCTTTCTTCCCAGAATATTTCTTGGTAAAGAAAAGCGCATCTTTCTAAGCTTCTTTTTCTTGTTCTGGAGTTTTAATATAGTAGCCTACTCCACGTCTTGTCATAATCCATGTAGGATGACTCGGTGTATCTTCAATTTTTTCACGTAAACGTCTAACCGTTACGTCTACTGTACGAACATCTCCGAAGTAATCATATCCCCAAACCGTTTGTAATAAGTGTTCTCTCGTAATGACTTGACCAATATGTTTTGCTAAATAGTGAAGTAACTCAAATTCACGATGTGTTAATTCAATTTCTTCGCCTCGTTTAGAAACCACATAGGCATCTTCATGAATAATTAAACTTCCTAATACAATTTCGTTTGCTGCTTTTTCTTCATCCGGTTCACTTGGTGAAATATGTTGACGACGTAAATTAGCTTTCACACGAGCAATTAATTCTCGATTTGAAAATGGTTTAGTCACATAGTCATCTGCTCCTAATTCTAGTCCTAAAACTTTATCAATTTCAGAATCTTTCGCTGTTACCATAATAATCGGAACATTACTTGTTTTACGAATTTCTCGACAAACTTCTAATCCTTCAATTTTTGGTAACATTAAATCTAAAATCACTAAATCGGGATTTTCAGCAGCAAAAACTGCTAACCCTTCTTCACCATCAAATGCAGTAACAACTTCAAAACCTTCTTTTGATAAACTAAATTTGACAATATCTGAGATTGGTTTCTCATCATCTACAACTAAAATCTTTTTCATAACTAGCTCCTCTCTTGCGATCGAGCGTTTGGGAAATATTATTTACTATCCCAAACATCTTCTAAAATGTTAGTTTGGTTTCTATCCGGACCTACTGAGAATGTTGAAATCTTCACTCCTACTAGTTCTGAGACTCTACGAACATAGTTTTGTGCTTCAATTGGTAATTCATCCAATGTACGGCATCCTGTAATATCCTCAGTCCAACCAGGAAGTTCTTCATAAACTGGCTCACATTGTCCTAATTCTACTAAACTTGCTGGATAATGACTAATTTCTTCTCCATTTGACTTACGATAAGCAACACAAATTTTTACAGTTTCTAATCCAGTTAATACATCAATACTATTTAAGCATAGATTTGTAATACCAGATACACGTTTTGAATGTCTCATCACAACACTATCAAACCATCCTACACGACGTGGACGTCCTGTTGTTGTTCCGTATTCACGACCAACTTCACGAATACGGCTTCCAATTTCATCAAATAATTCTGTCGGGAATGGGCCATCTCCTACACGCGAAGTATATGCTTTACAAACACCGACTACTTTTGTCACTTTTGAAGGGCCAACGCCACTACCAATTGTAACTCCACCTGCTAATGGATTAGAAGAAGTTACAAATGGATAGGTTCCTTGGTCAATATCCAACATCACACCTTGTGCGCCTTCAAATAATACTCGTTTTCCATTATCTAAAGCATCATTTAATAAGACAGAAGTATCGCAAACATATTGTTTAATTTGTTGTCCATATTCATAATATTCTTCAAAAATTTCTTCAAAACTCATTGGATTTACATCATATAATTTAGTAAATTGACGATTTTTGTCTTCTAAATTCAAACGCAAACGTTCTTCAAAAACTTCTCGATCTAATAAATCCGCAATACGAATCCCTACACGAGCAGCTTTATCCATATATGCAGGTCCAATTCCTTTAATCGTAGTACCGATTTTTTTGTCACCTTTTGCTTCTTCTTGTAAACGATCCAATTCAATATGATATGGCAAAATTACGTGCGCACGATCTGAAATTCTTAAATTATCAGTCGTAATATTTCGTTCATGTAAATAGGCTAACTCTGTTACTAAAGATTTTGGATTTACTACAACCCCATTTCCAATAATACAAAGTTTTTCTGGTGAGAAAATTCCTGATGGAATTAAATGTAATTTATATGTTTCTCCACCAAACTGAATCGTATGTCCAGCGTTATCGCCCCCTTGATAACGAGCCACATACTCTGCTTTTTCACTTAGGAAATCAGTAATTTTACCTTTTCCTTCGTCTCCCCATTGTGTACCTACTACTACTACTGATGACATATCCGCACCTCTTTAATTTATTTTTCTACATTGGTGGCATTGAAGCTTCTAAACTTTTCGATGCTATCGATGTAAATTTATTATATTCTTTAATAAACATTAATTCTACGGTTCCTCGTGGACCGCTACGGTTCTTTTCTATAATGACTTCAATAATATTATTCGATTCTTGTTGTGGAACATTTCCATCTTCATCTGGTTCTTGTCGATAATAATCATCTCGATATAAGAATGCTACAATATCTGCATCTTGTTCAATCGAACCTGATTCACGAATATCCGACATTACCGGACGCTTATCTTGTCTTTGCTCTACTCCACGTGATAATTGAGATAACGCAATAACTGGAACACTTAGTTCTTTAGCAAGTTTCTTTAAATTTCTTGAAATTTCTGAAACTTCTTGTTGACGACTTTCTCGTCCATTTCCTTCAATTAATTGTAAGTAATCAATGACAATTAACCCTAAATTATTCCGCTCTTGTTTTAATCGTCTGCATTTTGCACGAATTTCTGATACACGAATCCCAGGAGTATCATCAATATAAATTGGTGCATTCGATAAAGTACCCGATGCTACAAAATAACTACGAAGTTCTTCTTCCGTTAAACGACCATTTCGCATATTACTTGCATCAATACTGCCTTCTGAACACAACATACGATTTACAAGAGATTCTGCACTCATTTCTAAACTGAAAATCGCTACCGTTTCATTTGTTTTTGTCGCAACATTTTTAGCAATATTTAATACAAACGCTGTTTTACCAACAGATGGACGTGCTGCTAAAATAATTAATTCATCCGAATGAAGTCCTGAAGTCATTCGATCTAAATCAATATATCCTGTTGGAATTCCTGTAATTTCTCCCGTATTTTTCATACGCTCTTCAAGAGATAAATAGGCTTCGTTCAAGACTTTTGTAATATCTACAAATCCTGCTCGATTTCTCTTTTCAGAAACTTCTAAAATACTTCGCTCAGCTCTATCCAACACTACTGCTACTTCATCTGTTTCACCATATGCATCTGTTGCAATATCTGTAGAAGTTCGAATTAATTTTCGTAAAGTTGATTTTTCGCTAACAATTTTAGAATAATATTCTACATTCGAAGCAGTTGGAACTTTTTCAGCTAATTCTAGTAAATAAAATTGTCCACCTGCATTTTCTAATTGTTTATTTTGATTTAAACGTTCTGCAACTGAAACAATATCAATGGGCGAAGAATCATTATTTAATTCCACCATCGCTTTAAAAATCACTTGATGGTTTACTCGATAAAAATCTTCTGGCATTAAAAATTCCATTACAGACACAATTGAATCTGGATCTAATAAAATTGCTCCTAAAACAGATTGTTCTGCATCTAAATTTTGCGGTGGAATTCTTCCTTCAAATTGTTCATCCACTTGTCCATTGACACCTTCTTTCATTCAATACATACGGTGTCATTTTACCATAAAATCTACAAAAGAAACAGACAGAACCTTTCACCTAATAGGAAAAATCTAACATTCTTCACAATTCTAACAAGAAAGTTTTCCTCCATATTCCAAACGACAAAAAACACTTCCCAGAATCTCTCTAAGAAGTGCCTTTTTCTAATGATTAGTCTTGATGTTTCATTGTTGGGAATAGTAATACATTACGGATTGATTGGCTGTTTGTTAGTAACATTACTAAACGATCAATACCGATACCTACCCCACCAGTTGGAGATAATCCATATTCTAATGCTTGTACGAAATCTTCATCTAATGGATGAGCTTCATCGTTACCAGTTTCTTTTTCTTCTACTTGTTTCATGAAACGTTCACGTTGATCAATTGGATCTGTTAACTCTGTAAATCCATTTGCATATTCTTTTGTGCAAATGAAGCATTCGAAACGATCTGTGAAACGTGGATCTTCATCATTTTTACGAGCAAGTGGAGATACTGCTACTGGATGTCCATAAATGAATGTTGGTTGAATTAATGTTTCTTCTACAAATGTTTCAAAGAATTCATTAACTACGTGACCATAAGTCATTGAGTCTTCAACTTTCACACCTTTTTCTTTAGCAATCTCACGAGCTTCTTCATCTGTCATTTCTACCCAGAAGTCTACTCCTGTTACTTCTTTAATGGCATCTACCATATGAACTCTCTTCCAAGGAGCTTTTAATTCAACTTCATATTCTCCATAAGGGACTTTTGTTTTCCCTAAAACTTCTTGTGCAACGCTTGATACGATTCCTTCTGTTAAGTCCATAACATCTTGATAGTCAGTATAAGCAGTATAGATTTCGATAGATGTAAACTCAGGGTTATGAGTTGTATCGATTCCTTCATTACGGAACACACGACCGATTTCATATACACGTTCCATTCCACCTACTACTAAACGTTTTAAGTGTAATTCTGGAGCAATACGCATATATAATTCCATATCTAAAGCATTGTGGTGAGTAATAAATGGACGAGCATTCGCACCACCAGCTAATGTGTGTAATACTGGTGTTTCAACTTCTAAATAATCACGAGAATCTAAGTAATGACGAATTTCACGGATAATTTTACTACGTGTTACAAAGCGATCCATACTCTCACGGTTACTAATTAAGTCTAAGTAACGTTGACGGTATTGTTGCTCTACATTTGTTAGTCCATGATATTTATCTGGCAATGGACGTAAAGCTTTTGTTAAATGAACAAATTCATTAGCTTTAACAGATAATTCACCAGTGTTTGTCACCATAATTGTTCCTACAACACCCACGATATCTCCTAAGTCTGCTTTATCAAATAATTCATAAGCTTCGTCTCCGACAACATCCTTACGAACATAAATTTGAATTTGACCTTTACCATCTTGAATGTGAGCAAAACCTGCTTTACCTTTTCCACGTTTTGTCATGATACGACCTGCGATTTGAACCGTCACTTCTTCTTGTTCTGCTAGGCTTTCTTTTGTCGCACCTTCAAATTGTTTATGAATTTCTTCAGTTGATTGTTTTTGTTTAAATCCTGTTGAAAAAGGCTCTACCCCTTTTTCACGTAATTGATTCATTTTTTCACGGCGAACTTGTAATTGATCATTCAGTGTTTCTTGTACTTCTACTTCGTTAGACACTGCATTTCCTCCTTTTTGTGACGTGTGTCACTGTATTTCTTATCTATTGTACCAATTATTGACTGATAAATAAAGCGTTTATATCAATAGAAATAAAGTTCTATAAAAGTGTTTAAAAAGTTTTTACTCTACTTCTTTTCCACGTTCTAATTGTCTTTCAACACGCTCTAAATGTTCTTTCACAAATTGGTCTAAAATTTGATTTACTTGAGATACTGTCGTTGATTCATTAATTGCAACTTTTGTTTTCGTTGCACGTGGAATTCCTTTTAAGTAATAAGCTGCCAATTTACGGAATTCTTTTGTTGCTACTGATTCACCTTTTAAATTTGCTAAACGATCTAAATGTGTTTTAGCAATTTCAATTTTTTCTGGAACAGTATTTTCTGGTAATAATTCTCCTGTTTCTAAATAATGAACGGTTTGTTTAATCATCCATGGATTTGCTAAGGCTGCTCGTCCAATCATGACACCATCTACACCCGCTATTTCAATCATTTTCTTAGCATCTTGAGGAGAACGAACATCTCCATTTCCAATTAATGGAATTCGTGTTAAGTTTTTCTTCACTTCACCAAGAATTTCCCAGTTTGCTTTTCCATCATACATTTGTACACGAGTTCTACCATGCATCGCAACAGCACTTGCACCTGCTCGTTCTGCTGCAAGCGCATTTTCAACGGCATATAAATGTTCATCATCCCAACCGGTACGCATTTTTACCGTTACAGGTTTATCTACTGCATCCACTACTGCAGCAACCATTTCATAAACTTTATTTGGGTCTAATAACCATTTTGCGCCAGCTTCAGCTTTAATCACTTTATTCACAGGACATCCCATATTAATATCGATAATCGCTGCCTCTGTATTTTCAGCTACATATTTGGCAGCTTCTACTAATGTATCTTTATTTCCGCCCATAATTTGGACGCTCAATGGGTATTCATTTGGTTCAATATGTAACATACTTAATGTTTTTTCATTTCTAAATTGAATTCCTTTATCACTAATCATTTCGCAAACAACTAGGCCTGCTCCAAATTCTTTTACCGTTACACGAAAAGCTGAATTACTAATTCCTGCCATCGGTGCAACGACTACTGGATTGTCAATTTGAATATTGCCAATCTTAAAACTCATTTTATTTCCTCACTTTCAATCATTCTGCTTAGCTATTGTACCATAGATAGCTATCATTCGTGTATTATCATGGTTCATTTCACTGATAAAAAAGAAAAACTGCAAAAAGAATCTCTTCCTTTTACAGTTAATCTAACTTTTGTTAATCTTTTCTTGCTAAGCCTGTAATATAATCAAAAAATGCATCACGGTCTACATAGTAAACAAGGTCAACTGGACGACCATCTTCTACACGAATTGTTCTACCAGAACTTGCACCTGTTGTAATTACATCTGAGGGAACAACTTCTCGTTTCACTAAATCTTCTTTTCCAAAAGAAGCTGTTGTTAATACATCCCATAGGAAATAGGTTGAATTCGTAACATAATGCGTCAATGGAGGAACAATAGCATAGCATTGGCCTAAGAAATCAATGCCTTCTACTTTACGTTCTCTCGCCCAACGATCACGTACATCTAACGTTAATGGAACCATACGAGTACTTTCTAAGGCGACTAATTCAATAGGAATCGATGATTCCCAAACACGTTTCGCAGCAAATGGATCCCAATAAACATTCCATTCAGCTGTTCCATCATGTTCCGGTTCTTCAATATTTCCTTGTTCTAAAAATGTACCACCCATCCAATATAGTTTTCCAATTTTTTCTTCAATACTTGCATCCAAATCTAATGCTCGAGCTAAATCCGTTAATGGCCCTACAAATAATAAATCCACTTTATCCGTTGATTCCTTTAAAACATGCACTAAATCCTCATGTGCTTTATAAGGAGAATCTTGTACTAAAATCGGTTTATGTTCATTTAAAATGGGCAGAGCATCTACTGTAAAAGCATGCATACGCCACTCTTTTGGAAATGGATGAATCGGTCGTGAATTTGAAGAAGCAACACGAATTCTTTGATCTTTTGTAGAACCAAATTTTTGAATAATTTTCTTGCTTGCTTCAACCGCAGGTTCTAAGTAACAATCTGCTTCAATAACACCTACACCAACTAATTCAACATCTTCCATTTTTAATAATAAATATAATGAGACTAAATCATCTACTCCACCATCATGGTTTAAATATACTTTACGCAAAAGGATAACCTCCTAACAAATTGTTTTCCTAATAACATTGTAATCAATAAGTTTTTGAAAATCCACTCGTGAAACTTTGTACATATCACTAGCAATCCAAAAAAAGAAATGGTACACTATTTGTAATTGTTTTTTAATCATTTTTTAAGAATATACAGGAGGAAATTTATGTCTCGAAAGAAAATCACTGATATTATTATTTGTGGATTCGCATTATTTGCCATTTTCTTTGGTGCTGGTAATTTAATCTTCCCCCCTTATTTAGGAGTTATTTCTGGAAATAACTGGGGAATTGCAAATATTGCATTTTTACTATCTGATCCACTTTTACCAATTCTTGGGGTAATTGTAACAGCACTATTAGGAGGACAAGCAACCGATTTAGGAAAAAGAGTTAGTAAACATTTTTCTATCATTATTGGAGCGATTTCCATTATATTAATTGGGCCATTATTTGCCGTTCCAAGAACCGGAGCTACTACTCATGAAATTTTTGTACAATCATTTGTACCAACTGCTCCACAATGGATTACCTCTCTTATCTTTTTCGGATTAACTTTATACATTGCGATTCACTCACACACCGTTATTGATGCAATTGGGAAATATTTAACTCCGATTTTATTATTTATTCTATTACTTGTATTTATTGGAGCTGTAATTCAACCGAATGCAGGCTTCCAAGCAACAACTTCCGTGGGATTATTTTCTCAAAGCTTTAAAGAAGGTTACCAAACAATGGACGCACTTGGAGCAGCCTTAATGGCAGGAGTTGTGATTTCAGACTTAACTAGACGTGGTTATACAGAGAAAAAAGAACAACATCAAATGATGTTTGGAGTCGGAATTGTATCTTTCATTTTACTAGCATTAGTGTACAGCAGTTTAACTTATGCTGGAGCAACTGTAAGTACGGTTTATGATTCAACGGTTCAAAGACCGGCTTTATTAATTAGTTTAATTGAACAATTATTAGGATCATTTGGTAAAGTTGCTATGGGGATTGCCGTATCCTTTGCTTGCTTAACAACATCCGTTGGGCTAATTACAACTTGTGGACATTATTTTTCAACTTTAACAAATGGGAAATTAGAATATAAAAAAATTGTTGTCGTTTCAGTCGTGATTTCATTCCTTCTATCACTTTTAGGAGTAGATGCCTTATTACAATTAGCAGTTCCAGTATTAAGCGCTATTTATCCAATGGTCATCGCCTTAATCTTCTTATCCATTTTTGACCGCTATATTGTTTATAACTGGACTTATACAGGTGCAGTTGTTGGCGCATTCTTTATTGGAGGAATTCAAGCTATTCATCTATTCTCACAAATGCAAGGTGGCAACTTCCTCTCTGGATTAGCTGCTTGGACAAACACCTTACCATTGCACCAATTCGGATTCGAATGGTTAGTCCCTGCTATTATCGGTTCAGTTGTATTTACTGTCATTAGTAAATTGACTGGAGTGGGGAGTAAAAGAATTGAAAGGTAACATAATAAGAAAACCGAGGAATTTCGAAAAATGAAACTCCTCGGTTTTTGTTTTGAAATAATCTATTTCCAACTTTCTTCAATAAACGTATCACGCCCAGACATACCACGGTAACGATAGTAATGATCTGGATTTTTCTTATAAAAATCTTGGTGATACTCTTCAGCTGGATAAAATGTACTCGCTGGTTCGATTTTTGTAACAATATCTTTTTTAAAACGTCCGCTTTCCTGTAAAGCTTTTTTCGAAGCTTCTGCGATTGCTTTTTGTTCTGGAGTGTGATAGAAAATCACTGGTCTATAAGAATCTCCTCTATCTACAAATTGTCCCATCGCATCTGTTGGGTCTGTTTGTTGCCAATAGACTTCAACTAATTGTTCATAAGAGAAGATTTCTGGATCAAAGGTAATTTGTACAGCTTCTGTATGTCCTGTTGTTCCTGAACAAACTTCTTTATAAGTAGGATTTTCCTTATGACCTCCTGTATACCCTGCAATGACTGATTCAATTCCTGGTTGTGTATCAAATGGTTTAATCATACACCAGAAACATCCTCCTGCAAATGTTGCTACTTCTTTTGCCATCATTATTCCTCCTCTTTTTCAAGCGAAACATCTTGTCCGAAAATTTTCATTTTAATCGCTAGTCCTGTTCGAGTAGCAGCAGTTCCACCTAATCCTGTTTCTCTTAATTCACTTGGCATTCTTTTACCGATAGAACGCATTGCTTCAATTGTTTCATCTGCAGGAATAACATTTGTAATCCCTGCTAATGCCATATCTGCGGCGATTAGTGCATTTCCTGCTCCAATCGCATTTCTCTTCACACATGGGATTTCTACTAAGCCGGCAACAGGGTCACACACTAAGCCTAGCAAATTCCCTAATGCAATCGAAAAAGCTTCGGAACATTGTTGCGGCGTTCCTCCGGCAGCTTCAACAGCTGCTGCTGCAGACATCGCACTAGCACTTCCCACTTCAGCCTGACAACCACCCATCGCTCCAGCAATCATTGCATTATTGGCAACAACCATTCCAAATGCTGATGCTGTAAATAAAAATCGTACTTGTTGCTCATGAGTTAAATCCATACTATCTGAAATAGAAAATACAACCCCTGGTAAAGTTCCACTAGCACCCGCAGTTGGTGTCGCACAAACAATTCCCATCGCTGCATTCACTTCGTTTGTTCCTAAAGCGTATTGCACTCCTGCTAAAATTTTATCTCCGGATAAAGTTTTTCCTTTTTCGCGATATTTTTTCATTTTTACAGCATCCCCACCGGTTAGTCCTGTTGGAGAGAATACACCTTGACCCTGTATACTTCTTTCTACCGCATTTTTCATTGTTTGAAGATTTTTTTCCATCTTCGCCCAAATAAATTCTCGACTTTGTTGGGTCATTTCCATTTCTTGTTCAATCATTACTTCAGAAATAGATTTATTTTGGCTAGTTGCTAATGCGACTATTTCCTGTATGCTAACAAACATCACGAAATTCCTTTCTTAACTTTATGTAAAGACATAGATTGTTTTTTCTTGTTGAATGAATTGTAATTTTTCTTGAAGAGTTGGAGAAATTAATCCATTCAATTCATAACTAATAAAGCGTGATGAACCTTCCTTTAATTCTTTTTGTTTCCCAATCGAAATACCAAATTCTTCTAATAGAGGTTCCACTGTTGAAGCTTCTTCAATTGGTAGAATTTCTAAAATAATCGGTAATGGTCCTGAAAGATTGGAGATAAATCCATCTACTTCCACATATTTTATTTCCACAGTTCCTCCACCAATAGAAGTTCCAATTAAACGTACTCGTCTTGTTGCAGACATCAACGTTAAATCAGCTGTATTCGCATGAGCTACTGGACTTGGACCATCTCTTTCGATAAATTCAATAGAAATCCCTTCTTTAGTAGCAATTTCGACTGCTTGTGGAACACGTTCATCATCCGTTTCAAATCCCAGAACACCACTAATAATCGCAAAGTCTGTACCATGTCCTTTATGAGTTTGAGCAAATGATTCATAATAAATACATTGGACACTTTTAGGAGTTCCACCAAACAATTGCCTAGCGCATCTTCCAATCGCAAGCGCTCCTGCCGTATGTGAACTTGATGGTCCAATCATAATAGGACCGATAATATCGAAACAACTTTTATAATTGAACACTTTATCCACAATGATACCCCTCTCTTTTGTACCCTTTATTGTACTTTTTTTCTAGGAAGCTCGTCAAGTTTCCAACCATTTTACCTTATTCAAAAAAGTACGAACAACTAATCATTTTTTTCTATACCTAAACTTATGATTTCTTAGAAATCTCTCCTTTTCTTCAATTCAAATTATTAGTTATACAATTATTTTTCAGTGTCTTCTTGACTTATCTCCTTAATAAACTTACAATATAGTTAACTGGTAATGACCAGTAGACGTTACATGATTTCGAAAGGAGGAAAGAACATGGTAGAAACTGAACAAGTGCCACTTTATTCCAAACTTAGCTTTGACTTAATAGAATATATTACGACACATGGACAGGTTCACCAAAAAATGTTGTCGGAAAGAGAAATCTGTAAAGAATATGGAGTTAGCAGAACCACTGTCCGTACGGCATTAAAAGAGTTAGAAACATTAGGCTACATTTATAAACGCCATGGAAAAGGCACTTTTATTTCTAGTCAATGGAAAGAACGTCAAAATTTACTAGAAGGTTACAGTTTTACAGAACAAATGAAAGAATTAGGGAGAACTCCTTCTACTATCATTACAGCTTTTCATTACTATAAAGCTGATAGTTATATTGCTCAGCAATTAGGAATTCAAGTAGGAGAATATATTTATCGACTCAAACGTATTCGATTTGCAGATGGTATTCCAATGATGAAAGAGACAACCTTCTTACCCGCTAGACTATTCCCTAACCTCACACAAGAACAATTACAAAATCGTTCTTTATATGAAGTTTTCTCAGATGATTTTCAACAAAAAATCAATTATGCAGATGAAGAATTTTCAGCGAGTATTTTAACAAAGGATGAGGCACCTATATTGGAAGTCCCAATGCATGCTGCTTGCTTGCGTTTAAAGAGGACAAGTGTCAATAGCGAAAATCATGTGATTGAGTTTACATTAAGCGTTGCTAGAAGTGACCAGTTCTTTTATAAAGTTCGTTATCATAGAAATACACATTAAACAATCAAACATGGGAGGTTTTGAAATGTTTCAATTTTCAAAAGAACAACTAGAAGCACTAACTGCGGAAATCACAACTCGTGAGATTCGTCAACAACCAGAATTATGGCAGGAAGCATTTGACTATTATGCAGAAAACTTAGATCGTATTCAAACGTTCTTAAAATCATTACCACATGAACGTTATCGCGTAATTTTCACTGGTGCTGGTACATCTCAATATGTAGGAGATACAATTTTACCTTATTTAAAACGTCATGGTCGTGAAGATCGTTTTGAATTCCAATCAGTAGGAACAACTAATTTAGTGAGTAATCCATTAGATTATTTCAAAGCAGACATTCCTACAATTTTAGTATCTTTTGCACGTAGCGGTAATTCTCCAGAAAGTTTAGCCAGCGTTCAATTAGGACAACAAATTGTCAAAGACTTCTATCAAATTACCATTACTTGTGCTCCAGAAGGAAAATTAGCTCTAGCAGCACCTGGTGATGACCGTAATTTATTACTAATGATGCCTGCTCGTTCAAATGATGCTGGTTTTGCAATGACTGGTAGCTTTACTTGTATGACTTTAACAGCTTTATTAATTTTTGATGAAGGACATTCTGTTGAAGAAAAAGCTGCATTTGTAACAGCTATTCGTAAAATGGGAGAAAGTGTTTTAGAACGTGAACATGTATTACAACAATTTGTGGACTTAGACTATAATCGTGTGATTTATCTTGGTTCTGGTCCATTAGCAGGTCTAGCTCGAGAAGTACAATTGAAAATCTTAGAATTAACAGCGGGTAAAATTGCAACAATTTATGATTCATCTATGGGATTCCGTCACGGTCCTAAATCATTCGTTGACTCTCGTTCATTAGCATTTGTATTTGTTTCAAATGATGCTTATACACGTCAATACGACTTAGACATTTTAGAAGAAATGTATGGAGACAGCATCGCACCTCTAGTATGTGCAGTCGGAGTATCTGTAGAAAGTAAATATGAAGGAACTAGCTTTGATTTTGCAGAAGAATTTTCATCTATTCCAGATGCTTACTTAGCTCTTCCATATGCTATTTTTGGTCAAACGATTGGTTTACTATCTTCTATTAAAGTTGGAAACAAACCAGACACACCTTCTCCAAGCGGAACAGTAAACCGTGTTGTAAAAGGTGTAACAATCCATCCGCTAAACATTCAATAAATATAAATTCATAAATGATTTAAAGGAGGGATATTATGACTACTTATATTTATGCAAAACAATTTTATTTTGAAAAAAAAGTAAAAGGTCCTGGGTATTTACCAATATTAGATTCTGGAGTATTCGGAGAGTTTCAAGAAGAAAAACCAACGGACGGTTCTATTGTAGACTATTCGGCTTATAGCATTGCACCTGGTCTTGTTGATACACATAT
Organism: uncultured Granulicatella sp.; assembly: GCF_963521425.1. GTDB lineage: Bacteria > Bacillota > Bacilli > Lactobacillales > Aerococcaceae > Granulicatella. The sequence continues at coordinate 25,262 of NZ_CAUQUN010000008.1, forward strand.
TCATGGATATAAAGGCGCAGATGTAATGGATAATGATGTAGAAGGCTTAAAAACTATTTCTGATGGTTTACCTAGTTGCGGAGTTACTTCTTACTTACCAACTACTTTAACAGCTTCTAGAGAATTATTAAATGATGTCTGTCAAACAATCGGAGACAATGCAACGTCAATTCCTGGAGCTAAAATTAGAGGGATTTTCTTAGAAGGGCCTTTCTTTAGTGAAATCCATAAAGGGGCTCAAAATCCTAAATATATGGGGGATCCAAAAACAGAAATTTTAGATGAATGGCAACAAAAAGCAAATGGTTGGGTGAAGAAAATTGCGATTGCTCCTGAACGTGATGGAGCCGTTGACTTTATCAAACATGCTGTAAAAGAAGATATCTACGTTGCCTTAGCTCATACAGATGCAACATATGAAGAATGTAAAAATGCAGTTGAAGCAGGTGCAAATATTTTCGTTCATACTTATAACGGCATGCGAGGACTTCACCACCGTGAACCAGGTGTAGTTGGAGCAGCCTTAACTCTTCCAAATGAATTTGATGTGTTTGACGAATTAATTTGTGATGGTCACCATGTTCATCCAGTTGCTGCGAATATTGTCATGAATTGTTGCGGTCGACACCGTACAGCTTTAATTACAGACTGTATGCGTGCAGGTGGATTAGGTGAATGCGAATCTACATTAGGAGAATTTGACGTTATTGTAAAAGAAGGAACAGCTCGATTAAAACATAACGGTAGCCTTGCTGGAAGTATTTTAGAACTAATCCAAGGAGTACAAAATGTTGTAAAATGGGGAATTGCAACTCCTCATGAAGCTTTATTAATGGCTAGTTTAGTCCCTGCAAAATCAGTTGGAATTGATGATGTTTGTGGACATCTAAATCCAGGATACGCTGCAGACTTTATCGTATTAGATGACGACTTACAATTACAAGCTACTTATTTAGACGGTAAAGCTTATTTTGAAAAATAATAAAAGTTAGACAGAGAAATTAAGGCGTGAGAAATCCTTAAAAACAAGTTTAGGAGTGTTAAATATGTCAAAACATACAGTTACAAAAGGAAAATACGAACATTTACGTCGTTTATCAAATGAAAATCATGTCATCGGTGCATTAGCTATCGACCAACGTGGTTCTCTTAAAAAAATGATTGCTGCTGGAAATCCAGACCAAACAGGTGATGAAGGAATTATTCATTTTAAAGAATTAATTTCTGAAGAATTAACAAAATATTCAAGCTCAATTTTATTAGACCCAGAATACGGGCTACCAGCTGCAGAAAAAAGAAATGCAGATTGTGGATTATTAATTTCATATGAAAAAACAGGTTATGATGCTACTGAAGTTGGACGCTTACCTGATTTATTACCAATCTGGTCAGCAAAACGTATTAAAGAAATCGGTGCAGATGCTGTAAAAGTATTACTATACTATGATATTGATGAAGATCCAGCCATTAACGATATCAAACATGCATGGGTAGAACGTGTTGGTAGTGAATGTACTGCTGAAGATATTCCTTTCTTCTTAGAAATCGTTTCTTATGATGCAAGTAATGAAGATGTAAAATCTGCTCATTATGCAGGCTTAAAACCTCATAAAGTAAATGATGCGATGAAAGTATTCTCTGATCCTCGTTATCAAGTAGATGTCTTAAAAGTTGAAGTTCCTGTAAATATGAACTTTGTAGAAGGCTTTACAGCAGAAGGTGTTGAACCAGTTTATACTCGTCAAGAAGCTTTAGCATACTTCAAAGAACAATCAGAAATCACTCACTTACCATTTATCTTCTTAAGTGCTGGTGTATCTGCATCACTATTCCAAGAAACTTTACGCTTTGCTCAAGAAGCAGGTTCTAAATTTAATGGAGTATTATGTGGACGTGCTACTTGGAAAGATTCAGTTGCAGTTTATGCTAACGAAGGAGACGACAAAGGTCGTGAATGGTTAGCTTCAACTGGTCGCAAAAATATTGAAGACTTAAATGTTGTATTAGATGAAACAGCTACTTCATGGTTAGATCGTGTAGAAGTAAAATAAGTTAATAAACAATAAAAAAGGTTGGAGTTATTCTCCAGCCTTTTTTAATTGGTTTTTATTTTTCATTCTCAGTTTTTGAATCCACTCATACAATACAATTAAAATATATCCTATTGAACCTAATTCAATTAATAATATACTTAATTGTATGTTCGTCCATAAATATACTCCGAAGAAAAAGATGGAATAAGCTAAGATTTGTCTAACGCTATCTGGTGCTTTTCTTTTAATATACCATTCACAAAATCCTTCATGATATGAACGGCTAACATTATAATCTTCACGTAGTTCTCTATACCACTCTCTCATTCCATTCACCTACTTTTGATATTTGTTGTATTATACACAATTCTTATAACGTTTTCAATAGGATAATCTAGTATTCTAGCATAAAAAACCACCTAGCCAAGGCTAGGTGGTCTCCATTTAAGTTCTATTTTTATGCTAAAGCATCATCCATAGATAAGATTTCGTGGAATACACGTTGAGTTAACTCAGCTTTTTGTTCTGGAGTTAAATATTTAGTGTTTACACAGTATCCAGAGATACGTACGATAACGTCTTCACCTGATAAGATTTTATCTTTAACATCGTTTAAGTCCATTACGTTTAAGTTAACGTGTTGACCGCCGCTTTCGAAGTATCCGTCTAAGATTGCTACTAAGTTATCTACTTGTTCATCACGAGTTTTACCTAAAGCACGAGGTGAAACTTGAGTTGTTAATGAGATACCATCAGCTGCATAACTGAAATCTAAGCTTGATAATGATTTCAAGTTATCTAACCAACCACCTTTAGCTTTGTTAGATGGGTTAGCACCTGGTGAGAAGAATTCAAGTTTAGACAAGTTCACAGAACCATCTTCGTTGAGGTATACACCTTTGTGGACTGGTGAGTTACCAGTTTGTTTAGAGTAAGCAACGTTAGATGTGATTGTCAAAAGTGATACAGTAGCTTCTGCGTCTTTGTAAAGTTTGTGGCTACGTAGACGAGTTGTGTAAGCTTCGATCAACCATTCTGCCAATTCGTTTGAACGTGGGTCATCTTCACCCCAACGTGGGTATTCACCGATTGTTTCGTAATCGTAGATGTAGCCATTTTCGTCACGGATTGGTTTAACTGTAGCGTATTTGATAGCTGACAATGTATCAACAGTGTTAGCAAATCCACAGATACCGAATCCCATGTTGGCACGTTGTTTAGTTGGCAAGAAGGCCATTTGAACAGCTTCGTAGTTGTACTTATCAGTCATGTAGTGGATGATGTTCAAAGCATCTACGTAAGTGTCAGTCAACCAGTCAAGAGATTTTTCAAAGTTCGCTTTAACTGATTCGAATTCAAGAACTTCGTCACGGATAGGATCGATGTCAAATACTTTGTAGTCTTTGTGAACATCGTCGTAACCACCGTTCAAACCAGTAAGAAGGGCTTTCAGAACGTTTACACGAGCACCGAAGTACTGGATGTTGTGACGTTGTTCTTCGTTTTCTGGGTCAAGTGGAGACACACAGCATGAGATACAGCTCATTTCACCATATCCGTCTTTAGCCATTGTTGTTACACCTTCGTATTGGATAGAAGAGTGTTTGTGGCTCATGTGCATACAGTAGCGACGGAAGTTGTATGGCAATTTGTCAGTCCAAAGAACTGTCAAGTTTGGTTCTGGAGAGTTACCGATGTTGTCAAGAGTGTTCAAGAAACGGTAGTCCATCTTAGTAACACGGTGACGACCGTCGTTACCCATACCAGCCATAGAAGTTGTGATGAAGGTTGGGTCACCTGAGTACAATTGGTCATAAGCTTTTGTACGAGCAAATTTAACTGTACGAAGTTTCATAACGAAATCATCAACGAATTCTTGGATTTCTGATTCAGTAAATGTACCACGAGCAAGGTCACGTTCTGCAAAGATGTCCAATACGATTGGCACACGACCTAGAGATGTAGCAGCACCGTTGATAACACGGCAGACAGCCATGAAGGCAATGTTTACCCATTGGATAGCTTCTTTAACGTTCATCGCTGGTTTACGAACATCAACTCCGTATAAGTCACCTAAGCGAACAACTTGTTGTAATGCTTGGTATTGTAAGCTGATTTCTTCACGTAAACGAGTTGTTTCTTCATTGATTTCTTCAATTGAGTTCCAGTCGTTTAATTTTTCTTGCATTAAGTAGTCTGCACCATATAAAGCAAGACGTGCGTAAACACCGATAATACGTCCACGTGAGTAAGCATCTGGAAGACCAGTTACAGTGTGAGCGTGGCGAGCACGACGAATGTTTGAAGTATAAGCACGGAAGATACCATCGTTAACTGTTGTTACATATTTTGTAAAAATTTCGTGAACAGCCGGATCTGGTTCATATCCATTTTCTTTCAAAGTAGTTTCCGCCATACGGATACCACCTTTTGGCATGAAGTTCAATTTGAACAATTCATCATTTTGGATACCGTAGATTACTTCGTTTTCTTTGTCGATATATCCAGCAGGAATATCAGCAATAGAAGTTGGACGAGTGTCCATTGGGAAACGAGTTGCTTCATAGTGAGCTTTAGTTTCTTCTACTACTTTTTTAATGTGTAGTGAACGTTCTGTTGGCCCAGCAAGGAAGCTTTCATCTCCATCATAAGGTGTGTAGTTAGCTTGAACGAAGCGAGATACACTTGCTTTTTCTTTCCAATCTACACCCTTGAAGCCTTCCCAAGCTTTTTCAAAAAGTTCTTGGGATTCTACAACTGCTTTATTAACCATTTATTTTCCTCTTTTCTTTTGGGTTTTGTTTTTGTTTTTCTTTTAACAAGCACATTATACATCGTTTCTCAATAATTATCAATGGAATAATCACAAAAATCTGTACTATTTTTTCACATAAGTGATATTTAATACAAGCAGTTTGTTAATTTTTTATAAAGAAAAACTATTAAAAAGCCTATATTTAAAGCTCTCCACCTTAAAATAACTAATTTTCAACAAAATAGAACACCTTGAACTAACTGTATTAATACAGTTTAGTACAGATAAGATTTATAAAATATTTGTATTCATCTGTTAAAATTATTATTATTTAAACCATTCAATTTCAAAAAAGCTTGATTCAACTGTATCCGCTTGCATTTTTCCTTTTATTATTTAATAGAATCATTTAAAAATTATTGATTCTCAACTATTTTTTACAGTATAACTTTTTACTGTTGTAATACATCCTGTGATTTTTTCAACGACTTAAAAACAAACTAAAAAAGGAGGATGGAAAAACCATCACCCCTATAAATAATTTCTATCTCTTAATAAAGATTTTAGTCAACAACAACAGCAGTACCAGATGCCATTACCATTAACATACCACCTGTTCCTACTGTCTCAGCATCTATTTTCACTCCGACAACAGCATTCGCTCCCAAATTAGCTGCACGTTTTTCTAATTCACGAAGAGCATCTTCACGAGCTTTTAATAATTCTTCTTCATACCCTTGAGAACGGCCACCAAAGAAATCACGAAAACTTGCTCCAAGGTCTTTTAATACATTTACCCCTGAAATGACTTCTCCAAAAGCAATTCCCTTATATTCAACAATATTATGTCCTTCAATTGTTGGTGTTGTTGTAATAATCATCCTAACCACTCCTTTGTGATTTTTTTATCAATTTTATTATACACCCAGTTTATCCCGTAATCAATGGGAGAATCCAATTAACCCATCCCCAACTTATCGGTATTACGATGAGCATTGCGGGAATCATATCGGCTACTGGAAACATTTTAACCTTAATGATTCGAAAGCCTGTTGCTAACATAATCATGCCACCACAAGCTCTAAAATCCGCTAACATCACCGGATTGGTCAAAGGTAAAATTTGTGTCCCAAATAAATATAGCGAAAAGAACGTTATAAATTGTGGTACTGCCACTAATGAAACAACATATCCAACATTACAAGCAAAAATAGCAGCCGTGAAAAAATCTAGAATAGATTTTGCAATTAAGATACTATGATCTCCTGTCATTCCAGAATCAAGCGAACCATAAATTCCTGTTCCACTAAAACAAAATAATACGATTACTGTTACTAATTGCATCAAAAATTCTTCCTGACTTAATTCCCCATGACCTCCACTGCTAAATCTCGCTACTGGACGTTCCAGTAATTGTCCCAATTGATTGATTCTTAATCCTACTTTACAAGATATTCCCACAATCGTTCCTATAATCATAGATAGAATGACTGCTGAAATATTTTTTACTAATCCTATGGAAGTGATTCCTAGCATCATAGCAGATAATCCAAAAATTAAATTTAATTGTGTTTTGATTTCCGAAGGAATTTTATGTCCGGCAAACCCACCAACAATTCCTCCTAATAAAATGGCAAATGAATTGATAATAATTCCTACTGGCATACAATCTCCTCAGCTTGATAATTTTTCTATTCATCCTACCATTATTCAAAAATTGATGCAATACTTCTTAATCAACATAAGTTTCTAAACGATAATTCCCTGCCGTAAAGAATACAAGTGCCATCACTAATACCATTGGAATGCCTGGAAGTAATTCTTGACGATCAATGATTTGAACAAACCAATAAACTGGACTAAAATGAGCAGCAATGTCGATTATCCCAGACTGAAATAGTTTTGGTGCCATTCCAAGTCCCGCAAGGAAAAGGGTTCCGAAAACTCCTACTTGTTGTGCCATCATTGGATTTTTAAAAATTCTAAATAAAAATAATCCTAGACTCAAACTATAAATAATTCCACTTGCAACTAATAAACAAACGTTAAACCAATTTGGAATTCCTACATTCATCACTCTATCCATAAAGAAAATTATAAATAAATTCGCAACAAACATCACTACAAAGTAAGCTCCCAAAAAGCTCTTTGTAATCCACGCATTCGAACGTGGTGCTAATAATGAACGTTTTAATACATAATTTTTCTTAAAGGTAATTAAGTCAAACGAAATAGAAGATACATTAAACAAAATATAAAACATCACTAACAATAGCAATAACACATAGCTTACAGTTGTTGCATTTTTTTCTTCAAAATGAACGAGTTGATTTTCACTTTGCTTGAATAATTCTCCCTTTTCTAATATGCCTTCTTTTTGAAGAGCTGTATCAACTAATTGTTTTTGCAAGATTCCTTGCATATCCTGTTCTAATAAAACTTCTTTTTGTTTTTGACGACTGTACACTTCCATCTGTTTTTTTTGTCCATTTCCTAAAGATTGCACAAAATTTTTAGGAACAACATATACGCTTCGAATATATCCTTTTTCTAACTCGTTTAGAGCTCTTTCTTTATCTGTATAAAAAACATTTTTCGAATATAAACTTTCTAATTCTTGTTGAAACTCTTCATTTCCTTCTTCCAATACAATTGCTAATGAAGGAGTGGATGAAGAAGTATTTGTGCTGTTTTTATTTGTACTCGATAATTGAATGAATACCATAAAAAGTGTCACTATTGTTGGAAGAATCACCATTTGACCTATCAATGCTGGACTCTTTACGATTCTTTTAATATGAAAGCCTATCCCTCTTAATAAATCCATCAGTATTCCTCCCTTCTTTGTAAACAACGAATTTGTAATTCAGTAATCAGTAAAGCCACGATGACGATTACAACATAGATGATTATAAAATCTCCTACCGATTCTTGTTGCATCATACGAATGATTGGTTCAATCAATACTCTTCTAAATGGATTATCTCCAAACCAATGGAACATTGGACTCATTTTATCAAGTGGAATAGCTCCTGAAAAAAGAACAAATCCAAGTGAGATAATAGAAGAAAATATTCCTAATGTTTTCTCCGTAATAAAAATACTTACAAATCCTGCTATCGAAAGCATCGCAAATAGTTGAATGGCTAAAATTCCTGCAATCCCAAATAGATTACCGTTAAAGGTTGATGGATTAATCACCTTCCAACTTCCTACATATAATAAGGTGAAAATATAAAATTGTATAAAATTCGAGATGAATCCATATGTTTCTCTTTGCCGAACACTAAGTGGTAATAATTTCACTCGTTTATTTAATCCACTTAATTCAGGCTTCACAGCACCTGCCACCACTATTGATAAAACCATGGACCAAATCATCGTTAATTGCGCAGTAGAAAAGTATTGCTCGCTTGTTAGCATTCGACTCGTTTGATAATCATTTCTTTGATAGAGTTCTGTAGTAAGAACCTCATTTGTTTTTTGAAGAATTTGCGTAGACAATACAGCTGCTGTTGCATCATCCACTTGTTTTTTATTCTTCACCAATTCTTTCAATTCCACTTGCTCTAATAATTGACCTGTAATATTTTTCAAAATGATTTCATACGTCAATTGATTACTAGTTGAAACTTTTGATTTCTTTTGTATTTGAATCGGATTTGTTTGCTGTCCTTCCGATACAGTTTTGGAAAAATCTGTTGGAATGGTAGCAATTAATTCTGCCTTTTCTTTATCCGTTGTCATGACAATGATTTCTCGTTCATTCAATTGTTCAAGTGCTTTTTGGACAATATTTCCTAACACTTCTTGATCTTGATTTTCCACATATAATAATGTATCTACTTTATTCGGTTTACGTTCAATGACATTTTTCCCTGAAAAATTAATAAACAGTCCTATTACTAAAGGCGCTAATACAATCATAAAAAACTGCATATGAAACTGTTTGAACATCATCTGAAGATTTGCTTTTAAAAAATACCAAAATTTCATATTACTCTCCTTTAATCTCGTAATGCTTTTCCTGTTAATTTCAAGAAGGCTTCCTCTAATGTTGTTTCATTGACTGAAACTTTTTTAATGACTAAGTGATTTTCTTCTACTAAAGAAATAAATTTCATCATAGAGTAAATCGAACGATCCACGACTAAATTCATTTGACGATTTTCAACCGTTACTTCTTGAATACCATTTTCACTATCTAGCACCACTTGCTCGAATCCTTGTGGAATACGATCCAGTACTACTTCAATAGAATACGTTAAACCTACTAATTCTTTCACATATTCTTTTGTTCCATATGCCACTTCTTCTCCAAGATCCATAATAAATACACGGTCACATAATGCTTCCACTTCTTCCATATAATGCGAAGTGTATAAAATAGTTGTTCCTTGTTGATTTAAAGTTTCTAAAAAGTCAAAAATATGCTGTCTCGATTGTGGGTCAACACCAACCGTTGGTTCATCTAAAATTAAAAATTCTGGTTGATGTAAGAGTGCAATCCCAATATTCAATCGTCTCTTCATCCCACCTGAAAAAGTTTTTACCTTTTCTTTTTTCTTTTCTTCTAAGCCAGTTACTGCTAGAATTTCTGCAATTCTCTCTTTTAACGTATTCCCATATAAGCCATATAGTCCACCAAAATACGTTAAATTATCAACTGCATTTAATTCTTCAATAATCGCTAATTCTTGTGGAACGACTCCTAATTTTTGTCGAATCGTCAACGCGTCTTCTTTAATCGAACGCCCATCAATCAAGACATCTCCTTGATCTGTTTTCTTTAATCCAGTAATAATATCAATTAGGGTTGATTTACCAGCACCATTAGGCCCTAATAATCCAAAGCATTCCCCTTTCATAATTTCAAAAGATACTTGATTTAATACTTTTTTTTCATCAAATGATTTTGTAATAGATTGAATTTCAACGTATGCCATATTTGTTCTCCTTTATCAGTTAGTACTCATTAATGTAAGAAAAATTTATAAACGACAAGAGCTAAGAGTATTCCTAATATGACGATTACAATTTTTTCTTTTCCTTTTTGATAAGTCATCATACTCTCTCTTCCCTTCTCTTTACTGTATCCTTATTATACAAATTATTCCTATCCCCGCCTACTGACTTTCGTCACCAACTAAAATGACTTTAGTCATTTTTTTCAATACAAAAAAAGTGAGAAAAAACATTTTTGTTTCTTCCCACTTTTACAAATCCATAGATTCTATTCTTCTGGTTTATTCATTTTCTTTTGCGAATGAGCAGGTTTTGCAAAAATCATTCTCCCTGCTGCTGTTTGCAACGCACTTGTTACAATAACTTCGAGTTCTTGATTCATATAATGCTGACCATCTTCAACTACAATCATTGTTCCATCATCCATATAAGCAACCCCTTGTTGCCTTTCAGTTCCAGCTTTAATCACTTGAATTTTCATCATTTCCCCTGGAATCACAACAGGTTTAATCGCATTTGCTAATGCATTAATATTGAAGACAGGAACATTTTGAAATTCACTAACTTTATTCAAATTATAGTCATTCGTAATGATCACTCCATCAATCGCTTTAGCTAATCGAATTAACTTACGGTCAACTTCAGTAATATCATCATAGTCTCCATCATATGTTTCAACAGGAACTTTTGATTCTTTTTGTAAAGCATTTAAAATATCTAATCCTCTACGACCACGAACTCGTTTCACACTATCGGAACTATCTGCAATATATTGTAATTCATTCAGTACAAATACTGGAATGACTAACACTCCTTCTAAAAATCCTGTTTGCGCAATATCATAAATTCGTCCATCAATAATCACGCTAGTATCCAAAATTTTGTACTTATGGAAAGCATCATCCACTTTTCTTTCAAGCACTTGAGGCTCTTCTGTTTTTTTCTTTAAACTCAATAATTTATGAAAGTCTCCTCTGCGACTTGTTCCAATATAAAATCCTAAATATCCAAAAATAATACTCAATACTACTGGTGCCACTTGTGTAATAGCCGGTATTTGTAAATTTGTTAGTGGTAAACTAATAAATGAAGCAACTACTAATCCAAGCAACATCCCTAATAATCCAAAGACTAAATACGTAACAGATAATTGATTCACTAATTTTTCTAATTTTTTAAATCCTGTCATGATAGGTTTTGTTAATACTAATGAAATAAAAAAGAAAATAATAGCTCCAATCACTACACTAACCACAGCAGAATTTAACCATTCATTTGAAATCCCTATTAGTTCCCAAAATGATGGTAAATAGGTCACTCCCAAACTACCGCCTACAATTACAAAGATAAGGCTGATCATTCGTTTGGCAAAAAGTTGACCTTTAAAAGATAAATCCATTTTATTCTCCCTCCTTATCTAATAAAGTTTTAAAATGCTTTTTGAATAGCTTCTTTCACAGAGGAAACTCCAATAACTTCAATTCCATTTGGGAATTCCCATCCATCAATATTATTTTTCGGAATAAAAATTCGTTTGAATCCTAATTTTTGTGCTTCTCTCACACGGTCACTAATACGATTTACACGACGAATTTCTCCAGTTAAACCTATTTCCCCTACGAAACAGTCATCTACCGCTGTTCCTTGTTCTTTATAACTCGAAACAATACTCATTGCAATCGCTAAATCAATTGCGGGTTCATTTAGTTTCAAGCCACCAGTTGATTTAAAATAAGCATCTTGATTCTGTAGCAATAATCCTGCCCTCTTTTCCAATACTGCCATTAGTAGCGCTACTCGATTATAATCTAGTCCACTTGTTGTTCTTCTAGCATTTCCAAATACTGCTGGAGATAATAAACATTGAACTTCTGCTAATATTGGACGACTACCTTCTAGTGATACAACAATTGCTGAACCGGTTGCTCCTTTTAACCGTTCCTCTAAAAAAACTTCTGACGGATTGATGACTTCTTTTAATCCATCTTGCATCATCTCGAATACGCCAATTTCATTAGTTGAGCCAAAACGGTTTTTCACCGAACGTAAAATTCTAAAACTATGGTGTTTTTCTCCTTCAAAATACAATACAGTATCCACCATATGTTCCAACATTCTAGGACCTGCCAAAGCTCCTTCTTTTGTCACATGCCCTACAATAAAAATTGCAATTTGATTTAACTTTGCTAATCTCATCAATGTTGCAGTAGATTCTCTTACTTGAGAAACACTTCCTGCAATTCCTGTTGCTTGTGGATGAGCCATTGTTTGAATTGAATCAATAATGACATAGTCTGGTTTAATTTGTTCGACTTGTGTCACTACAGCTTGTAAATCTGTTTCCGGATAAATATAAAAACCGTCTGCTTGCATCCCTAAACGCTCTGCACGCATTTTTACTTGCGCAGCACTCTCCTCACCTGAAACGTATAAAACACTGCCTCCTGCTTTTTGTAATTGACTCGATACTTGTAATAATAAAGTAGACTTCCCAATTCCAGGGTCTCCTCCAATTAGTACAAGAGAACCAGGAACTACTCCACCACCTAATACACGATCTAATTCTTGCATTGAAGTTTCTACACGCTTTACACGTTCATAGGCAACTTGATCAATACGCAGTGGTTTTGCACGATTTTCTTCCTCAGAATGACTCACTAAAGATTGTTTTTTAGTACTACTTGTAGCAACTTCCTTATATTCTTCCATTGTACTCCATTGTCCACAATTCGGACATTTCCCTAAATATTTAGGAGAAACATACCCACATTCTGAACATAGATAGCTAACGGTTGCTTTTGCCATAAAAACTCCTTTCTAACGAACACCTGATGAACCAAATCCACCCGTTCTTTCATTCGCTTCTTCTACATCATCTTCATCTGCTTTCAAGAATGAATGGAAAATTCCTTGACCAATACGATCACCTTTTTGGATTTCCTTATCAAATAATCCAAAATTCAATAATTGGAAATAAATATGTCCTTCATTTCCTTCATTATTATAGTAATCACTATCCACAACTCCTACCCCATTTGGTAATACTAAGAAGTGTTTTAATGGATTACTAGAGCGATTTGCTAATTGTAAGTATTCATCTTCTTGCATATACGCTTTAATTCCTGTAGGAACTAAAATTGGTTTTAATACTTTTTGTTCTTTTTCTAATTCTGCTTCTACTACCTCTCTATCACTACGGTAAACCCATTGTTTTAATTGAACAGCACAATATTTAAAAATCATCTTCCAAATACTTGGTAATACAATTGTTTCTGCTGCTTCAAAATCATATCCTGCTGAATGTTTTGTAGAACGTTTTGGGATATTAATCCCTTTATCTTGATAACTAGTAATAATTTCAAATCCACGTTTTTTTTCCATTTCATCACCTTTTCTAATCATATTATTCTCTTCTATCATAACATTCAAAGCGTAAAATTACACTAGAAGTCCCTTCATTTTTTACAAAACCTTATATCATAATAATAAATTATTCAGCAACTTGCACAAAAATGAAGAGGATTTTTTAGGCAAGGGGACTGTAGGTTTTGAAAGCTTTTTCATGTATAATGAATTTATCCAATAAGAAACAAAGGGGAATTATAAAATGGTACAAATTGAATTAAATCATATTCACAAAAAATACGACAATGCTGATTTCTATTCAGTAACAGACTTTAACTTACATATCAAAGATCGTGAATTTATCGTATTCGTAGGACCTTCTGGATGTGGTAAATCTACAACATTACGTATGATTGCTGGTTTAGAAGATATCTCTGAAGGTGAATTAAAAATTGGGGACACTGTAATGAATGATGTTGCTCCTAAAGATCGTGACATCGCAATGGTATTCCAAAACTATGCCTTATATCCACATATGAGTGTTTATGATAATATGGCATTCGGGTTAAAATTACGTAAATATGACAAAGCTGAAATCGACAAACGTGTTAAAAATGCAGCTGAAATCTTAGGATTAGCTCAATACTTAGATCGTAAACCAGCAGCTTTATCAGGTGGACAACGTCAACGTGTGGCTTTAGGTCGTGCAATCGTTCGTGATGCTAAAGTATTCTTAATGGACGAACCTCTATCAAACTTAGATGCTAAATTACGTGTTGCCATGCGTGCAGAAATCGCTAAATTACACCGTCGTTTAGAAACAACTACTATTTATGTAACACACGACCAAACTGAAGCGATGACAATGGCTGACCGTATCGTTATTATGAAAGACGGTATCGTTCAACAAATCGGTTCTCCTCAAGAAGTTTACAACACTCCAAACAATGTATTCGTAGCTGGATTCATTGGATCACCAGCAATGAACTTCTTCAAAGTAACATTACAAGATGGCGTAATTTCAAACGGTAAAGGTTTATCTTTACAATTACCATTAGCTAAGCAAAAATTATTAGAAGAAAAAGGATACAATGGTAAAGAATTAATCTTCGGTATCCGTCCAGAAGATATTAAAGGTTCACAAATTGTTCTTGAAACATATCCTTCATCTTCTGTAAAAGCTGAAGTTGTTGTATCAGAATTATTAGGTGCTGAAACTATGTTATATACTAAAGTAGATGACACTGAATTCGTATCTAAAGTGGATGCTCGTGACTTCCACAACCCAGGAGAAATGGTTGATTTAGCATTTGACTTAAATAAATCACACTTCTTCGATGCAGAAACTGAAACAGTTATTCGTTAATGCAAACTCAAAAAAGAAAGCTCCCTAAAAAGGGAGCTTTCTTTTATTAATCTTCATTCAAAAAATCGGCATTTTCTAATTGTTTACTATCGATAATCGCCACTAACATAACATTGTCTTGAATTTCAAAATCCGCACTTAACTGAGTTTTTAACGGTGCATTTTCTTCTTGGCGATAGCCAATTAGGTTTAAATCATATTGTTGACGTAAATGTAAATCTTTTAATGATTTTCCAACCCATGATGATGGTGGATAAAATTCTACTAAGGAGATATTTTCATCTAATGAAATTACATCTGATAATTTATGATGCAAGATATTTTTAGCAACTCGAATTCCTGTTTCTTTTTCAGGATTAATAATTCTTGTGGCTCCCATTTTCATTAAAATTTCTGTTGAAGTTTTACTTTTAGCTTTTGCTACAATTTTTGGAACTCCTAATTTATGACAATGCATCACTGCTAAAATACTCGCTTCTAAATTACTTCCTGTTGCAATGACCACTACATCACAATCACTAATTCCAATCTCTTCTAACACATGATAATCTGTAATATCCGCAATAACTCCCTTTGTAATATAAGGTTCCATGCGATTCACATTTTCTTCTTGACTATCTACTGCAATAATATCACAGTCATATTGACTTAGTTGTTTTGCGATCGTTGTACCAAATAAGCCTAATCCTAAGATTCCTACTGTTTTTGTCATAATTAATCCTACTTTCTATCCAATTAATAATGGAGCTTTCGCATATTTTATTTTTAAGTCTTGTTTCTTACGATTTGAGAAACTTAATAATACCGTTAAAGGTCCAATTCTTCCGATAAACATTAAAATCATAATGATAATTTGTCCAATCATCGATAAAGTCGGTGTTAAATTAGCCGTTACTCCTACTGTACACATAGCAGAAATCGTTTCAAATAATGTATATAATAATGGAGCTTGTGGATCTGTGATACTTAACAAGAATACACTACTTAATGTTAATACTGTAAAGATGATAAAAATCATTAATGATTTTCTAGCCACTTCATAAGAAATCGTATGATGTCTAAAATTAATGGACTTCTTCTCATAAATTTCTGAGCGAATAAATAATAAAACGACTAATACAGTTGTTGTTTTAACACCACCAGCAGTTCCGCCTGGAGAACCTCCAATAAACATTTGAATACAATAGAGTAGTAAAGTGGATGGATTAGCTTTTGTATAATCAATACTTGCAAATCCTGCTGTTCTCATGGTTACAGTTTGAAAGAAACTAACTAATAATTTCTGCCCAAAATTTAAATTTCCGATTGTATCGGGATTATGCCACTCTGTAATAAGAGTTAATACAGTTCCTACCACTAAAATCCCTAATGTTAATAAAATAACCACTTTTGTATGATAATGTAATCTTTTATAAAATGTCTTATGATATTTATTATTTTGAGAACGACGATAACATGAAATAGAATTTTTCACATCAAACCAAACTGCAAAACCAATACCACCTAATATAATTAATGCTGAAATAACAATTGATAATAATGGGTCTGTTGCATAATCAACCAAACTATTACTTCCTAAATTATCAAATCCAGCATTACAAAAAGCAGAAATCGCAAAAAATATTGAAGTAAATATCCCTTTACCGACTCCTAACATCGGAATAAATCGATAAGAAAACAAAATAGCTGCTATTCCTTCAATGATAAAAGTATATTTAAAAATCGTACGTAAGTAATCTTTAAAATCCTTTGTATCATCTCTGTTCAAACTATCTTGTAGCGCTAAACGATCAGTTAAAGATAGTTTCTTTCCTGAATCAAAGAAGAAAAAAGCAATCATACTCATTAACCCAAGCCCACCAATTTGCATTAATAGCATACAAATCATTTGACCAAATGTATTATAAGTAGTAGCAACTGGTTGAGTAAATAATCCAGTTACACAAACCATAGAAACTGTCGTAAACAAATGATCAAAATATGTTGCCTGTGAAGTATCTAATTGTGAGATAGGTAAGTTTAATAATAAAGAACCCACTAAAATAACAATAGCAAAACTAGCTGCTATTCTTTTAGGAATGGATTGTTGAAATAAAAAACGAATCATTTAATTCCTCCATTAATGATAAAAATCTATTCTTGAAAATTATAATGCTTTTCAAAAAAAAAAGCGATAAAATAAATGAAATTTTATCCAAATGTTTAGTATAATACTAACGTAAGCTTTTTAAAGGAGATTTATATGAATATTACTATTATTAGTGTTGGGAAATTAAAAGAAAAATATCTGAAACAAGGAATAGATGAATATGCCAAACGATTAGGGAGTTATTGTAAACTACAACTAATTGAAGTCCCAGATGAAAAAGCTCCAGAAAATCTAAGTGAAAAAGAAATGGAACAGGTCAAAGATAAAGAAGGAGAAAAAATTCTTGCTAAAGTAAAAGATTCTGATACCGTTATCGCTATGGCAATTGAGGGAGATTTAATTAGTTCAGAACAATTAGCTGAAAAGATTGAAAATTATGGAATAAATGGAAAAAGTTCTATTATTTTCATTATTGGTGGTTCACTTGGACTAAGTGATACTGTTAAAAAACGTGCGAATGCTAAAATTTCATTTGGTAGAATTACTCTTCCTCATCAATTAATGAGACTAGTTTTAGTAGAACAAATTTATCGTTCTTTCCGAATTACTGCAGGGCATGCCTATCATAAATAATTTTTTATAAATATAATAAAATCTATAAATTTATTTCATAATTTCTTCATAATCTTCCTCTATACTTTAGTCATTCCCAAATAAGAATATTTATCCTCCCAAAATAAATATTTCTAATCCTTTTTTCCACCGATGAAAATCGGTGGTTTTTATTTATCAAACTTTGTGATTTTCTTAACAAATGATAATAAAAAAAGCTGTGGAAAACTTATCCACAGCCCTTTACTCATTCAAGAATTTATTGAGCAACAATATTCACAGTTAATGTTGCTTCTACATCATGATGTAATTTTACTGGTACTCTTGCAAATCCTAGAGCACGAATTGGTGCAGCTAATTCAAATTTTCGACGATCTAATGATACATTAAATGTTTTATTGAATTCTTCTGCAATTTGTTTTGCTGGAATAGCTCCAAATAAACGACCATCTTCACCAGCTTTTGCTTTAATCGTTACAACTGTTTCTTCTTTTTCTAAGAATTCTTTTAATTCTTTTGCTTTTGCTAATAATTCAGCGTTATGTTTTTCTTCAGCTTTCTTTTGACCTGCTAAAGTTGATAAGCTAGCCGTTGTAGCTTCTTTTGCTAAACCATTTTTAATAAGGAAATTTTGTGCATAGCCATCTGCTACGTTTTTTACATCTCCTTTTTTTCCTTTACCTTTAACATCTTGTAGAAAAATAACTTTCATTTTTCTTACCTCCTATAAATCTATATCATTTCCTAATTCAGAAATCACTTCTTTTAATTGAATAACAGCCTCTGCAATCGTAGTATCACTTAATTGAGTAGCTGCATTTGAGAGGTGTCCACCACCACCCATTTTTTCCATTACACGTTGTACATTTTTATTTCCTAAACTTCGACCACTAATACCAATACGTCCATCTTCACGTTTTGTAACAACAAATGAAGCATCAATATTTTCCATTGAAAGCATCATATCTGCTGTTTGTGCAGCTACCACTGTTGGATAAGGAGTATCTTCTTCTCCTTGTACAATACCAATATTATTTTCTAATAAAATTAATGAATTTAATAAATGACTTCTTAATAAATAAGTTTCAACATTTTCTTTCAATAATCTTTGAATTAATATTGTATCGGCACCAACTGATTTTAAATAACTTGCTGCATCAAAGGTTCTAGATCCTGTTCTTAAAGTAAAATTCCTTGTATCTACAATAATACCACCTAACATGGCAGTTGCTTCAATTGGTTGAATACTTTCTACATTATCATTTTGATATTCAAATAATTCTGTAATCAATTCACCAGTTGAAGAAGCATATGGTTCAATATAAACTAATACTGGATTTTTAGGAAAATCTTGGCTTCTTCTATGATGATCAATGACAACAATTTTATTTGCTTGCTCTAATACCTCAGGAGCAGCAGCAATTACTGGGCGACTAACATCCACCAATATGACTAATGTAGTTGACGTTAGTTTTTCTAAAGCTTCTTCAGGAGAAATAATATCATCTCTTAAATCTTCTTTTTCTTGAATCACATCCATCAATTTATGGATATCATGTGAATATTGATTTTCATTCGTCACAATCCAAGCTTTTTTATGATTCATATTTGCGATTCTTCGAATTCCTAAACAAGCTCCAATTGCATCCATATCTGGGAACTGATGTCCCATTACAATAATTTCAGATGCCTCTTCCATCAAATCTTTTAATGCTTGAGAAACCATTCTAGCTCTGACTCTTGTACGTTTTTCCATTGGATTTGATTTTCCACCATAGAAACGAGCATCCTCATTTTGAGAACGAACTACTACTTGATCACCACCACGTCCTAAAGCTAAATCTAAGTTAGCTTGAGCATACGAAGCAATTTCTGGATATTTTACATCATTATTATTTTTATCAGCATAGGAGAATCCCATACTAACTGTTAATGGAAAATTTTGTTTTGCTGTAGTTTCACGAATCTTATCCATAATATCAAATTTTTCTTTTTCCAAAGTTTCTAATGATTTACGATTTAAAAATGCAATAAATCGATCCTCGTCCACTCTTTTCATAAAGATATTATGATTGATAGCCCAACTAGATAATTGATTCGTTACGAAATTATTTAAATTTGATTTTCTTCTATCATTTAATGACTGGGAAACTTCTGAAAAATTATCTAAAAATATTTGTCCAAATACAATTTGTTCTTCATGATATTTTTCCTCAATACTTGCATATTCTGTAATATCCGTTAAATATATCATTCGAATATCTGGATGTACGATTACTTGGTATTTTTTATCTATATGAGTAAAAATATCATTTTCTTTTTGATTTTGAATTTGTCTTTTTACTTGATAATATAATCGTTCATTTAATTCCTTTAATGGAATCCCGATAACATCCTTTCTCTGGAGTTTTTTCTGAAGATAAGGATTTATCCATGTAATATTTTCATTCATATCATATAAAATCATACCTATTGGCATTTTTAAATAGGCATCTTGCTCACCTTTA
Source organism: uncultured Granulicatella sp. (assembly GCF_963521425.1). GTDB lineage: Bacteria > Bacillota > Bacilli > Lactobacillales > Aerococcaceae > Granulicatella. The sequence continues at coordinate 44,934 of NZ_CAUQUN010000008.1, forward strand.
CGTATTTTGTAAGCTAAATCAATTGTATATTGATTTATTTGTTTACTGATATGCTGAACAGAAAAATACACTAATATGGCAAATAAACATAACCAAAATAGAAATATAAATCCTAGCCATATATGAGTCGCAAAACTCATGACACATAGAATAGTTAAAAGGATTATAAAGGATCCTCCATAATATTTTACAGAAGGAATCTTTAGATAAGATGGAAGTTTTTCATACCATTCTTTAAAATGATTCAACATATGTTTATCACCATCTTTCTATATACATTTTAACATATTTTAAAGCTAAGGAATACCCTTCATACTTTTTCAAAATGTTTCACGTGAAACATTTACTACTCGGACATCAGAGGGAAACTTCTAATGTTTCACGTGAAACATTTTGATATAAAAAAGGACTGGAAATCCAGTCCTTTGTCTTTATTAGTCTACTGTTGTGAATGGTAATAATCCCATAATACGAGCACGTTTAATAGCAACTGTTAAAAGACGTTGATATTTAGCACAAGTACCTGTTACACGACGTGGTAAGATTTTACCTTTTTCAGAAATGTAGCGTTTTAATAATTCTACATCTTTGTAATCGATATATGTAATGTGGTTTGCAGTGAAGTAGCAAACTTTTTTACGACGACGAGCGCCGCCACCTCTACGTTGTTGAGCCATTACGGTATCCTCCTTTTGATTAGAATGGTAAATCATCGTCAGAAATATTAATTGCTTCACCATTAGCTAAGAACGGATCTGCTGGAACATTTCCAAATGATGATGTAGGAGCACTTGGTGAGTTAAAACCACCTTGTGATTGATACTGATTTTGTTGTGAATAACCATTATATCCATCATTTCCTGGACGTTGTTCAGTAACATTTTTTGACTCTAAGAATGAAAAATTATCAACGATAACTTCAGTTACATAAACCTTTTGTCCTTGTTGATTTTCATAGTTTCTAGTTTCAATATGTCCTTCAACACCAATTAAAGAACCTTTACGAGTAAACTTTGCTAAATTTTCAGCTGATTTTCTCCAAACTCTACAGTTAATAAAGTCTGTATCTCGAGTTCCTTGTTGATTTGTATAACGGCGCTCACATGCAATTGAAAAAGTTCCAACTGCTACTCCATTTGGAGTATATTTTAAGTCTACTGGTCGAGTTAAACGACCTACTAACACAACATTATTGATCATAGTATCTGCTCCTTTCAAGATTTGTTTTACTTAATATTAAGCAAATGCTTCTACTTTAACAATCATATGACGTAAGATGTCATTGCTGATTTTAGCTAAACGGTCGAATTCGTCAATTGCTTTTGCATCTTCAGCAGTGATATTCACTAAATGATAGATACCTTCGTGGAAATCTTTAATTTCGTATGCAAAACGACGTTTCGCCCAGTCTTTAGATTCAACAACAACAGCGCCATTGTCTGTTAATACAGCATCAAATCTTGCAACCAATTCAGCTTTAGCAGCTTCATCGATGTTTGGACGGATGATGTATAAAATCTCGTATTTTGATGTTTGACTCATTGACTGTCACCTCCTTATGGTCTTTTGGCTTATTCTTTTGAATAAGCAAGGAGAGTATTAATACTAATACTCACGTTCCATTATTATAGCAGAGAAATTGCATTCTGACAACGATTTTGTATTAATTTTTATATAAAAAACAGTATGCAGAAAATCCACATACTGTTCAATATTTATTTCCAAACTTCACGAACAATTTGATCAATTAGTTTTAATTTATCCCATTGTGCTTCAATCGTTAAAATATTTCCTTCTTCTGTTGAAGAGAATCCACATTGAGGACTTAGACATAATTGTTCAAGAGGAACATATTGACTTGCTTCATTAATACGAGCAATCACTTCATCTTTATCTTCTAAGTCACCAGATTTAGAAGTAATTAATCCAAGTACTACTTTTTGGTCTTTAATATAGCGTAATGGAGTAAAGTCTCCGGCACGGTCACTATCATATTCTAAGAAGAATCCATCTACACGGCAATGACCGAATAAAGTCTTAGCAACTGGTTCATAACCACCACTAGAGAACCATGTTGAACGGAAGTTTCCACGGCAAATATGCATATTTACTACTAAATCTTCTGGTTTCCATTCAATTACACGGTTTAATACGTCTACATAATCACGAGCAATTTGTTCTAAATTAAATCCACGTGCTTCATAGGCCTCACGCTTATCTAAAGCACAAAATTCTCCCCAACTTGTATCATCTAATTGAATATTACGGCACCCTAAGTCATAGAAACATTGTAGAGCTTTACGATATGCTGCCACAACATCCTCATAAAATAATGCTTCATTATCTTTGTAACGATCAATTGGGACATAATTTTTCTCACGTACTTGTGTAATTAAATGTAACATACTTGGTGAAGGAATTGTTAATTTAACTGGTGTATCACCTGCATGTTCTTTTAAGAATTTGAAATGTTTTACAAATGGATGTTTTTCAGAAAAATCAATTTTGCCAACAATGCGTAAAGTTTTTGGTTTTACATCTTTATCTTTAAATTGAACAGAGAAATGTTCTACTTCTACTAGTTCCACTCCATCTAAGTTTTCTAAAAAGTCTAAGTGCCAGAAAGCACGACGAAATTCTCCATCTGTAATGGATTGAAGTCCAAGTTCTTTCTCTTTTTCAACTAAGGCAATAATTTCTTCGTTTTCTACACGTTCTAGTTCTTCAGCAGTAATTTCTCCAGCACTAAATTTTGCACGAGCTTCTTTTAATCGTTCTGGACGTAAGAAACTTCCTACGTGATCTAAGCGGAAAGGCGCTTTTTGACAACAATTACAATTTTCATGATTTGACATATTTATTCCTCTTTTCTTTTATTCATGTTCTGGTAAATAAGCAATTGCACGCACAGGTGAACCTGGTGTTTGTTGAACTCCATTTTCATCAAGAAAGCCTCCACCTAAAAAAAATGGAAGGCTATGGATTAACATAAATCTCCCCATAGCCCTTTGTTTGTTTTATAATACTATATTTATTTTCCCCAAACTTCTTCTGCAATTTCACTAATTAATGCTATTTTCTTCCATTGATCTTCTTCAGTAAGGATATTCCCTTCTTCTGTTGAAGCAAATCCACATTGTGTACTTAAGTATAGATTTTCTAATGGTACATATTGACTAGCTTCTTTAATTCGAGCAATGACTTCATCTTTGTCTTCTAAGTCTGCAAATTTTGAAGTTAAAAGACCAAGAACCACTTTCTTACCGTCAGACACTTTTGCAAGAGGCTTGAAGTCGCCGGCACGATCTGTATCGTATTCTAAGTAGTACGCATTTACGTGTTCGCCTGCTAATAATTCATCTTCTACTTTTTCGTATCCCCCTTGAGCAATCCATGTTGACTGGAAGTTACCGCGGCAAACATGTGTGTTCACTACTAGGTCTTTTGGTAATACATTAAGAACTGAATTGTTCAATTGTAATGCACGACCTGCAAAGTCACGACGAACTTCTTCTAATGGACGGTCTGCGTTGAAATGTTTTACAAAACCATCGTCTGCTAAAGCGCCCCATGTACAATCATCAAATTGAAGCGTACGAAGACCTTCGTTGTATAAGTCTGTAATTACATCTACATATGCGTTTTTAATTGCTTCGAAAAGCTCTTTTTCTGTTGGATACACAGATGTCCAAGCTGCAATATTTTCAGGTGTAAAAATTAATTCGAAATAGAATTGTGATGGAGAAGGGATTGTGAATTTCACAATAACATCTTCGTCTTTCACTAAGTCACGTAAGAATTTGAAATGTTCTACGAATGGGTGGTTATGTCCATCAATTGGAGCTGTTAATGTTGCCGTATCAGCTTTTGTTTCGACACCGTTAAATTTTAAACCGTGTTCACCTACCCTATGTTCTATGCCGTTGAATCCCCAGAAGAAGTCAAGGTGCCAGTATGCGCGGCGGAATTCTCCGTCTGTAACGCCTTTTAATCCAGCAACGATTTGTTTTTTTACAAGTTCGCGGATTTCTTTATCTTCTACTGCTGTTAATTCTTCGCGTGTGATTTCTCCGTTTGCAAATTTTGCGCGTGCTTCTACTAAGTCTTTAGGACGTAAATAACTTCCTACGTGGTCTACTCTAAATGGTGCATGTGTTGTCATAAGTTTATTTCTCCAATCTATCTTCTAATTTCTTCTTGCGGGATAATTATTCTCCCCATACCTCACGAGCGATTTCGCTAATTAATGCAATTTTCTTCCATTGGTCTTCTTCTTTAATTACATTTCCTTCTTCTGTTGAAGCAAATCCACATTGTGTACTTAAGTATAGATTTTCTAATGGTACATATTGACTAGCTTCTTTAATACGAGCAATAATTTCATCTTTATTTTCTAAATCAGCAAATTTTGATGTTAATAGTCCAAGAACTACTTTTTTCTCTGTTCCAACTTTTGCTAATGGTTTAAAGTCCCCTGCGCGGTCTGTATCAAATTCTAAGTAATAGGCATTTACATTTTCCCCACCTAATAACTCATCTTCTACTTTATTGTATCCTCCTTGAGAAATCCAAGTAGAATGGAAATTACCACGGCATACGTGAGTATTAATGACTAAATCTTTAGGAGCATTTGCAATGACACCATTATTTAATCGTAACGCACGAGCAGCAAAATCTCTTCTTACTTCTTCTAATGGACGATCTTCACGGAAACGTTTTGTAAATCCATCATCTACTAAAGCTCCCCATGTACAGTCATCTAATTGTAATGTTTTAAGTCCTGCATCATATAAATCTTGAATAACTTCAGAATAAGCTTTAATAATAGCATCAAATAATTCATCTGTTGTTGAATAAACAGCTTCCCAAGCAGCAATATGCTCTGGTGTACGAATTAATTCAAAATAAAATTGTGAAGGTGAAGGAATCGTAAATTTAACAATTACATCTTCTTCTTTTACTAAATCTCTTAAAAACTCAAAATGTTTAACAAATGGATGATTTTTCCCATTAATCGGTGCTTTAAGTACTGCGGTATCAGCTTTTGTTTCAATTCCGTGAAATAAATAGCCACGTTCCCCCACTACATGTTCTACTCCGTTAAAGCCCCAAAAGAAGTCTAAATGCCAGTAAGCACGACGGAATTCTCCATCTGTTACCCCTTGTAATCCAGCAGCAATTTGTTTTTTCACAATTTCTTGAATCGTTTTATCTTCTACTGCTGTTAATTCTTCACGTGTAATTTGACCGTTTGCAAATTTTTCTCTTGCTTCTACTAATTCTTTTGGACGTAAGAAACTTCCTACGTGATCTACTCTAAATGGTGCTTGTTGTTTTGTCATGATATATTCCTCCTAAAATAAAAAATCCTTACAGTTTTTCACTGCAAGGACGAAATTTCGCGTTACCACCTTGGTTTAGAATTATTTCGCAATAATCCCCTCTTTGAGTATTTTTATACTCTTGCTATATCGGGCTACCCGTAGATATTTAATCATTCAATATCTAACACTCCAAGGCCATCTTCAAAAATTCTCTCTTGATCTCTTTTCACCTACCGAGACTCTCTAAACAAGTTTCCTTCTCTACTCACCTTTTCATAGTGCGTTTCTTTAACTGAACTTAGAATAACAGGAGAAACTGTTCTAGTCAATTATCTAATTATTATCTTAAGTTATAGTTTGAAACTATATTAAAAACTATAAAAACTCCATAGTTTTCACTATGGAGTCAAAAATTATAAAGCTTTTTTCAATTTTCTTAAATAAAATTCACCGAAAAATATCCCTAGTCCATTCAGAATGATAAAAGCTGCAGCGCCTATGATATATCCAATTGTTTCTGGAAGGAAGTGAATAATTGGGAAAGAGGCCACTATACAAAGGATTAAAAGGATAAATAAAATAAACATTAAGAATCCTAATAAAAATTTATTTCCTCTACTTTGTAATTCGACAATATTACTCCAATTAGGAACACGTAGGCGATAGTCTCTTTCAAAGCCCCAAGCTGATAACCCAAAACTAATTGAAAACCAAGTAACTATTATTGTTAATACTAATAAAACTGGCATGCGTAGTACTAATAATACAATACTTAATAATAAAATCGGTACAGAAGATTGCGTTAAAAATAATACTTTAAATTTTTCACGAGCATATTTTTTCATATCAATTGGTAATACTTTTAAATATTCAAAATTATCTCTTTCTAAAGAAAAACCAATACTTGTTAAGTTATTTCCAATTGAATTCGTCGTTGCAAATAGTAATGCAACTAATAAATAAGAAATTAAAAATCGGAAGGTAAAAAATTCTGTAACAGTAATTCCTTCTCTCATTATTCCAAAAATCATGGGTAATAACATCAAATACGGTAAAATACTTGGTGCAATGATTCCTTGAACAATAATTGACCCTTCTTTCATTAATTGGATATGGTATTTTCTCACTAATTTTGAAAAATTATCCAATGTAAAGCTACGAACTCTTTTAGAATATTGTTGAATCGAACTAACTTCCATCGCTTTTTCATAAAAGGTTGGCAATACTTTATAGTAAATATTTACCAATAAGAGAATGGTAATTCCAATCCAACCAATATAGCCAATCATTCCATCAAACGATAATGGATGAAGAATCATTGCATAAAATGCTTCAAATGGAGGAATAAAAGCCCTCTCTTGTTTCGTTAGTATTGAAACAGTATTATGATTAGAAATTAAAATATAGAGTAAGCCTGAAAAAATAGAAACAAACCCTAATAATATATTTGAAATAATATTTTTATACTTCTTAAAAAATGACAAACTTGTCAAATAATGTACGAGTGTAAAAATAAATACTCCTAAAAAGACTAATAAGATAAAGCAGTTAATAATCATTAAAGGAATGGTATACCAAAAATCTTTTCCATATTGAATCGGTAAAACGATAAAATAAGCAATAATCGGGCCTAATCCCATTAAAGCGACCATCATAACTGAAATAGCTTTTCCAAGTATAATCTCTACTTCTCTAAAAGCATAAGGTCGATAAGAAGTTAAATCTTTACTTTCATAAAATACATTATAAAAAGCAATAAAACTTTGAGAAAATGTAAAAGCACTAAAAATACTAATCATATTCGCAAATAGGACAGGATTGTTTCCAATAGGATTCACAAATGAATTAAGAACCCCAAAAAAAGCAATATAAATTAATCCAATCATAAGTTGAGAACGAAGGATTTTTTTAGGAATATCGATTTTTTTCAGTGGATTTTTTTCTTGTTTTTGTCGATAAGCAGCTAATTGAGCAGGAGCAACTGCATATAATAAATTCAACTTTACTAATTTTCTAACAGCTTGTAGATTCATCGACATTCTCTCCTTCCTTACGTCCCGCTAAAGATAAATAAATACTTTCAAGAGACTCTTGAGGATTATGTTCTTTTAACTCTTCAATTGTACCGTAAAATAGTAATTCACCTTTTTTCAAAATGGCAATACGATCACATAATTGTTCTGCTACTTCTAATACGTGGGTAGAGAATAATACTGTTTTTCCTTTTTCGGCATGTTCACGCATCATTTTTTTCAAATCGTAAGCAGCTTGTGGATCTAAACCAGTTAATGGTTCGTCTAAAATCCAAATATCTGGGTCGGATAATAAAGCCCCAATAACGAATACTTTTTGTCTCATCCCATGAGAGAATGATTCAATCACATCATAACGATAAGGAGTAAAGTCGAATAACTCTAATAAATACGTTAATCTTTCTTCGATTTGATTCATTGTTAATTGATAAGAAACTGCTATTAATTCCCAAAATTCATTAGCCGTTAAACGTAAAAACAAATCTGGAGAATCTGCCACATATCCAATTTTTCGCTTAATTGTTAATGGATCTTGTGATAGAGGAACGCCATCTACTTCAATCGTTCCACTTGTAAGTGGCAAAATACTCACTAATGATTTAATCGTTGTAGATTTTCCGGCACCATTATGTCCAATTAATCCAACAATTTCTCCACTTTCAATCGTTAAGTTTAAGTTGTTTAAAGCTACCTTATCTCCATATTTTTTTGTTGCCTGTTTAAATTCAATCATGATAAACTTCCTCCCATCCTGTAATTACGCTGATTATACACCTAAAAATAGCGCTTTTCTAGTGACTAAAGTCCGATTTTTATAAAGTTTTACTTGAATTTTTTTATCTCTTAATTATAAATAGAAAAAAGACTTTTCCTCATAGCGTAAAAGGATGTTTAACCCCTTTGCTCATTTAGAAAAGTCTATTTTTACTATTTTATTCTTGTTCGTCTACTAATTCTTGTGCGAAGTTTTGTAAGTTTTCTGTTACTTTTTCAGAAATAACTGTTTCTTCAGACGAAATGACAGTTTCTTCTGCTTCCTCTTCACGATCTACAATAGCTAATGAACTTACAATAGCATCTTGATCTAAACGCATCATACGAACTCCAAGAGCACCACGACCTGTTTGAGAAACATCTGAAGCGTGGAATCGAATGATTACTCCTTTATTCGTCATAATCATTAAATCTTCCTCACCCGTTACAGTTCTTAAGCATACAAGAGGACCATTTTTTTCAGTAATACGAAGAGTTTTAACCCCTTTACCACCACGACCTTTTAAGGCATATTCGCTGGCAGCTGTTCGTTTACCATATCCTTTTTCACTAACGACTAATACTTCACGTTCAGGTGTTAAAATATCCATTCCAATCACGTAATCATCATCACGTAAAGATACGCCTCGAACCCCTGCAGCTGTACGACCCATTGCACGAACTTTTTCTTCATGGAATGTTACAGCATTTCCGTGGTAGGTTCCAAGAATAATACCATCTTGACCACTTGTTACTACTACACGAATTAATTGATCATCTTCTCGTAATTGAATCGCACGTAATCCATTTGTACGAATATTTTTGAAGTCTGATAATTTCACACGTTTTACAGTTCCACGTAAAGTTGTAAAGAATAAGAATCTTTCTGTTTCTTCAGATTCCGGTACACTAATAATCGCTTGAATTTTCTCAGTTGAGTCAATATTCAATAAGTTAATAACTGGTAATCCTTTTGCAGTACGGCTGTATTCTGGAATTTCATATCCTTTTGCTTGATATACTTTACCTGTATTCGTGAAGAATAATAATGAATCATGAGTTGAACATGAAATCATATTTTCTACAAAGTCATCATCATGGACGCTCATTCCTTGTACACCACGCCCACCACGACGTTGTGTTTTAAATTCAGAATTTGCTAATCGTTTAATATAACCATTCTTCGTTAAAGTAATGACTACATCTTCTTGTTCGATTAAGTCTTCATCTTCTAAACTTAAAGCTTCTCCAACTAATAATTCAGTACGACGAGGATTATCAAATTTTTGTTGAATTTCTAATAATTCTTGTTCGATAATCTCATAACGTCTTTCTTCGCTTGCTAAAATTTCATTTAATTCCTTGATAAGTGCTTGTAAATCTGCATATTCTGCATCAATTTTCTCACGTTCTAATCCTGTTAAGCGAACCATTCTCATATCTAAAATAGCTTGAGCTTGTTTATCACTTAATCCATATTCATTCATGAAACGTTCTTTGGCAATATCACCACTAGCAGAACTACGAAGAATCGCCACAATGGCATCGATATGATCTAAAGCTACTTGTAATCCTTCTAAAATATGAGCACGATCTTCTGCTTTTTTCTTTTCAAAAATACTGCGACGACGAATCACTTCTTCTTGATGATTTAAATAGTGTCGTAAAATTTCTTTTAAGCTTAAAATTTTTGGTTCTTGTCCCACAATCGCTAACATATTAAATCCAAAGTTCGATTGTAATGGCGTTAATTTGTATAAATTATTTAACACAACTGAAGCAGAAACATCTCTTCTCACTTCAATAACGACACGCATTCCTTTACGGTCAGATTCATCATTTAAGTACGTAATTCCTTCAATTTTCTTTTCATGATGCAATTGAGAAATACGTTCAACTAAACGAGCTTTATTGACCATATATGGTAATTCCGTAATAATAATGCGTTCTTTTCCATTTTTTAATTCTTCGATTTGTACACGACCACGAACCGTAATAGATCCACGACCTGTTTCATAAGCTCGACGAATTCCAGATTTGCCTAATACAATTCCACCTGTTGGAAAATCAGGTCCTGGTAATACTTCCATCAATTCAGCTATTGTAACATCAGGATTTTTCATTAATAAATGTAAGGCAGAAATAACTTCCCCTAAATGATGTGGAGGAATATTCGTTGCCATCCCTACCGCAATCCCTGTAGCTCCATTGACTAAAAGGTTTGGAATACGAGATGGTAAAACTTCTGGTTCACGTTCTGTTGAATCATAGTTATCACGGTAATTAATCGTATCTTTATTAATATCACGTAGCATTTCTAAAGCAATTTTACTCATTCTTGCTTCTGTATAACGCATTGCGGCTGGACTATCTCCATCAACAGAACCAAAGTTTCCGTGACCATCAATTAATGGATAACGATATGAGAAATCTTGTGCCATACGAACCATTGCATCATAAATGGCAGAGTCTCCGTGTGGATGATATTTACCCATTACATCCCCAACAATACGAGCGGATTTTTTATGGGGTTTATCTGGCGTTACTCCTAATTCATGCATTCCATATAAAATACGACGGTGAACAGGTTTTAACCCATCACGAACATCAGGAAGCGCACGAGATACAATAACACTCATGGAATATTCCAAAAATGATTTACGCATTGTTTTTGCTAAATCCGTTGGTTCGAATTTTTCTTCGAAAAATTCTAAATCTTTTTCCTCAGACATTTTGTCTCTCCTCTTCTTCAATCATTAAATATCTAAATCATTCACGTCAATAAATTTCGCATTTGCTTCAATAAATTCTCGACGTGGTTCTACTTTATCGCCCATTAACATATCTAACACTTGATCAGCTTCAGCAGCATCTTCAACCGTTACTTGTAACATCGAACGATTTTGAGGATTCATTGTTGTTTCCCATAATTGTTCCGCATCCATTTCTCCTAAACCTTTATATCGAGAAATTTGTGGTTTTGGACTAGCAGGAAGTTCTTTTAATTTTGCTTCTAATTCCTCATCATTTTGAATATAAAACTCTTGTTTTCCTTGTTTTAATTTATAAAGAGGTGGTTGCGCAATATAAACATATCCTGCTTCCACTACTGGGCGCATATAACGATAGAATAATGTTATTAATAATGTTCGAATATGTGCTCCATCGACATCCGCATCGGTCATAATCACTAATTTATGATAACGAGCTTTTGATAAATCAAAATCTCCACCAAATCCTGTTCCCATTGCAGTAAATAGAGAACGAATTTCATCGTTGGCTAAAATTTTATCTAATGATGCTTTTTCAACGTTTAAGATTTTCCCTCGAATTGGTAAAATCGCTTGGAAATGACGAGAACGTCCTTGTTTTGCAGAACCTCCCGCAGAATCTCCTTCGACAATGAAGATTTCTGAAACACTTGGATCATTACTTGAACAGTCCGCTAATTTTCCTGGTAAATTAGAAATTTCTAAACCAGATTTCTTACGAGTTACTTCACGCGCTCTTTTAGCAGCTAAACGTGCTTTAGAAGCTAAAATCCCTTTTTCAACAATTTTACGAGCAACTTGAGGATTTTCCATTAAGAATTTATCAAAATGAGTTGCAAATAATCGATCTGTAATCGTTCTTGCTTCAGAATTTCCTAATTTTGTTTTCGTTTGACCTTCAAATTGTGGATCAGGATGTTTAATAGATACAACAGCCGTCAATCCTTCACGTACATCTTCCCCACTTAATTTTTCTTCATTCTCTTTCATTAATTTTTGACGACGAGCGTAATCATTAATGACACGAGTAAGTGCGGTTTTCATTCCAGATTCATGTGTTCCACCTTCATAAGTATGGATATTATTTGTAAAACTTAATAAATTCGTATGGTATCCTGAAGTATACTGCATAGCTACTTCTACTTGAATACCATCTTGTTCTCCTTCAACATAAATCGGTTCTTCAAATAATACTTGCTTAGACTTATTTAAATGTTCAACATAACTTTTAATTCCGCCTTCATAATAAAATGTTTTTACAACAGGCTCTTCTACCCGCAAATCAGTAATCGTTAGTTTTAATCCTTTATTTAAAAAAGCTAGTTCTCGTACACGATTCGCTAATTTTTCAAAGTCATATACAGTTGTTTCTTGGAAAATTTCTGGATCTGGAACAAAATAAACACTAGTTCCATGTTTATCCGTTTTTCCAATTACTTTTAAATCTTCTAAAACAGCACCACGTTTATAAGACTGTTCATAAATATTTCCATCTTTAAAAACTTGGACGGTTAAATCAGTAGAAAGTGCATTTACAACAGAAGCACCTACCCCGTGAAGACCACCGGAAACTTTATAACCTCCGCCGCCAAATTTTCCCCCAGCGTGTAGTACTGTAAAGACAGTTTCTACAGCAGGACGTCCTGTTTTTTCTTGAATATCAACTGGAATTCCACGTCCATCATCAGTAACACGGATATGGTTTTCAGGTGTAATCTCAATTTCAATATGAGTCGCAAATCCTGCTAAAGCTTCATCGATTGAGTTATCAACAATTTCCCATACTAAATGGTGTAAACCGGCACTACTTGTAGAACCAATATACATCCCTGGACGTTTACGTACAGCTTCTAATCCTTCTAATACTTGAATCTGACTGGCATCATATTGTGCAGCAAGAACTTCTTTATTTTCTTCTGTCATTTTCTATTCTCACACTCCATTTTTCATTGAACTTGACCTTGATGAATCGGATATACAATTGGTTCATTAATAAATTGCTTACGAATTCCATCTAAACTAGTCGTTGTTATGAATGTTTGTACTTTATTTTCAATTGCTTTAATCAAATGTGTTTGTCGATCATCATCTAATTCAGATAACACATCATCTAATAATAAAATTGGATATTCTCCCGTAGCGATGTTCATTAATTCTATTTCTGCTAATTTTAAACTTAATACAATTGAACGTTGTTGCCCTTGAGAACCAAAATTTTGAACAGGTTTATCATTTAAATAAAAAATCAAATCATCTCGATGCGGACCTACTAAAGTACTCGCTTGTTCTAATTCTCTTTTTTGTACAACTTCAAATTGTTTTTGATACAATTCTTTTAATTCATTTTGAGATATTCCTTTTTCAATCGAAAGGGATGTTTGATATTTCAATGAAAACTCTTCTCTTCCTAATGAAATTTGTTCATGAATTGGTTTTGCTAAAGCTTCCAATTGTTCCATAAATTCTAAACGATGGTTTAAAATTGCACTTGCCTTTTCAATGACTTGTTCTGTTAAAACTTCTAAATAAATATCAGCCGTTGATTTTTTAATGGCTAATTGTTTTAAATAATGATTTCTTTGCTTTATAAGGCGTTGATATTCTACTAATTCATGTAAATAAATAGGATTCATTTGACCTAGTTCCATATCCATGAATTTTCGGCGATTTGCTGGAGCACCTTTCACTAATTCTAAATTTTCAGGTGCAAATAAAATGACATTTAATTGTCCTAAATAGGAACTAAGTTTTTTTTGTTCTAAATGATTCACTCTTCCTATTTTGCCTTTATTTGAAAAACGAATTTCCAAGGGAATATTGCTAATTTTCTTTTCTACTTTACCTTTAATAGTAGCAGCATCTTGATTCCACATAATCAATTCTCGATCTTGATTTGTACGATGACTCTTCGTCATTGCCAAAGTATAAATAGATTCCATCAAATTCGTTTTACCTTGAGCATTTTCACCGATGAAAATATGAACTCCTTTCCCAAATTCAAGAAAAAGTTCTTCATAATTTCTGAAATGATTCAGTTGTAATTCAACTAATCTCATCCATTACTTCCTCAGATTTTCTTCTCACAACAAAAATGCCTTCTTCAGGAATTTCTACACGTGTTTTATCATAAAGTTTTCTACCACGACGATTTTCAATTTCACCATCGACAAATACAACTGTTTCTTGCAAATACCATTTTGCTTGTCCACCTGTTGTAATGACATCAATATGTTTTAAAAATTGTCCTAATGTAATAAATTCTTCTGTAATTGTTACAATCTTTGTCATGATTTTCCTCTTTTCTCTCATTTGGGTATACACATACTACTGTATTATACCTTTTTTTGTGAGAATTCTCAAAGATTTTGAAAAATTCCGCCTATTTTTGCATTTTTTGATTAAATAAATAAAAAACCTTTTTTAAAGGGAAAAATGAAATTTAATAGGATTTTTTTAAAATTTTAAAAATAAGCAAAAAAAAATCCATGATGATAAAAATCATCATGGACTATTTTTTTATCCATTAAATGTACGAACTGGTGTCACTAATTGAATAAAACTATATGGAATATCTGAATGATTATCTTTTAATGTCAATGTAAATGGACGATTCGCTTCTAAAAATTGAATTGTAGCTTCTGAAGAACCAAATAAACGAAGGGCATCTTTTAAATAATCAGGATTGAATGAAACATCTAATGAAGCACCTTCATAATTTTCTACCATAATTTCTTCTTCAACTTTTCCAATTTCTGGTGAATTTCCTGTTAATAAAATACGATTTTCATTAATCGATAATGTCGCAATATTATTTTTATCTGTATGTGACATTAATGAAGCACGATCTACAGCTGCTACTAAATCACTCGCAACAACCGTAATCGCTGTATTAAATTGATCATTGATTAATCGATCTGTATCTGGATAACGTCCTTCTAATAAACGAGAGTAGAAAGAAAGAGTTTCTGTTTGGAAAAGAACTTGATTTTCAGTAATTGCAAAATCAATCGTTTCTAAACCATCAATAATACGTGATAATTCAATTAATGTTTTACCTGGTAAAGTAATTTCAAATGTTAACGCATTACTTGTTTCAGGCATTTCTAAAGGAATAATTCTTTGACTCAAACGGTGAGAGTCTGTTGCAACAGCTTTTAATTGATTATTCGCAATAACCATATGAATTCCCGTTAAAATAGGGCGAGATTCAGCAGTAGAAACAGCAATAGAAGTTTGTAAAATCACTTGTCTAAATAATGGAACAGGCAATGTTAATACATGATCTTTTTCTACTTCTGGAAGTTGTGGATAATCATGAGCAGATAATCCATTTAATGTAAATGCAGCACTTCCTGCTGTAATCGTTGCTTGTAATTGTTCATTTGTTGCTAAAGTAAATGTATTTTGAGGTAATTTTTTAACAATTTCACCAAAGAAACGAGCAGGTAATACAATTGAACCTGTTTCATGAATCGATAATTGTAATTCTTCATGTTCTACTGGAAGAAAGATTTCAATAGAGACTTCAGAATCACTACCTGTTAAAGTAATTCCTTCTTGAGAAACAACTAATTTAATTCCTGTCAAAATGGGAATCGTTGTTTTAGAGGGAATAGCACGTTGAACGTCTGCTAAATTTTTTAAAAATGCTTGACGATTAATTGAAAATTTCATTTTATGCCTCCTAATGTATGTATGTCTTAAATTTAATTTTATTTATAATAAATATAGTAATAGTAGTAGGGCCTGTTAATTTTGTGGAAAACTATTATTTTACTTTTAAATTCATTATTTTTAATTGTGAATAAGTATTGTGGATAATAATTTAATAACTAGAGTAGTTATCCACATCTTAAAAACCAAGTTTTTTCTTTAAATCATTAACAGCTTTTGTAATATCACCTTGAAGCTTATATTCTTCATTAATTTTATCATAGGCATGTAATACAGTAGAATGATCCTTGCCAAATTCTGTTCCTAATTTTGGAAGAGAGCTATTTGTTAATTCTCTTGCTAAATACATGGCAATTTGACGGGGTTCTACAATGGATTTTGTTCGTTTCTTACCTTTTAAATCTTCTAAAGAAATATGATAATAGCGAGCTACTGCTTCTTGAATATCTTGAACTGATACAATTTTTTCTTTACTTCCAGGGATAAAGTTTTGTAGAGCTTCAGCAGCTAAATTTGTTGTAATATCTTCTCCATGAGTCACAGAATAAGCTTGAACTCTAACAAGAGCACCTTCTAATTCACGGACATTGGATTGAATTTGTCCAGCAATATAGCTTAGTGTATCAGTAGGAATATCAATTCCAACAGCTTCTGCTTTTTTAGATAAAATGGCAATTCTTGTTTCTAAATCTGGTGGAGTAATATCGACTGGGAGACCAGAAACGAATCTTGAGACTAAGCGTTCTTGTAAAGCTTTGATTTCAGTTGGCTGTCGATCACTCGTTAAAACAATTTGTTTTTGGTTATTAAAGAGTGCATTGAATGTATGGAAAAACTCTTCTTGAGTTGCTTCTTTTTCAGCAAAAAATTGAATATCATCTACTAATAATAAATCAACATTACGATAATAATCTCTGAATTCTTGTTGAGTATTTGTTCTCAATGAAGTAATCATTTCATTTGTAAAAGCTTCACTCGTTACGTATTTAACACGTGCATGTGGATTTAGCAATTTATATTGATTCCCAATAGCTTGCATTAAGTGAGTTTTCCCGAGACCAACACCCCCATAGAAAAACAGGGGATTATATAATTGTCCTGGTCTTTCGCAAACTACTAGAGCAGCAGCATGTGCCATTTGATTTCCTTTACCAATAATAAATGAATCAAATGTATATTTAGGATTTAATAGAGAATCATCTTCTAAATAAATATTTTGATTAACTTCTTTAATTTCTTCATTTGTAGAAATATGTGGGGTAGGTTCTGTGAATGTTTGTTTTTTTTGAAAATCTTGCTCATCTGAAATAATAAACTTTGGTTCAAATGACTTTCTAAAATAATCATATCCACGTTCCATTACATCTGTTAGTAGATTATCTTCCCAGAAATTAGCATACGTTTGAGAAGGAACTTGAATATAAAGATAATTTTGGTCAAATTTTAATAATTTAGCAGGCATAATCCAATGTTTAATCGTAAAATCTGAATTTGTTTTTTCAAAATGAGTTAATAAAATTTTCCAAAATTCATCTAATAGATCCATAAATAACACCTCCTTGTGGATAATAATAATAAAATCTAAGAGTAAGTGTAGCATTTTTTTTAAAAGTTTTCCACAGAAAATCTGTTTTTAACAAATTTTAGTGAATTTGTAATAAGTTTTCCACAAAAATGTGGATAATTTGTAAAAAATAACGATAAAATTTATTTATTCACAGAAATTGTTGATAGAATAAATCCAATAAACATAGAGGTTTAAGAATGATATCCACATTATCCACAACTTGTGGATATGTTTTTGTAAACATGCTTTGAATTTGTTAAAAAATTGTGGAAAATTTAGGGAAAAGTTTAAATTTTGAAAAAATTTTAAAAAATAATTGTGGATAACTATGGAAAGATAAATAATTTTACTAGGTATTTTGAATAAAATATGATATGATACTCCAGTACAGTGATGCAAGAAACAAAGTATTGACTTTGTTAAGGAATATCATTATAATGATGTAGACTGTCTAGGATAGTTAGACATGACACAGAACTAGGAGGTGCAAGAAGTTATGAAAAGAACATATCAACCAAATAAACGTAAACGTCAAAAAGTTCACGGTTTCCGTAAACGTATGAGTACAAAAAATGGCCGTAGAGTATTAGCAAGCAGACGCCGTAAAGGTAGAAAAGTTTTAGCAGCTTAGATCACTGAACGTCTCAGTGATCTTTTTTTTATAAATGTTTTAAAAACTTAGATAAAGGTGAGTGTATGCGTAAGTCTTATCGAGTAAAGAAAGAGCGAGAGTTTCAACGAGTTTTTCATCATGGAAATTCAGTAGCGAATCGTCAATTTGTAGTTTATCAAATTAATAAATTGAATCAATCACATTTTAGAGTTGGAATTTCTGTGAGTAAAAAATTAGGAAATGCAGTTGTTAGAAATCGTATAAAACGATTAATACGAAGTGTATTAACAGAACTAAAGCCACAATTACAAAAAGAGATTGATTTTATCGTGATAGCACGTAAACCTGTAGTATCTATGAATTATCATGAAGTAAAAAAATGTATGATGCATGTATTAAAATTGGGAAAGATTTTAATAAAAGATGATTATAATGGAGAAAGTAGGGAATTAAGTGAAGAAAAAGCATAAATTAGCTTTAACATTAGCAGTTTTAACATTATTTTTAGCAGCATGTAGTACAACACCTGTAACAGCAGAAAGTACAGGGATTTGGGATCGGGTGATTATTTATAATTTATCTCAATTTATTATTACTTTATCTCATATTTTTGGAAATAGTTATGGTTTAGGAATTATTGTTTTTACAATTATAACAAGAATTGTACTAGTACCAATTATGCACTTCCAATATAAGACAACAAGACAAACAGCCATTTTACAACCAGAAATTAATAAGCTTCGTGAAAAATACTCTGCTCGTGATCATAAAACGCAAGAAATATTACGAGAAGAAATTTCAGCATTATATGAAAGAGAAGGAGTGAATCAATATGCTGGATGTTTACCAGTAGCGATTCAATTGCCAGTAATGATTGCTTTATACCAAGCAATCAGTCGTACAGAAGCTTTAAAAACAGGATCATTTTTATGGTTTAATTTAGATCAACCAGATCCATTTTTTATTTTACCAATTTTAGTGGTTGCTACAACTTATGCAACTTCTTGGTTAACTATGAAAATGCAAGACAGTGGAGCAGCTGGAAAAATTATGTTATTTGTATTACCAGTAATGATTGGGTTTACAGCATTAACATTCCCAAGTGCATTATCATTATATTGGGTTGTAGGGAATATCTTTATGGTTATTCAAACTTTAATTATGAATAATCCATTTACATTTATTGCAGAACAAGAAGCTATTCAACAGGAAAAACGTCGTCGTGAGAAAGCTTTGGAAAAAGCTAAGAAAAAACACGGTAGAAGTTAAAGAATTGACTTGTTCAGATCAAAAGAACATGAGATAATACATGTAAATTTGCAATATGGAGGATATAGAAGATGACACAAACGATTCGAGTAAATGATGCTTCAGTAGAAAAGGCAATCCAAAAAGGATTACGACAATTACAATTAACACAAGATGATGTAGAAATTGAAGTAATTGATGAAGGTAAAAAAGGATTATTTGGATTCGGACAAAAAGATGCGGTAGTATCAATTACTGTTAAAGAAAAAATTGAACAAGAAGAAGTAGTTGTTGAAGAAGTCGAAGAATCTTATGAGGAAGAAGAATTTGATATTGAAGATAACTATGAAGAATCTGATGAAGCAGTTGAAGTATTAGATAATCATATTGAAGAAGCTGCTCATGTTACAAAAGCTTATTTAGAACAAATTGCTGAAATTTATGGAGCACCAAGTGTAGTTCATGTTGAAGTACAAAAAGAAAAAATGAATTTTGTATTTGAAACAGATAAACCAGGTTTATTAATTGGTAAATATGGTAAAATTTTGAATGCATTACAAGTATTAGCTCAAGTATCTGTTCATCGTTTTGTAAAAGGAAGAATGTCCGTACAAGTAGATGTAGGAGATTACCGTTTACGTCGCACAGAAGCATTACAACAAATTGCTGAAAAAACAGCACGCCGTGTGTTAAAAACAAAACAACCGGTATATTTAGAACCATTACCTGCATATGAAAGAAAACAAATTCATGCATATTTAAGTAAAAATAAACGAATTTCTACTCATTCAGAAGGTAAAGAACCACACCGTTATTTAGTTGTAGAAATTGCAGAATAAAATAGTTAAAGACTGGAACTAATTCCAGTCTTTTTTTATAACTTAAAATCAATTAGTATCGGATTAATAAAACAATATAAACATAAATAGTAGAAATAAAATACAATATAATAGAAAGAAACTTGATAAAATCCTGATTTTGAGGTTGAAACTTTTCATAAAAAGCGTTAAAATGAGTTATCGCAGTGTCTTTAGGGAGAAGACAATAAGAAATATGTGTATTTTATATAAAACATACAACAAATTTTATATAAGGAAAAATAAATAAAAATATTGGAAAATTTCCCAAAAACAATGTACAATAATAGTGAAAATATATAGTTAGGAGAATCATTATGGATATTCAAGTGTTTATAAGGCGTCGTAAAGAAAAAGGCTTATCTCAGATTGAATTGAGTCATGGAATTTGTACGCAGGCAACTTTAAGCCGATTTGAAAATCATGGACAAATTCCTTCAATGAAAATCTTAAGTCAATTGTGTGCACGATTGCAATTAGATGTGGGGGACTTATTTGCGAGTGTCAATACTAAAGAAGTTGCTACAAACAAACTTTTAGATAAAATTGAAGAAAGTATTGTAACAATGGATTATGAATTGTCTGAAAAATTGATTGGAACAATTCAAAAAGATCAATTGAACGATGAACAAAAAATTCACTTGTTATACTTAAGAGGATTCACACAAGTTTTACAAGGCAAAAAAATGGAAGATGATTTATTCTACTTTAATAAGATTTTAGCAGAACAATATGAAAACCAGGATACATATCTACATTTAGCTTATGCTGGATTAGGTTTAGTATATCAAAAACAAAACGATATAGAAAAAGCAGAATATTTCTTTACAAAGGCTATTCAAGAAGTTGAAAAACATCAATTAGAAAAAATGGAAGATGTTTGGCGTGTACTAATGGTTTTATATCATAGTGCTATGTTCTTTAATAAAAATAATAACTATAAAAAGAGTAATGAGTTACTAAAAAAAGGAATTGAATTATGTAGTCAATTTCATATTACTTATTATTTATCAAGATTATATTATCAATTAGCAATGAATTCATTAGAGAGCAATGCAGATAAAGAAGAAGTAAAATTATACTTAAATGATGCTGCAGCTTTCGCAAGAATTAATTCAAATGATGAATTATTGACTGAAATTGAAAAAATTAATGATTCTTTATAATAAAATAGATAATTAGAGTTTAATAAGCAGGAAGAAAAATCTTCTTGCTTTTTTTAGTGAATAAAATATTGAAAAATAAATGAGGGTCATTATAATAGAATAAAGGAGTGATTAAAATGGGTTTACGATTAAATAAAGATGAATTTCTAAAAAAAGAAAAAGTAATTTTACCAGAGGATATTCAGTTACCCTCATTAGAGGAAGAATATGATTTTAACAGTTTTGGAGATACATTCATTATGATGCCAAAAATGGAAGAAAATCAAAGACAAAAAAATCTAGAAAAAAACATCAAAAAAGAATGGTTAGAACCAATTGATAATAAAGAAGAAAAATAGCTATTATTCCTGAAGAAATTTTTTATATAAAAGACTTGCAAACAAAAGCTAGCTATGGTAAATTATATACGTTGTTAACGAACGTTCGTTTTTAAAGCGATTACGAAAAAAAAGAAATTTAAAATAAATTTCAAAAAGTTGTTGACAGAGAAAAACGCCTATGTTAGTATATAGGAGTTGTCGCGATAAGCGGCGTTGACCTTTGAAAACT
>NZ_CAUQUN010000009.1:0-65391 GCF_963521425.1 uncultured Granulicatella sp.
TCAATAAAAACGATGAATTCTCCTGTAGACTCAGCAACGCCTCTATTTCTTGCAACACTTTGTCCTTGATTTTCTTGATTTATTAAACGAAAACGACTATCTAGTTCACAATATCGTTCACATATTTCTTTTGAACCATCAGTAGATCCATCATTCACTAAAATAACTTCAAAATCTGTGAAAGTTTGCTGCCTTATACTCTCTAGACATTCTTCCAGATAATTTTCTACATTATAAACTGGTACTATTATACTAATCATATTCTTTCTAACATTTCCTTTTAAATTTATTGTATTATCCTACTTATTTAAATACTCAATTTTTTCTTATATGTAATTTATCGTTTAGATGATTTATTACTTTTTTAGCAGCAATCCATCTCTTTTGCAAACTTATATAAATAGGATGAGTAAAAGTTGTATAATATTTTGGAGCAAATAAGTACAGTCTCAATAAACGATATTTCTGGACAACTTCCTTGGATTGCTTTGCTATAAAAGCAGCGTTTTGAATAAAATCTTCATATAAATCAACATACGGACTCTTCGTATTAATCCCATCTTTTAAATAGTGTCCATGACCAAGATAAAACATAAAATAACCAATGTACGGAAGCATATTTTCATCATCTTTAAAAGAATCTATTAACTGATTTCCCACTTTAAAAATATCTAAATCTTTTTCATTAAAGGATTTTGTCATAGTACTATTGGGACGAACACGATAGTAATAACCGATATAATCAACAATTACTATTTTTCGAATATGTTTTAAATAATTTATTCCTGTAAAGACATCTTCATAAATATATCCTTCTAAAAATGGAATCTTTTCAACAATTTCTCTTGTATATAATTTTGTAACGGGACAAAACTTCACTTCTTTAAACTCAATACAATTAAGAATTGCTTCTTTAGCGTTTCCTTCGAATACAATTGTAGAAATCTTATTAAGATAGAACTCTTCTTTATTTCTTGTCATTCTACATTCTACGATATCTACATCCGTCTTCATGTAAGGAAGTAGTACTTCTAACACGTTTTTATTGATAACATCATCACTATCGACAAACATGAGGTATTCGCCAATGGATTCTTTAACCCCACGATTTCTGGCTGCACTTTGACCTTTATTTTCTTGATTAATCAATCTAAAGCGACTATCTGCCTGGCAAAATCGTTCGCAAATCTCTGTTGAGCTGTCCGTTGAACCATCGTTTACTAAGATGACTTCAATATCTGTATAAGTTTGATATTGAATACTTTCTAGACATTCTTCTAGGTATTCTTCCACATTATAAACCGGTACAATTACACTAATCATAAAATAATTTCCTTCACATTTATTTTTATTCATCTACCTTTACTTCTTTAATGCCATTTTTGAATTTCCAAATTGCATAATAGATTGGGAATACAATTGAATTATAATATTTGGGGCAAAAGTTATAGAGCTTAATCAAACGTGATGCTCTAGCTAACTCTGGATTTTTCTTTGTTAATGTTACATACTCAGCTAATTTTTGATTATAGAATTCTCTATATGGATTCCCTTTTTTTACATAACTGTGATAATGCATCGTAGCCAAATGAACTAAAAAACTACCAACATAAGGAAGAAGATCTTCTCTATCAGCATATAATTCTATTAATTTATCACAAACAGTAAATATATCTAGATTTTTTGGTGAAAATTCTCGGTGCATTATACTACCTAAACGTACTCGATAATAATATCCTACATAGTCAATTTTAATCATTTTTCGAATATATTTTAACATCCCTATTCCACTATAAACATCTTCATAAAATACACCTTCTATATATGGAACTGCTTCAACAATCTCTCTTCTGTACAGTTTAGTAACTGCATTAACATTTAGCGTATGATGCGGGAAAAACTTAACTGACTCATTTGAATCTCCTTCAAAAATAATGGTTGTTGTCTCAATATTTTCATCCAAAAATTCCATTTTCTTTACTGTAAATATACACTCTACAATATCTACATCCTCAGTCATGTATTGCATTAACTTTTCTAAATAGTTTGTTTTAATAATATCATCACTATCTACAAATACAATATACTCTCCAGTTGATATTTCTACCCCTTTATTTCTTGCAGCACTTAATCCTTGATTTTCTTGAGTAATTAAAAGAAAACGACGATCCTCTTGACAATAACGTTCACAAATCTGTTTAGAGTTATCTGTAGAACCGTCATTTACTAATAGTACTTCAATATTGGTGTATGTTTGATTTTGAACACTGTTTAAGCATTCTTCTAAATAATTTTCTACATTATAAACGGGAATAATTACGCTAATCATTTTTTATCCTAACCTTATTTTTTTAATCCAATTTCATTCAAAAGGGTCTTTGTAAAATCTTTTTGAATGGCATTGACTTTATCATTTACTTTTGTTCTTTCTTCAATGTAACTATCTTCAGATTTCATGACACTCTCTAGGAACTCTAATAAATCGTGTGAATCACGAATGACACTCCCAACCATAAGACTCTTAACATCTTCAAATACAAAACCACGTTTGTCCTTATATTCTTCGTAATCATTAATAGTAAATGCTACTGGTCTATTTAATAAATAATAATCTAAAAATACTGAAGAGTAATCGGTAATTAATGCGCTAGTAGTCCCTAAAAAGGTATATAAAGTCCCATACTGCTCACTAATAATCTCTTCTGTTAATAGATGAATGTTTGAGTGATTCATTTGCACTTGAAGGCGAGATTCTTCTAAAGGATGCAATTTAATATATAATTGATAACCATATTCTGATAATAATTGTTCTATTTTTGAGAAATCATCTTCTTTAAGTGAAAATATCAGCGCATCCTGACTGTCATGATAATTTTTGGAATTTCGGTAAGTTGGCATCCAAATAATTCTCTTATCTTGTTTTTCTTTAAATAATTCATCATTACGAATATTTCCTACTAATAACATTTGTTCCTCAGTAGCATTAAAAGCAGCTTTCATAATTGGTGTAAAGTAATCTGAAGACGATACTAATTTTGTAAAAAAGTTATAGTCAACGTTCTCTAGTCCCTCTTCAAGGTTCCCAATTTTTTTTAAAGGCATTCCATGCCATAAATTCACCACCATCTGATTTGGTGCAGGCTTAATAGGATACTTTCCAAATGAATAGAAAAAGTATTTTGACGTTAAAAAATAATAGAGTCCTCGATAAATCGAAACATACTTCACGTTCTTATCTTTTTCTAGATGATAAAAATCATTTGACGCACAAATAATGTCATATTCTTCTTGATAGCCATTATTCACTAAATATTGATAGAGTGTTCTAAGATTATCTCTGAAGCCCCAATTGGAATATAAAACAATCCTCTTATTTTTCTTTGGAATAATCATATTCATTTTTGAAGTTATCATTTTGAATTTAAACAAAACTGTTTTTAAATAATGATTCATATCA
This sequence comes from uncultured Granulicatella sp., assembly GCF_963521425.1. Taxonomy (GTDB): domain Bacteria; phylum Bacillota; class Bacilli; order Lactobacillales; family Aerococcaceae; genus Granulicatella. The sequence goes on from NZ_CAUQUN010000009.1 coordinate 3,458, forward strand.
TTTCTCCAAACCTTGCTTATAAATTACTTTCAAGTATTCTCTATTTTCATCTATATTGAACGGTTTTAACGCTTCCTCTAACGGACGGTTTTGATTTAAAACGGGTGCTTTTTCAATATAATTCATCCATTCATCCTTCTTTAAAGGTAAAGCTGTACAAATGTTCTGATTCAGTTGCGTTGTGGAATCAATCGTTTCATTCATAATAATATTGACTCCAGAGCATTGTGCCTCCACTAGCACCATTGGAAAACCTTCATAAAGGGATGGAAATGCAAAAATATCAAACGCTGAATAAAATTTATGTACATCATTTCTACGACCCGTAAAAATAACATTTTCTAATTCTTTACTTTGTTCTTCTAACATTAAACGATCCGGACCTTCTCCAACAAATAGAAATGTTACTTGTGGTAAATCCTTTGCAATTTCAATTAAAAATTTTTGATTTTTAAACGGATTTAAAATCCCCACCATTCCAACTACTTTTTGATTGTTAGGAATATGAAACTCTTCTCGAATTTCATTTCTATAGTCTGATGAAAATTTAAATTTTTCTATCTGAATAGCATTTGGAACAATTTGAAATGATTGATTTCCAAAAATTTTAGTTCCTGCTAATTTACCACATGAAATACGATGCGTTGCATTTTTTAATGCTAAAAACACTAAAAATCGATTTCGAATACTTTTTAACCAATGATCGGAAAACTGACTACTATGATTATGATAAATTCTTACACGAACACCATTTTTTCGTGCATAATAATTATGTATAAAGGCAGTAATAGGATTATGAATATGTAAAATATCGATTGGATAATTCTCATAAAACTTTTGGCATTCTCTTACATATTGGAACATTTTACTAATCTTCAATTCTGGAAATACGATGCGTTTGAATTGTTTTTCATCTAAATATTGATTAAAAGGAAAATAAGGCTCTCCATTAGATTCTCCAACCATATAATCAAATTCAGCATCATCTTCTTGAATGTGATTTTTTATAAAACTTTGTACCCCACTCATCGTATTTCTCACTCCACCTGTTACATGGAAAACATGATATTTCATCCTATCACCCTTGATTTAAGTCTTTTTTTATTTTAGAAGTGGAAATTTCTTCCGTTCTTGACAAATAAACAACTTCGATTCCTAATTCTTCTAAATGATCAAACTTTCCTTTCCAGTCATCTCCAATAACAAAGACATCTGCATGATACTTCTTAATATCAGAAACTTTTTGTTTCCAATTTTCTTCTGGAATAACAAGGTCGACATATCTAATTGCCTCTAAAAGAGATTTTCTCTTGTCATAATCAAAATAACAATCTTTATTTTTTTCTTTTTGATTAAATTCATTCGTAGATAATCCAACAATTAAATAATCTCCTAATGCTTTTGCACGTTTTAATAGATTAATATGACCATAGTGTAGTAAGTCAAACGTCCCATATGTAATAACTCTTTTCATTTCTTTCAATTCACCTCAATTTTATGAGAAATTCTTATTTAATAGTTGGAATTTTTTCTACTTCATCTCTCATTTTTTTCTTGTAAATCCATTTTCGAACTTTATTAGGCAAAATTCGTACAAAATTTCGAAGAAAAAGATTTCTCAAAAATTCCAACAAATTTATATCCCCTCGACGATAAAAATCTAACTGCAGAATAAAATCTGTCTTCACATACAAAAGCCCGCCTCTTCGTAAATAACTAGAATCATTAGTTTGCATCACGACTAAAGGTTCTTGAATATTATAAAAATCTTTAGTTGGATTATCATGTAATAATCTCATCGTCAAATCGTAGTCTTCTAAATAACGAAATTCCCGATAATTTCCAGATTTTAAAATATACTCTTTTTTCATCATACTCGAAGGATTATTAAAAGGATTTCTCATTTTCGAATATTGTCGAATTTCTGCAGTTGTTTCTGGCACTTTCTTCAAAGCGGTAAATTCTGTATTTTTTTCTAATATATTCGAACCAACCATAATCAAATTAGGATTAGCCTTAAAAGCGTTCAATTGCTTCTCAAATCTTGTTTCCACACAATAATCATCACTATCAATTCGAGCAATGAATTCTGTTTTACAGCGATTTACTCCAAAACGTGATGTTGGTCCTGAGCCTAAATTTTTAGGTAATTGATAAACTGATAAAATAGGAATTTCTTTTTTTAAGCGTTCAATCTCTTCAGTTAATGTTTCTGTTAATTCCCCATCACAAACTAAAATAATTTCTTTTGGTTGTACCGTCTGCTTATAAGAACTTAATAAACATTTTCTTAAATTTTCAGGATTTTCTTTCTTATACACTGTTACTAAAACGGAAAACTCCATACCTACACCTCTATCTAATTACCTAACAACCAATCTGTAATAACAGAACGGTAAGGAACTACATGATACCAGTCTGTTTTATAATAAATCAGTACTAAAAGCATCATTAAATAAACTAAAATAATCCCATAAAACAAAATCCATTTTATTTTTCTTTGTGAAATTTTGGATAACATCATTGGAATATACAATGCTACAAATGGAGAAAAGTAATGCGCAAATCGACCAATTAGACTTGTTTGTAATGTCATAGCTGTTAACACTAAATAAGCTAAAAACAACGTTCTAATGGATTCTTCAACCTTTGTTAATGTTTGCTTATTTAAAATAATCTCCCCAATGATAAACATGAATACATATAAAATTGTTAGTAATACAGGAGCCCACTTATTACTATCTAAAAACCAGGATGATTCTAGATAAGAATTATATTGTGGAAAATATTTAATGATAGCAATCGTAATTAATTTTACAAATGGAAATAAAGCTATAAACCCTAACATAATAGCTGGATAATATGTCACACTTAATCTTATTTTCCTAATAAAGATAAATAGAATACAAATAATTCCTGAAGTATGAAATAGTGGCGCCAATAATACAAAAAGAATCCCTCTTATTTTCTTTTCTTCTGATAAAAAATAAAATCCTAAAAATCCAAATGCTACTGCTAGTCCTTGTCGAATATTGGATAAAGAATATAAAAACATTCCTAAAGAGCTTAAATAAATGATTAAGCTCATATAAACATTTTTAGAATACTTATGTAATACATAAAACCATATCCATAAAGTTAAGAATGCAAATACAAAGAGTAATATTGAGTAATTTTCAGTCAAACTACGAATAAGTTGATTACTAAAAACATATCCTAGTTCAAATCGAGATTTAAAGATTTTAGAAAGTTCCGGAAGTTTTAGAGCGTTTTGTTCAAAAATGGACACATAAACACTCAAATCTCCTCCTACACTTGATTTTCTTAAACCATCAAATAGTAAGAAGAACATAAATGTTGGAAAAATGAAAAAGTTTATTTCTCTTTTTCTCTCTTCAAAATAAAAAGATAAGAACGCCAGAAAGGTAAGGTACATAAACATTAAAATATAAATAATCATTTAGACTCCTTTCCTAGTGCTTCTTATCTTTTCCACTAACTAATATTTGTAATAGTAATAATAATTATTACCTTCTGATAATTTTAATTTGTTCATCACTGTTCCTAATAGTCTAGCTCCAACATTATCCAATCTTTTCTTAGCTTCTACAATTTGTCTACGTTTACTTTGTTTAGGATCCACTACTAATAAAGTTGCATCAGCAATTCTCGCCAATACTTGTGCATCAGTAGCTGCTAATAAAGGTGGTGTATCAATAATGACATAATCATAATGCTCTACAAATGCTTTGATACTTTGTTCCATCGCAAAACTAGCTAACATTTCTGATGGATTTGGGGGAACAGGTCCTGAAGTTAAAACATCGAATTTTACATCAAGTATATCTAATCGATGAATAGCTTCTGCACCTGTTTCACGTAATAAGAATTTACTTAAACCTTCTGTATTCATAACTCCAATATTTTTATGTTGAGTAGGTTTTCTCATATCTGCATCTATTAACAAAACTTTTTTCCCTTGTTGGGCCAATGAAGCTGCAAGATTAATACTGACTTCACTCTTTCCCTCATTAGGATTGGAACTCGTCACAACAATTGTTTGAATACTTTGTCCAAAATTTGAAAATTGAATATTACTTCGTAAAGTTCTGAAAGATTCTGATGCAATCGATTTACTATTATGAATGACTTCAATATGCATATTTCTACCTTCTTCCTTTTTTCTCTATTTCAGGAATCATTCCTAAAGTTGGAACACCTGTTAATTCTTCCAAATCTTCAGAAGAATCAATGGCGTCACTTAAAATATAACGGAAAAATATCATATTAAAAGCAATAAATGCAAAAACTATTACAGATATGAACATATTTTTCCATAAAATTGGAAAAACAGGTTTTGAACTTCCTAATGCCTCACTCACTACTTCTAAATCATCACGACCAAACTTTTCTGCCGTAAATTTTTTATATTGTTTTACATATTGTTTAATATAATTAACAGCTAACTCTCTATCTGTAGCTCGTATTGTTAAAGTCATTAATTGTGAGCCTGAATCATTCGTTAGTTTAACACCCTTAATTTTAGATGATTCTTCAGGAGAAAGTTCTAATGCTTGATTGGTTGCTTCCTTTACAGTTGGTAATGCTGCAATTTCTAAATAAGTTTTCGCCTGTCTTTGAAACAAGTTTAAAGATTCTATTACTTGAGAATCATTTTTTTCTGTACTCATATTTTTCACAATAAGAGTAGATGACACACTATAAACTGGTTTAATAGCTACAATGGTATATAATGTAACACTACCAACTCCTAAAAGTATAAAGCTTATTAAAAAAATAAATTTTGACTTAATAAGACTATAAAATCTTGTCATATTATTAAAAAGATTCATTCACTGTTCTCCTCTACTGATTATTTTACCTAGATCCATCTCCAGTAAAAACAACTTGTACTGTTTTTATATAAATTAAAATATCTAAATTTAAGCTTTCATGTTCTATATAATATTTATCATATTTTAACTTTTCTTTTGGGGATAATTCATACCCACCATTAACTTGTGCCCAACCTGTAATTCCAGGTTTTATGATTATACGATCATTAAAATCTGGAATATCTTTTAAAAATTCCTCAATAAATTCAGGTCTTTCTGGACGTGGTCCTATAATAGCCATATCGCCTTTAATAATATTCATTAATTGAGGTAATTCATCAATTCGACTTTTTCGAAGAAAATGACCCACTTTTGTGATACGAACATCATTTTTCATTGCCCATTGATAACCATCTTTTTCGGCATTTGAATACATCGTTCTTAGCTTATAAATATTAAATCTTTTGCCGTTTAATCCAACTCTTTCTTGTATATACAAAGGATTTCCTCTTGTTTCTAATATGATAAATAAAGCACTAATACTACAAAGTAACATAACTGGTATTAATAATACTATACTAATAAAGAAATCAAACCCTCTTTTTATAATTCTATAAGTACACATAATTTCCTCTTTCATAGTAATCTTACGACTTTTAAAATGATTAACATCTCATCGATACTGTCCGTAAAATATTTAAATTTATTCTATCATTTGATTAGTAATTATTCGAATAGGATTTTCTACAAATAACTCATTTGCTTTCTTTAGCCCATATTTATGAGAAATGATTTCAAACGCTTCTTTCATATAAGGGGGCCTCTTTGATAGATGATGCATGTCACTCGCAACACAATGTACTAAGTCTTTATCCAAATAATACTTTGCTCTTTTCTTAAACAATCTATTTTTATCATTAAACCATTTTGCTTTTAACACACTTGAGCTATTTATTTGAACATAACAACCCATATGAATCAATTCTTTTAAATAATTTTCATTATTTTCAAAAGATTGATATCGTTCTACATGAGCAATAACTGGAATAAATCCCATTCTTAAAATATTTGTTAAACCTGTTTTAATCTCCCATAATTTTGCATTTTGACTAAACTCTATTAGCACATAAGAGCTTCCATTTATACTGGGAATTATCTTTTTTTCTAATTTATCCATTAATTCACTAGAATAATAAATCTCTGCCCCATATAATACCGTTAAATCTGACGCTACTTCTTTAGAAAGTTTTTGAACACTTTTAAAATTCTTTTCTATTATATCTTCAGGTGTTTCAAACATTCCTATTCTACGATGTGAAGTTGCAACAATCGTACGTACCCCTTGATTATAAGCATCCATTAAAAGACTTCTACTCTCTTCAATTGTTTGTGGCCCGTCATCGACTCCAAAAATAATATGCGAATGAATATCGATCAAATTATATCCCCCTAAAATTTCTTTCATTCCATCTTATATTAATTGTAAATTTTTATCAACTTTCATCATATAGAAATTACTAATATATCATAGAAAATCTATGGAACTGTTTCTAAAGAAGCTTTTTAAATTTTGATTCTAGCAAATATACTTTCATGCAAAAATTTGTTCCTCCCCATGTTCATTATAGAACAAATAAAGTAATATTAATACTTTAAATACTTAGAAATTAAAAAAAAAATTGTTAATTTTTCATAAAAAAAAATTTAAATCCTGTTTTTGTAAGAATAATTCTTTCCATTCGGATTTTATCATCTTTATACAAAAAACTTCCCTGACGTCGTTATCTACAACGTCAGAGAAGTCCATTCCTATTCTTTTATGAAATTAATGATAAATAAGTTGCCACTATATTTTCTACTGTAAATCCATATTCTTTCATAACAGTATTTCCATTACCAGATGCCCCGAATTTATCAATCGTTACTAGCTCACCATCGAATCCTACATAACGATACCATCCTAGACTTGCACCCATTTCAATGGCAACACGTTTGCGAACTGAACTTGGTAATACAGACTCTTGATATTCTTTTGATTGTTCTTCAAAACGATTCATCGCTGGCATTGACACTACTGAAACATCATGACCTATTTCTCTTAAAACTTTTTGAGCTTCGACAGCTAAACTTACTTCAGATCCTGTTGCAATCAAAATTCCTTCTGGAACTTCCCCTTCTTGTGAGCTCACAACATAGGCGCCTTTATTAACTCCATCAAAAGCTAATTCTAAAGAATGCTCCAATACTGGAAGATTTTGTCTTGATAAAACTAATAATGATGGTCTAGTTGTATCTTCTAAAGCTGTTTTCCAAGCAGCAGCTACTTCATTTCCATCCGCAGGTCTAAATAGATTTGTATTTGGGGTTGCACGGAATGCTGCTAATTGTTCAATTGGTTCATGAGTTGGGCCATCTTCCCCTACCGCAATTGAATCATGCGTATAAACATAAATTGTTGGTAAATTAGAAAGAGCAGCTACACGCATTGCTGGTTTCACATAATCGGCAAATACAAAGAATGTACCAATATATCCTCTTGTTCCACCATGTAATAAAATACCATTTAATGCTGCACCCATTGAAAATTCGCGTACACCAAACCAAATATTGCGTCCAGCATAATTACTAGCTTCAAAGTCAGTATCTGCTTTATTCATTGTATTATTTGAAGAAGATAAGTCAGCTGATCCTCCCCAGAACGATGGAATATGTTTTCCTAATTCTTGAATCACTTCTTGACTTGTTACACGAGATGCTTTTGCCGGGCTACCAAATTCATATTTTGGTAAAATTTCGTTCCAATCCACTTCAACTTTTCCAGAAAAAGCATCTTCAAATTGTTTCGCTAATTCAGGATATTCTTTACGATATGCTTCGAATAATTCTTGCCATTCTTGGTAATCATGTTCACCTGTTTGCACTAATAATTTATCAAAACGATGAGCTACTTCTTCCGGAACTTCAAATGGAGCATAATTCCATCCATAATTTTGTTTCATGATTTTAATGCCTTCTTCACCTAAAGGAGTTCCATGAATTTTATTTGTTCCTTGATTCGGAGCACCGTATCCAATAATCGTTTTCACTTCAATTAAAGTCGGTTTCTCAGTTTCACCTTGTGCTTCTTCAATTGCTTCTGCAATTTCATCTAAGTCATTTCCATCTTCAACACGAATATAATTCCATCCTTGAGCAATAAATCGATCTTTAACACTTTCATTGAATGATTTTGATAATTCGCCATCTAATGTAATATCATTTGAATCGTATAATACAATTAATTTATTTAATTTCAAAGTACCTGCTAATGAAGTTGCTTCATAAGAAATACCTTCCATTAAATCTCCATCCCCACACATGACATAAGTATGGTGATCTACAATTGGAAATCCTGGACGATTATAAGTTGCAGCAAGATGTGCTTCAGCCATTGCCATTCCTACTCCATTGGCGAATCCTTGACCTAAAGGGCCAGTTGTTGCTTCTACACCATCTGTATGACCAACTTCTGGGTGACCTGGAGTTTTACTATTAAATTGACGGAAATTTTTTACATCTTCAATTGAAACTTGATACCCAGATAAATGTAATAATGAATATAAGAGTGCTGACCCATGTCCGCCTGATAAAACAAAGCGATCTCGATCGACCCACTTAGATTGTTTTGGATTTACTTTTAAATATTTTGACCATAATACATAAGCCATTGGAGCAGCACCAATTGGTAACCCTGGATGCCCAGAATTTGCGGCTTGAATGGCATCCACACTCATTGTACGAATCGTATCTACTGCTAATTGATCTACTTTATCAAACATATTAACACTCCTATTCAAATCATTATTTTATTCATTCTATATTATAGCGAAAAATTATTCTTCGTTACGATTATGTAATCCTTTTTCTCTTTGAATTTGTTTTAATTTTTCAGGAGTTACATCATTACCTTCTTCATCAACAACTTTTAACCCTTCAATATGATTTCTCATTCCTCCACGAAACGCTTCTAAATATTCTTGACGTAATAACAATTGTTCATTTTGTTCTGAAGGAGTTAACCCTTCTGTTTTTTTCTTACGAGCTAATTCATTAATTCTCTCAATTTTCTTAGGATCTAACATAATAGACATCCTTTCTACAATTTTATAATTACCCTTTTATCATACCATTATTTGCCTAAAAAGAAAATATTTCAAAATACGAACATTTGTTTGATTAAACTTTCGTTTTATGCTATGATAACGTAAAAAGATATAAAGAAGGTGATTCAATGTCAAATGTTAAAGATTCGAAACAAATTGATGTCCTACGTTTTATATATGAAGAAGTTAAAGAACATGGTTATCCACCAACTGTTCGAGAAATCTGTAATGCCGTTGGACTCTCTTCTACCTCAACTGTACACGGCCACCTTTCTCGTTTAGAAAAAAATGGATACATTCAACGAGATCCTAGCAAACCTAGAGCAATTGAATTAACACAAATTGGTCTAAAAGCAATCGGTGCTACTGCTACTGCTATTCCGATGTTAGGAACTGTTACAGCTGGCTCACCTATATTAGCTATCGAAGAAGCTAATGGATTCTTTCCAATTCCACCAGATTTACAACAGGATGCAGAAGATTTATTCATGTTAACAATTAAAGGTGACAGCATGATTAACGCTGGAATTTTCGATGGCGATTCTGTTATTGTACGAAAACAATCGACTGCTTCCAACGGTGAAATTGTTATTGCCATGACCGAAGAAGATACTGCTACTTGTAAAAGATTTTATAGAGAATCTGACCATATTCGCTTAGAGCCAGAAAATGATCAACTCGATCCAATTATTTTACCTAATGTAACCATCTTAGGAAAAGTAGTCAGCCTCTATCGTAATCGAATTTTTTAATAATATATCAATAAAAAACTCTTTGTTTTTATAACGAAGAGTTTTTTTATTTACGCAAAAATTTTTTCTTTATTCATACAAAGTGTAAAAAACAGAAAAGAACTTTCATACTAGTAAGCACAAGAGACATCTTCAAGTGGCTACTGGCGTCCTTTACTACTATATAGAAAGGTCCATTCCCAAACGCTCTCCCGTAATTATCCGTCAAAATAGAAAAGACCTTTCATAGTAGTAAACGCAAAAGTTGCCACATTGGCAACTTTTGCTAGGAAATTTCGAGACCTTAGTCTCGAAATTTAGGCATGAGACTCGCTTCGCGAGGCTGCTGCCGTCCTTTACTACTATATAGAAAGGTCTATTTCGAATTATTAAAATGTTTTTTGGACTTTCAACATATTTGTTGAACCTGTTTCTCCAACTTTAAGACCTGCTGTAAGAATTAATAAGTCTCCTTTTTCAGCAAATCCTTTTTCTAATACGATATCATTTGCAAGTTTGAACATTTCATCAGTTGATGCTGGTCTATCAATTACATAAGGTTGAACACCCCATACTAATGCTAAACTACGTTGTTGACGTTCAGTATATGTAATAGCCATGATATTCGCACTTGGACGATATTTAGAAATCATTTTTGGAGTATGCCCTGATTGAGTTGCTGCAACGATTGTATTGATTTCTAAGTTTTTAGCTGTATGAGCTACAGAACGAGCAATTGCTTCAGCTACATCAGTTGCATCATAAGTTTTTAATTTAAATTTATCTTGTCCACGTAATTCACGTTCAGTACGTACACAAATACTTGCCATTGTTTTAACAGCTTCTACTGGGTAGTCCCCTGCTGCTGATTCCCCAGATAACATAACTGCATCTGTACCATCAAAGATAGCGTTCGCTACGTCCCCTGCTTCCGCACGAGTTGGACGTGGGTTACGTTGCATCGAATCTAACATTTGAGTTGCAGTGATAACTGGTTTACCACAAGCATTACATTTCTTAATTAAAGCTTTTTGAACAATTGGAACTTCCTCTGCAGGAATTTCAACACCCATGTCTCCACGGGCAACCATTAAACCGTCAGATAATGCTAAGATTTCATCAATATTATCAATACCTTCTTGGTTTTCAATTTTTGGAATAATTTGAATATGAGTTGCATTGTATTCTTCTAATAGATCTCTGATTTCTTGAACATCAGAAGCACGACGAACGAAACTTGCTGCGATATAGTCAATATCATTTTCAATACCGAAGATAATATCTGCTCTATCTTTTTCAGTGATTCCTGGTAATTTAGTGCTTACGCCTGGAACGTTTACACCTTTTTTGTTTTTAACAACACCGCTGTTGTTTACTACTGTTACGATTTCTCCATTTGAATGGTCAATTTCAGTAACTGTTAAACCTACTAAACCATCATCGATTAGAATTGTAGATCCAACTTTAACATCGTTAATTAATTCTGGGTAAGTAATAGAAATTTTTTCTTTTGTCCCTAAAACTTGAGTCATAGAAATACGTAATACATCTCCAGTGAAGAATTCTAAAGCTCCACCTTCCATATCATGTGTACGAATTTCTGGTCCTTTTGTATCTAATAAGATAGCAATCATTTTACCAGTTTCTTGACGTACTTTTTTGATATTATTAATACGTGCTAAATGTTCTTCATGGTCACCATGTGAGAAATTTAAACGTGATACGTTCATACCTGCTTCAGCTAATGCTGTTAATTTTTCAATTGATTCACTTGCTGGTCCAATCGTACATACAATTTTAGTTTTTTTCATAAACAACTACTCCTTTATTAAAATGAAATTTCTTTATTTAATTGATATAATTCTAAGTTCGGTACATGTTTTCCATTTGCTAATGTTTCTACGATGTCACTATAAACAACTTTTTCACCACGAACACCAACGCAAACTCCGCCAACGCCTTCTTTTAATAGGTCAATAGCTTTTGCACCTAAACGACTTGCTAAAACACGGTCACGCGCAGTAGGAGAACCACCACGTTGAACATGCCCTAATACTGTTACACGAGTATGGAAGTCTTCATCATATTCCCATAATTTCTTAGCAAACTCATCGCCACTCATTACCCCTTCAGCTAAAAGAATAATTGTATGTTTTTTCCCATTTAAGCGACCACGTTTTAATTCTTTTGCTACTTCCGCAATATCGAAGTCTTGTTCAGGAATTAAAATTTGTTCTGCACCACTACCAATACCAGTCCATAGAGCAATATCTCCTGCGTTACGTCCCATAACTTCAACAATAAATGTACGTACGTGACTTGTTGCAGTATCTCTTAAGCGGTCAACTGCTTCTAATACAGTATTAATCGCTGTATCAAAACCAATTGTATAATCAGTGCCTGGAATATCATTGTCAATTGTTCCAGGAACTCCAATTGTTGGGAATCCTAATTTTGTTAAAGCTACAGCTCCTTGGTAACTTCCGTCTCCACCGATAACAACTAAACCTTCGATACCGAATTTTTTCAATTGTTCAATCCCTTTTTCTTGACCTTCACGGTGAGCAAACTCAGGATAACGTGCAGAATATAAGAAAGTACCCCCACGGCCAATCATATCTCCCACATCAGAAGCCTCCATTTTGCGGATGTCTCCTGCAACTAATCCTGCAAATCCATAGTTAATACCATAGACTTCAAATCCTTCATAAATTCCTTTACGAACGATGGCACGAACTGCAGCATTCATACCTGGTGCATCTCCACCACTTGTTAAAACAGCAATACGTTTCAAGCTATTCACCTCTTATTATTTTTTTGGAACTCATCCAATTTCTTAACCTATTTTAACACTTTTATTTAAAAATGTCTTTTCTTTTCATTAATGAAAAGGTTTTTATTTTATAATTTTTACATTTTCTTCTCCAACAATTGAAGAAAGGGCTTTTATGGTCTCAAAATCGACTTCTAATCCTGAATTAAAATTCATTTTAAGAACCTGATCTTTACTTTCAATGTATAATAGAACGGTTGTATCTCCCGGATTATTTATTACTACATTCTTAATTTTGTCGAATACTTCTTTATTTTGTAATTTTTCAGTAATTTTAATATAACATTTAATTGAAGTTGCCTGTGCTAGTCCTTCCACTTCAAATAAGCTTAATACTTGTTGAACTTGCACTTGCCATTTCGATTGAAGATTCTTTCTAGTTTTTCCTTTTAATAATACTAATTGATTCTCTTCTAATAATGAGAAAACTATTGGATATACCTCAGAAAAGACAACAAACTCCATTTCACCAGTTTCATCTTGAATCGTTCCAAACGCCATTGGTTCACCTTTTTTCGTACGAATCTTACGAATATTTTTTAAGATTCCCAATACTGAAACTTGTTTTGATTCATAAATTCCAGAAATACGATTCGCTTTTTGTTCCTTATATAAAATTTCATAAGGTTCTGTTGGAAAAGAGGAAACTGGAAATCCTAATACAGTAATTTCTCGTTCAATTTTTTCAATAATATTACTATCTTCTTCTTCAAAATATTTTGGATACATCTCTTCACTTAATTCTAAAGAGAGATTACTTCCATGAAATTTTACACTTTCAATTACAGCATCAATACTTGCTCGTAATGTCGCTCGATTTTTTCCTAATTCATCAAAAGCTCCTGCATCAATTAAAGCTTCTAATACTTCTTTTTTACAAAATCTTTTACCAATTCTAAAAGCAAAATCCATAAAGTCGTTAAATGGGCCATTTTGTTTACGTTGAGTAAGAATTTCTTGAATAAAATCTCTTCTTAATCCTTTTATGGCATTTAATCCAATAAATATTCCATCTATTGTTGCAGTATAATCGTCCACACTAGTATTAATCGAAGGATTTTTAATCGAAATACCTCTTTGTTTTGCTTCTATAAAATAGGTTTGTAATTTTGGAGAACGATCTCCAACAAATCTTAAAATAGCAGTATAAAAAGCACGTGGATAATGAGTCTTAAAATAAGCTAATTGATACGCTAATAATGAATACGCAAATGCGTGTGAACGGTTAAAACCATAATTAGCAAATCTCTCGATATATTGGTACACTTCTGTTGCACTTTCTACATCAATCCCTTTTCCAATTGCTCCTTCAATAAAATGAGCTTTTTCTTGTTCTATCACTTTGCCGTCTTTTTTACCGATGGCACGTCTCAAAATATCTGCTTGTCCCAATGTAAATCCTGCCATTTGAGAAGTTACTTGCATAACTTGTTCTTGATAAACCATGACTCCATATGTCGATTGGAGAATAGACTCTAAAATTGGATGAGGATATTTCACAACTTCTTGTCCATGCTTCCGTTTAATAAAGGTATCAATTTGCTCCATTGGACCAGGTCGATATAAAGCATTCACAGCAGCAATATCTTCTAAATTCGTTGGCCGAAGCTTTTTTAATACTCGACGGATACCGTCTGATTCAAATTGGAATATTCCATTTGTATCCGCTTCTTGAAATAATTCTAGAGTCTTCTCATCATCTAATGGAATCTCATTTAAAATAATGTCTTGTTGATAAATTGATTTTGTTAATTCAATTGAATCATGTAAAATAGATAAATTCGTTAACCCTAAAAAGTCCATTTTTAATAATCCAATTTGTTCGACATATTTCATTGTATATTGCGTTATCGGCATTTGTTGGTCTTTATAGATTAAAGGAACAACATCCGTTAATGGCTTATCATATAGTACTACACCAGCAGCATGGGTAGATAAATGTCGAGGCAATCCTTCAATTCGACAGGCTGTCTCAAAAATCAATTTATTCTTTGGACTTCTCGAAACTAATGTTTGTAAACCTTTTGACTGTTCATAAGCACTTTTCAAATTAATTCCCAATTGATTTGGAATAGCTTTAGACCACTCTCCCGCTTGAACCGTGGTCAGCCCTAACACACGACAAACATCTCTCAATGCTTGTTTACTTCCAAAAGTTCCAAATGTAGCAATTTGTGCAACATGATTTTCCCCATATTTTTTTCGAACATATTCTAATATAGCTTCTCTTCGATTATCCGGAAAATCTAAATCGATATCGGGCATTGTATATCGTTCTGGATTTAAGAAACGTTCAAATAATAATTGATACTCAATTGGATCAACTTTAGTAATATTCAATAAATAAGATACTAATGAACCTGCTGCTGATCCACGTCCAGGACCTGTTTGAATGCCTGCTTCATGAGCATATTTCATAATATCCCATACAATTAAGAAATAATCGTTAAAACCCATTTGGTGAATGATGGATAATTCATAATTCAAGCGCGATTTATACTCGTCTTTTACTAATTCTTTATCTTTTAAAGATTGCTGACAAATTTCTTGTAAATATTCCTGACTTAATTTGCCTTCTGGTGTTTGAAATTTTGGAAGCAATAGTTCATTCTTTGGAAGTTCCCATTTAATAGCATCAACAAATACTTGTAATTGACGGACTAATTTCCCTTCTAATACACTCGACCAATGTTGCGTTAATACCTTCTCATCTTGTAAATAGTATTGTCCACTCACTTCTGCTTGAGTTGTACTTAGTGTTTCACCATCTCCAATAGCTTTTAATACTCGATAACTAAAATCATCCTCAGCTTTTAAATAGAAGGTTTTAACAAAAGGAAGAAGTTTCATTGAAAAATCTTTCGCCCATACTTCTAATTCTTCTAAAGAAATTGGTAAAACTTTGTTGGATTCAATTCCTAGATGAATATTTGAACAATAACGCTCTTCCGCTTCAAACAACCAACGTTGAAAAGCTACTTTTCCATTTAAACATTCCAATGCCCATTCACTATTTTCTTGTGGGAATACTATTTGTAAATGCTCAGAAGCTTCTTTTATGATTTTTTCCATATCTTTTGAAACAAATTTGGATTTTTGATATTGAGTCGATAATTCGATTAATGTTTGATAACCAATTTCATCTTTTGCGTAAACAACCATAGATGAAAAAGCTTCTGCATTTCTCCATTGCTTATATTGGAATACACAGCCAATAATAGGTTCAATATTTTGGCTACGACATAAATTATAAAATTCAATTGCACCATGTAAGACACCTTCATCAGTTAGAGATAATTTTTCATACCCTAATGTCTTAGCAGTCATTACATATTTATATAAATCAATGGTACTTTTCAATAAGCTATAGCCACTAGTAACTTGTAAAATCGTAAATGTCATAATGATTCCTCTCTATCATTTCTTCTCATTTATTATAACGGTTGAATAGAATTTTGTACAAATATTGTGATGTTGTTTTTTAAACAATTTGATTCAAAGAAATTTTACTTGTATGAATTAGAAGGATTGACTATAATGAAAATGAAAGAAGGTGTCGAAATGAAATACCTCGTAACTTTTGTTTGGGGATTTATCTTAAGTCAAGTAACCTATTATTTAGGTTCTGCATTAGCACAATCTCCATATAACTTTACAAATGCAGTAGTCGTTGGCATATTAATTTCTTGTGGAATTGTTTTAATCCAACATGTCTTCATGAAACCAACCAAAACTGCACCACAATCACATCAATAAAAAAAGCATCTCGAGGAGATGCTTTTTTTATTTAAAGATAAATGAATGACTAAACCAAAAAGACTTCCCATAGTAGCTGAAGTACTAGAAGCCAAGTGGCTTCTAGTACAGGAAATTTCGAGACCGATGCTCGAAATTTAGGCATGAGACCCAAAGGGGCTGCTACCGTCCTAAGCTACAACAGATTAGCCTTATGTAAAACGTCTTCTTCATAAATGAATAGCTAAACAGATAAAATATGCTTCTAACTGTCTCAACATTAATGAATGGACAAAACAGAAAAGACTATCCATAGTAGCCCAAGTACTAGAAGCCTCTTGGCTTCTAGTACAGGAAATTTCGAGACCATAGGCTCAAAATTTAGTAATGAGACAGCTTCGCTGGCTGCTTGCGTCCTGGCTACTATAGACTAGTCTTATTAAAATTATGGTTATTATTGTTCGATCTCACGTTCTTGCGCCCATTCAAAGTGGAAGACACCTGGTTTATCCACACGATTATAAGTGTGCGCACCAAAGTAGTCACGTTGCGCTTGAATTAAGTTAGCTGGTAATACTTCTGAACGATATGAATCATAGTAAGCTAATGCACTTGAGAATGTTGGAACAGGAATTCCTGCTTGAACAGCTGTTACAACTACTTCACGAACTGCTTCTTGATAAGATTCTGTTACATATAAGAAGTATTTATCTAATAATAAGTTTTTCAATTCTGGATCACGTTCAAATGCATCTGTGATTTTTTGTAAGAATTGAGCACGAATAATACATCCAGCACGGAAAATTTTCGCAATTTCCCCATAATTTAAGTTCCAATCAAACTCTTCACTAGCAACACGCATTTGAGCGAATCCTTGTGCATAACTCATAATTTTTGAGAAATACAATCCTTTACGAACTGATTCGATTAATGCTTGTTTTTCAGTATTTGATAATTCAGGAACTTTAATTGGAGACAATTCTTTACTTGCTACTTCACGTTCTTCTTTTAATGTAGAAATATAACGTGCAAATACAGATTCAGTAATTAATGGAAGTGGAACACCTAAATCTAACGCACTTTGAGAAGTCCATTTACCTGTCCCTTTATTTCCAGCAGTATCCAAAATCACTTCAACCATTGGTTTACCTGTTTCAGGATCTTTTTTCGTTAAAATATCAGCAGTAATTTCAATTAAGTAGCTATCTAATTCGCCAGTATTCCATGATTTGAATACTTCAGCAGTTTCTTCAACTGTTAATCCACCAACACGACGTAAAATATCATAACTTTCAGCAATTAATTGCATATCACCATATTCAATTCCGTTATGAACCATTTTTACATAATGACCTGCTCCATTTGGACCTACATAAGTCACACATGGTGCACCATCATCAGCTTTAGCAGCAATTTCTTCTAAGATTGGTGCTACTAAATCATACGCATCTTTTTGTCCACCAGGCATAATAGCAGGACCTTTTAATGCTCCTTCTTCACCACCAGAAACTCCAGTACCGATAAAGTTAATACCTGAGTTTGCTAACATTTCATTACGACGGATTGTATCTTGGAAAAATGTATTTCCCCCATCAATTAAGATATCTCCTTTATCTAAATGTGGTAATAAACTTTGAATAGTTTTATCTGTTGCTTCACCAGCTTTAACCATTAATAAAATTCTTCTTGGTTTCTCTAATGAATTTACAAACTCTTCCACTGTATAAGTTGGAACTAATTTTTTGTCAGGATGTAATGCAATCACTTCATCTGTTTTCGAAGATGAACGATTAAAAATTGAAACCGAATATCCACGACTTTCAATATTTAAAGCTAAATTACGACCCATTACTGCCATACCAACGACACCAATTTGTTGTTTTGACATTTAAAATTCCTCCAATAATCAATTTAATTTACTTACACATCATACCAAAATTTACAATATTAGGAAAGCTATTTGCACTTAAAGAAAATTTTCATTTACTATACTACTTGAGTATTTCCTACAATTCATGTAAACTAACAATGATTTGAAATAAAGGAGAGATAGTAGTGTCAAGAAAACCTAGAAAAAAACAAAAACGTAATCTTTCAACAATGGAAAAAATTACTCGTGTAGTTGTATGGTTTATGTTATTAGCAACACTAGGCGTAATTGTATTCCAATTTGCAATGACTGTTATCAATTATAAATAGTAAAAAAAACGATTATAACTGAAATGTTATAATCGTTTTTTTATTAGAACTCAGCTTTTAAAGCTTCTACTTTATCTAATTGTTCCCATGGTAAATCTACATCTTTACGTCCAAAGTGTCCATAAGCAGCAGTTTGTTGGTAAATTGGTCTACGTAATTGTAATGTTTCAATAATTCCTTTTGGAGTTAACTTGAACACTTTACGAATCGCTGCAATTAATTTTTCTTCTGAAACATGATTTGTTCCAAAAGTATCCACAGAAATAGATACTGGTTGAGCTACCCCAATTGCATAAGCTAATTGGATTTCACATTTATCTGCTAAACCTGCAGCTACTACGTTTTTAGCAATATAACGAGCAGCATAACTTGCAGAACGGTCAACTTTTGTTGCATCTTTTCCTGAGAATGCTCCACCACCATGACGAGCATATCCACCGTAAGTATCTACGATAATTTTACGTCCTGTTAATCCAGAATCTCCAACCGGTCCACCAATTACGAATTTTCCTGTTGGATTAATGAAATAACGTGTTTCATCATCTAATAATTCACTTGGTACAACTGGTTTAACAACATACTCTAAAATATCACGATGAATTTGTTCTTGAGAAATTTCTTCATCATGTTGTGAACTCACGACAATCGTATCAATACGTTTTACTTTATGATCTGTTGTATATTCAACAGTTACTTGAACTTTACCATCTGGACCTAAATAATCTAATTTTTTTTCTTTACGAACTTTTGCTAATTGATAAGCTAGTTGATGACTTAAGTAAATTGGCATTGGTAAGTAAGTATCTGTTTCATTTGTTGCAAATCCAAACATTAAACCTTGGTCTCCTGCACCAAACTCTTCTTGTTGTCCACGAGTTTCTAAAGCATCATTAACCCCCATTGCAATGTCAGGTGATTGTTTATCTAAAGAAACCATAACAGCAACACTATCCGCATCATAGCCATACTTACGATCAGCATAACCAATTTTACGAATGGTATCTCTAGCAATTTGTTGATAATCGACTGTAGCTGTTGTTGTAATTTCACCTACTAATACGACTAAACCTGTATTAACGACTGTTTCGCAGGCAACACGAGCAGTTGGATCTTGAGCTAAAATAGCATCTAGTATTCCATCACTAATTTGGTCTGCGATTTTATCGGGATGTCCTTCTGTAACTGACTCCGATGTAAATAAAATTTTTTCCATTGTTTTTCCCCCATTCAATTCCGGTTACAAGGCATCTACACATTGTGTATCCTCTCGGGAATATCATATTTTTTTAAGACTCAACCATTATAGCATTATTTTTTAAAATTCCTAGTATTATTTCTCTTTTTTATACATTTATTTTGTGAAAATGTCATGAAATCGTTTAAATATTGCTTGACAAGCTAGATTAATTTACCTATCATGAAAATAAAAAAGTATTATCGAGGTAATTTATATGTCCGTAAATTCTATGGTACATCCAGAAATACCTTATATGAAGCAACTGACAAATCCATTATGGAGTTTATTTTTAGCTCCTATCAGTTATTCATTTTTAGGTTTTTTGCTAGCCATTAAAACAAATGCTATCCCACTTTCTGGGGTACTCGTACTATATTTTTTCTTGTTTATTATTAACTTACAAGAAATGATGTATTCTAAATTTTATAAAATTCCAAAACGTGGACAATCCGTTGTACTACTCTTTACGAATTTCTTATTACTACTACCAATTGTTTATTTTGTACAAACTTTTGGAATTCGAATTGGAATTATCGCAGCTTTAGTTGTCGGAGTAAATCATAGTTGGGTTTTCCATTTACAATCAAATCATCCTGCATATGCGTATCATGTTCTTTTAAATAGCTTAGCCAAATTTACAGTAGCTAACTTTTTAATGTATTACTTGATTACACAACAAATTACAAACAGCATTTTCCAAGTATTTTTATGCTATGCAATTTTTGGAATTAGTATTATTCAATTTAAACAAAAGGCAAATGAGCGTCATCATTCTGAAAAATTAGAATTTCCTGTTTGGAGCCTATTCTTATCATTTATATTTAACCTATGTTGGCTTTTTGCTTATCCAATTAGTTTTTATGTAATAGGAACACATTTCTCGTTGTTTGCTTTAATTCTTATTGGAATTAGTGGAATAGTTCCTATTCTATACCATATTCTTTTAAAGAAAACTGCTAAACCAAGTAGAATTAGCACCTACTTTTATTGGTACGCAACATTATTAACAATTTTAATTGGTATCTTTTATCAATTTTAAAAAAATCGCTTCATCTATATTTGATGGAGCGATTTTTTTCATCTCTTTTATTTAAACAATCATCATTGCTTGTGTATTGACTTTATGTTACGATAACTAAAAATATAAGTGAGGTGAACTCAATATGGCAAACTATTATTATGATTCTAATAATAATCGAGAATACATTCCTGGTAGATATGTTAATAAAGTAATTTTATTAGTACTAATGTTTTTTTTAGGAGGCTTTGGAATTCATTATTTTTATGAAGGAAAAAATTTAAAAGGAATTCTTTCAATCCTATTTTCTTGGACATTTATTCCTTCTATTATTGCATTCTTTAGATTTATTTCAACAATTTTTAAACCAACAAATGAATATGGAGATATTTTTATTCCATACAATTAAAATCTATAAAAGAAACCCCTTGATTTCTCAAGGGGTTTTATCTTTCTATTAACGACGACGTTCTTGGATACGCGCTGCTTTACCACGTAAGTTACGTAAGTAATATAATTTAGCACGACGAACTTTACCGTAACGAACTACTTCGATTTGTGCTACACGTGGAGTATGTACTGGGAATGTACGTTCAACACCAACACCGTTAGAAACTTTACGTACTGTATAAGTTTCGCTGATACCAGCACCACGACGTTTAATAACAACACCTTCGAAGATTTGGATACGCTCACGAGTTCCTTCAACTACCTTAGCGTGAACACGTACAGTGTCACCAGGACGAAATGCAGGAATATCAGAACGTAATTGTTCTTGTGTTAAGCTATCGATTAATTTGCTCATGTTTTTTCTCCTTCCAACAAACATTCATGAATTGGCCGAATGTCCAATCAGCGGAATATCGTTCTTTATGGATAGTCTCCTATCCACTTTTGTGAGTTTATCACAGAAATGAATACTTGTAAAGGATTTTTACTTTACTTTTTTTAAATTTTCTTTTGAATGTTCTAAAGCCATCCGATACACAGATAATACATGAGAATCATCTAAGGAATACAAAACATATTTCCCAACTTTTCTTGATTTGACTATATGATTTATTTTTAATTTATGTAGTTGATATCAAATCGCAGATTGTTCCATTTCCATACAAGTAACAATTTCTTCCACTGTCATTTCGTCTTTTTCATATAACAAAGTAATAATCTTTAAACGAGTGACATCTCCAAAAACTTTAAATAATTGACTTATCTGTAACAATAAAATCTGTTTCTTGAAATATTTTTTGAACTTGTATTGGATCATTATTCGATTGTTTCTGATTCATAATTCCTACTCTCTTCTTGAATAATTTCTTGTAGTAACTTTTCTTCTTCTTTATCTAATGAATAACTTTCTAATAAATCGGGTCTTCTTTGATACGTTCTTCTTAAGGATTCTTTTTTCTGCCATGTAACAATTTTTGCATGATTTCCACTAAATAATACTTCTGGGACTTGCATTCCTCCATATTCTCGTGGACGAGTATACTGAGGATGCTCTAATAATCCCATCGAATGTGAATCCCCAATAGCTGATTCGTAATTTCCTAATACATCTGGAATTAATCGAACCGTCGCATCAATCATCACCATAGCTCCTAATTCTCCACCCGTTAACACAAAGTCTCCAATAGAATATTCATCTGTTACGAGCGTTCGAATACGTTCATCATATCCTTCGTAATGACCGCAAATAAAAACTAAATGTTCTTCCTTTGCTAATTCTTCTGCATCAGATTGGCTAAATTTCTTCCCTGCTGGATCTAGTAAAATCACTCTCTTTTTAGTTTCCGGAGTTCTCTGTTCTAAATCTTTTAATGCACGGTCAATCGGTTCAACTTTTAATAATAAACCAGCTCCTCCACCAAAAACATAATCATCTACTCGATTGTGCTTATGAAATGCAAAGTCTCTAAAATCAATGGTATCAAATGTAATTTTTTCTTTCTCAATAGCTCTCTTCATCATCGATTGTTCCATTGGAGCAAACATTTCAGGGAATAATGTTAAGACATCAATTCTCATTTTAGTCAAACAACCCTTCTAAAACATGAATAAATGCTTGTTTATTTTCTTTATCGATTTTATAAACAACAGGTTCAATAAATGGAATTAATAAATCTTTCTTCCCTTTTTGTTTTACAACCCATACATCATTTGAACCTGGAGATAAAATTTCAGATACTTTTCCTAAATGTTCTCCTTCATCTGTAATAATCTCTAAACCAACCACTTCATGATAATATAATTCATCATCTTCTAATTCGTCTAGAGCATCACTAGAAACTTTTAATAAACAATCTCTATATCCTTCAACATCTTCAATTCGAGGATGATTTTCAAATGTTAATAAATCGAAATTTTTATGACGTCTATGACTTTTTACCGTCAATAATTTTTCAAATTCTCCATCTCTAAATAAGGCTAATTCTACTCCTTTTTGATAACGATCTTCTGCGAAATCCGTTGTAGAAATTACACGAACTTCCCCTTTCAATCCTTGTGTATTTACAATTTTTCCTACTTTAAAATATTGTGACATCTCTTCTACTTCCTCCTCACAATTCATTACTGTTATCATACGTGAGAATTGAACAAAATTGCAAACAAAATCCATTTTTAATGAAACTTATAAACAAAAAGTTCAACAACTCCTAATAGAAATTGTTGAACTTTTTTCTAGTCATTGTTTTCAATGCTTAAGCGAACACGTTTTTGGTTTCTAGTGCGAACACTATAAACAATTGTACGAATTGCACGAGCAACACGTCCTTGTTTTCCAATTACACGTCCAATATCTTCAGAATTCACACGTAATGTGTATTCTAAAAACTCATCTGATTCTGAAACTTCAATGGTTACATCATCAGGAAAATCAACCAATGGTTGAACAATCGCTAAAATTAATTCACGAATATCAGGCATTCTTTTCACCTCTTTACCGAATTATCTCGATGAGAAAAATTACTTAGAAAACTTTGATTCGTGGAATTTCTTCATGATACCTTGTTGTGATAATAAGTTACGAACAGTATCTGAAGGTTGAGCTCCGTTAGCTAACCATTTTAATGCTAATTCTTCGTTGATTGAAACTTGTGCTGGGTTTGCAACTGGGTTGTAAGTACCAACTGTTTCAATGAAACGTCCATCACGTGGAGAACGTGAATCTGCAACTACTACACGGTAGAAAGGATTTTTCTTAGATCCCATACGTTTTAAACGAATTTTAACTGCCATTATTTTTACACCTCCATGTTTTCATCTCACAGTTAGATATATTATCAGAAAAGAAATCAGTTGTAAAGTATTTTTTCTTTACACCCTAACTTTTTTTATTTTAAAGATTTAATATCTACTTCTTTTCTCTTTAAAATGCCTTATTTCATTAAGAAATTAGCGTTTTAATAGATTATTTGTTATAATATGGCTGATATTATACTTAAAAAGAAAAGAGTTGAAAATATGCTAAATCCGAATAACATTCGAGAATTTTTCAAAGAATTCTTGGCTTTTTGGAATCAACCTTTGCAAAAGCACTTACGATTTATTTTCAATGTCAGTTTTTCTGTGATTAAAAATTTATTATTCATTCTTTTATGTGGATTTATATTATTAGGAATTTTTGGAACAGGAATTGGATTAGGATATTTTGCAAGCTTGACGGCCAATGAAAAACCATTAACCCAAGAAGAAATGTCAGATGCGATTACGAATTTAAACTTAGTTTCTAGTTTTTACTATCAAAATGGAGAAAAGATTTCTGATGTTACAAGCGATGAAGTTCGTTTAGTAACTACACTAGATAACATTTCTCCGTTTGTAAAAGATGGAATTGTTGCGACAGAAGATAGTTATTTCTATCAGCATAATGGAATTGTTCCTAAAGCTCTAGTCCGTGCACTTCTCCAAGAAGCAGTATCTTCTAATGCAGGAGTTTCTGGTGGGTCTACCTTAACTCAACAATTAATCAAGCAACAAATTTTAACAAGTGAAGTAACTTTTAAACGTAAAGCTAATGAAATTTTATACGCTCTTCGTTTAGAAAAATATTTTTCAAAAGAACAAATTTTAGAAGCTTACTTAAATGTTTCTCCTTTCGGACGAAACCATAATGGATTAAATATTTCAGGGATTGAAGAGGCTGCACAAGGAGTGTTTGGAGTATCTGCAAAAGACTTAACATTACCTCAAGCAGCATACTTAGTAGGGATGCCCCAAAATCCAATTTCATATACTCCCTACACGAACTACGCTACCCTTAAAGAGGATGTTTCTGCTGGGCTTACTCGTATGAAAACTGTTTTATTCAGTATGTATCGTGAAAAGAAAATTACAAAACAACAATATGAAGATGCGTTAGCTTATAATATTACTCAAGACTTCTTAGCGCCTGAAGAAATTTCAACACAACGCCAATCATATTTATATCAAGCAGTCAATCGTGAAGCTACAAAAATTTTAATGAAAAAGATGGCTGAAAAAGATCATTTAACTTATGATCAATTAAAAAAAGATACAGAATTGTTCAATCGATATTACGATCGTGCAAATGGTGAATTAGCTACAGGTGGTTACAAAATCACTTCTACTATTGACAAAGGTATTTATGAAGCCATGCAAGATTCTACTGCTGCTAACGGAAGTAAAATTGGACCAACTTACCAAACCCCTTATATCGATCAAAATACAGGAGAATCAAAAAAACAAACTGATATGGCACAAAATGGTGCTGTATTAATCGAAAATAAGACTGGAAGAATTTTAGGATTTGTTGCAGGCAGAGATTTCCAAGTTAACCAAGTAGACCATGCTTTTACAACACATCGATCTCCTGGTTCAACGATTAAACCTCTACTTGTTTATGCTCCAGCAATGGAAAATAATATTATTTATCCAGCTAGTATTATTCCAGACACAAAAATTAGTATTTTACAGCAAAATGGAACCTATTGGGAACCTACCAATTATGGAAATAAAATTTCTAATAATTTCTTAACAGCTCGTCATTCATTAGAATTTTCTTTAAATAATCCAACTATTAAAATTTTCCAAACAATGCTTTCTAAAGGAATAAATGCTGGGGAATATTTAAAGAAAATGGGAATAAAAGGAATTGGTGAAGAAGAATATCAAAATATTGCCTTGTCCATTGGTGGTACAAAAACTGGACCTACTGTAATGGAACAAACAAGTGCTTTTTCTACTCTAGCAAACGGTGGTGTACATCACGAAGCATATTTAATTGAAAAAATTGAAGATATTCATGGAAAAGCCGTATATCAGCATGAAGATGTCACTAGTGAAGTCTTCTCTCCAGCAACTGCTTATTTAACAACCGATATTTTGCGTAAGGTTGCTTCTGCAACATATTTCTATAATATTAAAGCAAACTTGAATTTTAATGCAGATATAGCAGGTAAAACTGGAACTTCTGAATTTGAAGTAGATAATTGGTTTGTTGGATATACTCCAGAGGTAACACTTGGTTCATGGATTGGATATGATAATTTTTATAGTGCTCGATACTCTATTACGGAAGCTGACGGTTATGGACATCCAACAATGAGAAGTTTAAGAAATTGGACACTCCTCATGAATGCTGTATACAATGCAAAACCAAATTTATTTAACCAAAATGCAAAATTCGATCAACCTTCATCTGTTTATCAAGACTCTGTTGTATCAGCAACTGGAACAAAATCAGGAACAGCCACTTATAATGGAAAAAGTTATTTTATTAATGGAAACACAACAACTGACTTATTTAAAAAGGATTTTGGACCAATTGATCCAACTTATCATTTTGCTATTGGAGCTACTAATAATGAATTAGATAGATATTGGAATGGCCTAAGTGTTGAAGAACTTGAGAAAAAGAAAGCAAAACAAGAAGAGGATAAGAAAAAATTGACTTCTGAAGAACAGAAACCAACTTCTTCTACACAGACAACAAAATCAAGAAATTAAAGCTTTTTAAATAGAATTGATGAAACAATTTTAGTGAAGGAATTAAGCAGCGTCAGGTTGCTTAATTCCTTTTTTAGTTGTTGGAGTAAATAGTTTAGACATTAGTAGAATTCTATTTCTAAAATGAGTAAAACTGCTGTAGCCAAAGGCATTTCTTTTAAGTACTTTTATCTTGTTGTTAATCCCTTCAATAGTTCCATTTGAAAGTGATGGATACTCACATGTATATTGAATATACGGTAAAAATTTCTTAAATGTTTATAGAACACGATTTAATCCATCAGACAGATATTTTGGTTGTACACTCATTAATTCTTCTTTGAATTCAATGAAATTTCTCTTCTTAAAAGCTTCTCTTAATTGATGTGCTATTTCTTATCCTAGCTTAATTCAAGATACTTCTTATAATAAAATAATCTACAATACCTTAAGAATTTGTTAATCAATCAAATAATCTGTAATAGTTATAGTAATAAGAATGGATTCATCTCGAGTTTTTAATATGAGTTTCCAGTAACTTTAACACGTATTTAAATTTATCCCAAGACATATGTTCAGGCAACTTGTTTAAAGGACTAATTCTAAAATATTTAGCCGTTTCATTGACAACTCTAAAAACAGTATAAATGGAAACATTCATTTTTTAATGATAAACTGTTTCGCAACCTTTGACTTTAATTTTATTCTTTTTTAAATCCACTTCCTCCATAGTATTTTCCCATTTTACATTTTTATCTTTTATTTGTAACAAAACTTCTTGTATAGTAGTCATATCTTAAATATTTTGAACGATTTTTATATAAGGAATGAAGTCCTTTTTATATACACTAAAATAGGGTTGGTGGATTTTCTCCATCAACCCTATAAATTATAGAACCGCTTTTTGAATCTGCTGACGTCTATTGGTACTTCAAAGAAGTCCATTTCGCCTATTTCACTTGGTGAATATGCCAAATTCTATCCGCATATTCTTTTACAGCACGATCTGCTGAGAAAATACCAGCTTTTGCAGTATTCACTAAACTCATCTTTTGCCATTGTTTTTCATCATTATAAGCTACTTCAATTTGTTGTTGCGCATGAATATAAGATTCAAAATCTGCTAAACACATAAATGGGTCATCATTTAATAAATAATCTACTAAGAAATTAAAATTCATACCTCCAACAGTCATCGTACGAATAAAATCAAGTGTTTGTTTCACTCTTTCAGAACGATTATACCATTCCCAAGGTTTATACCCTTCTGCAACTAATTGATTTACTTCTTCTGTTTTTAATCCGAAAATAACAATATTTTCTTCACCAACCGCTTCTAAAATTTCAACATTGGCACCGTCTAATGTTCCTAATGTAATGGCTCCATTTAACATCAATTTCATATTACCAGTACCACTTGCCTCTTTACCTGCTTGAGAAATTTGTTCACTGACATCTGCTGCAGGTAAAATAATTTCTGCAAGACTTACTTTGTAATCTGGAATAAAGACTACTTTAATATATTCTCTTACTAATTCATCACATTCAATTAATTGAGAGATTGAATGGATAAATTTAATAATATTTTTTGCCATATCATAACCTGATGAAGCTTTAGCAGCAAAAATAAAGGTTCTTGGAGTTGGTCTTAATCCTTGATATTTAATGGCTTGATATAAATAAACAATATGCAAAGCATTTAATAATTGACGTTTATATTCATGAAGTCTCTTCACTTGTACATCAAAAATAGAATTTGGATTTACCGTAATTCCTAATGTATCTTGAATATAAGCTGCTAATTGTTGTTTCTTCTGATGTTTAATATTCTTTAATGCATATAGAACTTTCTCATCCTCTTTATACTCTAATAATTTAGAAATTTTAGATAAATCTTTTACAAAATCAATACCAATTAATGATTCTAAATAATTCGTTAACTCAGGATTTGCTTGTCCTAACCATCTTCTATGAGCAATACCATTTGTCACATTGCCAAATTTATCCGGATATAAAGAGTAAAAGGCACGGAAAGTAGAGTCCACTAAAATATCACTGTGCAATTTCGATACCCCATTGACATAATGGCTACCCACAATAGATAAGTTCGCCATCTTAATCATACCATCATAAATAATAGCTGTTTCGGGTAATGTCATTTCATAGCCCATATCAATCACCCATTGACAGAAGCGACGATTAATTTCTTCTATAATAGAATAAATTCTTGGAAGAATTGGTTGGAATAAATCCACTGCCCATTTTTCCAACGCTTCAGACATAATGGTATGATTCGTATAAGCAAATGTTTTCGTTGTAATTTCCCAGGATTTTTCCCAAGAGTAATGATATTCATCAATTAATAATCTCATAAATTCTGCTACTGCCATAGCTGGGTGAGTATCATTAATGTGTAGAGCATTATATTCATAGAAGTTTTCTAATGTTCCAAATTCATGATAATGATTTTTTACTAATTGTTGTAGAGATGCACTAATGAAGAAATATTGTTGTTTAATACGTAATTCTTTTCCTTCTCTTGTACTATCAGCTGGATATAATAATTTAGAAATAGAAGATGCAATCGCTTCTGCTTCTGAAGATCGAGAATATTCTCCACGTTCAAATAATTTCATATTAAATCCTGTTTTGGCTTTTGCTTCCCATAATCGTAGTGTATTAACTGTATCAGTATCATACCCTGAAATTAATAAATCATATGGTTCAGCTTGAATAGCCGTATAATTTTCATGAGTCACACGGAATCCTTCTGGTGTCATTTCTTCTTTAATATTTCCATAGAAACGAACTTCTACTTCTTCATCACTACGATAAACTAAGCCATATTTTCCTAAATCTAACCAATGGTCCGGAAACTCTTGTTGCCATCCATTATTAATGACTTGTTTGAAAATCCCATATTCATATAAAATTGAAAATCCTGTTACTGGATAATTTTGACTTGTTAGTGCATCTAAATAACAAGAAGCTAGACGACCTAAACCACCATTTCCAAGCCCTGGATCAGGTTCAATTTGATAAATTTCCTCTAAAGAAATATGATGTTTACTTAAATATGTTTCAATTTCATGTTCAATTCCTAAATTAAATAAATTATTTCTTAAAGTTCTTCCAACTAGAAATTCCATAGACATATAATACGCACGTTTCACTCTACGTTTTTTCAATTCTTGTTCATATCCGAATTTCTTTTGAGATAAAATCTCACGAACACTTCTCATCATTGCTTCGTATACTTGACGTTTACTAGCATGATCTATGGTTACACCAAATTGAATTTGTAATGTTTGTTCCATACGTTGTTGAAAATTTAATGAATTCACAAAAATCACCTTAACCCTTTTTATAAAATTGATTGATATAATGAAACATATTGCTTCGCGGACTGATTCCAACTAACATCTTTACTCATTGCTTGAGATACAATCGAAGCCCAGTTTTCTTTTTGGTAATCATAAACTTCTTTTGTCCGTCTTACTGCATCTAATAAATCTCCAGAATTAAAACTTTCAAATGTAAATCCTGTTCCATGAACTCCATCAAATGGTTGAACAGTATCGTATAATCCACCTACACGATGAACAATTGGAACTGTTCCATAACGCATAGAAATTAGTTGTGATAACCCACATGGTTCAGTCTTAGAAGGCATTAAAAAGGCATCACAAGAAGCATAGACTTTCGAAGACATTTCACTTGAGAACATGATTAAACTTCTAACAACATCATGTCTACGATATTCTAATGAGCGTAAGGCTGATTCATAGTGTGCATCACCTGTTCCTAAAACCACCAATTGAATCCCTAAGTCTAGCAATTGGTCTGCTACATCTAATACTAAATCAATTCCTTTTTGATGCGTTAATCTTGTAACCATTCCTACCATCATCTTATGAGGATTTTCTTCTAAGTCCATTTGTCTTTGAAAGGCTAATTTATTTTCTACTTTTTTAGTAATAGAGGACAACGAATAATTTTTTTCTAAATGAACATCAGTTTCTGGATTAAATGTATCTGTATCTAATCCATTCACAATTCCTACTAATTTTCCTTGCTCCACTTGCAAAATTTTATCCAAACCGTATGAAAAATATGGATTTAAAATTTCTTTTGCATAAGTTTGACTGACTGTATTCACACGATTTGCTAATTGAATGGCTCCTTTTAATAAATTCAAATCACCATTATAAATCAATGCGTCAAAATACTTATTATCTAATCCAAATAAATCTCCCATAATATACGGATTAAATTTTCCTTGAAATTCAATATTATGAATTGAAAATACTGTTTGTATTCCTTGATAAAATTCCATCCCTCGTGATTTGAAATCATCTAAATAAATAATGGATAGTGCTGTATGCCAATCATTCGCATTAATAATATTAGGTCGATAATCAATATGAGGTAAAATTTCTAATGCAGCTTTTGAAAAGAATGCAAAACGTTCACCATCATCTTCTTGTCCATAAACCATTGAGCGATTAAAATACTGTTCATTATCAATGAAATAATAAGTAATTCCATCAATATTACACTCAAAAATACCACAATAAGCATGTCTCCAGCCTAATTGCACAAAAATATGTTTTTTATATAGTAAAGGAAATTTTTCACGATTGATACTTGAGTAAAGTGGTAACACTACTCTTGCTTCTACTCCTTCGGCTTTTAATGCTTTAGGAAGTGATCCAATCACATCTCCTAATCCGCCAATTTTTACAAAAGGGGATGCTTCTGCAGCGATAAATAGAACTTTCATTATCATTCTCCTTTTTAGGTTAATAGGAACTTGCTTCTCATCAGTTTGAAATAAAATTCACTGATTATTTCCTATTATACTCTTATTTATCACAAATTAAACTATAATATTGTTTTGTTTTTAACTTTTTAATGAACTTTACATGAACGATAAAAACGACAGCCGTTTTTACTGCATCCCAAAAGTTAGACATAAAAAATCTAACTTTTTAGGATCACTTCATTTTGACTGCCGTTTTTTGTTTTTCTATTCTTTAATTGTTTTATGAATTAATTTTCTAAAAGTTTGAGAATAAACCTTTACTCGATTTGGAATACATTGCATCACTCGATTCGCATAAGGAGAATTGATAGAACGTGTATCTAAAATCCATATTTCTGCCTTCTCTTGATGAGGACGGTTCATTCTTCCTAACCCTTGATAAAATTGTTGTAACATTTTTTCCAAGGCATAATCTTGGAAATAATGACGATTTTGTAATTTCATTTCCTCAGCAATGACTCTTTGCTGTAATTGTGTTGGATTTGGAAAAGGTAATTTTGGAATAATTAATTGATCAATGGATACCTCCCCACTATCAAAGCCTTCCCAAAAACTATACACGCCTAATAATAAGACAGATTCTTGTTGTTGAAATTTCCGCTGAACCTTTCTGCTCGACTGATTGGTTCGTTGAACTAATAAAGGAATATCTGGATGTTCCAATAATACTTGCTCCAATTCCTCTAGCATTTCAATTGAATGAACTAATACTAGGCATCTTCCTTGTTTTCTTTGATAAATATCTACTAATTGGTTCGCCAATAAATCCACTCTTTCAGGGGTCACAATGATAGAAGGAGTTGGTAAATCCGTAGGGATAAATATATGATGTTCGAAATTTTGATAAGTTTTTGGTAAAAATAACCCATCTTCTTGTTTTATTATTGAATGAAATAGTGGCGTGAAGATTGGAATGGTTGCAGAAATCCCAATATACTGATGAATATAGGGTTGAATTTCTTTCCACATTTTTAAAGCAGATTTCATACTTTCTAGCTGTAAACTATATTGTCCTTTTTTCAATACATATGAAACTGCTACATATCCCTCTTCTTGTTTTAATAAGAGAACCATTTCTTGTACAATTTTTTGTAAACAAGCATGAGTTTTTTGAACCAGTTCATCATTCCCTTTAAAATCAAATGTTAGTTTTAACAAATCTATACAAGCTGATTTTACCGCTGCTAATGTTTGATGATGAATACTCTTCTCCCATTCTTCTGCAGAAAGCAATATCACTGAAGTAGGATAACTTTCTTTTCGAATCATTTGCATCCATTCTTCATATAAGTCACAAATCTCAAGTAATCTCCTATTGATTTGTCTGGATTGGTGCTCTTGAGTACTCGACATTTCTAAATAACTTTCTAAATGGTATTCGTTCCACTCCATTTGTATTTGCCATAATGCATCAAATTCCAATAATTTTTGTTCTTGGCTTTCTAAAACATGCTCCAATTGTTGTACTTCATCCATTATCACAATTGGTTTATCAAAATGGTCTCTTTGAGGAGCTTGTTTTAAATATTGCACTAAAAACGCTTGGTTTGTAATAACAAGTTTAGTATTTCTCGCATGTCGTATTGCTCTACGATAGAAATCCATTTTAGAAAACTGTCTTTCTTTTCTAGTAATTTTCTCCCATATTTCACGATGGTAAAATAACGAATTACATTCAGATAAATCTCCTGAAGTTGTATGTGCTAACCATTTTAATAAACCAATCACTGTTAAAGCACTTTTCTGATTTTGGTATTGTTCATATTTTTCTAACACTTCAGCTAGTCCTGACAATGAAAGATAATGCTCTTGTCCTTTGACAGTTGCAATTGGAAGTGAGATTCCTAAACTTTCTTCTAATGGTTTGATTTCCTGTTCTACTAATTGTTGTTGTAGTAAAATCGTCGAAGTTGTAATCCATATCGGATGATTTTGTGACTGTACTTGTAAAGATACTAGTAAATAGGCTAACGTTTTCCCCAGTCCAGGTTCCGCTTCTACCCAACTAATCGAATGTCCGTAATTCAATCGTTCTAACATAAATTCGATTAATTGAACTTGTAAAGGTTGATATTCAATCACCTGTTTTTCTACTAATTGACGATAAAGTTCCAATGCATTCCATTTTTGTGGCTGACTCTCAACTTCCTCTTTTTCAACAATAGGATTCAATGCAAATCCTTCTATAAACATAAATTCTTTTGGAGATAATGAAGCATTTTGACAACAATCATGAATCACTTGCCCTGTTTCAGCCATTAAACTATCCGCAAATAATGACATTTGCTGTAAAGTAGGGGCAGGCAATTGTTCTAATTCCTCTAAACAGTTTAAAAACAATTGAGCAGTTGCATACGCATCGCTTCCTGCTGAATGAATTTGCTGATGTGGAATCTCTAATAATTCCGTTAAATCTTGCAGACGATAACTCTCAATCGTCGGATAACAAATTTGCGCTAATTGAACAGTATCTACACAGGGAGCACTCCATTCAATTCCTGCTAATTCTCTAAAACTTTCTACTAAGTAGGAATAATCAAAACTAATATTATGCGCTACAAATGTTTTTCCTTCTAATAATTGAAAAATAGTTGAGGCAATTTCATCAAAATACGGTGCTTGCTTCACTTCTTTCTTATCGACTCCTGTTAATTGTTGAATCTCATAAGGAATCGTTGTCTCTGGATTAATATACAAATCTACTTGAGTAACAATTTGTCCCTGTTCAATAATAGAACAGCCAAATTGGAAAATCCTTCCACCTTCTTCAAATTTAGGACCTGTTGTTTCTAAATCGACTACTGCATAACTCGTTTTCATTCTCTCACCTACTTTTCTCATAAAATTAGTTTACTAACTCTTTTAAGGAAACGCAACTATTCTCATAAAAAGAAGTACACTTCCTTCTATTTGGAAATGTACTTCTTCTTTCACTTCATATTTTTTGGAAACTCTATTGTAACCGTTACTTGCTTTTTATCCTTTTCTAGCTGATAACTAAAACCATAATGTTCTAATAAATTTTGAACAACTAACAAACCAATTCCCGTTTTCTTTTGATTTTCTTCTAATAAGTCATTCATTTCTTCTATGGCATCATTCACTTCATTTTGAATTATGAAATAATTCTCATCCGAAACTATTCGAATGACAGATCCTCTTTTAGCATATTGATACGCATTACTAAAAATATTGGATAGTACCATTTTAAAAGCTTCCTGTCCGATTAATAATTGCTTTGGAACAATATGACTATGAATCGTTAAATTTCTCTTCATCGCAATCCAATGATGATCCTGAGTCACTTTTTGAATTTCTTCTTCTATAGAAATCCATTTTGCTTTTTCTCCTAGAGCTTCCTTAGATTCTCTTAATAAATCCACTACTTTAACGGTCAGTCCATCGACAATTTGAATACATTCATCAATATAATAATCACGATTTTTATATTTCCCAACATGATATTTCATATTTTCTAAAATAATTTTTAAACTCGCTAAAGGGGTTTTTAAATCATGTGAACGTCCACGGAAAAATTCGTATTTGATTTTTTCTAATTGAAGAATCATTTCATTCTTTTCTTCTACATCATCAATCACATGTAATAAATTAATATACAATTGATTAATTTGTGATTTTAATTCACCAATCTCATCGGTCGACTGAACTTCTAACAAAGCATGACGATCTAATTGTTTCATTTTTCTCATCATTTTTTTCATCTGTTGAACTTGTTTCGTTAACATTTTTGCATAAATCCAAGCTATCATCAGTGACATCACGAAGGATACTAACAAGGTATACGGTAAAAATTTCCAACTTAAAGAAACAGCTTCTTTTTGTAAATCAGTCGTTGTAATAAATTGTAAGTTTAAATTTTCTCCATTTTTCGTTTGAATTTGTCGCTCTTCAATAACTAAAGAATTTGTATGACTTGAAAAATCAGCTGGTATTCCTTGACTAATTTCAATTTCATTTGAAGCAGTTCCTACTCCTGCCATCAAAGTAATATCATTTCCTTTAGAATACAAGTCCACAAAATCCATAATTTGACTTTCTTCTTTTAAGTTTAAATTGGACGAAATTTGGTCTGCTTTGATACTTAGCTCCTGTTGTTTCGTTTCTAGATAAGTCTTAGGAAAAATAAAATAAATCGAAACATGAATACCGATGACTAACATGCTTAAAATAAAAAAAGTTGTCGCTAAAATTTTTGGAAATATTTTTAATGATTTCATAGTCTCTCCAATTTATATCCCACATTACGAATTGTAATAATACAATCTAATGCTAATTTTTTACGTAATTCCTTCATATAAACATCAATCACTCGATCAAAAGGAATTTCGTCTGTTTCTTTCCAAACTTGATCAATAATTTGTTGCCTACTTAATGCTTGTCCTTCATGATCAACTAAACATTTTAAAATTTCAACTTCTTTAGCATTCATATCTACTTTTTCACCAGAAAGAGTTGCTGTATAACTAGAGAAATTCACACTCGTATTTTGATACGTAAACACTTCTGTGTCTGGATAATATCGTTTCATTAAAGCATCAATTCTTGCTTTTAAAATAGGTAAGGAAAATGGTTTTTCAATATATCCATCTGCTAATTGACTAAAAGCTTTTAATTGGTATTCTTCATCACTAAAAGCGGTTAACATTAATGCAGGTATTGAACTTTTTCTTCGAATATATTCTAGCACTTCTAATCCATTTTTTTTCGGTAATTGAATATCTAATAGCACTAAATGAACTTCATTAGTATCAAATAATTCCATCGCTTCTTGTCCATCACTTGCAGCAATCATCTCATAATTACATTCACTTAAATAATCACAGACTCCTTCACGAATTGGTGCTTCATCTTCAACCATTAAAATTCTCATAGGTTCATCTCCTCTCTATTCAATTATAAATGATTTTCTTATTTCTGTCCTTGTCATTTATAAAAAATAAGCAGACTTAGAATCTTTTTTATTCTATGTCTGCTCCTTTTATTCATCTATTTCATTTTTGATTACAGTTTATGATTCCTAGAGGTTCATCATTATCTCCCTTTGTTTGAACTTCTATTCCACATCCATTAATAATTCTTTAGGATTTTTACTAAATGTCTTCACACTTGCAATGGTTAACGCAATGCCTAATACCACAATCATAAAACCAACTACATAAAGTACATTTGTTGGTTGAATCACCATTTCTAAC
This sequence comes from uncultured Granulicatella sp., assembly GCF_963521425.1. Classification (GTDB taxonomy): domain Bacteria; phylum Bacillota; class Bacilli; order Lactobacillales; family Aerococcaceae; genus Granulicatella. The sequence continues at coordinate 40,175 of NZ_CAUQUN010000009.1, forward strand.
GAAGTTAATGTCTTATTAAAGCCATCTACTTCAGCTCCGCCACCTAGACCCGTTGAGGCTGCTTGTTTTCCCATTTGCTTTGTAATACTTGAAGTAACACTTGATAACAATTGATTTCCAACTGTTTTTCCAGTCAAAATAGCAACTCCTGTCGCACCTACAAAGGCTGGTAAACTAATGAACAATAACTCCCATACAAATTGTCCAAAGATTTCCATTTTTGACAATCCAATCGATAATAGAACACCAATCTCTCTTTGACGAGCATTCATCCATAAGAATAGTAATAATGCTACTGTAATTCCTGCAAATGCAATAGATCCAATAAATAATTTATTTGCGATTGAATACATCCCAGAAATTGATTGTTGTAGGGCTGGGAAGTTAGAAGAACTTTTCACTAAATTATAAGATTTCCAATTAATCGCTAATTTCCCTAAATCTTTAATCACTGTATCAAGATTTTTATTTCCTTTTACAAAAAATGTCGCATCTTGATACACTGCTGTATCTTCCGTATTTCCATAAACTTTAGCTGCTGTATGAATATCGGTTACTAAAGTATTTTCATATAATTCTTGTGCTGCTGTAACTCTCGTTTTATTATGACCATCAAACAGTCCTTTAATTTCAACTTCTACTGTTTCATTTGCGCCTTTTTCATTATCAGCATCATAAATATTTGATTTTAATGTAATTTTATCGCCTACTTTTAAGTTATTTTTTTCAGCTAAATCTTTATGCATTAAAATTTTATTTTTATCGCTTTCTACTAATGGACTTCCTTCCACCAATTGATAGGCGCCAGAAACAAATTTATTTTCTTTCGCAGAATCGTTAACCCCAGTTAACATAACCGCACGTTTAAACTTCTTAATACGATCAGGTGTTAACACTCCTTGAGTTTCTTTTGTTTCAATAATATCGTAGTCTGCTAAATCAGCTACACTATTAATACGTTTAACAGTTCCTTCAATATCTGGAGATTCAGAGATTTTTTTAATATCTTCTCCTTTAATGTTTCCTCCACCTCGAGGTGTTCCTTGATTCACACGACGATTAATTTCCATTGAAAAACTATTCGTAATATTTTTAAATACTTCTTTTGAAGCTTGATTTGTTGCATCTTTCATTGATAAACCAATCATACTTAATGTCGCCATGGATAGTACAACAGCAAATAATACGAATGATTTGAAGATTTTTCTTGAAATATAAGCAAATGCATTTTTCATCCTATTCTATCTCCCTCTACTTATTTCACTTCGTGAAGTTTTGTTTCACGTAATTCTAATATAGTATCTGCAGCATTTGCTACTTCTTTACTATGTGTGACAACAATAACACATTTTTGTCTTTCTTTCGCTAATGCTTTAAGCACATCAATAATTTCTCCAGCTGTATGTTCATCTAAATTTCCTGTTGGTTCATCCGCTAAAATAATTGGAGCCTCTGAAACCAACGCACGAGCAATCGCTACCCTTTGTTGTTGTCCTCCTGATAATTTTAAAACATTACGATTTACATGACTTTCTTCCAATCCTAATTGTAATAAAATTTCTTTTGTAGCTGTAGGATTAACTAATCGAATATTTTCCAACGGAGTTAAATAATCAATTAAATTATAATTTTGGAATACTAAGGAAATATGATGTTTACGATGATAACTATCCCCTTTTTCTTGAATATCTTCTCCTTCAAATAAAATCTTTCCACTTGTTGGATTATCTAGTGCTGCTAATAAAGATAATAATGTTGATTTTCCAGAACCCGATTTCCCAATAATCGCGTAAAATTTTCCTGCTTCAAATTCTTGATCAATTTGTGATAACACATTTTGACGTGCTTCCTTATATTGATAACTCACTTTATTCATTGATAATACACTCATGTTCATTCTCCTAACTCATTTTTGATAATATTTCTTTTGGTTTTTTCATTAAAAAGATTCCTAATGTTACAGCAAGTGAGAATACAATCACCATTGCTAATAATGCATAACTTTGACTAAAAACGCTAATTACTGCCTGTTGTGCTCCTTTTGAAATAATGTTTCCTAAAGGAGATTGTTCCTGATCCATCGATATAAATCCATTCATTAATTGATGCACCATAATAGGTCCTACTCCAAGCGAAACAAAAATAGCTGGAATCGTCAATAAAAATAATTCAACAAAGAATTTTCCAATAATCCAAGCTTTATGAATTCCAATCGATAATAAAATACCAATTTCATAAATTCTTTCTCGAACACTTAGCATTAACATTAAAGATAGAACAACCGCTCCAGCAATTAATATGCCTACTGTCATCCACTGAACCATACTTTGAAGACCTGTAATACTTTCTAAAATATCATCGAAATCTTGCTTTTGATCCTCGATTACAAACTCTTCCCAATTGAATGGTAAAGCTTCTATTGCTTGTTTCATTTTTAGTAATTCTTCGCTAGAAGAAGCATAGAGATTTAATCCTGTCACAATTTCTTCCGCCCCACTAGAAAATGCATTTCGAAATGATTCATAATCTGTAAAAACGGTATTTTCACTAAAATCAGAAGTTAATCCTGTATATGTTTCTTGCTTTTTCCCAGAAAAAATTCCAACAATTTCATAGTCTACTTTTTTCTTCTCTCCAGTTTCTTGTTGGATTACATCAAGAGTTATCGTATCTCCAAGATTTAATTGATTTTTAGAAGCTAATTCTTCATGAATCATAATTTTATGAACATCCGTTGCTTCTATCATTTTTCCCTTTAACAATGAGAAAACTCCACTTGAGAATAGTTTTTCTCGATTCGCTTGGCTACTAGAATTGAGCGAAACAACATTTTTCATGTCTTCATCAATATCATCTCGTTGAATTTTTTCTTCTCCAGTTACCACTGAGTGATTTTCTAATTTTGCAATTGTTTGATAATGTTTTTCTAAAGACTCATTATCTGCAACTTTTTTTATTTCTTCCACTTGTTTAAATGAAAAATTTGTTCCATCTTTTTTTCTAAATTCAAATGAAGAAGTGGTCGTTTGTTTTAGTTGTTGCTGCACTATGGAAGTCGTAGATAATAACCTCATACAAGCAAATATACAAGATAAAATGACACTAAATATCATAATTAGTATCATACTTTTCTTTTTCTTTCTGAAAACATAAAGTACTGCATTTTTTATCAAAGGAATAACTCCTCTCTCATTTCTTATCTGTAACTTATTATAAAGAGCATTTATGAAATGTATATGAAATGTAAATAGTGAATTCTTTATTTTTTTCACTATCTATGATACATTTATGAAAAACATTGTAAGGAGACAATATGAGACTATTACTATCCTCCAAAGAAAAAAGACAGTTGGAATTAATGGAATTTTTAATTACCACTCGAAAATGGACACATATTAAGATTTTATCTGAGAAATTTATGTGTACGGAGCGTATTTTAAAACAAGATATTGCTGAATTAAGAGAAGCTTTTCCAAATATTGATATCCAATCTTCCACAAATGGTATTCGAATTTATTCTGCTAAAGAAACAAGTATTGAAGATATCTATAGATATTTCTTTGCAAACTCACAAAATTTCACTCTATTAGAATATATTTTTTTTCATGAAGGAGAAAGTATCGCTGAAATTAGTAATGCTTTTTATACAACTCCTACTAATTTATATAGAATTGTCAATAAAATGGAAAAGGCAATTGAAACTAAGTTTAAAATAAATATACAGTTATCACCTGTTTCAATTACCGGAAACGAAATTGACATACGTTATTTTTTTGCTCAATACTTTTCTGAGAGATATAATTTTTTGTATTGGCCATTTATAGACTTTAATGAAAATGATTTAGATGAATTTGCAAAATATTTTTATACACCAACAAATTATCCAATGGGATTTGCGATATTCCATATGTATAAATGGATGGTTATGATTGGAATTTATCGTGTGAAAAATAAACATTATGTACCTATTCCGGAGAATTTCTTTGAAGAAATATTCCCACCATTTGCTCAGTTACCAGATATAGAAGAAAAACTAGCTTATTTTTCAGAGAAATTTCAATTAAATTTGACTCCAGAATTACTAGCACAAATCTTTATTTCTTTTATTCAAGACACCATATTTTTAAGCCCAGAAGAATTTTCTAATTCTTTAGGAGAAGATACGTACGCTAAAAATTCAAGTAATTTATTAGATCAAATGCTAACAAAAATTGAAAATAAACTGCAAATTCATTTCAATAATCGTAATGAATTAATTTGGCATATGCATAATACAGTGCATTTAGAACGTCAGGAAATTTTTACTGACCCTCTACTATTTAATCAAAAACAACGCACAATTTTAAATTTTGAGAAACATTTTTCTAAAGCTTTTGAAATAATGAAAGAAGAATTACTTCAATATTTAAAAGCCATGAACCGAACTCATACTCCTGAACATATTAATCATTTAATCTATACTCTTTTTACTCATGGTGAGGATACTGCAGTACAATTATTACTAAATCGTCCACCAGTAAAAGTATTAGTTATTAGTAATTTTGACCATGCACATCCAATTACATTAAAGAATATTCTTTCTTATTATTGCAATAATCGCTTTATATTTGAAACTTGGACTAAGGTTGATCTATCAACTGAAATTTTAAATAAAACTGATTTTGACATTATTGTTGCAAACTTTTACATTGAAGGCCTAAATAAAGAGTTTATTTGCCATAATGATTTAACGATTATGGAATTAGTAAACCATTTAAATAAACTTTCCAACTCATTTTAATCTAAAAATTCCCCTGTCTGTACTGCACCCCAAAAGTTAGACATAAAAATCTAACTTTTGGGGTGTTTTTTATGAAATTAACTTATGAAGATAAAATAGAAATTTATCAACTAAGAAAACAAGGTGAAAGCTTAAAGAATCTTTCAAAGAAATACAATATCGCCGATTCTAATATTAAATACTTAGTTCGATTAATTGATCAATATGGAATAGAAATTGTTAAAAAAGAAAAAAATCGTTACTATTCACCAAAACTAAAGCAGGAAATAATGAATAAAGTTCTTCTAGAAGGTCGTTCACAATTAAGTGTATGTATTGAGTATGCACTTCCGAATCGTGGCTTACTTTCGAATTGGCTAGCACAATATAAGAAAAATGGGTATACTATTGTTGAGAAAACAAGAGGGAGACCAAATTCAATGGGACGTAAGCCAAAGAAAAAACAAGAAGAAATGACAGAATTAGAACGTCTTGAATTAGAAAATCTATACTTAAAGGCGGAAATTGCTGTTCTAAAAAAGTTGAGGGAACTACGATTGAAGGAGGAAAAGGAGGAAAAAGAGAAAGAAGAAAAACTGAAATTGTTCAAGAATTAATCAGTGAGTTTTCATTAGATATTCTTCTTAAGGTGATTAAATTAGCTCGTTCAACATACTATTATCATTTAAAACAAATCAACCAACCAGATAAGAATCAACAACTTAAAGATGAAATACAAGCCATTTTTACCGAACATAAGGAAAATTATGGTTACCGTAGAATTCATTTAGAATTAAGAAATCGTGGCTTTAAAGTGAATCATAAGAAGGTACAACGCTTAATGAAAGTACTTGGTTTAATTGCCCGTATTCGTCGTAAACGCAAATATTATTCATACCAAGGAGATGTTGGAAAGAAATCAGATAATCTGATTCAACGTAATTTTGAAGGATCTAAACCAATGGAAAAATGCTATACAGATGTAACGGAGTTTGCCATTCCAAGTAGTGAACAGAAACTATATTTATCACCAGTCTTAGATGGATTTAACAGTGAAATTATTGCGTACAATCTTTCTCGTTCACCTAACTTACATCAACTAAAGGTAATGTTAAACGAGGCATTTACAGATGACAAATACGAAAATACTATTCTCCACAGTGACCAAGGTTGGCAATACCAGAATGATTCTTATCATCGATTTTTAGAAAGTAAAGATATAAAGCCGTCTATGTCACGTAAAGGAAACAGTGCAGATAACGGTATGATGGAATCTTTCTTTGGTATTTTGAAATCAGAAATGTTTTATGGATTTGAAAAGGAATTTAAGTCTCTTGACGAATTAGAGAAAGCCATTATTAATTATATTGATTATTACAACAATAAACGTATAAAAATCAAACTGAACGGACTGAGTCCTGTAAAATACAGGATGTATCATTCAAACTCTGCTAGTATTGCTTAACTACAAAATCTATTTGAACGTTTAATGATATATCAAAAAAAAACGCGCCAAAAATTTTGGCGCGAACCCCCTAGGGGGTTATTCATACATTTTATCAATCAAAAAGAGACGACTAAAGTCGTCTCAAAAAAAGTCTAACTTTTTGGGGTCACTTCAGTCAGTAATTCTGACAGGGGAATTTCTTTTTATGTTTCTTTATAGTGGAAATACAGCTACACCAATAATTTTTTTATCAAAATTATGCAATTCTTGTAATTTTTTCTCGAAATCAACATATCGTGTCTTACCAAATTCTTCAACGAATAAATATGCATCCAATTGACAAATTCTTTCAAAATTAGAAGCTTCTACATATTCAATCGTAACATCTTGAATTTTTTGTTCCAATTCTTTTGCGATAACTTTACTTGAAGTTACAACGGCAAACTCTCCAAGACTTTCTTTTTTATAGCGAATTAATTGGCGTAATACTTCTGTATTTTCAATTTCAAACACTTGATGAATATCGTATTTTTTAAAATCTCCTACGCGATTCATTGTTGGATTGAATAAATACCAAACAAAGTTAATGAAGACAACAATGAATCCTGCTAAAATAAAAACAACAACATTTCTTAATACTAATTGTTTAAGATTGAAATTTGATACTGTTGTTTCACTTCCACCGACTTCTTGAGAATTAACTGTTTCCAATTTATTAATTGTAACATCTTTGAATACATCTTTATAACTATTCATTAAAGCATCAACTTTTCTCTCAATTAATTGATTTAAAGCTGGACTTGTTGTTAGAGCTTTAACTGATACTCCTGTATAATCACCTAATGAAGTTACAATAATTTTCTTATCCCAAAAATCTGTATCTGAATTTCTTAATTGAGTCGTATTACTAGCGATTTCTCCAGCAATTTTTGAAACTTCTTGATCCGTTGAATCATTAAATAAATACGCGCCATTCATATTTGAACTAATTAATTTTGAATAGAAGTAACTAAATTGATTTTTATTATTATTTGCTTCTATATTAAATTCTTTTTCAGGTGCATTAATTTTATAAATCAGATAACTTGAGTAACTTGTACTATTTTTTACAACTGATTTTGAAGTAATCGCTTTATAACTCATTGGTAATGCTATTAAGAGAAATAAGACAATCACTGCAATTGCATTCCATTTTTTCTTTTTCTTTAAATTAGCTAATAAATCAGCTAATGAATAATTTTCAAACATGTATATAACCATCCTTTGCTAATGTTGTATGATAGATCGGTTTCTTCATCAAATAAGAAATTAAAAAAATCAAAATTATGACTACCCAAAATTGCATAGTAAACAAACTAAAAAAACTTTCTGAGAAACTACTTCTCGCCATAAAAAATAAATTTCCAAGAACTAGTAACGATATGGTAAATCCAAGTAATGTTTTTCGATAAGCAGAATTTATTAAAGCAATAAAAATAAACCCTAAAATACAACTTGTAATAAATAATCCTATGAAACCATAATCTGTATAGATTTCCATCATATAACTACTTCCAATACCATGACCATCTAAATATTCCTGTTTTAAAACAAGATATGAAATATTATGGGCATAACTATTACTTTCTAAAGCCAGTTCAATACTATTCGTTGTAGTTTTAAAAGCAGTAGTCCCTAATAAATTGATTCCAATATTTCCTCTATAAAAATAATCAATAATTGGACCAAATGTAAAATTTCTCATTTCTCGTATAGGTAAACTACTTCGATATAAATAACCTCTCGCTAAAACTCCAAAACTCGTTCCTTGTTTATAAATAAAATCGACTAATAAGGCAAAGATACTATCGAACTTCAACTGTGCTCCATCTCGAATATAGTTCATGGCTCCCATCGCAAGCATTAAAACGGGAGTACCAACTCCTAATGCAATTTTTTCTCTACGTCCAAGCCAAATTTCTTTTTTATCAGAGTAATGACGCATAAAGAAATAAACAAAAGCAAATAATAAACTTAAAATAAACGGATTTCTCGTGCCTATTACCAAATGAATAAGATTTGATGCAACATATAAACTAAGTATAAATATAGATGACTTTTTAGAAGGCTTCGTTGCTAAATAGACACATAGTGCATAAAACATAAAGGCAGACAATATATAAGTAAAGTATGGTAATTTACTTGTAAAATTCGCATAATAGCCATAATATGTAGTTTGTAATCTAAATATTAAGCGTTCCAGTAATCTTAATACATAAAAAGGATATGTTATCCAAAATACCGCTATTGAAACTCTTCGAACTTGTAAAACTAATCGATTATAAGAAGTTTCATCAACAGGATTTTCTTTTTTCCGAATAAAATATCTAACACCTATCATTCCACCTAACCATAATCCTAGTAAAGATACTAAAATAATATTAAAAGTAAATACATAGGCGTCTTGTTGGTAAGTCTCAAAACTTCCAATTCTTAAATAATCAATTAATGGTCTTGAAAATAAAAAAATAAAAATTGTCATATAAAACAAGGCATGAATTAATTGATATTTTAAATGATGAAAACAAAATAACGTATGAGCAATAAAAACCATTACAACAGTATATAATAAAGTCTCTAAATGATGATTATTTAAATAAATCAAATAAAAAACGATGGATATACCATAGCAAAGAGTTGTGATTACTGCATGAAGTTTTCTTAAAGAATCCGGCATCTATCTAACTCCTTTCTTCTTTAGATGATTGAAATAAATCCTCTATTTGTTGTAGCTGTTTTTCAACAGTAAATATTTTAATAAATTTTGAATAGGATTCAGAAATTCTCTTATCTCCAGAAATATATCCCTTTAGAGCATTGATAGCTTCCTGATTAGACTCAATAACTTCTCCAAATTGTCCTTCAGCAGATAGTTCTTCTGATCCACCTACATTGCTAGAAACAAAAGGAATTCCTAGAGTCACTGCTTCGACAACAGCTCCTGAAAAACCTTCTTGTTTCGATAATGACAATAGAACTTTAGCTTGTTTCAAAATAGAATAAGGATTTTTTTGATAGCCTAGAAAATGAACCTTATTCTGCAATTGAAGACGTTCTACTTCTTCTTTTAAGAATTTTTCCTGCTCTCCACTTCCAATATAGTATAAATGAACATCAGGCAATTCTTGTTGTAATGTATTAAAGACTTCTAACACACGATCAGTACCTTTTAAATCTTCTAAACGCCCTATGACACAAATGCTATTTTGTTCCAAGGTAACTGGGGCAACTTCTTGTGATTTTTCCAAAAGAGAGGTAAAATCATACCCATTATAAATCGTTTGAATTTTATTTTTAAACATTGGATAAACTGTTTCAATCGATTCTCTTGTTTTTTTAGAAATAGCAATAATTTTATCAGCACTACTTAATTGTTTAAAATGGTTATTACGATAGTGAGCTTGATTTTCTTCTAAAAATGCTTCGATACTTCCATGAATCCAAGCAATTTTTTTTACTTCTTTTCTTTTAGAAAAAGGAAAAGCTGGATTCATAATTGTAAAGGATACTTCAATATCATAGTTATCTTTGATCAACCATTTTCTAACTAAATATGGGAAATAGATTCTTAAACGCCATAAAATTGCTTCTACTAATCGTCCATATTTTTTCTTTTTGTACGGTTTTAAAATTCGTACCCCTTCCGGAACAGCTTCATATCCTTTATCAAAATGTTCCATTTCTAAAATATCGATTTGATATTTATCTAAATCTAAATTTGATACAATAGTAGATAAAATTTTTTCAGCGCCTCCTCCTAATGAGAATGACCACATGAAAAAAAGTACTTTTTTCTTATCTGCCATAATATTCACCTTTATAATGTGTATAGCTCTTCTCTAAATCTACAAGAACTGCATCATGATGAGCTACTTGTTTTTCTACTGGTGGTGGTGTCATATAATCTCCAAAAGCAGTTTTTAAATATGCATCATATCCAATTGGAATTGGTAATTTCGTTTCTTCAAAAGGAAGCCATAAAGCGTCCTCAAAACTTGAAATTGGATACTTTTTCTTCATATAGTATGGCCCAGAACAAAGTTCAGTAATCCCATCACTTTCTTCTTTTGTATATTTTGTCATTTCAGCTTCAGCTTTTTTCCAAATTTTATAACGAAGTTTTTTAGAAGGAATAAGCTTTAATAAAGCTTGACTTCCCCACTTCATAATCCCACCATGCTTTTCTGGAATAGTTTGGGCACAAAATAATGAATAGACTAAAGCAGCTATCACTTGTTTTTTTCGTGATAGCTCATTAGCTGGATAATAATCTAATGGAAGCACATCTAGTGCTAATCCATGTGGAATATCCAAATCTTGTTGATAGGGTTTGATACATGTCGTTTGAGTATCTCTTATCGTAATAAATAAATTACGATCAATATAATTTTCATTGCTTTTAGATAGCTGATAACGACTATCAGCTTTTTGTGGCCATAACTGAGCCAATTTTTCATAATCTTTTCTTGGCATGAAGAAATCTAAGTCATCATCCCAAGGAATAAATCCTTTATGTCGTAGAGTTCCAATTGCTCCTCCACCACATAAGTAACAAAGTAAATCATTTTCTTTACAAAATTGAACGAAATACTCTGCCATTTCTAAACACTTCTCTTGAAGTGGTTCCATGATTTCACCTCATTATTAAATATCCCATTTTGCAACTGTCTTAAATGGTGTAACAGTATCTTCCTCAAAGAAATGATAAATGTCTTGGATATCTTGAATTTTATTTGATTCATGAATAATTAAATTCAATCTTGAGTGTACTTGAGGACGTTCCATCATTTGAACCGCTCCTTCAAAATCTTCACGTCCTGAGCGTGAACTACCGACCCAAGTTAATCCTTTTTCTAAAATATCCCTAGTATTTAATGGAACTTCAAATTCACTAACCCCCATCATGACAACTGCACCTTGAGGTTTAATATGTTTAATAATATCTCGATAAGCTTCTTGAGTTCCCGTTCCACCAACACATTCAAAAGCATGATCAAACGTGAAACCATCTTCAATTTCACTCACATCATACACTTCATCTGCAAAAGAGAACAAACGTAATTTATCATGATTTTTCCCAACTACAATAATCGTTGAATTAGGAAACTTCTCTTTTGCAAGAGTTGCAACAACATAAGCTAGACTTCCAGAACCCCATACCACAATACGATCTCTTCTTGAATGTGCTACTTGTTTCATTCTTGTAATTCCATGAATCCCAACGGAAACAAATTCTGTAATCGCAGCTACTTTTGATGGAATTGTTTCATATTTAACCACACGATTTTTAGGAATTGTGACAAATTCTCTCATAAATCCATCATGTCCACTTGAACGGAAATAACCACCTGTCACATAGTTTTCATAAAATTCTGTTCCCTCTTCAAATTCTTTTGGAGGTTGGTTTGGAATCATGACAACCTTATCTCCAGCTTTATACGTTCCGGAAGCATCACTAACAACAATCCCACAACATTCATGAATTAACGCCATCGGCAATTTCTTTTGTAAAATTTTAGGTGGTCGTGTTCCTTGAAAATATCGTTGGTCTGCATGGCAAAGTGCAATATAATTTGGTCGAACAACTACTGTATCTTCTTGTTCCATTTCAACGTCTTCATATTTTACAGAAAAATAATGCGGACGAATCAATTGATATACTCGATTAATCACTTAGATCTCTCCCAACATTGCTTCAGCAATTTTTAAATCCGTTACTGTAGTAATTTTAATATTTGAATATTCCCCTTGAACTAATCCAACAGGAGTATTATTTAATACAAATACTTTACAAGCATCTGTTAAAATTTGTTTCACATCTTCTTCCATTGATTCATAAATATTTACAAATGCTTGAATTTTAAACGTTTGTGGTGTTTGTCCTTGATACATATGTGTACGATTTGGAATAGATGAAATAACTTTTCCATCTACAGATTCAACAATTGTATCATTTGCAAGAACTACTGTATCTGCTACATCATACTCTTTCATTGCAGCAATATTTTCTTGAATCATTCGATATGAAACAAATGGTCGAACTGCATCATGAGTAATTAAAATATCATCTGTCGTTTCATCAGATTTTTCTTGAATATCATGAATAATATTCATAATACTATCGTTTCTATCTTTTCCACCAGAAACAACACGAATTTTTTCTTTTTGTGTTGGAACATATTTATGAATTAAATCTTCAAAATAAGTCATCCAATTTGGATGAACTGCTACATAAATAATATCAATATCTGGAACAAATAGGAATTTCTCAACGGTATGCATAATAATTGGTTTTTTTCCTAATGTTAAAAACTGTTTAGGCATATCTTGAATCCCCATACGAGTTCCTGTTCCCCCAGCTAGTATTCCAGCGTAGATCATTTATTTTCCTTCTTTCTATGGTGTAGTTAAATGTAATAAGTTCTCTCTTTGTTGCAATAATGGATAAGTTGTCACAGTTTTTTGTCCTAAATATTTACGAATTAAATTTGATTTTTCTAGTAACTCTTCATCTGTTGCATAAGAGTAGTAAATTTCTTCTCCAATAGAATTCGGTAATAATAATGAACGCTCTTCCATAAAAGCTTGTTCTAAATGTTCAAACGATGGTCCATAAGTGTTTTTTAATGCCATAATTTTTCCAATTGGAATATCTGTTTTTACATTATTTTTTACAGCATTCATAATTTTTTCAAAATTCGTAATTGATTTAAAAGACATTAATTTTCCCACTAATTGTTCAATGACTATTCTTTGACGTTTTTGACGTCCATAGTCACCTTCAGGATCATCATAACGCATTCTTGCAAAACGTAAAGCACTTTCTCCATCCAGTAGTTCCGTTTTTCCTTCCACAAAAGAACGCTCTTCATAAGTAAATGTTAAAGGACTTGTTACTTCAATCCCACCTACTGCATCTACAAATTCCATTAACCCTGACATATTAATTTCCATATAAAAATCTATTGTTGTATCAAATAATTTCTCAACAGAATTAATAGCCATTTTAGCATGTCCATATGCATATGCATGATTGATTTTATCATAAGTATTTAAGCCAACAATTTCTGTGTACGTATCCCGAGGAATACTTAATAACTGTGCTTTCTTTTCACTAGGATTTGCAGTTAATAAAAGCATAGTGTCACTTCTACCATCTTCTTCTGTTCTTCCATAAGCACCATTATCAATCCCTAATAACAAAATATTAATTGGTTTAGCATTTTCGATAATTTCATTTGCTTCTTCTTCTGTACGATTCCCAACATCATGAGTAATTTGATGAATCGTATGATGAAATAAATTTAATTTATCTGCAAAAATTATTGAAGCTCCAACTAATAATGCAGCAATTAATATAAAAGTAAATAATAATTTACCTTTTTTCTTTTTTTGTCTTCTTTTAGAACGAAGACCAAAATCAGTATTTTCTACCATTTTATTTCCTCAAATTCTTTAAAATATTTTGCTTATTGATTATTTTTATTTTTCACTTCAGGAGCAGCCTGCTTAGGAGCAACTGTTGTATTACTTGTTGCAGGTGTTGTTGCTGCAGAATTTTGTTGAGTTCTAGTTGGTGCTACAGTAGTTGGTTGAGTAGTTTGAGCACTTACTGTAGTTTCAACTTTTTTATCATCATTTTTCTGAACAGTTGTTGTTGAATTTGATTGTGTTGGAGTCACTGGAACTACTGGAGTTACCGGAGCTGCTTTTTGTGTGTTTTGTACCGGTGGTACATATGCAGGTTCAACATAATTATCTTTAATTTCTTCTTGATAGAATGAAGAATTAGACGGTTGATGATTCTTAATATCAGGAACTGTTTGTTTTTCCTTAGTTTCAATATGTTTTAGAGTATCTACTTTTTCTAACTCTAGACTTTCACGTAAAACATTAGAAATACGAATTTTTTCTTCCTCAGGAACAACAAAGTAATATATGCCATCAATCATCGTACCAGATCCACTAATTGTATCACTTTCAAAATTAGCTAGTGCATTAGAATAATTATTTTTAATAGATAGTAATTTATCTATAGTAAAGTTTGTTCGAACTGATTTTTCTAAAGTTTTTAAAATTTCTTCATAGCGTGTTACAGAAGTAATATTTAATAATTTTTCTAATAATTTCTGAATCACGTACTGTTGACGTTTTTGACGTCCCATATCTCCTTCTGGATCATCATAACGCATTCTTGCATATCTTAAAGCAGCTTCTCCATCTACGTGTCTGTCGACTCCTTCAGTAAATGATTCATCTTCATATGTGAAAGTTAAAATTGGAGTAATATCTAATCCACCTACTGCATCAACTAATCCTATTAATCCTCCCATATCAACTGTTACATAATAATCTATTGGGATATTTAGCATATTTTGAACACTATTAATGGACATAGTTTCTTTTCCAAATGCATAAGCATGATTTATCTTATCATTTGTTCCATAACCAATTATTTCTGTATATGAATCACGCGGAATACTTACTATTGTTGTCTTTCCTAATTTTTCATTTACCGTTACAATTAACATCGTATCACTACGACCAACTTCTGTTCCACGACCATATGCACCATTATCAATTCCTAATAAAAGCACTGAAAAACTATCTGTATCCTGAATTTCTTTATCTCGTAAATTAACCGTCTCTACTTTTTGATGTATTGTACTTTCAGTTTTTGCCAATCTGGCACGAATAAAGAGTCCAATACTTGTTAAAAGAATGATGGCTATTATTATAATAAAAATTATCCATTTTTTTCTTTTATTTTTTAAAATTTTCTCATGAATATGATTTTCTAATCTGCTCAATTTTTTCAACCTCTCTTATATTTACAATCAATTTATTATATCATAATTTTTCTGTTTCATGAGTGAAGATTTAATACTTTTTAACATTATTTCTACTCATTATTCTCATAATATGTTTTCTTCCACCAAAATCCTTCTATCCATCCACGAATTGTTCCTATTCCATAAAAAATATGAACTGAAATCATCATAATTGGAATCAATATTCGAGTGATATGAAACGAATGTGTCGAAATTTCAAAAATCGATAATCCGATAATCGATAATAAATAAATACTCACTAATAGGAAGAATGGCAATACTGAAATCCCTGCAACTAAAATAGTTGCTAATAAGGTACTTACAAAAATCCCAGGTACAAAATGGAATAAAGATAAACATTCACGGCAAACATGGCTTGTTAATCCAATCCAATAACCATTTCCATATTTTTGTTTTAACATTTTTGAGTAGGTTGGACGTATATATTGGAAAGATTCAATCGAAGTATCATACCAAATTTTAAATCCATTTTTACGAATACGATAATGAAACTCATTATCTTCCGTACGAACTAATTTTTCGTCAAAATATCCAACCTTTTCAATTACTTCTTTATGATACATACCTTGGAATACAGAATCGACATATCGACTCTTATCACCTTTACGATAATTAGCGATGCTACTACCTAATGCAGATTCTTCTACAATATGTAATGTTTTTGCTAACTCATCATCTGTTTCAACAATCGTTGGTCTTCTTCCCCCACAAACTCTTTCTCCTCTTTCAATCACATCTACATTATTTTCAATGAAATCTTCTGGAATATGAGAATGAGCATCAATTTTTAAATAACAATCTCCATCGGAATGTTTAAACCCTAAATTTAAACCTGTATTTAATGTTTTCTTTGGATTATCAAAAATCTTAATTGCATAAAATTCATGTTGATACTTTTCTTGAAATTCATTCATTAATTTTCTTGTTCCGTCTGTTGACATCGCATTAATTAAAATAATTTCAATTTGTTTATGTGGATAAGTTTGATGTACTAAACTTTCAAAAATTGCTGGTAAATAATTTTCTTCGTTATAAGCGCTAATTGATACTGAAACTAACATAATTTCTCCTTAATCTGTGTTTATGAAAAGAAGGCTGGATCATTTTCCAGCCTTCTCTATTTTATTTCTTTTTATTCGCAATATCAATCAATTCATCATGTAATTCTTGTTCTGAATAATTTTCAAATTTTTCAATAAAGTCATATACACGATCAATTTTTGAATTATCTGCAATTCCAATATGAATTTTAGGGAAAATTTGTTTTGGATTAATTTCCCCCTCATTCAATAACTCTTCATACATTTTCTCACCAGGACGTAATCCAGTAAATTTAATTTCAATATCATCTTCACTGTAACCTGATAAACGGATTAGATTTTTCGCTAAATCAACAATACGAACTGGTTTGCCCATATCTAATACGAAAATTTCTCCTCCACGTGCAAGAGATCCAGCTTGAATTACTAATTGTGCTGCTTCTGGAATCGTCATAAAGTAACGAACGATATCTGGATGAGTTACTGTAATTGGCCCACCTTTTGCAATTTGTTTCTTAAATAATGGAATAACAGAACCTCTTGATCCTAATACATTTCCGAAACGTACGGCTACATATTTCGTTGATTCACTCTTTGTTGCCATATCTTGAACAATCATTTCACATAATCGTTTTGTTGCCCCCATAATATTTGGTGGATTAACAGCTTTATCCGTAGAAATCATTACAAATGTTTTTACTTTAGCATGATTAGCAGCTTCTGCAACATTTCGTGTTCCTAAGATATTATTTTTTACTGCTTCTCTTGGATTAATTTCCATTAGAGGTACATGTTTATGTGCAGCAGCATGATACACAACATCTGGACGGTATTTTTCCATCACTTCGAAAATACGTTTTCTATCTTGAACATCCGCAATGACAGGCGTAATTCTAAAATGTTCTGCATATTTTCCAAGTAATTCCATATTTAATTGATAAATACTATTTTCTCCATGTCCTAAAATAATTAATTCTTTTGGACGGAATGAAGAAACTTGTCTACAAATTTCAGAACCGATTGATCCACCTGCTCCAGTTACTAAAATTCGTTTTCCACGTAATTGTTTTTCAATTAACGTTTGATCCAATTCAACTGGATCTCGTCCAAGTAAATCTTCAATTTCAACATTCCTTAATTGTTGTACATGTAAATTTCCGGACATAACTTCATCAATATTTGGAAGAATTACACATTCTGCTCCAGTTTTACGAGCTAAATCATAAACTTCATTTAGTTTTTTATTTGGTAATGAAGGCATCGCAATAACCACTTTTGTAATGCCCATTTGTTGAACAATTTTTTCGATATCTTTTGTAGTTCCTAAAATACGAACACCGTAAATATCTTTTCTTTGTTTTTCTGAATCATCATCAACAAAGGCAACTGGCATCATTCTCATTTTTGGATGCATTAACATTTGGCGAACTAATAATGTCCCTGCAGCTCCAGCACCAACAATTAAAGTTGGTTTTGCATTTTCCATAACGACATTATCCACAAAGTATTCTCTAAAAATACGCATTGATAGACGTACGCCTCCAATAGCACAAACTAGTAGAAGCCATAACACTACTACAAATTGCCAAGTTACTAATGTTTTAAACCAGACAATTCCTGCAATTGTCGAAACAATTACTGCAGCACTGACACATTTAACAACAGTAATGACTTCATAAACACTCGCATATTCCCAATCTCTCCAATATAAATTTAAGAAATAGGAAAATACATAATAAGCTGCTAAAGATAATAATGCTGTAACTGTTAAGGCATGTATATTACGAATAAGCCCTTCTGTTACAAGTCTAAAACTTAAAAATACAGAACCTAATACAATGATTGAGTCTAATACGAATAGTAATAAAATTTTTAATCGATTATTCATCTACACTTCTCCTTACTCCATCATTAAGCTTCTAATACTTCTTGAACGACTTCTTTATAGTTTTGAATAATATATTGAATATCTTCGTCCGATAGTAAAGTGTGTAATGGTAAGGTCACTTCATTTTCAAAATAACGATAAGCATTAGGATAATCTTTAATATCGAATCCTAAATTTTTATAAGCTGTTAATAATGGTAATGGTTTATAGTGGACATTACAAGAAATACCACGCTCTGCCATTTTTTCAATAATGAGTCCTCTTTGTTCGTAAGAAGCTCCATTTACTCTTGTAATATATAAATGTCTTGAAGATTCATAATGATCTGTTTGATGTGGTAAAACTTGAATAAGTTCAGATTTTAACCCATCATCTAATTGGTTTACGATTTCTTTTCTACGATTTAAAATTCCTTCGTAGCGCTCTAATTGAGCTAATCCAATAGCTGCCATAATATCTGCCATATTACATTTATATCCTGGAATTTCAATATCATATTCCCATGAACCTGGTTTTGTCTTCGCTAAGGCATCTTTTGTTTGTCCATGTAAGGAATAAATTTGGAATGCTCGATAAATTTCTTCATCATCTAATCCATTCTTAGGATTCCAAGTAATACAACCACCTTCAGCAGTTGTTAAATTTTTAACTGCATGGAATGAATAAGAAGCAAAGTCAGCCACTTGAGCAACTGATAATCCATTAATTGTTGTTCCCATCGCATGAGCTGAATCAGAAACTACAATGATTCGATTAAAGTGAGCTTGCAAGGCATTATTTGCTGAAAATAAGTCTTTTTTCTTTTCTACTACTTCAAAAATACGAGTATAATCACAAGGAACTCCACCTAATTCAACTGGAATAATGACTTTAGTTGCTGGTGTTATCGCTTGTTCTAATAAATCATAATTCATTTCATAGTGGTTTTCTTGAATATCTACTAATACTGGAGTTGCTCCAACATGTTCGATTACACTACATGAAGCTGTATAAGTATAGGCAGGAACGATAACTTCGTCTCCTTCACCAATTCCTAATACTCGTAAAGCTAATTCCAATGCAGCTGTTGCTGAATTTAAGCAAACTGTTTTATCCGTTCCTAAATAAGCTGCTAATTGTCTTTCAAACTCTTTTGTTTTTGGTCCAGTTGTAAGCCAACCTGATTTAAGCACTTCTGTTACTAATTCAATTTCTCGATTGCTAATATCTGGTGGTGAAAATGGAATATTTCTAATCATGTCTCTTAACCTCCGATTGTTTATTTACTATTTTAAAACAGCAAATACAGTTTGAAGCATTACTTTTATATCTTGAGCAACACTTACTTCTTCAATATAATCGATATTATATTGCATTTTTTCTGGAAGGATCTTTTGGATATAAGCTTCATCTGCTGTTAATCCTTGCTCCATCCATTTAGAAATTTTATCCGCTTCATTTCTAAACTCAATACTTGATTTTGAAGTGATTCCTGCTGGTAACAATAATGTAACCATCATTTCTTCAGAATAGGCATCTACATATTTCTGTACTTCAGGACGAGTTCCTACAAAACTCATATCTCCAATTAGAACATTAATTAATTGTGGTACTTCATCTAAACGGAAACTTCTAATTTTTCTCCCAATTTTTGTAATTCTTGAATCATTATCTTGAGTTACTAATGGTCCCATTTTATCAGCATTCAAGACCATTGTACGGAATTTAAAAATTCTAAAGACTCTTCCATATGTCGTAATTCGTTGCTGTCGATAAAAGATAGGTCCACCATCTTCTAACTTAATACAAATACTTAAAACTAGAAAGATTGGTGATAATATTACTAAAAGCATTAGTGACAAACAGATGTCAAAAAGACGTTTGAAAAACAACGTCGCTTTTTTCTTTTGCAATACTTCCATTGCTTGTAAAGTATAATGATTTCTCATAAATTCTGGCATTTGATGTTCTGTTTTCATATCTACTCCTCTCATGCCTAATAAACCTTCATCATTATAGCACAAATTCGACCACTGGAATAGCTTTCCAACAGTTTTTTAATAAAACAAGGAAAGTTTTCTGAGTTTTTCTTAATATTTTTAATAATCTTCATTTAGTTTTCCTTTAAAGAAACAAAAAAGACTTTTCATATAGTCATAGAGTCAAACTATGCTAAATTAGAAAAGTCATTTTTATTAAATTCTTATATATACTGAATTAAATTCTTCCAAATTTCTTTTGCTAATAAATATTTCGAGACTTTAGGCAACAAAATTTCTTCACCTGTTTTTGATAAAATCGTCACTTGATGCGTATCAGCACCAAAACCAATCGATTGATCTGAAACATCATTTGCAATAATAAAATCTGCATTCTTCTTAATAAGCTTTTGTTTGGCAAACTCAATGACTTGATGCGTTTCTGCAGCAAAACCAATAACTGTTTGTCCTTCTTTTTTCAAACTACCTAATTGTTTTAAAATATCTGGATTTTTAACTAGAGTTAAAGTAATTTCATCTTCATCATCTCTTTTTTTCATTTTTTGAGTTGCTGGTTCTTTTACTCGATAATCTGAAACAGCAGCAACCATAATGGCAATGTCTACTGATGAAAAATGATTCAACACTTTTTCTTGCATTTCTCTAGCAGATTCCACATACTCAATTTTCACTCCTTTAGGAACAGGTAAAGCAGTTGTGGCAGAAATTAAAATAACTTCTGCTCCTTTTTTTACAGCATCTTCTGCTAATGCATATCCCATTTTTCCAGAAGAATCATTCGAAATATAGCGAACGGGATCAATTCTTTCTTTTGTTCCACCTGCCGTGATTAAAACCTTTTTCCCTAATAATGGCTGTTCTTCTTGCTCAAACAAATTCATTTCTTTGATTTGTTGAAGAACTTCCTCTGGTTCAGGTAATCTTCCTTTTCCTGAATATCCCTCTGCTAAGAAACCCACAGCTGGTGCAATGAAATAAACACCATCATTTTTTAATTGGGTACAATTTCTTACTGTAGCTGGATTTTCCCACATATGTTCATTCATAGCAGGAACAATTACTTTAGGAGCAGTTGTAGCAAGTAATGCACTTGTCACAAAATTATCTGCAATTCCATTTGCCATCTTTGCAATTGTATTAGCTGTTGCTGGAATGACAATCGCTAATTCACTCCAATCTGCAAAATGAATATGTTGCACAACTGATGGATCATTTTCACCAAAAGTGTCCACCATTACTTTTTCTTTCGTTAATACTTGAAACGTCAAAGGTGAAACAAATTGACAAGCTGATTTAGTCATCGCAACTTTTACTTGTGCACCTTCTTTAATTAATAATCGTACAAATAAAAGAGCTTTATATGCTGCAATTCCTCCTGTAACATACACAGCTACTTTCTTTTGATTAAGCATTCTTCATTCTCCGTTTTTCCATTAATTTTAAAAGAACTCCACCCACAACTGGTACAATAATAGCAGAAGCAATAGCTTCCGGAACACCATTTGTTCCAACAATCGTCATTAAAAATACTGGTAATTCTCCAAGAGTTTTTTGTAATTTTTCAGCATATTGATTTCCTACAAGGAAATAAATTAAAGATAATACTAGAGTTGTGTTTAATAAGCTTCCAAAAGCTCCTACAATACTCATTCTCAAATGACTAGATGAAATAACTTTTTGTAAGGCTACGAAAAGTAGTCCGGAAAGTAATCCAACTAGTGCACGAGGAACAATTGCAATTAAAGGATTTGTAAACACTAATAAACTAATGGCACTTCCTGAAGTAAATGCTCGAATAAAAGAGCATACACCCCAAACCGTTCCTAGTAATAATCCCGTTTGCCATCCCATTATACAAGCACCAATAATCACTGTAATATGAATAATCGTAATATCAATGACGAGTAATGGTAAATTCCCTAAAAACGGAATAAAACTTTGTAAAATAATTATTGAAATTAAAATGGCTGTAAATACTAACCTAAATATTTGATCTTTTTTCATTAGAACACCCCTATTAACACATTTTCTCTCATTATACTCTTTGAAAATCTGTCATGCAATGACAAAATTATTTATCAAAAGCTATTCGCTAAACACCCTTTATCGCTTAAATATTCTGAATAGATACTTCCTATATGATTTATCTATTTATTTTCAAAATATGCTCGTACTTTTGGAGCTACCTCACGTCCAAATAATTCAATTGCTTTTAAAATATCTTCATGTTGCATAGACCCTAAAGGTAAATGCAACATAAAACGGTCTAGCCCCAACACTTCAATCATTTTAATTAATTTTTTAGCTACTGTATCAGGGCTACCAACTAGCATTGCTCCTTCTGGACTAACACTTGATAAATATTGTTCAAATGTTAATGGTTGCCAAAATGGACGGTCTTTTGAAATTGCATCGACAACTTGTTTAGTTGGATGGAAATATTTTTGAATCGCTTCTTCATCTGTTTCAGCAATAAATCCCCAAGAATGAGATGCTACTTTTAATTGTTTTTCAGAGTGACCTGATGCAATTCCAATTTTTTTATAATAATTTATTAATCCTTTAAAATTCTCATACTTTCCACCAATAATAGCATACGCAATCGGCAACCCTTTTTGTGCAATTTTAACGGTAGATTCTGCATTTCCACCAGTTGCTACCCAAATCGGAAAATCTTCTTGGACAGCACGTGGATATACTCCTTTATGTTTAACTGTTTGAGTCAACTTCCCTTGCCAATCTAATATTTCTTCTTCCTTAATTTTTTCAAGCATCTCCAATTTTTCATTAAATAGTTCTTCATAATTGGATAAACTATAACCAAACAGTGGGAATGATTCTGTAAAAGAGCCACGTCCTACCATTATTTCACTTCGTCCATTTGAAATGGCATCAATAGTTGCAAATTGTTGATACACTCGTATTGGATCAGTAGAAGATAATACTGTTACTGCTGAACTTAATTTAATATTCTTTGTAACAGCCGCTCCTGCTGCTAATATTATTTCCGGCGCAGAAACCGCAAAATCTTTACGATGATGCTCACCAATCGCATAAATATCCAAACCTACTTCATCTGCTAATTTCATCTCTTCTATTAATTCACGAATGCGTTTATCATGTGTAGGAGTAATGCCAGTTTCTTCAATTTTAGTTGTTTCACCAAAAGTACTAATTCCTAATTCAATGATGATACTTCTCCTTTAATCTTTAATATCAAAACAATTGTCTCAAACTTAAGAATCTTAGTCGATTATTTTGCTTATCGACATATACATCGTTAAAAACAAAAAAAGAGTGAGATTTCTCTCACTCCTCATTATTTCACATTATAATTTTGAAACTGCTTCTTCAACTAAAGCTTCAACTTCTTGTACAGTTGCACATTCATTGATTGCTTTATCTGCTAAAGCTTTCATTTCTTCTAATGTTAATTTAGAAATTAAGCTACGTGTTTTTAATACGCTTGATGCAGACATTGAGAACTCATCTAAGCCTAAACCAACAAGTAATGGTACAGCTGTTTGATCTCCAGCCATTTCTCCACACATTCCAGCCCATTTACCTTCTTTATGTGCTGAATCAATAACATGTTTAATTAATGTTAAGATTGATGGATTATATGGTTGGTATAAGTATGAAACGCGTTCATTCATACGGTCAGCAGCCATTGTGTATTGGATTAAGTCATTTGTTCCAATACTGAAGAAATCAACTTCTTTAGCAAATTGATGTGCTAATACTGCTGCTGCAGGAATTTCAATCATAATTCCCACTTGGATATCATCGCTAACTGCAACACCTTCAGCAACTAATTTAGCTTTTTCTTCTAATAATAATGCTTTTGCTCCACGGAAATCATTTAATGTCGCAATCATTGGGAACATGATACGTAATTTACCATAAACTGATGCACGTAATAATGCACGTAATTGAGTACGGAACATTTCAGGTTCATTTAATGAAATACGAATCGCACGATATCCTAAGAATGGATTCATTTCGTGTGGTAAAGGTAAATATGGTAATTCTTTATCTCCACCGATGTCCATTGTACGAACAACAACTGGTTTACCATTCATTCCTTCTAATACAGCTTTATAAGCTTCAAATTGGTCTTCTTCAGTTGGCATATCATGAGAATCCATATATAAGAATTCAGTACGGTATAAACCAACACCTTCAGCACCATTATTGATGACTCCTTCTAAATCTTTTGGAGTTCCAATGTTTGCTGCTAATTCAACTTGATGACCATCTTTTGTAAATGTATCAGCATCTTTTAATTTTTCCCATTCAGCTTGTTGCGCTGCAAATGCTTCTGCTTTAGCACGGTATTCAGCAACTACATCTTCAGAAGGATTTAAAAATACATCTCCTGATAAACCGTCAATAATGATTAAATCACCATCTTTAGCTAATGATGTAATTTCTTTTGTACCTACAATTGCAGGAATTTCTAATGAACGAGCCATAATCGCTGAGTGAGAAGTACGTCCACCGATATCTGTTACGAAGGCTTTAACATATTTACGATTTAATTGTGCTGTATCACTTGGAGTTAAGTCTCCAGCAACAACTACTACTTCATCTTTGATTGTAGCAGGGCTAGGGATTTTAACACCTAATAAGTTCGCTAAAATACGTTTTGATACGTCACGGATATCCGCAGCACGTTCTTGCATATATGGATTATCTTCCATACCAGCAAAAATGCTAATAAACATATCTGAAACTTCTTTTAAGGCATGTTCAGCATTTACTTTTTGAGAAGTAATCGCATCTTTTACTTGAGCTACTAATTCAGGATCACTTAATACCATTAAGTGAGCTTCAAATACTTGTGCTTCTTCTTCTCCAAGATTTTTTAATGCTGTTTCTTTAATTAATTCAATCTCTTTTGTTGAAACTGCTAAAGCTTCTTCTAAACGAGAGATTTCTTTATCTGTGTCTTCTACACTAATTTTTGTAAAGCTTAAATCTGGTTCAGTTAATGTATAAACTTTTGCGATTGCAATACCATCACTGGCTGCAATACCTTGTAAAGTTGGTTTCATACTACTCAGCTAATCCTTCTTTTTTCATTGTTTCATCGATTCCAGCAATTGCGTCTGCTGCATCTTCACCTTCAGCTGTAATAACTACGTCAGCACCTTGACCAACACCTAATGACATAACGCCCATGATTGATTTTAAGTTAACAGATTTACCTT
>NZ_CAUQUN010000010.1:0-57017 GCF_963521425.1 uncultured Granulicatella sp.
GCTTGGTGTTGTATCACCTGAAGGTGTTCCTGGTTGTACGCTTGGTGTTGTATCACCTGAAGGTGTTCCTGGTTCTACTGTTGGTGTTGTTGGCTCAACTGGTGCTACTGGATTCGTTGGTTCTACTGTTGGTGTTGTTGGTTTATTATTATCATCTGATGAAACTGTTGGATTTTCTTCTTCAATTGGTTTCGATGGTGTTGGTAATACTGCAACAGTATCTTGCTTCTTATTATCTTTTTCTGCTAGTCCAACTACTTTATCCAATTCAGTAGTCGGCTTTTCGATTAGTGTTACAACCTTATCCAGTTCTTCCGGTTGTGTTAATCTTGCTTCCGCAAATGCAATAATAGTATTGACGGTTTCTTCAGATACAGATTGTTTACTTAGTTCTACCACTTTATCGACCGCTTCTTCTTGAGTTTTTGGTGCTGGTGTTTCCTTAGTAGACTTGTTTTCAACTTCTACTACAGCTTGTTTTGTAGTTTCTTCTACCGCAACTTGTGTTTGTTGATTATTTTGTTGTGTTAAAGAATAGAAGGAACAAGCTCCTAGTGATAATAATAATAAAGCACTTGATCCAATTATTTTTAGCGTCTTCTTTTTATTTTGTTGTTCCATGATTAAAACACTCCTTTTTTAATTTTTTCAATTTTTTCTTGAATTTGTTTTAATTGTTTATTGGAATCTTCTTTCTGTTTGTCTGTAAGCGAACTATCTTTGAGTTTGTCCTTCAGATTATTTTCTTCATTCAAAGCTGTTGTGACATGGTCAATTTTCGTTTGCAAAGTTAATTGATGAATTTTATCTTGAATCTTTTCAGCAGTTTTTAAATCCAATGCCTTTAATGCTTCAACAGCTTTTACTTCATAGGATTCTGCAATCAATTGTTTTAGCCTACTACTTCCTAATTCCTGATTCAATTCAAAGGCTTCATCAGTCATTCCTAATTTTACGTAACTTACTGCTAGAGCTGTTTTTCGTATAGGTGTTGTAGCTTCAGCTTTCAAATCCACAACCTTCTCAAAATTTTGCTTTAAATAAGCTAAGTCAAATTTTGCTTGAGTGGAATCTGTTTGTTGTACATAATTTTCTAAGTCAGATATTCCTTCTTGACCTTTATCGAAAAGAATAGATTCAACCTTTTCTTTATTTTTAGGATACTCTTCAACAGCTTTTACATATTCGTGTTGTTGAATCAATGTTTCATATTTTGGTTTTAACATTTCAGGAAGAAAAATTACACCTAAAGCAATTGCTACGCCAGCACAAAGAATGAGTAAGGACACTTTTAATCTATTCAAATTAAACGGTTGTCGTTCTTCTGTTACCTTTATAGGCTTTTCCTTTAAAGATTTCTTTGTCACTTTTTCGTGTTCTTTTTCCTGAACAGTCGGTGTTTTTTCGAACTGCTTTTCTTTTACAGGCTTTCTTTTTTCTCTATGTGAAGATACTAGAGGAAGCAATACTTCTTCTGTATCGGTTTTAAACGGGAATTGAATATGGACTTCTGAATAAACCTTTTCATCTCTATCGCCTTTTCTTAAAATTAGGACACTTCCCATTTCTCCAGCATTAGATAAACGGCTATTTTCAGCTTCTGCCCAATCACAGAGTTCTTCAAATGATTCAATTAGCGTTGTATTTACATTATCAATCTCTTCAAACTCAAAGTGGAAGGTTTGTTTTTTCTTAAATAAAGCCATCTAACCACCTCTCTAACCATTTTCTCCATTCAATAACTCCGCAAGATCTGCTACACTCATGTTGTTTTGAATTAAAATTTCCTTTGTCATCAATAATTCTAAACGTTCTATTTCTTTCTTCTTTTGACTAATAGATTCTGTTGTATCTTTAATTAATATTTCTCCTTTAAGAACCTCTTCTTCTAACTTTTCTTTCTTTTGCTTATACCGCTCGAATTGTGTTAATTTTGGTTTCATTATAATGTCCCCCTTACTTTGACTGTCCCAACTTCTGTTGTTTCTGTTGTTGTAGTAGATGGTTGTTGAGTTGTTTCTACCTTTTTCGTTTGTTCAGTTGTTTCAGTGTTAACTTCAGGTGTTGTTGAAGATGTATGTTTTTCGTTATTAGTTGCATTCTTTAATAAAATAGGCTCAATTCTATTCACTAGATACTGATTCTTATTTTTTGTATAAAATAGTTTAATTGTTGCTTTTTCTGAAAGTTTAACACCTGCTTCTGCATTGTTACGTTTGGTTGTTTGTACATTTGTATATGATACTTCTACTAATGCACTTAGATTTTCTTCATCAATATAAATCGTTGCTTTATCATAAACTTGATTTAGTACATAACCTTTATAGGCTTGTGTTACTGGAGATTCATCTAATTTTACTTGTTGGGCATATAGTTGTTCTGTCATAAACTCTTTATATCTTTCTTGATTTTCACCAACGTCTTTTTTCGTATAATATGCTAAAAGAAATTCTTTTACTTTATTAGCAGTTAGTGTCTTAGATTCATCTGTATTTCTTGCTTCTTCTACTGTAGAAATTGCTTGTTGTCGTGGCGAATTTGAACCACCAATCCACATTCCACATGCAATCCCAACAATTAAACAGAGAACTCCAATTGTTGCAGTAATTGCTTTTCGTACTAGTTTCACTTTATTATCATCGTACACATTCTTCTTCCTTTCTTACTTTTCGCCTTGAAGGCAAAAAGTTATTGATTTACATGCATAAAGTATAGTCCATACGCTGGTTTTAAAATTCGATAACTCATAGAGTATTCTCCAGAAGCATTCATTTCAGAAATAATAAAACTTCCATCTTCCAATACTGCTTCACAAATGGCAACATGCCCATAAATTGGATGTGAGCCGTAAACTCCTGTATTAAAAATAACAATATCTCCAGCTTGTGGACTGTCTACTAATGTAGCACCTTCTGTAAGATAATAAGAGGAACTCCATTCATTCGCATTTCCCATGTATGGAAAAATACTCTTTCCTAATTGTTTCATACGATTATAGACGTACCAGGTACAATTTCCTAACGCATAAGCATTTCCTTCCCAACCTTCTCCAGGTCGTACTTCTTTATTCGTATATGGTTTCAACATTTTATCTTTGTATTTGTTGTAAATTTCAGCACTATTTGTATTTAATGGGATAGTGCTTTGTCTTGTAAAATATTGAAACCAGTTTTGAGCAGATTGAATTCTTTCTTGTACTTTGTCTCCAGGATTTCCTTCCCATTTTGTTAAAAAAGCAACTGTTAACTCAGATACAGTATCTCCAAGTTTCTTGTTCAATACTGCTTCTAATATATGAATTGAAGTAGAAGTATCTCCATTAGTCATAAACTCTAACTGAAGTTCCATATCATACCATTTTTTCCCTTTACTTTTCGCATATTCTCGCAACATAGTATGTCTTGTGCTACCATCAGCTGTATCCGTCCATTGACCTAATCCTAACCCACGTTTTAAAATGTTAGGATATCGTCCTCCATAAATTTCAGGTCCCGATTTGGCTAACCATTCATCAATATCCCAACTAGCTGCAATTGAATTTCCAAACTCTCCTTCAGCAGATTTTGGATTTATTTTTGATTCAATATCAAAATTACCAAGCATTGCAGCTATCCCTTCAACTGAATAGCCTTTTTTAATGAAAAAATCATAAATTTGTTTTGCACGTTCTAATACATTGGAATTAGGAGAAAAATTGGAACTTGCGATAATCGTTGTTTGAGCATACGATACTTTGTTTAAGTAAAAAGCTGGATTCACTTTATACCATTTTCCATCGTTTAGTTCATAAACAAGTTTAATACGTTCAGAAATCGCATTTCCTATATAATCTTCTTTATTTAAACTATCGCCTTTATTTAAACGACTTGTATCAATTCCGACAATCGTTAATCTTGCATGATTATCTTGATTAATCACGATTCGATTAATTCCCACTTCTTCCAAATTCCCTGAAAGTGGTGATAATAAATTTGTTCCTACATCAACTTTAATTTCTGTTTCTTCATTTATTCCAACAGAATCTCGTTTATGTTCATAGCCCATTCTTCTTGTAATTAAGTAACTGTCTTTATCATATAGTTTACCTAAACGTTTAGATAATGAAGAAAAACCTATTTCTTTACGAGCTTTATCAAAAGCATTAAAATCTTTCGAATCTAAAAACCATGGACTTGAGGAATCTTTAATAAATTTGTCTAGTGGAGTAACTGTATAAGATTCTTTTCCATTGATTGTTTCCCATAAATCTGTACTGATTTTTTCAAATGATTTTGGTTCTTCCTCTTTACGATAATAGTCTTTGATAGCTTCAGCTTTAGGATTGAAATTATCATATCTGAAATTCAAATAAAACAGCGGATCATTCCAATTGGTATAAAAAGTATCTACACTATTGGTATGTTTTGCATCTAATTTTGTTAATTCCAAATAAGCTTCAGTTAGATTTCTATCATTTTGAACAATTGAAGGTTTTATTATTGTTGGAGCAAAAAAACTCATCACAATAACAAATGGAACAATAATAGCTAGGATAATTCCTATATTTTGAATCTTAAAAGGATTATTTAATACGCTTATTCCCTTTCCTAAAATCCTTTTACTTATGCTAAAAACTTTCGTTGCTTTATGCTGTTTTACTCGAAATTTAGCCTGTTGTAATTTCCTAAAATGGTTATGGTATCTTGTTGGTAATTGTTTAAATCCATTACCACGAACCAAGTTATAGGACTTATTGGAAAAACTATAAACGTGCTTACTTGTTTTTGTACCAATTTTAATAGTAGCTTTTCCTGTCCCTTTTAAGCTTCTGTATATCTGACTTCTTTGTGTTGCACGTTGTTTAAGTTGACTGATTTCTGCTAAATTTTCATCTTTAGATGTTTGTTTTTTTGTACTATTTTTAATTTTTGATTTTAAAGAGTATATTGTTGTTTTCTTAAAAGTAATATGCTTTTTTTCGAAGTTCTTCTTGCTCTTTTTATAAGACTTCCTTTTTTCTCTTAATTTATTTTTTAATTCTTTTCGAGTATTTTTATCTGAATTTTTTTTAAGTCCTTTATATTCAGCTTTAGCTACTTTATAGTCTGTTTTATTTTTTTTAACGTCTTTCTTATCTTTTCTTCTTCCCATCTAACCACCTCTAGGCGTCCGTTTCCATTAGACGGAACAATTCTGTATCTTCAGAAATAATATTTTCAAATGGAACAACAACACCTCCAGAGGAGATTAATCCTGTCCCTTTTGGTACTTTTTCTCCAACATATTTAAGTAGGTTAGGTGGAATACTTATTACACTTTGAAGAGATTCTATATCCACTTTCTTTTGTCTTAAAAGTACGAAAAACTCACTATTTGAAAGCATTTTTCGTCCTTCACTATCTTCCAATAGTGTTGCGATATTTTGAGTAATTCCAGTTGGAATTGCTCCATACTTTCGAACCCTTGACCACAGTTTCATGAACCATTTTGAATTTTCGGCACTGTCAAAATTGAGTTGCAATTCATCAAAGAATAGCCATGTTGTAACTTTACCTTGATTTTGCACTACCTGATTCCAAATTTGATCGAGAATGACTTTCATAGCAAATGGTTTTAACTTTTCATCCAATCGTTTAATATTGAAGATAACAAATTTATCATTCAAATCAATATTGGTTTTATATGAAAATATATCCTGACTTCCAACCGTGTAAGGCTCTACTTTCAGTGCTAATTCTTCAGCAATGTTTTCAGGTTGTTCTTTTAAGATATGATACCATTCAACCAATGTAGGATTTTCATATTTTTCATAAACTTTACGAGTCACACGGTCGACAATACTAGCTTCAATATCTGTATATTCCTTCAGTAAAGATTCAAATAAACTTGATAATAGATTTGCTTTTTCTTTGATTAAATCCACATACTTATCTTCTTTCTGAAGAAGCCCTGTGTCCGCCATATCTAAAATATTTAAGTGGTGTTCTGAACCAGCATAGATATCTAAAATTGTAGCACCAAATTCTTTACCAATTTTTGCATATTCGTCTTCAGGATCCACAATACGAAATATATCGTTTTTATTGCTTAGCAAGGTAGAAATAATGCTCCATTTCGTAGTCATACCCTTCCCTGAACCACTCGTTCCAAAAATTAAGCCTGAAGGGGTATTCAGATTTTTTCGATTTACAGTAATAATATTTCGGCTTAATTGATTTTTTCCTAAGTACTGTCCTGTATTATCTTGTAAATCTATTGTTGAGAAAGGAACTTGCGTAGCAATATTATTAGTTGTCATATCTCTCATATAGTTACTTTCAACGTCTAAATATGCTTTTCCAATCGGTAAAATTGTATTTAACGCTTCTTCTTGCATTTTATATGCTACATCAAAGTAAACTTCATGATGACTAACTGCGGCTTGAATATTTTTTGTTGTTTCTTCTAATTTTTCTTTATCCTCTTCCATTAAGAGAACTGCAAAAATTCCTGAAAACATTTTTTGCTTATTTTCTTTCATATCT
Source organism: uncultured Granulicatella sp. (assembly GCF_963521425.1). Taxonomy (GTDB): domain Bacteria; phylum Bacillota; class Bacilli; order Lactobacillales; family Aerococcaceae; genus Granulicatella. The sequence continues at coordinate 6,504 of NZ_CAUQUN010000010.1, forward strand.
CGAAATAGTTCTTCAATATTTCTTTTGACTTCTGATGCAACTCCCGAAACCATATCTTCAGATAATCCACTTTTTAGATTTTCTTTTTGTTCTCTAGCAATTGCACGTTTATTCAACATCAGTTTAGTAGTAGTTGCTTTTCTAAATTCAGTAGGATTATATGGTCTTGCGTGAATAGATATACATAATTCATGTTCTGAATCACATAAATTTTTAATTAAAACATCTTCTAATTGTTGAGGATATTCACGAATATATAATACTCTCGCACAATAGTTGTCAATCATAAAATAATCATCGAAAAACTTAATTCTATTCGGTGCTATAAATGATTTTGTAGTTAATCCAGTTAATGCCAAATCACTATATTTCATTTTAAAGAATTGTTTTGGGCGTAATAAATTATGAAATTGTTTTAAGCGTTCAACCCCATCTAAATTAGTGAAAGTTAGGTTAACACTTTTAGAATGAAATTTTGTACTAAAATTAAGTATTATTGAGGACAATTGTGATTCTGCTTGTTTAGGTGCATTTGCTTTTGTAGAAAATACAGCATATTGTTTTGTTTCAAAGTTCTTTTGTTCCAACATATAGTTTGCTTCAATTATGTTGTTGATTTCTTTGCGATACTTATCATTCTTGTCTTCCTGATAAGGTAAAAGAAAATTATCAATCATGCTATCATCAATACGTTTATTAACTACAAACAATTGATAGTTTGAATTTTTATCCAATGAATTTAATGCTTCAGCATAACTAACAACAGTATCTATTTTTTCTTCTTCATCAGCTACACTGTAGTTTAAATCTCCTAATTCAACCATTTTAGAATACTCATGTTCTACAATGTGCATTAATCCATTTTCGTATAAACTTGTATATTTTATAGTATTCGGACTTGTTGCTGAAGCTATCATTCGCTCATATCTTAATTTTTCAGATTCTGTCTGTTTCTTTGACACTTTTCTTTTGAATAAATTCACTAGGCTCATACCTCCTTATCTGCTCTACTTGATAAACTCTATTCTGATCTACAAGAAAGAATTCAATATCCTTTTTAAATTGTTGTATTTTACCTAAATATGATAAGATTGGCGGTGCAACCATTAATCCAGATGTTAGAAACGCTAATAAATATGCCACTACTTCAGGAAGAACTACCATTTCTAACACTATTAGAATTATTCCAGGAATACTTAACGCTACAGTTTTTAATTGTCGTTTTGTCATTCCTAGCATTACTTCAGGTTCATATTTTGATACGTCTGTATAGAATCTTGATTCTAAATTCACTAGTTATCCACCTACCATTTTCTGAGTTAATCGTTGTGAACCTAACACAATTCCAACATATGCTACAGATTTGACAATAAACATAAATTGATTAGCTAAATTTTTAGCAAAGTCATCTCCGTTAGAAGTTACTTCCAGAACTTCCCCTATTCTAATTGCTTGAAATACTTTTATAATGAGTATCAAAGCAAATCCTTGGATGACTAGTGCTAATACCTGTCTAATGTAACTTTTAGCAATTGAACTCCATTCATCACTTACAAAGGACGCAAACATTACTCCAGCAATCATTTTATAAACGTACAGCGTTAAAAAACGCATGAAAATAAGAATATCTGTAACGATTTCTCCACACCACAAAGCAAAATTGCTAAAGACTTGTACTATATTAATAATCATGCTTTGGCTCCAACTTAAATCGCCATTTATTGATGGCACTGTTCCTGAACTTACATCTCCCTCAATAGATACACTATTAATGATGTGTCCAATGGCATTTGCAAACCAAATAAAGGAATCAATAATTTTATCACTCAACATCACAAATGCTAATGCTATTACATATTTCCATACAACAGACATAAGCAATTCAATACTTAGAATTCCTTGTTCACTAGAAAGCTTCTTTTGCAAATTGGCAAGTTCTATATACAGCATTATTCCCAAAAGGGTTGTGCCAACTACATTCAATGCAGTAGAAATGCTCGTTGCATAGTTATTGGCAACTCCATTGTAACTTTCTAAGGACGAAAGTAGTTTCTCTAATGTTCCTTCATTTATCATGTGATTCTCCTAGAACGAAATGTTCCCTAAAGCTGCAACAACAGCTACAGTAACACCACTTGCAATTACCCCTACGACACCACCTAATAGCATTGAGCTGATTCCTTGGTCAATTTTATCGGGATTTTCATTTTTGAAGCCTTTGTACCATGTAAAAAGCCCCATTAAAACATTGAATAATCCAATCACTGTAATGATTGACCCTATAATTGTTACTAATTTTGTTACGATTTCCATTTGATTTCCTCCTCAATTAAATCTTTATAAATAGTTTTATTCTTCAGGAAACGAAAAATCATCATCTTCATCTTCATAAGAATCGTCAAATGAATCATCATATTCTGAAAGAGTTAAGATTCTTGATACAAAATATCTTTTTTGTTTTCCTTCAGTATCTGAATCAATTTCAACATAAATTTCTTTGTCTTTTAAAAAATCAACGGTTTCTTTATTGTAACCAAAATCCACTTCAGGAATGTCATAACCGTGGTCTTCTACACTCGTTAAAAGATACTGTAGATAATCTTCTGTATAATCTGTTCCAAAAACAAGATAGTAGTAACCTCTTCCACTTTGATTATTTTCCAAAATTAGTTTCAACATTTGTGATCCTTTTTTAGATTTAGTCATCTCACAACTAATTATCGTCACATCATGCTTTCCTTCTTTTAAAAAATTAGGTTTCGGTCTTGCACCTTTTCTTTCAAATTTCATATTATTAATTCCTTTCTATCACTTTTCGCCCTGAAGGCGAAAGGTTACTAATCTTCTCTGTATCTCTTTTTGATAACTTCAGACGTCTTAAATCCCAAGCTATACAATTGTTTTTCGGTTCTTTGAGATTTAATTGGTATCTTTCTGCTACTCTTGAAAAATGTTCCAAATTCTCTAAATTGAATCTTATGATTTTCTTCTGCTAGACTAACTATTTTTTTAAATAAATCTTTTAATATTAATTCAACAATGATTTCGTTTGTTCCAATATCACTACTAATCATTTTTACAAGGTCGTGATTTGTATATTTTGTCACAATATGCTTCCTCACTTTCTTACTCACTTTTCGCATTCAAGACAAAAGGTAAGAGTGGTATTGTACCACTCTTATCCTTCTATTAGTTTTGTTGTTTCTTTTTTAATAAGACTAATGCACCAATTAATGCAATACTTCCAGCAAGAATTGTCATTCCGCTTTCTTGTGTACCAGTCTTTGGTAACATTGGTTTCACTTCAAACGATTGGTTTTCGTCTTTTGAATCTACGTGTTCAGAGATTAAGTTTCCTTTTTCTCCATTTTTGTTTACTTCAAAAACTTGTTCCATGATTGTGTATTTACCTACTGGTAATTTACTTGTATCAATCTTGTCTAATTTCACTTCTACTTCGCCAGATCCATCTAATTCTAAGATTTGTTCAACTGGTTCACCAACGACTTCATTCGTACCATATTTTACTAACCATGTACGAACTAGGACTTTACCATCTTTGAAATCTTTGTAAGTAAGTGTATCGACTAATTCTTGTTTTTCACCGACTGTCATAACTTTCTTACCACCAATTTTTGCAAAGGTATTGATTGTTGGTTTTAAGACTTCAACAGTTTGTTTTTCGTTCTTCAAGTCAAAGTGAGTTGCTACTTTTTCTTTGTCACGATACAAGTCTTCTCCATATACGATATTACCTGTATATCCTACAGGAACTGTAAATTCAAAGAATTCAGTTCTTATCGCTTTGTCTGCCACGAATTCACGTTTTTGTGTTGCATACACTTTTCCATTGCTATCGTATTGAGTAGCGACTACTGTATATTTTTTGCCAATTGTTAAGTTTGTCATATCCGCACGTTCGATATGTTTTTCAAACACATATCCTTTTTTCCCACCAGTTTGCGTTGTAGCTTCTGTATGGATTAAAGGTTGACGTTCATTCTCAACTACTGTACGAGTATCTGTTGCTTCTGTAGAATGATTATTTTTATCTAATTTTTCTCCGCCTTTAATTGTGAAGAAGAATTTTTGAATCGTTGCTAGGAATCCTTTTGCTGGTTTTGTTTCTTCTGCATAGTAGTTTCCGTATTCTAAATTTTCAAAGACAATTCGTCCATTCTTATCAGTAGAATAATGTCCTACTTCGATTTCGCTGTTATTTTCTAATACTGCTACTAATTTAAACTCAACACCTTCAATTCTTTCTTTACTATTTGCTTCAACCTTAACTAATTCGTGATCGCCACGTTTTAATTCATTCACGATTGGTTTTTCAACAACAACTGTTTGTGCTGGACTTCCGCTTGTCGCAAAGCTTGAAGATACACCAATTTTTGAATCATTTAAGCTATATGCTTCTCCAGTAGTGATTTCTTTCAAGTAAAATTCTCCGTCAATTGGAAGGTTTCCAAATGTATATGTTCCTGAACCATTTACTTGTGCAAGTCCGACTAAACTATTAGCAGGCAAGCCTTCAACAGCATTAGCTGTATAAAGTCCAAAGGTTGCTTTTTGTTCATTTTTAAAGTACTTAGATTTTTCAAATTGTTTATTAAATTGAACTGAAATAGTCTTACGTTCGTTGTGAACAGAAACACTATGACTATCAACTTTTACGGTTTGAGCTTGTGGGGTAAATGTAATTTCTCTTACTGTATTATCAACAACATATTCTTTTGGTGCTGACACTTCACGATATTGATATTTTCCTAATGGTTTATTTATAAATTCTACAATTCCTTTGTCATTTGTTGTTTGTTGTTCAACAACTTTGCCATCTTTAATTAATTCAAACGTTACTCCAGCAAGCGGTAAACTTTGAATGTTAGGAACATTTACTCCGTTACCATCTTTTACCCAAGATACGATTTTTGAACCTGTTTTAGTAATTTGTAATTGACCTTTTTGAGGTGTATTCGCAAATTTAACGGTTACAACTGTTTCATTGCCTGAAATATTAACAGCTAAACGTTTGTCTGATAATACATAGCCTGTTGGAGCTTGTACTTCTTCGATTTCATAATCCCCATAAGTTAATTGTTGAGGGAATGTTACTTGACCGTTTTTATCCGTTTCAAATACATCAATTGTTTGAATAGCTGGATAAGTTACTTGTTGGCTTACTTGTTTTCCATTTTTATATAATTTAAAACGGACACCTGAAGCTGGAATGTTTTTTCCTGTTTCAATATCAGTCTTTATTAATTGTAAATATGATTTTTTCGCATTATTTTCAACTACATAATGATACGTATGATTATCTTTTGATGAATCTAATGCTACCTGAATTGGTTCAGTGGCTTTGTAGCCTGTTGGGGCATGTTCGACTAACCATGTTGGTGTATTATAGCTAATCTCTTGAGATACTCCATATCCATTCTCATCTGTAATGAATGAAGTAATGACCTTATTTGATGAATCAACTAAATCAAATTGAATCCCTTTCCCAGCTTGACGAGTACCACTTCCATCTAATCCTTGATCTAAGTGTTTTGAAACAGATACTTTGTATTTTTTTGATACATTAGTTGCATTTACTGTTGTCGTTTGTCCATCTTTGATTTGTACGCTATATACTTGTTCATTCAAACGATATGTTTCTAATGTTCTTGTTTCTTTAATATCCCATTCTTTAGGGAAATAATTATTGAAGTAGGCTTCACCTTTTTCGTTAGTTGTTGCAGTCGCAACAGGTTTGTTACTGCCTTTTTCGTATAAACCAAACTCTACTCCTGATAAAACTTTTTTTGTTTCATCATCTGTTTTAACGATTTTAATATTTCCTTCTTTCGGTGCATTTGTGACTTTAACGGTTGCTGTTTCATTGGGTACAACATTCACTTTAAAAGTTTGTCGATTTAATCGGTGAGTTTGGATTGTTTTTGTTTCTTTGACAATCCACTCTTTTGCTTCCACATCATTAAAGAAAGCTTCACCGTTTTTGTTAGTTACAGCCGTTTTTATTGGAGTATCATTTCCCTTTGCAAACAAACCAAACTCCACTCCCGCAAGAACTTTACCATTCTTTTCATCGGATTTTACAATTTTAATATGCCCGTTTTTAATGACATTTAATTTTAGTAAAGAAAATAATCTGTCAGGATCACGAAACATCATTACATTTTGACTTGTTGGATAAGTAAATAATAAAGAAGCTGGAGTATAGTTATCTGGTAAAGATTTAGGTCTAAAAACAAATGTTGCATCTTGAGAATCCTTTGTAGCAGTGATTTTTAATTGAGAATCATTAATTTTCTCAAAAATCCAACCTTTTGTGTCAGTTGGATTAGAAATGTAAGGTGACACTTGATTTGTGTCTGTTAATGTAATAGATTCTCCCACTTTTAAAGTATGATTTTCATTATGCCAACTTGTGGCACGTTCTCCATTTAATTTCCCATTAACAAAATCTGATACAGCATTATAACTATCCCAAGACGTCCCCGCACGAAATTCTTGAGGTGTCCACCCCAAAATATCCCAAACTTTAGTTTGTACATAGAAATAACGATCATAGCTTTTATCTTCTGACATATCCCAACCCCAAAAGATAGTATTTTTAATTTCGTCAATTTGTTGTTGTGTGATTTGTGTTCCAAAATGGTCGACTAAAGCTCCTTCTCGAATTTCTTCGCTTGAATAATAAGTTCCAGGAATTGCATTCGTTGGTGGATCGACACAGAAAACAACCTCTCCATTAATTTTTAAAAAACCAAAACTGTTTTCCGTATAAACCCACCAATTATAGTTATATGCTTTATGATAAAGCTTTACATTTCCCGTACCGCCATGTTCATCAGTTAATAGATAGGTATTTGCTTGAGCTTGAGAAGCATTGCCTAAACTGGTACATAATCCCGTTAAAGCGATTAAACTTAAAAGTGTTTTTTTTATTCGTTTTTTATAATTCATTCTTCTTTAAAATCCTTTCTTCTTTAGTTTTCTTTTCGCCTTCAGGGCGAAAGGTGGTTCTTTATTCCTTAAATAACTCATGATGTTCTCCTTATAAAATAAAAAAGCAATGTTGGATTTCTCTAACATTGCTTTTTACTATTTAGATTCAATTGTTTTTGTTATTGTTTTCTAAGGTTAACGCTTGCGGTTGTATGTCCATCACTCCATGGAATTTCAAAATAATTTCCTGTATATGCCCAATTTTGTTTTCCTTCTTCCACAGCTTTAAACGATTCTTCCATTTTAGCTTCAAGCCATGCCCCCGCTTCTTTTAAAGTTGCAAATTCTAATCCTGTATTTCCTAACGCTGTTAAACGTACAGGAGCTTTTTTAGGGGCTTGTGTTTGTGGTGGTGCTGGAGTTGGTTTTGTTTCTGTCTTCGCTTCTTCTTGAGGTTTTGGTGTTGGTGTTGAGTTTGTTTCTTGTACAGTCTGTGTTCTTACTTCTGCTTGAGGTTGGTTATTTTCTTGAGAAGAAGTATTTCCACTTGAACTTGTCACTGAATTAGAAGGAGTTGCTTGTTGATTATTAGCAACAACTGTTGATTCAGAATTCTTCTTTTCTGTTTTTGTTTCCTGTTGAACAGATTCATTTTTATTTTCAGAAGCATTTGATTGTTCAGCTACCGTAACCGTATCTAATTGTTTCAATAATTGTGTTTTTTCTTTGTCACTTAACTTCGAATCTTTAATAGATTTCTCCAGAGTTTCTTTATCCTCTTTCTTCATTGTTTCAGAAGTTCCATTTGTGACTTTTTCTTGTAACTCTTTTAATTCTTTATTTTCAGTCTTGCTAGTTGTTTCAGTAGCCACTTTTGTGACTTGAATAATTTGTTGTGTGCTGTCAGAAGGACTAAGGAGTGTAGATACTGCGTACCCACCACCTAAAAGGACTACGGCACAAGCTGTAATAATGCCAACTTTTTTAGGGGTTGATAAACTCATAAATTTTTCTTTCACTTGTACTAATCGTTCTTTTGTTCGCACTAATGGTTCTTTCATAATTCCATCTCCTTTTTTACTCCTCACTTTTCGCCTTCAGGGCGAAAAGTTAACTTATAATTTTTCTGTTACAACAACTTTTCCATCTTAATCTCCTACATTTTGTTAATCTAGTGAGTTTTGAACTAAAAGTTTATCTAAAAGTTCTTTAGCAGTCATCAAAACCAGTCTTTCATTTTCAACACTTTTCATATTTTTTCTATAAGCCTCTTGTAACATTTCTAATGTTATTTCATCTTCTTCATCAGGGAAATCTAAACCACAACTATCCAATAACAAGTCTTTTTCTGTAGGCATTTCATAGTCTATGTAATCAACAATAAACTCAACATCCATTACCTTTCCGTCTACAACACCGAAAAATTGAAGGACAGCGTAGACTTTATAATCTTCTCCAAATAAAAATATATCTTCGGATATATCTTCTATTAATTCTTCACATGAATATGAAACTAAATGACCATTTTTATTCTTTATAGCCATTGAATACACCTCCAAAATGATTTTTAAATTTACTTTTCGCCTTCAGGGCAAAAGGTAATATCCTCTTCTTCTAATTCCTCTATACGTTTTTTTTCTTTTGTTCGTTTCCATAGGTAGGCGAATAATACAAAAGGAAAAATCACAAGAAGATACTTTGCATATCCCAAAATATTTTGAATAATTTCCATATTTGCTTGAATAAATTGATAGATAGCTACAACAATCGCTAATCCTATTATAAATAAAATGAATTTTAATCCACTAATGAATAATTCCCAAATTATCATAGCAAAAAATCCTAAGACGACAACCATCGCAATTGCATATCCTATTTGTTCCATATATATCTTCTCCTCTTTGTTAATAATAGAACTATATGGTTTTATTTTACAATATTCCCTCAACAATTAAAACTTTTAATAAAGCAGTAACTTTATTTTCATTCAAGCTGTCTTGCGAGAGAAATATTTGATAGTCTACGGATTCTGTCAGTTGATTTAGTATCTTGTTTATTTTCTTATCAATTTTGTCATCTGACAAAGGAATTTTCTTTTCAGTTCCAATTAAATCTTCTAACTCCAAACTTTCATCTTGATTTTCAACGATTGATTTCACTTCAGAAAGAGTTAGTTTGTGTTCTGAATTTGCTAAATAATTTGCGACTTTTTCTTGTTGTTCAGGACTTAGTTTTGCTAATTGTTCTCCAATATTTAAAGAAATTTTCTTTTCATCTAGTAAATCTAAAAATTCAGGAATTAAATTGTTACAAGCAATATATCTTGAAAGTGTTCGTGGCTTAATCTGTTCACTTTCACTAATTTTTTCTAAAGAGTTATATTTAGCTTGCCCTTTTTGTCCTTGTTTTTTTAAAGCGTTCGCTCTCAACGCATATGCTTTAACTTTTTCACTTTCTTTGATATTAGTACGTTGTAAAAGATTACTTTGTACTAAATAAATCATTGCTTCTTCGTCTGTTAACTCTTTAATATTCACTGGAATACGATTCCAGCCTAATCGTTTAACAGCGTTAAACCGATTATGTCCAGCAATAATTTGATATTCATGTTCATTAATTTTTCTAACTACAATCGGATTATCCAATCCTCTTGCTTTTATGTCGTCCGCAAGTTCTTGTAGTCTTTCTTCAGAATAATTCATGAAAGGTTGATTAGGATATGGGTAAATCTTATTTACTGGTAACTCTCTTACATTCGTTTCTTTCGTTTCTTCAAGTCCAAACATTGCTTCAATACTTACCATTGTTATTCTCCTTTTTCTAAAATCTCTTTAGCAAGTGCTTCATAGTTTTCAGCTAATTTACTATTTGCCATCTGTTGTAATGGCACTCTTTCAGCATAACTTCTTCTGGCTTCAGTTAATTCTTTAATTTCTTGTTTGAGTAATACATTACCGTATTCTTCAGATAATCTATTTTTTACCTCTTTAGAGATTTTTGTGTTTGAAACTTTCGTAAACAAGATTCCTTCAATCTCTAATTCACGATTCAATCGTTTTTTTACTAATTCAATATATTGAAATAATTGCCCTAATCCTTCAAATGCTCCATAACTTGCTTCAACTGGAATTAAAACGCTAGTACTCGCTGTTAATACATTAATTAACAAAATATTCAATGCTGGCATACAATCAATTAATACATAATCGTATTTTTCTTTAACTTTCAAGCGATTAAAAATATCCGATAGGATATATTCTCTAGCACTCGCCATTATCAAACTCATTTCAATCGCTGAAAGATTTAGACTGGTCGGAATGTAATCTAAATTTTCTGAATACGATTGAATTAACGTATTTTCATAATCAAACTGACTATTCAACTCTTGTTGAATTGCTTCAGCAATCGTCATTTTGTAATTTTTCTCTTTCAGATAATTTGAAAGATTGTGTTGTGGATCAAAATCTAACAACAACACTTTCTTTCCAGCTTCAGCAAGCGTAACTCCTAAGTTCATTGTAGTGGCAGTTTTACCAACTCCACCTTTTTGATTCGCAATAGCAATTATTTTCATAACTCATAATCTCCTTCTCTATCTCTCTATTTCTCATTTTCTCTTTTCTCAATCTCTTTTATGAATTCCAATCAATTAATGGCACTTCTGCCTTTTCTCTCGCTACGTAACTTTCAAAAAATTTTTGAATTGTAACAAACAAGTATTTATCAAACGATTCAATTTTTCTTTCAGTCAAGTCTTTTTTCAACGCTCTTAAAATACATTTTGTGAGATTTCTGAAATCATCTTCAGTTAATTCTTCTAAGTATATTTCGTGGTTCTTTTTATTGGTTACATAACGTTTTGCTTGAAAAATAACACCACAAATATAGCTTATTTTTTCGGTGTCATGAGTTGCTCGATACAATTCATTTGTGACAAATTCAGGAATCCCCATGATTCGATAATCTGTTAACAATTTTGAATTTTTAAAATATTGATTTGTGGATAAATCATTATGTGATTCAGCTTTAGCTGATTCTGTTATATTATTAATATTATTATTATTAATATTAATATTATTAGGCTTAAAATTCTTTAGTTCTAGAACTAAAGAATTTTTAGTTCTAGAACTTAAATTTTTTAAGTTCTTAGTATTATCAAGGGTTTCAAGGTTCTCATATTCGTTATCTTGATTGATCATTAAATGTAAATCAGTTTTTGTTAATACTGGTTCATAGATATACAATCTGTTACTAAGTCCTCTTCCCATTCTTCTTTGTTCTAACAATCCGAACTCTATTAATTCTTTTTTTATTTTTATGATTTTAGGTTCGCTTTGCCTAATGATTTCAACTAAATCATTATTGCTGAAGATAAAATAAATACTACCATCTTCATCGTACCAACCATTTTGTTTAGACAGTTTTGCTCTATCGTTTAAGATTGTCCATGCAAATTTAGAATCAGAAGAAAGGTCTTTGTATAACTCTCCATAAGCTAATCCAGCTGGTAGCATTAAAAACCTCTGTTTTGCTTTTTCATAAATATTTGCTTTTACTCTATTTGAAAGAATTAACTCTTTTTGCTCTTCATTTAATACCATCTGATACAAATCCTTTCAAATCAAATTTAACGGTTGTTACTTGCGGTTGTTCGTTAAAATTTTCAATAAAGTGCATTTGTTTTAATCGTTTAAGAGTTACTCTTTCTTTAAAAGTTATTTTGTAAGGAATAATTGCAATTTCATTTTGTACAATAGAATCAAGCAACTTTACATAAAACATTTTCTCATCTGATGTTAAATTTGTATTCATCACTAATTCAATTGGAACTCTTATATTTCTCTCTAATGTTTTCATTAATTTCTCCTATTCTTCTTATGGACGGTTTTAAACTAGCTATTATATTTAATAATCACTTCAAAGCCGTCCATATTTTCTTTTCTCAATATCTTGTCTCAGTCTCTTCTCGCTATTTCTCTTTTCTCAAACTCTTCTCTTAGTCTCTTTTCACTATTTCTCTTTTTTCAATCTCTTCTCATACGATACATTTACAATTAATTTATCGTTTCTTCTTTCAGCTACAAGAATATTTCCTTGCTTAATTGTTAAGATATGTTTGTAGATATTTGGGAATGATTCTCTCATCTTTATATCTGCTTCTTTACCATTAATAATGGCATTTTTAATTGGAACATAAACTCCATCTTTTCTAATTTCTGCAATTATATAAGGAAATTTATAATCTTTTCCTAATTTGACAGTTGCATTTCCACTTAATCCTAACTGTCGTAAGTCACTAATTTTGATTTCCATTTCTATTCTCCTTTCACTTTTCGCCTTCAAGGCAAAAAGTAATAAAATAAAATGTTGGGACGGAACGTATCCTTCCACGGTATTTTTTACGCAAGGTTTTTAGTCGTGTTCACCTCAAACTCATCTCCATAATCTTAATGTACTTTCGTTATGTGACAGAAGTGGTTCGTTACTCCACTATTTACACCATCTGCTCCTTTTCTTTTTTATTCCTAGTCACGCTGATCGAGCCGATGGGGGTATTCAGTTTTCAAAGAACAATTTCCGTTCTTATAATGAAAAAAAGAGAACGGATTTCTCCATTCTCTTTAAATTTTCACTTCTAACTAATTTCTAGACACTTACTTTGCAATTTTGAATATTTTTTACTTACTCACCTAAAATGAGTTTTGTTAACTCTTCAGAAGTGACTGCTCCAAAATATTCTGTTAACTCAAATGTGTCTAACACAGCTTTAATATCTTCTTCTACCATACGAACACCAATTAATTGAGTTTCTACATCTTGAATTTCTCGTTTAGAGAAGAAGTCTCCACGAATACTACATTTTGTAATTCTTCCTTGTTCTACTTCTAAATAAACTTGAATTGTTCCTGCTTTAAATCTTCCATCACGATAGTCGCTATATTGTGGAGATTCTCCATAATTCCAGTCCCAATTTTTATACTTTTTAGCTGTCAATTCATCAATCGCTTTCCAATCTTCTTCCGTTAACACATAACGTTTCGCTTCATCTATTGAATCAATTCCTAATAACTTGCAAGTCATTAAGTTTTTAAATTCATCAATGGTAATTTCTTGATATTCTGGTGCTAAATGCGGACGTATTGAACCTACTCTTGCTCTTGTAGATTGAATCCCTTTTGATTGTAATTTCTTTTTGTTTGGATTCAAAACTTTTTCCATTGCATCATAATCCACATCTAATAGTAAAGAATAGCCTCCATAAACACGACCATTACTAATCGTCATTGCAGCTCCAGAAACTTTCTTTCCATCGATAGTTAAGTCATTTCGACCAGTTTGTTCTACTCCAGTTGCCCCTAACTCATGCAGCGCTTGAATCGCAGGAGCATATGTTCTCTTGAAATCTCCAAACACTCCATTATCTTGAATTAAATAACAAACATTAACAGCACCTGAATCTACATATACGGCACCACCACCCGTATCTCTTCTAACGACTTGAATATTATGTTCTTTTAAATATTGTTCATTCACTTCTGCAACTGTATTTTGAAATTTTCCAATTTCCACTTTTGGATCACAGTAATACGGAAATAAAATATCATCATCTAAAAATACATTTTGTTGGACATATACTTGCATCGCAAGAGCTACTGCTCCATCTGTAACATACTTTCCATTTCTAATTGGCTCAATCAAATACATAAAGCTTTCCTTCTTCCTTTAATAATTGATGTGTTTCGTGTATTAATGTTGCAATATTTTCTGATAATAGTAGGGTGCGATTTCGAATGGCTAAAGGCACTCGATAATGTTTATGGTTCATACTTACATAAACCGCATTTGGATTTTCTGTAACTTTCTTCTGGAATGGTGTTTTAATAAATTGTGGTGTTGTAAATCCAATTCCAATTTCTAAATATACTACTTTTCCTGTCTCATATTGTTTTAAAAAAGCATCATAACGAGCTTTTTGTGCAAAGAAATCTGCAGACTCCACCATCCCTTTTTCCGCATTACGCTTATTAATTTCTAATGGCGCTCCACATTCTGGGCAAAATGGAATTAATTCGTACGGGATTTTCATATCTTTTTGTTGAGCAATCATTTCACGAATCAACTCATCTTTTCGATAAGTTTGCGGATGACAATGTTGACTACATTGTAACAACCCGTATTCCCCTTGAATATGAAATACTTTATCCATATCAAATCCTGCTACTTCAAAGGCATTATCAGCATTCGTAGTAATAATATGGTACGGTTTTATTTCAAGCATTTTTTTCAACTCAACATAAGCTGCTCCCACTGGTTGATCGAAGTAATTCAATGCAATAAAACGACTTTGGAAAGACCAGTACTCTTCCCAGCTAGCAAATTGAAACAAACTAGCTTGTAGCATATCTAATAATTGATACTTTTCGATAAAATCTGGAAATGCTGACTCGAAACGTTCCCCAATATAAGTGAATCCATCTGCAGCAGACATTCCTGCACCAATTCCTACAACAATAGCATCTGCTTCTTCAAATAAACTTTTTAATTGTTGCGCCTGACTTTCCATCTTTTGTATCGGTGTAATCCACTCCACTACTTCCCCTCCCTTCTATGATAATTGTAATAATTTTCTATAAGCCATTTGTTCTTCATTTGTATAAGTTGATAAAATCATCGTTACTGGAAAGACATGTTGCTTAGCCCAGTCTTTTACAACAGAAACTGCGATTTGGGCAGCATCTTCTACCGGAAAACCAAATTGGCCTGTTGAAATCCCACAAAAAGCAATACTTTCTAACTTCATTTCTTCTGCTTGCTTCAAACAACTCATATAACATTTCTCTAATAATTGTTGCCGAATAGCCGTAACGGGCTTTCCACTTGGAATAAACGGTCCCACTGTATGAAAAACATACTCACATGGCAAATGAAAACTTGGTGTCACCTTCACAGAGCCTACCGGTTCTTTTTTCCCTTGAGCAAGTTGAATTTGATGACAACATTCTCTTAACTTGACTCCTGCAAACGTATGAATTGCATTATCAATAC
This sequence comes from uncultured Granulicatella sp., assembly GCF_963521425.1. Classification (GTDB taxonomy): domain Bacteria; phylum Bacillota; class Bacilli; order Lactobacillales; family Aerococcaceae; genus Granulicatella. Next base: position 21,504 of record NZ_CAUQUN010000010.1, read on the forward strand.
AACGATGATTTGGAATAAAACATCCTAACAAATCACTATTCGCCGCATTTACAATTGCACCCACTTCTAAATGACATAAGTCTCCATGATATAATTTTACTCTCTCTTCATTGGTATCTTGGCAACTTTCCAATCCAACAATTGCCCCCGTATGGTATTGCTTTAAATAAGCCTCTTCCAATTCTAAATAACGAATATCCGCTGGACTAGCAGGTCGAATATTGACCAACCCTCGCCAAATTTCTTCTAATTCTTTTTCTGATTTTCGAGAGAAATCTGGAACAACCTCGCCTTTTTCCTCCATCAAAAAAGCAATCATTTGCTGTAATCGATTAACCTGTGTATCTTTATTCATCTTCTAATGCCATAAATTGCGCTTCATCAACATCTGTTAATACGACTAACCAATGTTCTTCTGGCTTTTCAGAGTTTAATAATGTTGGCTCATCTACTGCAGCTTTATTATATGCCACTACTTTTCCTCCAATTGGAGTCACAATAGACATCACTGTTTTAGAAGCTTCAATACTAACAATTTCTTCTTCAGCTTCTAACACTTCATCTTGGCTAAATTGAACAAAGCCAATTGTACCCACATCATCTTGTAATTCTGGTGTCATACGAATCGTATAACGGTCTCCTTCCTTATCAATCCATAAAAAATTTGCAAATTTTCTCATTTTATTCATCCTTTCTACTGATACAATTGTGCGAATAATTCTAACGCACGTTTACGGTTTTCAAATCCTCCAACTAATGGAATCATTAATAATTCATCTGGATTACAAACTTGGCATAACTCATCCAGTTGCGCCTTTACCGCCTGAGAATCTCCAACAATTAACCGTTGACGATTGACTTCGATTGTTTTTCTTTCCGTTGGTGTTACTTCTCGAGTCTTCACATCCTTATTTGTTGGGAATGTTTCGAATTCACTAAAATCTTGTTTTCCTAACATCCATAAGTCTAATGCTTGAGCCATCTCTTCGGCTTTTTCCTCAGTATCTGCAATCACGACAAAAACTGCTAAAATAAAGCGAGAATCAGACTCATTTACCGATTGAAATTCTTTACGATATGCCGTTGATAATTCTTTTGCTAATACAAGAGGCTCTTGTGGAATATAAGGGAAAATTCCATAAACAAATCCTAAGCCATTTTTGGCAGCAATATGAACGGATTCACCGCCCATTCCTAATAAAAATTGTTCCGGAACTCTCTTTGTATGAGGACCAACTTCATTAGACTGAATCATTTCCTGTAAATCAGCTACCCATTGCCCAAACTGAGGTTTAGTATAATGACTTTTCAAAGCTGTCGAAACAGATTTTGTCCCTATCGAATTCCCTAGACCGATATCAATTCTTCTGGGGAATAGCACTTCTAACGAATGCATCACTTCAGCTACCTTGTACGGAGCATAATGCAAGCCCATAATGCCACCTGAACCAACATGAATGTTCTTTGTTTGAGAAGCAATCGCTGGAATCACAACTTCAGGTGCACTAATTGACAAAGCTTTTACTTGATGGTGTTCTGCTACCCAAAAACGTTCATAACCTAATTCTTCTGCTTTTTTAGCTAATTGAATCGTTTCTTGAATGGCTTCTTCATTTGTTTTCCCAAAATCAACAACGCCATAATCCAGTACACTAATTTTCATCGACAGCTCTCTCCTTATAGTTAACTTCCAAACTTCTAAAGAAATCTCTAGCATCTTTATGAAGCGACTCTCCAAAATCCATTAACGGCACAATATCTTTAAATGCAGCTTGAGGAATCGCTAATTCTTCTAAATTCTCCGGTTTAATCGACAATTGAATTTCTTCTGATTTACCTTCTTTAATTTTTTCAGCAAATTCAGGATCTGTAATAAATGGAGTTGATAAGCCAACAAGATCGACATGCTCTAATGCTTCTAACGCTTTTTCTTGACTATTAATCCCACCTGAAGCAATCACTGCTACTTTTCCTTTTAATGCTTTATAAATCACCGCATTCACTAATTCACCTTGATGAGGACCTTTTGCACGAATTTTATTTCGGAATACATCATGACCCCAACTCGCAATTGCTAAATAATCGATGGAAGCTATTGTTAGAGCTTGATGGAAAAATTCTAGAAACTCATCAATACTATAACCGATTTGATTTCCTCTAGTTTCTTCTGGAGTCGCTCTAAACCCTAATATAAACTGTTCCCCAGCATATTGTTGAATCGTTTCTTGAACGACTTTCAACACTTCTATCCCAATACGAGAACGATTTTCTAAAGATTGTGACCCATATTCATCTGTTCGCTCATTGGAAAAAGTAGAGAAAAATGTTTGAATCAACAATCGTTGAGCAGAAGAAATTTCCACTCCATCAAATCCTGCTTCAATTGCAATTTTAGTAGCACGACGATAATCTTCAATTACTTGATGAATTTCTTCAATTGTCATCTCATGCACTTCATGCGGAAATGGCGATTGTAATTTCATTGCACTTGGCCCTACAACCGTTTTATCTCGATTCAATGCATGACTGGCAAAACGTCCTGCATGGGTTAATTGTAAAATAGCCGTCGCTCCTTTATATTTCATTTCCTGAGCTAATTTCTTCAACCCTGGAATAGCCGCCTCATCCATCGCACTAAATCCAAATTCAAATAGTTGCCCTTGTTTATTAACGTACGCTGCCCCTGTAATTTGTAAAGCAGCAGAACCAGCACGTCTCTTTGCATATAATAAATCATCTTGCGTAATATACCCTTCTTCCGTTGAAGAATTCGTCACCATTGGAGATAATACAAAACGATTCTCTAATACAATATTTCCCTTCAATGTAAAAGGTTCAAACAATGCATCTATTGTTTTCATTTTTAAAACACCTTCCTTAACCACACATATTTCTATTGTATCACTTTTCTGACTTCATACTGGAAATTTTTTGATTTTTATGAAAACTTCCATAGCTTATCTTGTTCCCACTGTTCAGCAATCATTAGCAATAAATCTTCTCTACCTTTTGCAGCAACTAACTGCACTCCAATTGGCATCCCGTCACTTGAACGACCAACTGGAAGATTAATTGCCGGTTGACCTGTAATATTCATTCGTTGCGTAAACGGGGTATCTTCCACACTCGACTCAAACATTTTCCACACAACTTCTTGACGTTCTTCATGTGATAATTCATGAATATGCTCCATTTTATCGACTATGTCAGCATCTAACGAATACGCATCTTGTTTCGGTGCAGTATTCGCAACCGTCGGCAACAATAACACATCATATGTATCATGAAGTTGCATCATCGCTTCTGCATACCAATCCCAATCACCCGCAACTCGTGCATAATCCGCCCCCGTCACCATTAAGCCACTTTGATACATCACCCATGTCATCAATTCCATATCAAAACGAGTCATTTGACGTTGCAATCGTTTCTCCATCCTTTGAAACATCACAACGGTCTCTGCTCCACTAATAAGATAAAATCCTTTTTGAAGTTCAACTCCATTAATCGGATCTTCTATTATTTCACTGACTTCATGTCCATCTAATTCAAATTTCTTTGCCATTTGATGAACAACTTGTTCCACTTCACTAGAAACTTTTCCACCAATCGGATGCTTTAATAGCATCCCCACTTTCAATGGACGATTTAATTTAGGGGAATATAAATGTTCTTTTTGCAACAAAGGGAATGGAAACGGACTCTCTAATTGACACGTTTGCAAATGCCACAACAAATTCCGAGTATCTCTCACCGTCTTAGTTAAAGCAAACTGAACCGTTGCTCCATTCCACCCACGATAAGAACCTGGCCCCACCGGAATACGACCACGAGTCGGCTTCAACCCAATTAACCCATTATGACTAGCAGGAACACGAATCGAACCTCCCCCATCACTTGCAGCCGACATTGGAGAAATTCCTGCAGCAACAATCGCAGCAGCTCCCCCACTAGAACCACCTGCATTTACAGTTTCGTCTAAAAAATGACGAACAGAACCATGCAACTGAGCATCACTTACCATTTTATACCCAAACTCAGGAGTATTCGTTCTTCCTAAGATAATAAACCCAAGCTCTTCTAGACGTTTCACAAAATGACTTGTCTCATGACAAATATAATCTTTAAACAAACGAGAACCATAGGTACAAGGTGTCCCTTTTTTCTCTTGCCCTAAGTCTTTTAAAAATAAAGGAATTCCCGCAAAAGGTTGATTCTTCACTTGAAAATTCTTTGCTTCTTCTATTGCCTCTTCATAACGTGTTGAAACAATCGCATTTAACCTTGGATTCAACCGCTCTGCCTTTTCAATTGTTTCTAACACCAATTCCAACGGACTCACTTGTTGATTACGAACCGCTTGCGCCATACTAGTGGCATCTCGAAACATCTCCCCACCTTCTTTCACAATATTTCGCATTGTCATTATATACATGTACGTTCTTTATTGGCAATGAGAATGCATGGGAAAAAATTCTCATAATAGCATGAAACTCGCATTTTTGCGAAACAGCTAGCATCCTAATGCTACAATTAGAAAAGTCCCATTTTTAAACGTCCTTCCCTCAAATCAAAAAAATAGAAAGGACTTCCCATAGTAGCATTTATACATGAGACTCGCTTACCAGGCTGCTGCCGTCTTCAGCTACTATTCCAAGAAGTCACTTGTTAACTTATCTCATTTACAAAACAAAAGATAGAAAGGATTTTTCCCGTAGCATGAGCGCTAGAATCTGTTACGACAGATTCTAGCACAAGAAAACTTGAGACCTTAGGCTCAAGTTTTAGCAATGAGACAGCTTTAGCTGGCTGCTTGCGTCTTAATGCTACAATTAGAAAAAACCTTTCTATACACAAAAAAGAGCCGAGATATCTCGACTCTTTTCGTATTGTTAAAATTATAGAGAAGCTACGTCTACTTTAACCCCAGGGCCAAAAGTAGTAGTTACAGAAACGTTACGTACGTATTGACCTTTAACTGTAGCAGGTTTGATACGTAATAATGTTTCGTGAATTGTTTTGAAGTTTTCTACTAATTTTTCGTTTTCGAATGAAACTTTACCGATTGGAACGTGGATATTACCAGCTTTGTCAACACGGTAAGTTACTTTACCAGCTTTGATTTCTTCAACAGCTTTAGTTACGTCCATTGTAACAGTACCTGTTTTAGGGTTTGGCATTAAACCTTTAGGTCCTAATACACGACCTAAACGACCAACTTCACCCATCATGTCAGGTGTAGCTACGATAACGTCAAACTCAAACCATCCACCTTGGATTTTTTGAGCTAATTCGCTATCACCAACGTAGTCTGCGCCAGCTGCTTCAGCTTCTTTAGCTTTTTCACCTTTTGCGAATACTAATACACGTTGAGTTTTACCAGTTCCGTTTGGAAGAACTACTGCTCCACGTAATTGTTGGTCAGCTTTCTTTGGATCTAATCCTAAACGATATGCAACTTCTACAGATGCATCAAATTTAGCGAAGTCTGTTTCTTTTGCTAATGCGATTGCTTCTTGAACTGAGTAAGCTTTTGAAGAATCGATTTTTTTAGCGGCTTCTAAATATTTTTTGCTTTTCTTTGCCATTGTATAATTTCCTCCTATTGTGTGGTTTTAACGGTTCTACCTCCCACAAAGTCCATGAGTGAAACACTCGTGTTAGGGACTTTTGGAAGCTGCATGTTTGTTAGCCTTCTACTACAAATCCCATTGAACGGGCTGTACCTTCGACCATGCGCATTGCAGCTTCAACATCTGCTGCATTTAAGTCAGGTGCTTTTAATTCAGCAATTTCTCTAACTTGATCACGAGTTACAGTAGCAACTTTTTTCTTGTTTGGTTCGCCTGAACCTTTTTCTACTTTAGCAGCTTTCTTTAATAATACTGCTGCTGGTGGTGTTTTACAGATGAAGTCGAATGAACGGTCTTCATATACTGAAATCACTACCGGAATGATTAAACCAGCTTGATCTGCTGTACGAGCGTTGAACTCTTTACAGAAGCCCATGATGTTAACTTGTGCTTGACCTAAAGCTGGACCTACTGGTGGAGCTGGTGTAGCTTTACCTGCAGGAATTTGTAATTTAACTAGTTTTACAACTTTTTTAGCCACGAGACATTACCTCCTTGATTGTTTCGCGCGTGGTTTAAATGGAGATGAAGATTTCTCCTCCCACGTTTTGTTCCAGTGCACACAAATGCACCTTGATATTCTAGCAAGAATTCTTGTAAAATGCAAGCTATTTTGCAACTTTTTTGATATATTTTTTGACGATTATTGATGATCTCTAAAATAACATACTTTAAGATCAATAAAACGTTGTAAATCTCTTAATAACTGAAATAATGTTGCACGATATTCAAATTCATCTCTTGTTTTTGGTAGCTCTAAGTTTCTAAATTCATCAATATAATCTTGAATCTCATCCATTAATGATACACCTGTATTTGTTAGATGTAATTGTTCTCCTGTTGAATGGAACATTTCTGCTAACAAATCGGCTTCTCTAGCAGGACAATGGAAATCATTTAAATTTTTTGCCATTACTTCTAATAATTGTAATTGTTCCGCACGCATTTCAAAATAGCATAAATCTTTATTAAATTGACTAAATAATTGATTTTCACTCTCGATATACAATAATTTTTGCGCTTCAGTTAATGTTGCTTTTGCTTCTGAAATTAATTTAGCATCATTTGTTCCATTACCTTCTCTTAAAAATGAAGCCATTAAACAGAGAATCTCACGAAGTTTTGCTTCAATTTCTTCTCTTTTCTTTTCAATCTCTTGTTGGTAACTCGGCATATACCAGTTGACTAAAATTGCTACACCGGCTCCAATAAATAAAATTAATGCTTCATTAAGTAATAAACTTGGAGTTATCTCCTTACTTAACCAAACATGAATTGCTAGAACCGAACTTGGTGCAATCCCTACTTCTACTTTAAATAAAAAGGCTAGTGGAATGAAAATGAGTAAATAAACTCCAAAACCAACTGTCGAATGTCCGAGTAGCAAAAATACACACACTGCTATTGTTAAAGCTAAGGACATAGAAATAATTCTTTTCCAAGCAATGACAATCGAAGACTTTCTTGTATCTACCACACTCAATATCGCAATAATAGAAGCAACGGAAGCTGAAGATAATCCTATCGCTTGTGCAACTACTAAAGCTCCAAATGCCGCCAATATCATTTTAATTCCTTTTAATACCATTTATTTTCCCCTTTCTATCCTTAACAATTGTTCTTTTCTATGAACTCCACCTGCATATCCGGTTAATGCTCCATTCTTCCCTAGCACTCGATGGCATGGAATGAGAATACTAATTGGATTTTTTCCAACGGCTTGCCCGGCTGCTTGAGCCGAGTATGTTGCTACACCTTTTTCTTTTGCGATTCTCTGCGCAATTTCTCCATAAGTCATTGTTTCTCCATACGGAATTTCTTGCAAAATTTGCCAAACTCTTTCTTGAAAAATGGTTCCTTTCGGCTGCAACGGAAATGTAATCGGCGTTTGCTTTCCAGAAAAATAACTTTCTAACCAACTTTCGACTTGCGCAAAAATCGGTAAATCATTTTTCATCTCAATATCACGGTTGTCCTTAGCATCATTCACTTGCCCTACAAACCATAACCCTATTAAAGACTCACCATCACTTCTTAACCGAACTTCTCCTAAAGGGGTTTGTATAATTCTTTCAAACACTTCTCAACCTCCCATTTCTCAGAATAAAAATAGTATACTCCATTTACTTACAAAAAAAGAAATGGTATGTTTGTATTACTAATATTTTTAAGGAGTTCTTATGATTTTACACCAAGCTTATTTACACATTTTCGATAAAAACAGTGGAAACTTACTATTATCCCAAAAAGAATTACCTTTATCGAATCCCTATATTACAGAATATTTTACAAAAATCATTGAAAAAACATTGAAAAGCGATCCTCGTCATGGTGTCTTACCTCCAGAAGAACCACTTCTAGGATTTTTAGCAGACGACAGTATCCCTTTTATTGAAAAAACTCAACAACTTGCTCATAAATTATATGAAATTATCGCTCCAGCAGAAGATATTCCTGCTGCTGATTATGTATTCGCATCAGGCATTAATGATCAAGGTGGAAATTTCTTTGCGATTTTACGTTTAGACTATAGCTCTAAATATACGCATTTTTTAGATTATGAAGACGACCAAGTATTAAATACCGTTTTGCAAAATCATGCGATTTTACCAAATCCTTCTCAAAAGTTATCAGAAGCATTCATTGTGGATACAAGTAATGGACAGTACCAATTAATCGAACGAAAATATATTGTAGAAGGTAAAAAAATCCCGTATTTCTCTGAACAATTTTTAGAAATCACTCCTCCAACAAGTACACAGGAACAAATCAAAGAAATTAAAAAGACAGTCACACATGTTGCTAAAAAATATGATGAAGAAAATTATCTTGCACTCGCAACAACACAACAGGCAATCTTAACACAATTAGAAGAAAGTGATGAAATTGATGCAGGAATTATTTTCGATACGGTCTTCAAGGATAAACCTCTTGCAAAAGAAGCAGCTTACCAAGCTATTGCGACTGAAAAAATTCCAGAGAAAATTCCAGTTACAAATGTACCAAAATATGAAAAAAAATATAGCAAACAAAAATTCAAACTCGATAACGGGATTGAAATTACCATTCCAAGTGACATTTACGAAAATAAAGAAATGGTGGAGTTTATCAATAATCCTGATGGATCCATTTCTGTATTAATTAAAAATATCGATTCAATCATGAATCGATTCAATGCATAAAAAAGGCGAAATGAAGTTCTGCTTCATTTCGCTTTTTTCTTAGTTAAATAATGGTTGCCAATTAAAATCTTGATAATCAATAATATTATTTTTATCTAGCCCCACATCTTCTAACTCAAATTCTAATCGTTCAAATTCCTTTTTAGCAATCAGTTCTCGCATAGAATCTTTCGTTAATTGATATACAAAAATCGATCCATTTCCTGTTCCAGATGAAAAACCTACTTCTGAAAGTTTTCCTTCCGGAAACACATTGAATCCTTGTCTAGCTCCGCCTGAGCCTACATATCCTTGTACAGCAAGTTTAGGTGTTGTTCCATCATCTAAATAATATACCGCATGCATATAATATTGAGAATCAGTACCTTTTCCTTTATGAGCTAGTAGTAATTCATTAACACCGTCTTCATTTAAATCTCGAAAATCAACATAAAATTCATTTGGATTTTTATTCATCGATTCTTGAATAACTGGTGCTAATCCCAAAGGAGATTTTGTAATTTGTACACCCTTTGCCTTAATCTCTTTGAAATAATCTAACACATCTCGATATAATTCTTTATCACTGGGTTTTGTAACAGTCGTTGAACTTTCTGTAGTAGACTCTGCTACTTGTGTTGTCGCTGAAGAACGATTTGATGAAAAGTTTGTAGTAGAAGAATTTAATCCACAAGCCGTTAATAATATAATGGAACTTGCAACAATTCCCATAAGCTTTTTATTCATAAAACTCTCCTTATAATGGTTTTTTCAATGGAATCCCTGGTTTTCGTGGATATTTATTTGGAGTTTCTTTGGTTTTTAAAATCGTTACGACATGACGATTTCCACCTTCATACGGTAAATCAAAGGACACATCACCTTCCACTTTTCCACCTAAAATGGCAATCGCTTTTTTCGCTTCTTCTAACTCCACTTCTGTATGAGCAGCTTTCAACGCTAAAAAGTATCCTTGTTTCTTCACTAATGGCATACAAAATTCGCTTAGTACACTCAATTTTGCTACCGCTCTTGCTGTTACGACATCATAAGATGCTCTGAATTCTTTATTTTGCCCGAAAGTTTCTGCACGATCATGGAAACATTGCACATCTGTTAATCCTAACGTTTCTACTAAAGTGTTTAAAAACATAATTCGTTTATTTAACGAGTCCACAATTGTCACTTTTAAATCTGGAAATACAATTTTCAATGGAATACTTGGAAATCCTGCTCCAGCTCCGACATCACACAATGTTTGATTCGATAACTCATGATGAAATCCTAACGCTAAGGAATCATAGAAATGTTTCAAATACACTCCTTCTTCATCGGTAATCGCCGTTAAATTCATTTTCTCATTCCATTCCACCAATAATTGAAAATATTGATGAAATTGTTCTTTTTGTACATCTGTTAATGTAATACCATGCACTTCTTGGAGTCTTTGATAAAATTCTTCTGGTTTCATACAATTCTCCTATTCTTGAACTTTCGCAATTTTTCCTTGTTCGATATACACCATTAAAATCGATACATCGGCAGGATTTACCCCACTAATACGACTTGCTTGTGCAATCGTTTCTGGTTGAATTAATTTCAAACGTTGACGCGCTTCTGTGGCAAGCCCATTAATGGCATCATAATCAATATTCGATGGAATACGTTTTGCTTCCATACGTTTTAATTTTTCTACTTTTTCAATGGCTTTTGCAATATAGCCTTCATATTTCACAGAAATTTCTACTTGTTCTTTCACTTCACGAGAAACAGCTACTTCTTCTGCTGCAAAACCAATTAAGTCATCATAAGATAACTCTGGACGTTTTAATAAATCACTTAATAAAATACCGTCTTTTAATTCTGCGGATTCTTTTTCTGCTAAAAATGCTTGAAGCTGTTCAGTTGGTTTCAAACGAATTGATTGGATACGTTTAATTTCCGCTTGAATGGCTGCTTGTTTTTCTTGGAAAGCTGCATAACGTTCATCTGAAATTAATCCTAGTTCACGACCTTTTTCTGTTAAACGTAAATCTGCATTGTCATGACGTAATAATAGACGATATTCTGCACGAGACGTTAATAGACGATACGGTTCTGTCGTTCCTTTTGTTACTAAATCATCTACTAATACTCCAATATACGCATCACTACGACCTAAAATAAATGGTTCTTCCCCACGGATTTTACGAACGGCATTAATTCCGGCATAAAGTCCTTGACCCGCAGCTTCTTCATACCCACTTGTCCCATTCATTTGTCCAGCTGTAAATAAATTTTCAACAATTTTTGTTTCAAATGTATTTTTTAATTGATGAGGAATGACAACATCATACTCGATAGCATAACCTGTTCTCATCATTTCAGCTTTTTCCAAACCTTCTACCGTATGAATCATTTGAATTTGAACATCTTCTGGTAGAGAAGTCGACAATCCTTGAATATACACTTCTTCCGTATTTTCCCCTTCTGGTTCTAAGAAAATTTGGTGGCGAGGTTTATCGCTGAAACGTACGATTTTATCTTCAATAGATGGGCAGTAACGAGCTCCTACTCCTTCTACAATTCCTGTAAACATTGGCGCACGATGTAAGTTCTCACGAATTTTTTCATGAGTTCCTTCATTTGTATATGTCAACCAACATGGAATTTGATCATAGCGATAGTCTTCATCTTTAGAAGTGAAACTAAATAAGTTTGGTGTTTCATCTCCTGGTTGGATTTCTGTCTTACTATAATCAATGGAAGAACTTTTCACTCTTGGAGGAGTTCCTGTTTTAAAACGAGCTAATTCAAATCCTAATTCTAATAAGTTTTCTGATAATTTAATCGAAGGTTGAGAATTATTAGCCCCAGAAGAATATTTCAATTCTCCAATAATAATTTGCCCACGAGAAGATGTTCCAGCTGTTAAAACGACTGCTTTTGAACGGTAAATCGCTCCTGTATGAGATACGACTCCTTTACAAACCCCATCTTCTACAATTAAACGTTCCGCAATCCCTTGTTTTAAATCAAGATTTTCTTGTTGTTCAATTGTTTTTTTCATTTCTTGCGCATATAGATGCTTATCTGCTTGCGCACGTAAAGCACGTACTGCAGGACCTTTCCCTGTATTTAACATACGCATTTGGATATAGGTTTTATCAATATTTCTGCCCATCTCTCCGCCTAGTGCATCAATTTCACGCACAACGACTCCTTTGGCAGGACCTCCAACAGACGGATTACAAGGCATAAATGCCACCATTTCTAAATTCATTGTTAATAATAATGTTTTAGCACCCATACGAGCACTTGCTAGTGCAGCTTCACTTCCAGCGTGACCTGCACCTACTACGATAACATCATAGTTACCAGCTTCATAAGTTGTTACCATACTTCCTCCTACTTTCTATTATTCATTCGTTGTATAAAATTCCACTTGATGACGAATGTATTCACCATTTTCGTATATAAATTTAGCTGAGAAAAATGGACGATTCTCTAATAGCCAACTCAAAAAAATTAAATCTCCTTGCCAAGTTGGTTTCGTCAATACTTGATCATAAGGAACCCACTCTAAAGTCCCTTCAGGAGAATCAATTAATTCCCCAGAAAAATCCGTTACTCGAAACACATACGTATACCAATCATGTTCGGGAGTAAATTCAGGAAAAGTAATAATCCCTTTTAACGCCATTTGATGAACCTTCAAACCTGTTTCTTCAAAAATTTCACGAATGGCACATTCTTCTGGAGATTCACCTGCTTCAATTTTGCCACCTACTCCGATGTATTTACCTTCATGCACATCATTTGGTTTCTTATTGCGCTTTAGTAATAACAATTCTTTTCCATTATCGATATAGCAAATCGTTGCTAACTTGGTCATACGAAACTCCCTTTCTCCAACAGTGGCTTTTTCTTATTTTCCTAAACAGAATTGGCTAAATAATTGAGTTAGAAGCTCATCTTGAACGCTGTCTCCTGTAATTTCTCCTAATAAATCCCATGCTCTTGTAAAATCAATTTGAATTAGATCAACCGGCATTTCCATTTCAATCCCATTTTGCACTTCGACTAATGCTTGTTCTGCTTTTTCTAACAAGGCAATATGACGAGTATTTGATAAGTAAGTCGCATCTCGTTCATTCATTTGTCCTTGGAAGAAATATCCCGCAATTTTTTCTTCTAATTGGTCGATTCCTTCTTTATTTAACATAGAAGTTGTAACAATTTCTTCTTCCTTAGCATAAGGAGCGATATCCTCTTTTGAAAGTTTTGAAGGCAAATCTGTTTTATTGAATAAAATAATACGTTTCATTCCCTTTGTAGTTTCTAGTAAACGAATATCTTCCTCTTGTAATGTTTCGCTTTGATTTAATAATAACAATACAAAATCCGCTTCTTTTAACGCTTTACGACTACGTTCTACCCCAATTTTTTCTACGACATCATCCGTTTCACGAATTCCTGCTGTATCGATTAATTGTAAAGGCACTCCACGGACATTAACATATTCTTCAATCGTATCTCTTGTTGTCCCTGCAATATCCGTTACAATGGCTTTTTCTTCTCTTAATAACACATTTAATAAACTAGATTTCCCAACATTTGGACGACCCACGATAGCTGTTTTTAATCCATCTCGCAAAATCTTTCCTTGGCTAGCTGTATTTAATAAGGCACGAATTCCTTGCAATACTTGTTGTGTCTTTTCTCGTAATAATTGCAAAGTCATTTCTTCTACATCATCATATTCTGGATAGTCAATATTCACTTCTACTTGTGCTAATGTATTTAAAATTTCTTGACGTAAGTTTTGAATTAAATGTGATAATTGACCATCTAATTGACGCATCGCTAATTGCATTGATTTATCCGTTTTTGCTCGAATTAAATCCATCACTGCCTCTGCTTGAGATAAATCAATACGCCCATTTAAAAAGGCACGTTTCGTAAATTCTCCAGGCTCCGCTAATCTTGCTCCCATACGTAGCACTAATTGCAATACTCGATTAATCGCCACAATCCCTCCATGACAATTAATTTCAACAATATCTTCTCGTGTAAAAGTTTTTGGGGCTCTTAAGACACTTACCATTACTTCATCATAGACTTCCCCAGATTTAGGATCGACAATATGACCATAATGAATGGTATGAGTCTTTTGTTCTTCTAATTGTTTTGTTCCACATTGATAAATCGAACTTGCGATTGAAATCGCCAAATCTCCACTAATTCTGACAATCCCAATAGCCCCCTCACCAGGTGCTGTCGAAATCACAGCAATCGTATCAAATTCTGTTTGCATACTGATATCCTTTCTTGACTTCATTGCACAAAAAAAGTGCACACTCCACCCCTTATGGATAAAAGGGTGGCTCGCACTTTGACTGCTTACCTATATTTCAGTGATATTATACAATACTTTTCTAACAAGCGCTAGTAGAAGGAGTCTTCTACCCTGAAAAAGAAGCCACATTTCTATTTAAAATAAATTCAATATAGAAAACCAATCTTACGCAATATTCTTTTTCTTCCTTTCAGAAATACGATTTCTCTCAATTTCAATAATTTTACTTTGTACTTCTTTTTCTGTCATTTTCTCTGAAGCAACAAACGCCTCAGCCACTAAAGAGTCTTTTGCGTACTTATCAAATTCTACTTCTTTTTTATGAATTAATGCCATAATCGGTTCATCAATACTATCTTTCGTTAGAAGTCTATAAACTAAAACATCTCTCGTTTGTCCCATTCGATACACCCTACTAATCGCTTGTTGTTCCGTGGAAGGTTTCCATTGAGGTTCACATAAAATAACAATATTAGCACTTTGAATATTCAACCCCACTCCACCAGCTTCAATTTGAGCTAACAACACCGTTTGATTACTATCTTGAGAAAATTCATCAATTACTTCTTGTCTTCTAGCAGGACTAATATCTCCAGATAGTATGTCACTAGCAGTATGTGGTACAAGTTCTCGTAATCTATATAGAACATCTGTTTTAAAAAATGAAAATACGAGTACTTTCATACCATTCTCTCTTGCCTCTTCACAAATACTTATAATTTGTTTAATTTTTTCAGATTCTTCGCCTAAGAACGCCATACGTCTTAACTTCATAACGCTACATTCTTGGCTAAAAGCTTCTGTTTCATATAATTCAATTTGCTTTTCCGAAAATTCTGACCATAGATTAACAACTTCCATTTCAGGTAATTCATCCAACACTTCAACCCTTTTTCTTCTCAAATAGACATTGGCTAGATCCTTTTTAAAACTGTCTTCATCTGGTCGTTCTCTAAACACACTTTCTGGTAAATCAGGATTTAAAACTCTCACTAAATGTTGCATCTCTCTTACATTGTTTTCTAACGGAGTTCCCGTCATGAATAATTTATAATTTGATCTTTGTGCAAGTGCAATCGAATTTTTTGTTCTCATAGCATTAGCATTCTTAATATAGTGAGCTTCATCTAGAATTAATAAATCAATTTGTAATCCCTCTAATTCTTGAACAAAGTATTTCGCCTGTTCATAGTTCGCTAATATGATCCCACCTTCTTGATTCCACTTTATAAAATCTTCCTTTTTATTTTTGTTTGAAGCAGAAAATCGATATACCGGTAATTCTGTCCACTTAAGAATTTCCTTATTCCAATTTTCTAATACACTTAAAGGTAACAAAATCATACATTTTCTTTGATGCTCTTGGAACAGATGATTCGCTACTGCTAACGCTTGAATCGTTTTACCAAGACCCATTTCATCTCCTAAAAGGATATTTTTTTGATAAAGTAAAAATTTCGCTCCAAATTCTTGATATGGACGCATCGTTACTTTTAATTGATTTTCATTAATTTGAACTTGATTCACTTTTTCAATAATAAATTTAGGCAAGTCCGAAGTACTATTATCTAATCCTTTTCCAGTAATTTTTTCTAACAGAGCATAATACGTGGCTGCTTCTTCTTTAAACTCCCGCTCTGCTGCGTCAAAAAGTATTTCATTATATCTAAGAGTCGTAAGGGCTAATAATTTGTTAAAGTTTTGATTAATTTCTAAGATTTCCTGATATAACCAATTTTCTAACTGACACCATATTGAAAAATCTTTTTCATCCAACAAAGTATCTGCAATATAACGATTTTCTGCTAAAATCATTAATTTATCATATTCTTCAAACCACTTAGTCAGTTGCTCAAAAAACTTTTCTTCAGCTTCTTCTCTTTGTTTCGAATAATTTTTATAAACAAATAATTCTGTGATTAATTTACGTTGTTCAAAACTCAAATTACTAACGCGAATTTTTGGACGAGTAGACTGTTTTACTTTATCAGCTATATCTTTTAATACATCTGATAGAAACACGTACTCCTCTTCAGTTAAAGCATACTTATCTTTTAGTTCTTCTCCAGATTGTATCATTGTAAATACTGATTTATAGCCATTTTGAATACTGATTGGAATGACTTTTTGCTCTTTTTGATAATAATCTTCAATAGTCGAAAATGAAAGCATCGATAAATCTTTTTCAAACTGTTGATTAAATAAGATTTCCCAATCTTTTATAATTTGTTTTTCTACATATCGTTTACTATCCCCTTCCAATAATTCTTGTTTTTCTTTTGCTTTTTGATAGAATTCTTTTAATATATCAGACTCAACACTATGATTCTTAATATCTTCTTCAAAAAATGAAAATAAATATTCTGCATCTAGCACCAAATCTTGCCATGGATTCGTTAGCCCACTACTTTCTTTGTCTAAATATCCCATTTTAAATAAAAACTCATCTAACAAACTTTTATTTGTATCTACTAAATATTTAGCTTCAGATAATTTCGTTTTTGTAGCTTTATTTTTAAATAGCATCAATAAAAACATGGCATCCTGTTCAACAATAAAGGATAGCTTTTCTTCTAATACTTTTAATTTATGTAGATTGTCGCTTTTATACTGCTTCAATTCTTTTAATGAAGAAGCATAGGATACAAATAAATCCCCTAAAGCTTCATCCTTCTCATGAAAAATAGAAGGATAAAATTTTTCTTTTTTCACACTATTTTTTCTTAATAATCCATTATATCTTTCTAATAAATCCAATAATCCAAATGGTAATTGACTTTCCCATTCTTCAAAAAATAATTTCTGCTTATTTTTAATAATAGATTTTATTTTTTCCCCTAATACTGGTAAACTTTCTTCTTCTAATTTCTTTATATTCGGTTGAATAATTCTTAATAATTCTTTTGCCTCATTTTTATTCAATTAGAATTTCCCCTTTTATTCTATTACTTCCGTTAATCAACAAATTTCTTTACAATATCAAATGATTAAAAACATCATAACACATTCTTCACAAAGTTTCTTTAAATTATTTCAATCTAAAGAAAAGAGATTCCTTCGACTTTTTTCGTTTCCATATTGCTAATGTTTGATAAAAAAGGTACAATTTATCTATCTATAACACAGGGGGTTAACAAATGTTAGAACATCCATTCAATCAAGTCGTTGAAAAAATTGCCGTTTCAGATATTCGTCAATTTGATGCAGAAGTTTCTCAAATTCCTGGAATCATCAAATTAACATTAGGTGAACCAAATTTCAACACACCAGAACATATTAAAGAAGCTGCTATTCAAGCAATTCGTGATAATCATTCCCACTATACTCCAAATGCTGGGATTCCTGAATTACGCCAAGCAACAGCAGAATACTACAATAAAAAATTCAATTTAAACTATACAGCAGAACAAGTTATCACTACTATCGGAGCTACTGAAGCGATTAACGCTAGCTTCCAAGCGATTTTGAATCCTGGAGATACAGTGATTGTTCCTACTCCAGTTTTCCCATTATATATGCCAATTACAATGGTGAACCAAGGGAACTTTATTACAGTAGACACTAGTGAAGATGGATTTATTTTAACTCCAGAAAAATTACGTGCTACTATCGAAGCTCATCCAGAAAAAACTTTTAAAGCAGTTGTATTAGTATATCCAAGTAACCCAACAGGGGTAACTTATTCTAAAGAACAATTAGAAGCTTTAAGCGTTGTCTTAAAAGAATACGGACTTTGGGCATTATGTGATGAAGTTTACGCTGAATTAACGTATAGCGGTACTCACACTTCATTAGCTTCATTCTTACCAGATCAAACAATCGTAATTACAGGTTTATCTAAATCTCACGCAATGACTGGATGGAGAATTGGGTACATTCTTGGACCTGTTCCATTTATTAAAGAAGTTGTTAAAACTCACCAATATATGGTTACTTCTCCAAGTAGCTCAAGCCAATATGGAGCTTTAGCTGCAATGTTACACGGACAAGGTGACTGCGATATTATGAAAGTAGAATACCAACAACGTCGTGATTATCTTGCAAAAGAATTACGTCGCTTAGGATTCGAAGTAGCAAGTCCTGATGGAGCTTTCTATCTATTTGCTAAAATTCCTGCAAAATGCGGAACAAATTCATGGGCATTCGTTCGTGACCTTGCAAAAAATGCTAAAGTAGCATTAATCCCTGGGGTTTCATTTGGACCTGGTGGAGAAGGCTACGTTCGTTTCAGCTACGCTGCTTCAATGGAAAACTTAACAGAAGTAGTCACTCGATTAGAAAAATATTTAGCTTAATACAAAAGGCTGGGATTCACCCCAGCCTTTTTACTTTATATTCATAATCTTACTACAACTCTTCCACAAGAGTACAAACTGCCTCAAACGCATGTTTTGAAGCTAGTTCAAGAGTTGCCTCAAATGTATCTGGAGCTTCTCCCCCAACATGATCACTTACCCCACGAATATTCAACACAGGAATATCATAGAAATGAGCAACTTGAGCTAATGGCGTTGATTCCATATCACTTGCTACAATATCCGGTAAATGTTCACGAATATTTTGTACAGTTTCAATCGAGCTCATAAAAGAATCACTCGTTGCAATAAAACCACTGTGAATCCCAAATTCTGTAATACGCTCCTGTAAAATGCGTTCAACTCTTTCCTTCAATTCACTATCTACGGGATACGATTCTGGCATTTGAGGAACTTGACCCCATGCATAATCAAAACCTGTCGCATCCACATCACTATATCCAAATTTCGTTGAAACAATGACATCTGCAAGCGCAAAATCTTCATTAAAACTCCCCGTAGTTCCAGTATTAATGATTAGTTCCGGTTGAACTTTATCACAAAGCCATGCTGCTGTAGCTGCAGCATTTGCTTTTCCAATTCCAGACTGAACAAGATAGAGATTCTCATGAACTTCTAGAATTCGAATCGGACCTTTTGAAAACACTTCTTTTTTTGGTGCGTAGTGTTCTTCAAAAGGATGAAGCTCTTCTTTCATCGCAGCAACAATCGCTATTTTCATCGATTATTTACCCCACACTTCAGAAATAGGTTTCTTCACTTCTACTTTTGTTCCTTGGAATTTATCTGAAATGAATTTTTGAACATCTGCATCATGATATAAATCTACTAATTTCTTATAATCATCATTAGATTCATTTCCACTCTTCACAACAATCACATTAATACTTGTAATAGTGGATGCATCTGCTTTTTCATAGAATAAAGCATCTTTCAATACATTTAATCCACCTTCAAGAGCAATCGTATTTCCGATAGCAATTAAATCTGCATCATCTAATACACGAATACTTGTAGTATCATCAATTAATAAAAATTCAAAGTTTTTCTTATTTTCTACGATATCACTTGGAGTACCTGTACCTTCTTTGAAATCTGCTGATAATTTAATCAATCCAGCAGTTTCTAGTAAACGAAGCGCACGTGTTGTATTGTAAGGATTATCTGGAATTGCAATTTTAGCACCATTTGGTAGGTCATTTAATGATTTTACTTTTTTAGAATAAAGTCCCATAGGTTCGATATAAGTTGTTCCAATCGGTGTTAGTTTAGAACTATTGGAGGCGTTAAATCCTTGTAAATATCCAATTGATTGAAAGGCATTCGCATCTACGGAACCTTCTGCAACTGCTTGGTTTAATGGCACACCCCCATTTAATTCTTCGACTTCAATTTTTAATCCTGCTTTTTTTGCTTGATCTGTTTCGGCAATATGTCTCCAAATTTCAGCATCAGAACCAACAGAAGCAACTTTCACTGTTTTTAATGCTGTATTTGAAGAGTTTGAATTTGAAGTTGTTGAGTTTGATGTAGTTTGATTGCTGCAAGCAGCTAGTGCTACAACTGCAGAAAGTGCAAATAAAGATTTTGTAATAGTTTTTAAGTTCATATGGAAATTCTCCCCTGGGTGTTACTAATATTTGTATATGCGATTAAATCACTCTACGTTCAAATGGATCAATACTGATTCCTTGCTCTAATACTTGTTTAGCATATTCCTTTGCTCCAAATAAAGAGTGATCACGGTAATTCCCACATTGAACAGCAG
This sequence comes from uncultured Granulicatella sp., assembly GCF_963521425.1. Taxonomy (GTDB): domain Bacteria; phylum Bacillota; class Bacilli; order Lactobacillales; family Aerococcaceae; genus Granulicatella. The sequence goes on from NZ_CAUQUN010000010.1 coordinate 41,720, forward strand.
AAATACCTTGAATATCTTCAAATTGAATCTTTTCAACAATTTGTTCTAAAGTTGATTTTAATGCACGAGCAATATCTTCTGCGGAACGTTCTTCCCATAAAATTAAGTGGAATCCTGTACGACAACCGAACGGTGAAATATCGATAATCCCATCGATACGATCACGAAGTAAATCTGCCAATAAGTGTTCAAATGTATGAATTACTCCGGTCGGCATTTCTTGTTTATTTGGTTGTAAAAAGCGAATATCAAAATTCGAAATAACATCTCCTTTTTTCCCGTATTCGTTTGAAATTAATCTCACGTAAGGTGCAATCACCTTGTTGTGATCTAATGTAAAGCTTTCTACTTCAGCCATATTGAATTCCCCCTGTCATGATAAAAAAAGAATAAAACTTCTAATAAAAGAACCGTTCCCACTCTTTTTTATATCATTTCAATTAAGTTATATCGAAATGATACAGTAGTCCCCATTGAAATTCAACGTAAAAACGAACTTTCCCTTATACTAAATAAATATAGTTCGTTATTCGTATTAGTTATACCTGTATCAAATCTATACAAATCCGCTATAAAGGTTATTTGTGAATGATAATGAACATAAAAATTAGTTTATCTCTAATCTCACCGACACTTTCTTAAGTAAGCGCAAAAAAAAGCCTGGAATAAAAATCCCAGACCTTTTCTCTCTATTATTCTAAAGTTTGCACTTTCACACCAGCCGGCGTTCCAATTAAAACTGTTTCTGTCATATTTGTAAATAATCCTTGTTCCACTACTCCCGTTAGAGCTTTTAATTCTGATCCAAATGTCACAGGATCTTTAATTGGGAATACATCTAAGTCAATAATATAATTTTGACTATCTGTTAAATAACGTTCTCCATTTTCTAATACTCGGAATTTTGGACGATAGCCTTTTGCTTCGAATTTTTTGAATAATTGTTCTGAACCATAAGGAATCACTTCTACTGGAAGTGGGAAACGACCTAAATAATCCACCATTTTAGATTCATCGACAATCCAAATAATACGTTTTGATTGTTCTGCAACAATTTTTTCAAATAATAACGCACCACCGCCACCTTTAATTCCTGAAAAATCAGGAGCAATTTCATCTGCTCCATCAACTGTTACATCAATAAAATCTACTTCGTCTACACTTTTCAATGGAATTCCTAACTTCTCAGCTTGTTCTTTTGTACGTTTTGAAGTTGTTACACCAATAATATCTAAGCCTTCTTCTTTTACACGTCTACCAATTTCTTCTACAAAATAATAAGCTGTAGAACCTGTCCCTAGACCTACTGTCATACCTGATTCAATATAAGTTGCGGCCTGTTTGCCGACCATCTCTTTCATGTTCACACGCATACCCTCCAATATGATTCAACTATTCTTATTATAGCATAAATTCTTTTACTCGTTTCAAATCTTCTTGTAATTGCTCATAGATTTGTCGCATTTCTTCAGCAGACAAACTCAATTCTACTTCAACCGTTTTCGTTTGTTTCTTCTCCTCTTCTTCTTGATAAAGAAACACTTCTTCTTCATCCAATTGAGCCAGATCAATTCCAATGACTTGAGAAGCCGTTGTTAAAATATTTTCTGGTGCAATGACCCATGTCATTACATAATCCTCTTCCAATTTTTCTAATAACACAGCTAATCTAGATTGTTCAAATTCTGAAGAATACTCTTCTCCTTTTTCTAATAAGTTCTTCATCGCCAACAGACATTCTTCCAATTGTGCTACAGATAATAAGTTTATGACTTCTTGATAAGCTTGTTCATGATGAGAAACTTGTAAGAACACATCTGTTTGTATGTTGTGAGTTTGAGGATGGATAGCTAAAAAGTTTAATTCAAATATAAAATCTCCTTCTGAAATCTTCATGCGCTCACCTCTTTCTTCGTTTTATTGCCATATCTATAGTACAAGTTTCTCTTTCATGTTTCAATCATTTCAAAGAAAAAAGGCTGGAGTTTCTCCAACCTCTTAACGTAATATTTCAATGACATCTTTATTCGCAGCAGATTTAGCAGGAAATACACTAAATACAATTCCAATAAAGACAGATACTCCAACGGTTAATGCTACTGCTGTCCAGTCGGTATAAATTTTGAATGGTAGGAAATTCGAAATCAACATCGCAATTAATACCCCTGTTACATATCCGATAATTCCTCCAATAGAAGTAATCATAATTCCTTCTAATAAAAATTGTAATTGAATCGAACCTTTAGTAGCTCCCATTGCACGACGAATCCCAATTTCTTTTGTTCGTTCAGATACTGAAATATACATCATATTCATCACCCCAACACCTGCAATGAATAAAGAAATTCCGGCTACTGCTGAAACGAAATAAGTTAGGCCATCTAACACTTTTCCAATAATATCCATTTGAGCAGCTACGTCAATAAAATTATATTTCCCAGAAGTATGTTTTGAACCCACTTCATTTAAATGAGTTTCCACTTTTTTTGCGACATCTTTTGCTACATAGCCTGGTTTAATAAATACTTTTAGTCCATTCACGTTTTCTTCTTTTTTATGATAATGTTGATGAGTAGTAGCTGGAATATGGACGGCTTTATAAGGATCTGCACCAGTAAAAATGGCTTGCAGCGCATCTACTTTACTCGTTGGTTTAACCCCTTTAATATAGTACACTTCTCCATCAATGGTTACCCCATGTCCTAGCGCTTGTTTTGAACTAGCAAACAACAATTTTGCTAACTCTTCATCAATAATGGCTACTTTTTTATTCGCATCAATATCTACTTGGGAAATATTTTCTCCAACCGTCAAAGACTCTTTTGTTGCAGCTTTTTCTAATCCAAGTACAACATGTTCTGTCGATTTCTTTGTTGGAATCGAAACACCGAAAATATAATTTTGTTCCTTTGTTTCAGGAATTTCTGTTCCCGAAACTCCTTCAATACTTTCTACACCAATACGGTCTTGTTTTGAAAAAGCTTTTTCTACTTTTTGAACAGATTGTGGATTATCAGGTTGATAGAAAAATTGTACAGTTACTTTCCCATTATCTTCACCAGCTAATCCTGAAACAGCCATTTTTTGGAATCCTTTCCCAAGACTCATAATCGTAATAACAGCTGCAATTCCGATAATAATTCCTAACATCGTTAAAATTGTACGACGAGCATTTCCTTTTAAAGAATGCAGAGCGGATCCTAATAATACACTAAATTTCATGTGGAATCCCCTCCTTTTGTTCATGAATCACACCATCAATTACATGGATAACACGAGAACAATACTTCGTCAAAGTCGGATCATGCGTCACCATTACAATCGTTACACCATCTTCACGATTTAAACGATATAAAATATCCATAATACTGGTAGAAGTTTTACTATCTAATGCTCCTGTTGGTTCATCAGCAATAATGAATTTTGGACTATTCACTAATGCCCGAGCAATTGCCACTCTTTGTTTTTGACCACCTGAAAGATGGCGAGGATATTTTTCTAATTTATCTCCTAGACCTACTTTTTCAAGCGCTTGTTTTACTTTTGAATGAGTTTGTCGAGGCGTTAATCCACGATATAATAAAGGTAGACGAACATTTTCTTCGACTGTTGCTTGTTCAATTAAGTTAAAATCTTGAAAAACAAATCCAACCGTAGAATTGCGAACTTTGGAAATTTGATTATCACTCAAATTGGAAACAGACTCATCATTGAAAGAATATTTTCCTTCATATTTAGAATCTAGGAATCCTAATATATTAATGAGGGTAGATTTCCCAGAACCAGAAGGTCCCATTATTCCAACAAATTCTCCTTGAGTAATACGGACAGTCACATCATTTAATACATGTAACTGCTCATCTCCAACTTTATAATATTTATGAATATGTTCTAGTTTAATCATGGGACTTCACCGACTCTTCCAATTGTGTAGAAGACACCGCTGCTCCATCTGTAATGTCTGAATCTGGATTTGCAATCACTTTATCTCCAATACTTAATCCTTCTTGAACAATCCATTGGAATCCTTTTTTCACACGTTTAATATTTTTGCGTTTAGCTACCCCATTATCATATAAATACACATATTCTTGTTCTCCATCTTTTTGAATGGCTTGTTCAGTTAATACTAAGCCTTTTTGAGGGATTTTCACTTGAACCGTAAAGCCATTCGGAAGAGAAATTTCTGGTTTTACAATTACATCATAACGAGCAACACTATGACCTCCACTACTAGAAGCTGAACTTGGAGAAGTTGGCAATGTTGGCACTGGATTAGCACCACTTCCTGACGGATCAGTAGAAACAAATGAAATCGTTCCTTTAATCTCTCGATCTTGAGCTTTCACATATACAGTTACATCAGTTCCTTTTTCAACAGATTCATAATCATATTCAGAAACTGTCGTTTTCACTTCGCTATCTTTACTTGTAATTTTAATGAAGGCTAATTGTACATTTGTTTTCCCTTCTGGATTAATACTAATCGTTCCTGCAATATCTGCTGTTACACTTGAGCTTGTTTTTTTAGAAAGACGTTCGATTTTTGTGTTTACATCTTCAATATTATTGTTCATATCACGAATGGCTTTTTGAGTTCCCTCGATTGCTTGGTCAAAGGCTGTCGTATCCATAGCTCCTACATGAGCTGTTTGATTCGCTGCTCCTTGTTGGTTTTGAGCAGGAACCTCTTTTTCTAACTCTTGTTTTGCTTGAGCTTTACGATTCTTTTGTGTTTCTAATTCTTGATATAGACGATCACGTTCAGCAACTAGACGACTCACTTGTCGATTTAAATCGGCAACTTCGTCACTAAGCGTTTCATTATCATATTCAAATAACACATCGCCTGCTTCTACTTCTTGACCATCTGTTACTTTTACTTGAGCGACTTGCCCTTTTTGAGGATCCACATGATAGCTTTGCTCTTTAGCCGTTTCAATATTTCCATCTAATACTAAAGGCTCCTGTTCCGTTAACTCCATAATTGTATAATGGTGTTCTTCTTTCTTTTCTGGAGAGCGTAATTTTAAAAATCCTAATACGATTACAATAACAGCTCCTAATACCATTACGCTAATCATGCTCCATTTTAATGTTTTACTCATTCATAACTCTCCTTAACGTTTCGCTACTTCTTGTGCCCATTTTTGATAAGTTACATATAACCACGCTAATAAACCGGCAATAATCGCTGGGACAACATAAGTAGCTACACTGAATTTTTGATGATTGAAAATATCATTAGCAATTTGCATTAAAATTGAAAAGACGTGAATTCCAATCGCATAAAAGAATAAATTCTTATCTGGTAATGCTTGAGTTTTAGCACTCTTTCCAATTTTGTGGTATAAAATCGTTGCAAAAATACATAATAGGAAGAATAATAGAAAAACTGCTACTCCAACCCCAGCCGTTTCAGAACTATGTTCTACACCTTTTTTGGCTAATTCTTCTTGCACACTTGGAACAAATGTAGACGCTACTCCAATTAATACAAAGAGATTCCCAAAAATTCCAATAATATTCCAAACTTTTAAGCCGGTAGCTATTTTACTAACTACTCCTGCATATTTTTCAATTTTTTGTGTATCCATGTTTCATTCCTCCTAACGGTTGTTTTCAAACTTCTAAATATCACATCATTTTTATTTTTTTGATACTTCTTGTGCCCATTTTTGATAAGTCACATATAACCATGCAAGTACTCCAGCAATAATCACAGGAATAACAAAAGTAGTTATACTGAATTCTTTATGATTGAAAAGATTACTAGCAATTTGCACTAAAATCGAAAATGCGTGAATGCCAATCACATAGATGAATAAATTTTTATCTGGTAATGCTTGAGTTTTAGCACTCTTTCCAATTTTGTGATATAAAATTGTTGCAAAAATACATAATAGGAAGAATAATAGGAAAAGTGCTACCCAAACTCCTGTCGTTTCAGAACTATGTTCTACACCTTTTTTGGCTAACTCCTCTTGCACACTTGGAACAAATGTAGACGCTACTCCAATTAATACAAAGAGATTCCCAAAAATTCCAATAATATTCCAAACTTTTAAGCCGGTAGCAATTTTACTAACAACTCCTGCATATTTTTCAACTTTTTGTGTATCCATGTTTCATTCCTCCTAGCGATTATTTTACAACTCCAAAAAAATCACATTTTTTTATTTTTTCGCTACTTCTTGCTCCCATTTTTGGTATGTCACATATACCCATGCTAGTAATCCAGCAACAATCGCAGGGAAAATATATGCAGTAATATCAAATCCTAATCCACTCATCAATTGATTCACAACTTGCATCACAATTGAAAACGCAAAAACCCCAATCGCATAATGTAATAAATTTTTATCAGGTAATACTTGAGCTTTAGCACTTTTTCCAATTTTGTGGTATAAAATTGTTGAAAAAATACATATTAATAAAAACACTACAAGAACTGCTATTCCAAATCCAATATTTTCTTTTGTGAGATATGGATTTTTTACTTTTGCTAATTCTTCTTGAACTTGTGGTATTAATAATATTGCCATTCCTAAAAGACCAAAAGCATTTCCAACAATCCCAATAATATTCCAAACTTTTAACCCCTTAGAAACTTTTCTTATAACTTCTGCATATTGTTCAACTTTTTGTGTATCCATGATACATTCCTCCTCAAAACTTTTTTTAAAAAGAATAGGTTAGTTACTCTTTTAGCTAACTATATACCCAGCATTCTTTTTTGTCAATAAGTTTCTTTATTTTTTATTACGCTCATTATACACCGGTTGTTTCCGTTTTCATATAGGAATTTTTCGTATTTAATCATTCTTAAGGATCTATGATTTACAATAAAAAAACGCTCTTCCAAAAAGAGCGTTTCCTTCAGTCTATTAATCTTCTAATTCACAGACAAGCGCTTGATAGCCAGCAAGAGAAAGTTGATCTCCTTGTCCATTCATTTGTGCTGGAATATTGGCTAGCAATACTTTTCTTATCGGTGTTGGTAAAGTTACCGTTTGAGATTCTGCTTGATAATTGACTAATACAAGCACACGTTTTTCCCCACGTCGCTCATAAGCAATCATATTTTTCACTTCTTCTAAAACAGGAACAAATTTCCCTTCACGAATGGTTGAACCATAAACTTCATCACGATACAAAGCAGTTAGCGCTCTATAATAATTCAAGATGGATTGTGGGTTATCTTCCTGCGCTTCTACATTAATGTCTCTTTGTGGCTGTTTTGAAACAAGCCAAGCTTCTCCGGTTGTAAATCCTAACTTCTCTTCACTATTCCATTGCATTGGAGTACGAGCATTATCACGACTATATTTTGAAATAGCCTTCAACGCTTCTTCATCTGTTAGCCCTGCTTCTTTTGCAACATGATATTCATTTAATGTATTAATATCATCAAAATCTTCAATCGATTCAAAAATTTGATTTTCCATCCCAATCTCTTGTCCTTGATAAATAAAAGGAATCCCTTTTCGAAGCATTTGCACGGTCGCAAGAGCTTTTTTACTAATTTCTGTTACTTCTCCTTCAGGAATATAATGAGAAACTCCACGTGGCTCATCATGATTTTCAATAATCGTTGATAATACACCAATGGAATCCGCACGACGATGCGCCTTGAAAATACTATCTTTTAATTCTTCTGCAGTAGGCAAATAATGGCTATACCAACCATTTCCTTTTTGTCCTAAAATCGTTTGTTTGAAATCAAAAATAGACGAGAATACTCCCTCTTCACCAATAAAGAAATGTAATTCTTCATCCGTTTCATTAAATACTTCTCCTACTGTAAAAGCATTATAGCGCTCAAATGTTTTTTCCTTCATTTCTTGTAAAAATGGTTCAATTGGCTGCGCATTTACTAATGAATAACGAACAGGAACAAGCCCATTTTCTTGTTCAGATGGTAATGAACGCCACTCTAAATCCTTTTTAATATTAATAATGGCATCAATACGAAATCCTCCGATTCCTTTTTCTAACCACCAATTAATCATTGTATAAATTTCTTCACGTACGACAGGATTTTGCCAATTTAAATCAGGTTGTCCTTTATGGAATGAGTGTAAATAATATTTATTTGTTCCAGGAACTTTATCCCACACACTGCCTCCAAAATAAGTTTCCCAGTTATTGGGTTCTTTTTCACTTTCAATAAAATAGAAATAATCTGCATAAGGGCCATCTGGATCTGCTAATGCTTTTTGAAACCATTCATGTTGATCAGAGCAGTGGTTCACTACTAAATCCATAATAATTGAAATACCACGTTTTTTCGCTTCAGCAATTAGTTCTTCCATATCTTCCATTGTTCCAAACTGTGGATCAATCGCATAATAATCTGCAATATCATATCCTTGGTCGACAAACGGACTCTTATACACAGGAGACAACCATAAAATATCAATTCCCAAACTTTGTAAGTAATCGAGTTTTTCAGTAATTCCTTTTAAATCTCCAATTCCATCTCCATTACTATCATTAAAACTTTTTGGATAAATTTGATAAGCTACTTTGCCTTTCCACCAATCTTTTTCCATCATTGGTAGCCTCCTTCACAATCGTTAATGACTTTATTCTGATACAATTCCCTCACACTGTCAAGCAACAAAAAAGAGATAAACGATTGTTTCCGTCTATCTCTTGAAAAATAATTGCTGTCTTATAAACGCTTGCTATATTTACGATATTGATAATATCTATAAGCATAAACGCTAGTACGATATAAATAGAAAATCACTAAAATAGCAAATAATTTATTATGTACAACCGTTAATATAACACAAGCACATGCTATTATAAACATGATTATTGCATAAACTAAATCTTTCATTCTCACACCTCCATTACTTCTCTTCTTTTTTCTGTTTATCTTTAACATATCGATACGCATTAAAAGCACTAGAAATTCCAAATAAAGCAGCGACTAATGCATACCATTTATTATCGATCACTGCTAGTAACGCAAACGAAAGGGTACATAATGCATAAATAATCGTATTCCATAAATACAAAGGAATGTTCTTCATCTGCCTGTCTCCTTATTTCAATTTATCATGTTCATAAGTATGAACTAATTCTAAGCCTTTAAACCTTTGCTGTCTTAATGCTTCATAAACAACAATTGCTGCTGTATTCGACAAATTTAAGGAACGAACGTGAGTGTCATTCATCGGTAATCTTAAACAACTTTCTTCATGTTCACGCATAAATTCTTCTGGTAATCCTGTTGTTTCTTTTCCAAAAATGAAAAATTGCTCTTCATCCTTTGCCAAATCGACTTCATCATAAGTATGATTCGCAAATTTTGTAATTAAATAAATGGGACGATTACCTAAATATTCCATAAATGCTTCTAGTGAATCATGATACGTAATATCCACATCATTCCAATAATCTAGACCCGCACGTTTTAAATGCTTATCATCTGTTGAAAATCCTAATTGCCCCACTAAATGTAGCGGTGAATTCGTTGCTGCACAAGTACGCGCAATATTTCCAGTATTCGCTGGAATTTGTGGTTCAAATAATACAATATGATTAATCGTCATAAAATCACTCCTCAGGATTTTTTGGTAGTTTTTCGTGTAATGTTTGAATTGCTTCTTCTAATTCAACAACTAAATCGGTTTCTTCTTTCGTTGTTGCTTCAACTTTTCGAGCTTTTTCTAACATTTCTGTAAAATAATGAATCAGTTCTTCACTCGATTCTGAAATAATCTCACTCACAGCCCAAGCTGCAGTTCCTTTAATAACAGGTCGCATATCTTCCTTCATTACTTTCAATAATAGAGGAACAGCTGTTTTATCACGGTAATTTGCTAGCGCAATAATCGCATTTCTCTGCAGTGGCTTCTTTCCACGCCACGAACCAGCCATCTTTCCAAATCGCTCTTTGAATTCCTTATTCGAAATCGTCACTAATGGTTTTAACAATGGATGCGTTTCTTCCACAGATGGTTCCATTTCAGGATGTAAATGAAAATCTTTCCCTTTATTATACGGACAAACTTGCTGGCAAATGTCACAACCATAAATAACATGCCCTATTTTTTTACGATATTCCTTCGGCATAAAGCCCTTCGTTTGTGTTTGATAGGATAAACAACGTTGGGCATTCATTTTACCATTTCCTAATAAAGCATTAGTTGGACAAAAATCTACACAGCGTGTACAATCTCCACAACCGTAATCAACGGGACTATCCACTGGAAATTCAATATTCGTAATTAATTCGCCTAAATAAACATAGGAACCAAATTCCTTTGTCACTAATAAACCATTTTTTCCAACAAAACCTATCCCAGCACGTTCAGCAACACGGACATCGATTAATTCTCCCGTATCCACCATTGGTTTAAACGCAACATCTTCTTGATTCACTTCACTTTTAATATAGTCAATTAAAGCTTCCATTCTTCTAGATAAAATAAAATGGTAATCTTCTCCCCAAGAAGCTCTCGCAAAAGCTCCACGTCGCTCACCTTTTACACGTTCAGGCTTCTTACTCGGTAAAGTCGGATATGCCAAAGCAATCGAAATAATCGTCTTAGGAGAATCAAAAATCTTCTCTGGATAAATTCTCTCTTCTAAAATTGGATGCTCAAATCCCGTTGTATGTCCTAACTCTTTAGATTCTTGCATCCCTTGAGCTAAATGATCAAAGGGTGCAGCAGAAGCAAATCCGATTTTATCGATACCCAGTTCCTTACTTTTCTTTTGAATTTTTTCTTTTAAAAGAGCTGTATCCATCGATTCACTTCCTTTCACTTTCATTGATTACTCTTCTTATTGTAACTCATTTTTCATAAAAAAACGATAAAAAAAAAACGCTAGCCTTCGGTGTCAATCACGGCGAAAGTTAACGTTAGTCTAGAGAGTCGATTATTTAGCAAATACTTACTAAATAAAGCGATGAACTTATCTTAACTTTTTTTTATAAAAAAATCAACATTTTTTATAAAAAATCTTTTGCGATTTTTTGTAAAATTCCACTCACTCCAAATTCCGTAACTGAGACCATATAAAACCGCTAGCACCTCTTCCATAAAGAAAAAAGGATGAATCCCTTAATGAGATTCATCCTTCATTCATATTATAATCCAAAATTGATATACGTTGCTTGAGCAGCAATGTTTGCAGGAATTGTACGAGTTGAAATTACGTTTACACCTTGTACGTTCATTTCTGAGATGAATAATGATCCATCAGCATTTACACGTTCAACGAATCCAACGTGACCATATACAGGATCTGCTCCTGCTAAGCCTCTTTGGAACACAATTGCTGTACCAGCACGTGGAGTTGATGAAACTCCATAACCTGCAGCAGCAGCATTTCCTGACCATTCAGCAGCATTTCCTAATGCTGGAGTGCTAATTGGTGCTCCTAATTGTGCAAAACGGTTATATACATAATATGTACATTGTCCAAAATATCCACCATTTAAAGCTGCTACAAACGATGGGTCTGGAGCTGCAAACGAGCCACCAACCACGATATTTGCTGCTTTAGCTGGTGCTGGAGTTGATACAGTTGTTGCTACTGTTGAAGTTGTAGAAGCTGCTTCACTCTTAGCTGCAATTGTCGCTGGAGTAGCTGCTGTTGCGGCTGCTGGAGTAGCTGCTGCTGTTGCAACTGCTTCTTCTGTTGCTTTTAACATTGCTTCTTTTGCTGCTTCTGCTGCTTTTTGTGCTGCTGCTTTTTCAGCATCTGCACGAGCTTTTTCAGCAGCCAATCTTTCTTTTTCTTGAACTAAACCATCACGAGTTGCAATTGCTTCTAATTCTTCATTTGAAAGATTTGCTAAAGTAACTTTATGTTTTGTAAATGTTGCACTTAATTCAGATTGTAAATTTTGTAATTGTGCTTCATTTGCTTCTTGTTTTGCTAAATTAGCTTTTTGAGCTTGTTCTTTCGTTTCAACTTGCTCTTTATCACGAGATTGTTCTTGCATTAATTGACGATTTGCACCAACTAAGTCAACAATAACCCCAATACGATTCACTACATCTGTAATAGAATCCGCATTTAATAAGAAGTCTACGTATGAACGTGCTCCATTCACTTGTACTGCACGAGCTTGATCTTGTAAACGTACATTACGTTCGGCAATCAATGTTTCAAGTTTTGAAATTTCTGATTTTAATACTTCTAAGTTTGCTTTAGCAGTTTCTTGTTCTGCTTGAACTGAATTAATTCTTGATTGTACATTTGATAAATCTTGAGATAATTGTTCTACTTGACTTGCTACTGCTTGTTTTTGATTATTTAAATTTTGAATTTGAGAATTTGCTGAGTTAATTTGTGTTTCAATATCTTGAGCATTTACTGATGGTGCTAAAGAACCTAATGCTAATACTGTTCCTGTTACTACGAAAGTTAATAACTTCTTATTCAAATGATTCCCTCCAAACGGCTTTACTTATATAAATGGCACTAAATGAAAGTGCTTATAATTCTTACTGGTAACATCATAACATAGGACTAAAACCCTATGTTGATTTTCGCAGAATTGTATCGTCATTGTAACAAAACTGTAACATTCCGTTTTTTTGTTGAAATCATTCACTATTTATTATTTTATTTTGTCATGAATCTCATGCCATAGACATACTTCTAACATCAAAAAAGGCTAGATTTCTCTAACCTTTTAGCAAATACTATTTTAATTTGACTAAGAAATATTTTTTCTTACCACGACGAACTAATACAAAACGACCTTCAAAGGATTGTTCTGGAGTCCAGACATGTTCTAAATCTGTAATTTTTTCTCCATTAATCGAGATTGCACCATTTTGAATATCTTCACGAGATTGACGACGACTTGGCTCAATTCCTAGGTCTACTAACCAAGTTGCTAAGTTTTGTTCTACTTTTTCACTTTCAAATGTTGGCATATTTTTGAATCCTTGTTCAATTTCATCCGCATTTAATTGTTGAACATCACCAGTGAATAAAGCATTTGTAATTTTTAAGGCATCTTGTAATGCTGCTTCACCATGTACAAAACGAGTTACTTCTTCTGCTAAACGTTTTTGTGCTTGACGTTTATGCGGTTCTTCTTGCACAGCTGTTTCTAATGCTTCAATTTCTTCTTTTTCTAAGAATGTAAAGTATTTAATATATTTAATCACATCACGGTCATCTTGGTTTAGCCAAAATTGGTAGAATTCATATGGAGTTGTTTTTTCTGGATCTAACCATACTGCACCACCAGCTGATTTCCCGAATTTTGTACCGTCAGATTTTAACATCAATGGAATTGTCAATCCATACGCACGAGCTTCTGCTCCTTCTACTTTACGAATTAATTCTAAACCGGCTGTAATATTTCCCCATTGGTCAGCTCCGCCAATTTGCACTTGAACATCTTCTTTACGGAATAATTGTAAGAAATCGATGGATTGTAAAATTTGGTAAGAAAACTCTGTAAATGAAATCCCTACTTCTAAACGACTTGCAACAACATCTTTTGCTAACATTGTATTTAAGTTGAAATGTTTCCCATAATCACGTAAGAAGTCTAATAAAGATAGTTCTTTTGTCCAATCATAGTTATTCACTAATCGAACAGCTTCTTGGTCTTCTTGACTTGTTAAGAATAAACGTTTCATTTGAGCAGTTAATTTTTCAACATTATGTTGCACTTGTTCTTTTGTTTGTAAAACACGTTCACTTGTACGTCCACTTGGATCTCCAATCGAACCTGTTGCTCCCCCAATTACAATAACTGGACGGTGACCTGCTAGTTGGAAACGACGCAAAATCATAAACGGAATTAAATGTCCAATATGCATACTATCTCCTGTTGGATCCACACCACAGTATAATGAAACTGATTTTTCTTGCGTTAATTGACGCAAACCTTCTTCATCTGTCATTTGATTAATGGCACCACGCCACATTAAATCATCAATAATATTCATACAAATCCTCCTTATATTGTTGCAATTTTCTTACACAGTTTTCTAGCAAATAAAAAAAGCCCCTAATAGCTAAGAAGCTATTAGGGACGACTTTGCCGTGTTACCACCCATTTTGTAGTTAAAAACTACCTCTCAAATCCTTATCGCGGATAGACGCTGTTTGTCACAGTTTGCTCTCAAGTGTACTTCGATTCTAGGTTGGATTGTCTTGCACCTACCGACAATTCTCTTTTTGCTCCGATGCTAGTCTCTACTGCGCTTGATCATTGCTCTCGATTTAATTGTTATCAGTATACTGACAATCCTTAAAACTGTCAACTGCTTTTACTAGCGAACCCACGCTCCAGTTGCATCTACTTGATAACCATCTGATGTTTTTTCTGAAACAGCCATTTTACCACTGTCTTTTAAGAAATACCATTTTCCAGATGACTCAACCCAGCCTGTCTTCATTTCACCTGATGGTGCAAAATAATACCAATCATCATTCCATTGCACCCAACCTGTTTCCATACCACCTGAAGTGTTGAAGTAATACCATTTTCCTTCCACTTGAACCCAGCCAGTTTCCATTGCGCCAGATTCATTTAAGTAGTACCAAACTCCATTGAGATTTTTCCATCCTGTTTGCATACTTCCATTTTCATTCAAATAATACCATTTTCCTTTTACTTGAACCCAACCTGTTTCCATTGCACCAGATTCATTTAAGTAGTACCAAACTCCATTCAAATTTTTCCATCCTGTTTGCATTTTTCCAGATATATCGAAATAATACCATTTATCTTTTACTTCTACCCAACCTTTTGAAACAACACCACGTTCTGGAATGTAATACCAATGTCCATCATCGAATACCCATTTTTCTTGTAAATAGCCTTGTTCATTAAAGTAAAAATACCCTTTATCTGGCACAGATGTATGAATATCATCGCCTTCAACAACATTAATCAAACCTTGTTGAACAACTGGTAATACTTGCCAACCTTTTAATGGTTTGAAGTTATCTCCAATAAATACCCAAGTATTATCGACTGCTTGCCATTTTAACGCACGTTTTCCATCACGATATAATACTTTGCTGCCGTCTTTTTCAACTTTCCATTTAGGCGTACTATATCTAAATGGTTGTCCACACTTCGATACAGGTACATGTGCATCCCCTTTAACAAGAGCGTTCTCTTGAACTACACATTTTGGAATTATCCCTTCATTTTCAGCAGCTTGAACATTGTTTGTTGCTACAAAAGTTGATAACGCCATCGCACCTAATAAAAACTTCATTTTACTCATTATTTTCACTCCCCTTTACTTGTGTGAATATCTTAGCAAACCCACCTTTTATTTGTCAATAT
>NZ_CAUQUN010000011.1:0-54980 GCF_963521425.1 uncultured Granulicatella sp.
TTGTCATTATTCATTTTAAATTCCTCCTTATACTTAATGATGATGTAAATGACATTTGCATTGTCCTTCTGGACAATTGCAATCTACTTCTTCTACTGCGAAAGATTTTTTCATCTCTAATATTTTTTCTAGTCGATCTATATCATCGAAGCTTAAAACATGATCTTCAATGATGCTTCCTATTACATTTCCGACTTTCTTATTGCAAATACGGTTAAAAATATCTTCTGCATAATTCCTTACGGCTTCTTTCTCTTCAATATTCGCAGTGTAAATAAACTTTCTGCCTTCATGCTCTGTATTTAGTACGCCTTTTTCAACTAATCGACCTAAGATCGTTTTGATAGTGGATTGTGTCCAGTCCATTTTTTCTTGCAATACGGAAATGACTTTTTTACTAGTTACTCGATCATTTGCCCAAACTACACGCATGACTTCCCATTCTGCATCTGTGATATAAGTATTAAATTCTATTGTGTTCATTCTCCTTCCCCCCTAGTTGTCTACAGATGTAAACAAATATGATCAAACTAAGTTTACAACTGTAAACGAATTATGTCAAGTCTTTTTAATAATAGAAATTTTTCAGCAGACAAACCTATGAAAAAATTGACTACAGATATCACATATTTGCCTTTCGGTCCTAAACGATTATATTTATCTTCCATT
The DNA here is from genome assembly GCF_963521425.1 of uncultured Granulicatella sp. Classification (GTDB taxonomy): domain Bacteria; phylum Bacillota; class Bacilli; order Lactobacillales; family Aerococcaceae; genus Granulicatella. The sequence goes on from NZ_CAUQUN010000011.1 coordinate 670, forward strand.
ATGGATTTACATAATGGAGAAATCATTGCGTATACAATTGGTTCAAAACAAGATACTAAGTTTGTATTGGATACTTTAAATCAAATTGATTTACCTAAGGATGTTCTACTACATAGTGATCAAGGCAGCGTTTATACTTCCGCTGAATACTACAATCTATATAAAGAAAAAGGCATTATCCGCAGTATGTCCCGTAAGGGGACTCCCGCAGATAATGCACCCATCGAAAGCTTCCATTCTTCGCTAAAGTGCGAAGCTTTCTACATAAAAGATTAAGTAATAACTTCATCTTTTATTGTAATTCAAATTGTAGAAAGTTACATCAAATATTATAATGAAAAAAGGATCCAACAAAAATTGGACTACCTGTCTCCGATTGAATACCGGAGACGGTAGCCCTAGGGTGTTTTTATTAAATTCTCACTTTTTGGGGTCAGTCCCTTCCAACCTTCAATCCTTTATAACACTAATAATCCAGCTCCAATAATCCCATTGTCTCCTTTAATAGTTGAAATAACTATTCTCTGTAACACATGTTTTTGTTCAGCGTGTAGACGAGTATCCAAAATTTCTTTTACTAACTCAATATAGTCCGGATTATAATTGGATACACTTCCTCCAAATACAATAACATGCGGATCTAATAAGCAAACCATGGCATGCAAACTACTTGCAATTCCAGATGCAGCCTGACGAATAATATCTGTTGCAATGGCATCTCCTTGACGCCATCTTTCGAATACATCTTTAGTTGTCACTGAATCATCATTGTATAATTCTTGAGCTTTCTTTTGAATCCCTACCCCTGAACAAGCTTCTTCTAAACTCATCCATTGACCAAAGAAATGAACTGGAATAAATCCAATTTCACCTGAGAAACCTGCTCCTCGAAGAATTTCATTATGAACAATATTCGTTGCTGCAATCCCTGTTGATAAAGTGACATACGCAAACATTTCTTTTTCTGTTAAATTTTGAAGACGATATTCTGCATAGGCAGCTACTTTTACATCATTATCAATTTTTACTGGAATATTACCATAAACTTCTTGTAATCTTTGAACAATTGGAAAATTGGGCCATGGAATATTGTTTTGGAAAACTGCTACTCCATTCTCTACATCTACTTTCCCTGGCAAACCAATTCCTATACCTTCCATCTTTTGAATTGAAAATGGATGTTCATTTAACTCTTCATTTATTAATCGAACAACTTGTTCAAATAATGTTTCAGTACTTTCGACTTCACTAGGTGCTTGCCTGCGACTTACAATTTCTCCCTTTTCATTAATAATAGCAACAGCTACTTTTGTTCCCCCAATATCAACACCAATCGATTGTTTCATTAAAAACCTCTCCTTTATTTAATCGTTTTCATCGTTATTTTAGCCTGGTTTGAAGTTTTTTGCAATGTAAATTTTTAAATAAAAGAAAAGACCTTCTATAATGGGAATATTATAAAACAGTCCTTATATAGAAAGTCAAAATTTAATCATTTTTTCTGAGATTTAATTTCTATGATTAAGTCATTTAAATCATCTTCACTAAATTGATATTTTTCACCGCAGAAATGACAGACAATTTCTGCTCCATGATCTTCATCAATTAAATGTTGTAAATCCTCTACTCCAATCGATAATAATCCGGCACTAAATTTTTCTCTTGTACAAGGGCAATAAAATTCGACTGGTAATTCTTCCAATACTTTAATATTTTCTTCACCTAATAAACGGTTTAATAAATCGATTGGTTCTTCTTGTTGATCAATCAATTTTGAAACAAGAGGCATTTCACTAATACGTCGTTCAATTTCTACAATCGTTTCTTCACTAGCTCCAGGAAGTAATTGAATCATAAAACCACCTGCAGCACGAACGGATTCATCTGGATTTACTAAAACAGAAACGCCAACTGCTCCATTAATTTGTTCCGAAACAGCTAAATAATAAGTGAAGTCCATTCCTAACTCACCGTCTACAATTGGAATTTGTCCAGAAAAAGGTTCCTTCATTTGTAAATCCTTAATAACGGTAATCGTCCCGTTTGTCCCAACAACGCCACGTACATCTAATTTTCCTTTTTCATTTAAAGGTAAGCTTACATGTGGATTGGAGATATAACCTCTCATTTGACCTAAGCCATTAGCTTCTGCCATGATTTTTCCACCAGGGCCATCTCCATTTACTTGAACCGTAATTTTTTCTTTTCCTTTTAAACTAGTCGCCAATAATTGAGTCCCAATCAACGTACGACCTAATGCTGCTGTAGCTGCACTCCAAGTATCATGACGTTTTTGTGCTTGCGATACTGCTTCTGTAGCTACAATCGCAACTGCTTTAACTTCATCATTAAAAGCTAATACTTTTAATAAATGATCTTTCATTCTTCATTCCTTCTTTCCTTCATAAAAGAAAAGTGGGAAAGAAAAGTTTTGACTTTCCCTTCTCACTTTCTTGTCATTATTCTAAATCATCTTTTGAATCAGATTCTTCTTCATTTTCATCTAGCTTTGCTGCTTCACGTTTTGCTAAAGCTTTTTTAGATTCTTCAAAACTTGCTGCTTCTACTTCACTTGGATACTCTTCCTCAATTTCTTCTGTTGGCATTTCTCCAGTTTCGAATAAAGCCTTGATTGTACGTTCATCAAGAGTTTCTAATTCTAGTAATTTTTCAGCAATTAGCGTTAATTGATCTTTATGTTCTTCTAAAATTTGTAATGCTTGTGCATAAGCTTCTTTCATAATAGAGCGAACGGCATTATCAATTTCAAAAGCAACTTGATCAGAATAAGCTTTCGTTTGTCCATAGTCACGTCCAATAAAGACTTGATGATTTCCTTCATATTGAACAGTTCCTAATTCATCATACATTCCGTATTCTGTAATCATACTACGAACAATTCCAGTTGCTTGTTCAAAGTCGTTACTTGCTCCAGTTGTTTTTTCATTAAAGATAAATTCTTCAGCAGCACGTCCACCAAGTAATCCAACTACTTGTTCGAACAATTCTTTTTTAGTCATTAAGAAGCGATCTTCTTTTGGAAGCATAATCGCATATCCGCCTGCACGTCCACGAGGAACAATTGTTACTTTATGAACGACACGTGCATCACTTAATACCATCCCAACGATTGTATGACCAGCTTCGTGGAAAGCAACCATTTTACGTTCTTTTTCACTAATTGCACGATCTTTTTTCGCTGGTCCTGCAATGACACGGTCATGTGCTTCATCGACATCTAACTTATCAATTGCTTTTTTATCTCTTCTTGCAGCTACTAAAGCAGCTTCATTTAATAAGTTTTCTAATTCAGCACCAGAGAATCCTGGAGTTTGTTGAGCAATAACTTTTAAATCCACTTCTTTTGCTAGTTTTTTATTTCTAGCATGAACTTTCAGAATTGCTTCACGCCCTTTAACATCTGGACGACCTACTAAAATTTGACGGTCAAAACGTCCTGGACGTAATAATGCTGGGTCTAATACATCAGAACGGTTTGTTGCAGCAATCACGATAACGCCTTCTGTTCCTTCAAAACCATCCATTTCAACTAATAATTGGTTCAGAGTTTGTTCACGTTCATCGTGACCTCCACCCATACCTGTACCACGTTGACGACCAACAGCATCAATTTCATCAATAAAGATAATAGCTGGAGCATTTTTCTTCGCATTTTCAAATAAATCACGAACACGGCTTGCCCCTACCCCAACGAACATCTCAACAAATTCAGAACCTGAAATTGAGAAGAATGGAACATTTGCTTCACCCGCAACAGCTTTCGCTAATAAAGTTTTACCTGTCCCTGGAGGGCCTTCTAATAAGACACCTGCTGGAATACGAGCTCCAAGAGCTGTAAATTTACGAGGATCTTTTAAGAACTCTACTACTTCTACTAATTCTTGTTTTTCTTCTTCCGCACCTGCTACATCAGAGAAACGAACTTTTACTTTTTGTTTGTTTTGATCTGTAGCTTTTGAACGACCAAAATTCATCACGCCACGTGGACCACCTTGTCCCATTTGACTTGATAATAAGTTAAACATTAAGAATCCAAAAATCCCTAATGGTACAACTAATTGTAAGAAAAGTGATAACCAAATTCCTGATTGACTTTCAGGAAGAGTAGTAATTTGAGTGCCCGCTTGTTGTGCAGCATTATTAATTTCTGTTACAGTTCCATCATTTGGTAAAACTGTTGTTTTGAAATTTGATGTTTTAGATGATCTCTTATCAAAGATCGCTAATCCTTTAGAGGATGTATTTGTATTTTCTTTTGCTTCTTTGTATTCTCCAGTAATGGTATACACGGAGTTTGCATATTGCATTTTAATTTCTTTAATGTCACCTTTTTTCAATTCTTGAACGAATTGTGTATAACTAACTTCTGTCGTTTGCCCATTAGACCCTTGATTAAACCAAGAAACTAATCCAATAATTGCCACAAAAATCAAAATATACATTAGTCCATTACGAAATATTTGACGATTATTATTTGTATTCATTTTGCCTCCTGCAATTCATAAATGGTTGTATAGAACAGTGTATCACACTTAAAGGTCTTTGACCATTTTTGATAATTAACTTAACTAAATCTTATGATTCATACACTTCTGGTTTTAATACTCCAATATATGGTAAATTTCTTAAACCTTGTTTGTAATCTAAACCATAGCCTACTACAAATTTATTTGGAACTTCAACACCAACATAGTCTGCATCAATTGCGATGACACGACGTTCTTGTTTATCTAATAATGTTACAATTTTAACACTTGCTGCTTGACGATGTTTTAATAATTCAACAATATGAGCTAAAGTACGTCCTGTATCAATAATATCTTCCACAATTAATACGTGGCGGTCTTTTACACTTTGATCTAAGTCTTTCAAAATACGAACTTCACCACTGGATTCAAATGCATCACCATAACTAGATACATCCATAAAATCCACTTCTAAATCGCAATCCATTGCACGAACAAGGTCTGCCATAAAGAAAATAGCTCCCTTTAAAATACAAATCACTAATGGATTTTTATCTTGATACTCTGCAGTTAATGTTTTCCCTAATTTTTCAATTGTTTCTTCTAATTCTTTCTTACTGACAACTACTTCAGCAATATAATTATCTAACATGATAGCACCTCTTCTTTTTTTCTATAGACTATTCTTATTCTATCAGTTTCTTTCCTTTTGGACAATGATTGTGTTTGACGAAATCCTAATATTGCTATTATTTCTTTTGAAAAATTTTCTACAATCCACAAATTTCCCCTTTCTTCTTTAGGGATTTTCTGATTAATACACCATCTTCTAATACTTTGATGTTGATTTTCTTTTAAAAGAAATCGATCATTTGGTTTTCTTCTACGAATGATTAATGGAAAATCTTCTAAGGAAATAAACATTTCCCATCCTTGTTGATCTGTAAATGATAGGCTTTCGTTTTCTGATAATATAATATCTGCTGTTTGAACTTCCTCTACTCTTATTTCTTGATAAGAAATCTCTTCTTTCAATTCTTTTGTAATCAGTAATTGATTATATCTTTTTTGAAAAATCCATCCATTAGGTAAATTCAAACTCATTTGAGAAGTATCAGATATAATTGCCTCTTGAATATCAAACACATTTTTAGTACTCAGTATACCTCCAAGTTTTTTAGATAATTCAACTAAAATAACCTTTTGCAATGCTATTGGTTGCTTCATATAACTTTCCTTATTCCAAGACCACCCATTTGATAATTCTACTAGCTCTTGTTCCATCCATTGATCAGCAAGAGTCAAAATTAATTCTTGTTGTTCTTGTAACGTTTGTGTAAATACTTGAATTTTTTGATTAAATTTAGTATTTTCCTGTTTTAAAAGTGGGATGATTTCCTGTCTAAATCGGTTTCTCGTATATTCTAAACTTTGGTTCGTTACATCTTCTTTAAAAGGTATTTGATGAATCGAAGCATAGTCATATAAATCTTCTTTATCAACCGTTAAAAAAGGCCGAATGAGATAGCCTTCACTGAAAGGGCGAATGGGTTTCATTCCAGCAATCCCTTCAATTGTACTTCCTCTTGTTAATTTCATTAACACCGTTTCTGCTTGATCATCTGCATGATGAGCCACTACAACATAGCAGGCATTATTTTTTTTCATAGAATCTTTCAGTTTTTGATATCGAAACTTTCTTGCTTTTTCTTCAACCCCTGCTTTCTGTCTGATTCCTTTTTCCCAATGATAAACTTCTAAAGAAATACTTCTTTCGCCACAAAAATTTCTGACCATCTCTTCTTCTTCATCCGATTCTTTTCGAAGATGATGATGAATATGAACAACTGAAAAGTTGAGTGTTTTAATTTTTTTTTGAAGTTTAAAAAAACTCTCTAATAACACCATTGAATCTACTCCACCTGAAACAGCTAATACAAAAGATTCCTGTTGCCAATTAGAAACATATTGATTTAAAAATGTTTCCACTTCCTTCATTCAAACACCTCCATTCTTATTACGACTGACAATGACAAAAATGAGACTGGATATTTCCAGCCTCATTTGAATACTTTATTATGAACGACGTCCGCCACGTCCGCCACGTTTACCTTCTGTATTACGTTTTAATGAAGTTAAACGATCTTCAGAATCTTTTAAGAAGGAACTCATCATTGCATCAAAATCATTCACTTTTGCTTGTGATGGAGATTTTTTCTCAAATGACGGTGCTGATTTAGCTGAATAAGGCTTCTTAAATCCTTGACCTTCTTGATTACGTGGAGCTGATTTTTGGAATTTTGGTTTATCTTCAATAGTTTCTTCAGAAGAATCGCTACTTGCACGACGAATTGATAAACTTACTTTTCCATCTCCAGCAATTTCCATTACTTTTACTTGTACTTCATCTCCAACTGTTAAGACATCTTTAATATCTTTAATATAAGAATTAGATACTTCACTAATGTGAACTAAGCCTGTTTTACGGTTACCTAAATCCACAAAAGCCCCAAAATTTGTAATACCAGTTATTTTACCAGGTAAAATATTTCCTACCTCAATTGACATATAAAAAGCGTTCCTCCTTCAAATTTCCCCTTTTATACACACGCTTGACGAGTATAAAAGATTATTTCCAATACTTCATAACTCTATACAAAAATTAATGACGAGATTGATTTTCTTTTGCTTGTTGAATTTTATTTTGTGCAGCATCATCAGGTGTATTAAAAATAATCTCTCCTGATTTACTTAAGTAGTATTCACTACGTGCAAGTTTTGCTACATAATCATCTTGTTGTAGCAATTCAACTTGTTGAACTAAAGATTTTTGTTCTTGTTTTACTTTGGCTTCTTCTTTCTTTGCTTCAACAATTTGTGCTTCAATCTTACCTGCTTGATTAATTTGTCCAACAATTTGTAGTATTAACGAACCAGCAATTGCTATTACTACAGCCATCAGTAATGAATGCCACACAGCTACTCTTTTCCAAACAGCTACTTTTGGTAAATGAACATTGGTATGTAATTTTTTCTTTTTTGATTCAAACGCAATAATTTTGCTGTTTTCTTCTTGCTGTTTATTCACTACACTGACTCCTTTAAAGATTATATGACGAGTATAACAAGAATATGATATCTCGTCTATGCTTTTAGGAAAATTTTATAAAAAAAACTCTTTCTTAGCTAGCATTTTCTAGCTAAGAAAGAGTTTGCTATTTCAGAAAAGTCTTATTCGTTAATATTCTTCTGTCTTAAACTTTATTTTCTTCACTTCTAAATCAGAATGTTGTTCTTCCATATACTCTTGAATTTTCTCAATCACGATTTCTTCATCATGTTCCACACGTAAAATTAATTCATATTGACCATCTTCCAATTCCTTTGCTTCAACTTGAATTGATTGATAATCCTCTAAATGACAAAAATCATAAATTTTCTGCATAATCGTTACATCTGGAACTAAGCAATGAATACTCACTTGACGATTTTGTGCCTTCAATGGAGATTCATGTGTCAATAATTGAATAATAACGACAACTGCTGCACAAACAACTCCGAAAATCCACATTCCTCCACCAATTGCTAAACCAATTCCTGCTGTAGCCCAAATTCCTGAAGCCGTTGTAATTCCGCTGATTTTCTTATCTCTCATAAAGATAATCCCACCACCGATAAAACTGATACCACTAACTACTTGAGCAGCCACACGAGCTGTATCATAATCAGGTGTATCTAAGAAAGCTTCTTTAGAAATTAACATCATTAACGCAGAAGTTAACGCAACAATGACGTGAGTTTTAATTCCTGCTTGTTTATTTCTTGACTTTCGCTCATATCCAATGGCCAATCCACATAAGCAAGCTAAAATTATGGCTATTAAATGTCTAACTTCTAATATTGCATCAAAATTTCTGCTTAAAATTGTTTCTACCATACTTGCTCCTTTCATGAACATTGAATTTTTTGTACTATCATCAAAATGATAACGTGCCCATTATTCTATGCTTTTCTTCCATAATTGTCAAGAAATCTTATCTTTCAATTTTGGAATCATGAATTAGAGTAAATAGTATGATCATTCCTTAGAGAAACTCATGATTGACTCTTTCATGTTCTTCACCATAAAAATATCATAAAACATCTTCAGTATGCTTCCTAGTACAATCAAAATTCCAAAAGCCATCCATAACATTTGAAGATTCATCGTTCCAAGAAACATACTTCTAACTACCTGTCCAATTTGAAGGGCACTCGCATGATCCATCACCTCTATTCCAAATGAGAAATGATCATGAAAAGTATAAATCATCATAATGATTTGAAAATTAATAAAGATGGAATCTATCTTCAATTCTTTATTCTGATGAATTTTTCTAGTACTTACCCATAATAAAATCATTAATAGAACTGTAAACACAATCGTCAAGTCAGAAATTACACCAAAAGGTAATGAATGAAAATTTAGAATTGTGCCCTTCAAAATCATTGGACCAAACAGAGCTGTCAATAATAATAATTCTAGTACTATAATTCCTTTTTTTATGTTAAAAGGTAGTTTCATCATACTTATCAAAGTCAACAGAAAAGTTAAACAACTGACTCCCATTACTCTCCACGATTCATACGTCACTTCACTGATTCCTTTTGTACTAAAGTACAAGCCAAATAAACAAGTGGCAACAGAAGTAACCATTGCAACAATCATATAGATTTTACTCACTTTATTCATCTTTCTCATCCTTTCTTAGATAAAATATAAAATCGTTATTTTCTTCACATATAGTATAATGAAAACATTTTTCTTTCTCAATATTTCTTCATCCTAAGTTTATTTAAATTTTTCTAAAAAATAAGAGAGGGTTGACGAACCAACTCTCTCTTATCTGTTTTAAAACTCTTCTGTTTTCACTACTTGTTTTTCTTCTAAAATTGTAAACATTTCTTTTGCATCTTCTTTTCTTGTTGAATCTAAAATTGTATCCACTCGAACGGTTACAGTTTTATTTCCAAATTGAATAGTAATAATATCTCCTACTTTTACTTCTGTTGAAGATTTTGCCACTTTATCTTGTACTGTAATTCTTCCTTTATCAGCTACCTCTTTTGCGACACTTCTTCTTTTAATTAATCGAGACACTTTTAAATATTTATCTAATCTCATCCTTTTCTCCTCTTTTCTTCCATTTTCTTGTAAATCTTAATAATGATTTTCCTTTTGGAATCATCAACCATTCACGAATGGTAAACAACTTTATCTGAATTGCTCCAATTATAAATATAATCATCCCAACACTTACTAATAATAGAGAAATCAATGTATCCTTTGTTCGAGAATCTCCGGCTGGAAAATAGCGTTCAAATAGGCTATTCAGAATTCCTACAGCAATTGCCATTCCTATTGTTACGATCCCTAATTTTATTATCGTTGACTGTTGATGATTCGAAGAAGACTTACCCTCTCCACTCAAAATCCACATCATTCCTAGCATTACGAATAAGCCTAAAATCGTCGCAAAACTAGCACCTAATGTTTGAAATATTGGAATGAACCATAAATTGGCGACTCCTTTAGCAATCAGTCCAACAAATAAGGCTATAAGCGTAATCGAATATTTTCCAGTACTTTGTAATAATCCATGATAAGACATCATCATAGACGCTAACACAATACTGATAATATAAACACTAAGCACATCGTTACCTTGAATATCCCCAAAAAGCATATGATTGACTCTTGGTAAAACAACAAGTAATCCTACTGTTGCCACAACTGAAAATACCATTGTCATTTTTAATAGAGACTGTTTCAATTGTTCAAATTCTTCTAAATGTTGCTTAGTATAACTACGACTAAGTAATGGTAAGTAACTTGAAGAAAATCCCACTCCTACAACCATTCCTAATTGCACCAGTGGTTGTCCTCTATCAAAAATTCCTTTTAAATCTTTAGCGACTTCTTGATGGATTCCCTGTTCTACTAGACCTTTAAATAGGGTAAATGAATCTATTAACTGGAACAATACTAATATCGAACTTAATAAACATAAAGTTCCACCTTCAATCACTAATCTCTTTAGCAATACTCCCCATTGAATCTTATGAGGTTCAATCACTCGACTACCATTCCAAATTTCAAAAGAGTCAGATTTTTTAAAATAGAATAAAACCAAAGTTGCCATTACTGCCGCAATCACTGCACTTGACATTGCCCAAGTTCCAACTGCATATAAATCATTCGTGAGACTTCCATAAAAACTTGCAGCTAATAAAATAACACTCACTCGAACAACTTGTTCCATTACTTGAGAAACAGCTGTCGGAACCATTCGATTTGTTCCTTGAAAATATCCTCTTGCAATCACAAGAAAAGGCATCATTAAAAACATCCAAGAAACGCTTTGAATAACAGGAGATAATAAAGAATCTCCCATCCATAAAGCAATGATTTCTGACTGTGTATATAGAAGTAAAAAGACTCCAATCCCTAATCCACTTAAAATCCAAAATAATCGTTTTAAGAGGGGAGATAATTCATAATCCGAACGATACTGAGCAACTAACGCTGAAACAAATACCGGAAAACCAGAAAGAGCAAAAGTCATTCCAATTCCATAAATGGGATATACTTGCTGATAAACGTAAAAACCAGTATTCCCAACCATATTTTGGAAAGGAACTCGATAAACGGCACTTAATATTTTCGCGATGAAGGCTGCTAATGACAATATCAATGCTCCTTGCATCATCTGTCTATTCGATTTGTCCATTGGATCCCCCTCTCTGTTTTTATTCATTTTCCTCTTTTTGATTTGCTACAACTTCACAACACTTTTCTAAGAAAAGTTTTATTTGCTCTAACCATAAATCAGTTGGTTGATTTGTTACATTGAGCAATACTTGTAAAGTCGTCCCTTTTTTAGTGACTTGAGCAGGTAATTTCACTGCCCCAAGGGCTTCAAAAATAGCAACTCCTTCTAATCGTTGAGCTATCGGTTGAGCAATGGATACAATGATTGAATTTTGTTTTTTCTTAATCGAAGTAATCGATAATTGCTCTGCAAAATATTTTAACATTCCGACTTCTAATAAATAGCTAACTTCATCTGGAAACTCTCCAAAGCGATCAATAAAATCATCTAATAATTCATGATATGTTTCCATACTATCAATTGATCGAATACGTTTATACATTTCAATTTTTTGACGTTCATCTTGAATATAAGTAGCTGGAATATAAGCATCTACTTGTAAATCAATTTCAACAGAATCTTCCATTGTTGGAACAGCTTTTCCTTGTTTTTTCAATACTGCCTCACTTAACATTTGAGAATATAAATCAAATCCAACAGAATCAATAAAGCCATGCTGTTGTTTTCCTAATAAATTTCCTGCACCACGAATCGATAAATCTCTCATCGCAATTTTAAACCCAGAACCTAATTCTGTAAAATCACGCATCGCTTGCAGACGTTTTTCTCCAACTTCCGTTAAAGTTTTATCTGGTTGATACATTAAATACGCATACGCTATACGGTTTGAACGTCCTACCCTTCCTCGTAATTGATATAACTGAGACAATCCCATATGATCTGCATTTTCAATGAATAAGGTATTTACATTCGGAATATCTACCCCTGTTTCAATAATCGTCGTTGTCACTAAAACATCATATTCGCCTTCAATAAATTGATATAAAATATTTTCTAACGTTGTTTCACTCATTTGTCCATGAATAACTCCAACTCTTGCTTCAGGAACTAATTGACGTAATTCATCTGCTTTCTTCTCAATGGTTTCAACACGATTGTATAAATAAAAGACTTGTCCACCACGAGCTAATTCCCGTTCAATGCCATCTTTAATCGTAATCCCTTGTTGCTCCATCACAAAAGTTTGGACAGGATAACGGTTTGAAGGTGGTGTTTCAATCACGGATAAATCACGTACTCCTAGCATCGACATATGCAAGGTTCTAGGAATTGGAGTTGCGGTTAACGTTAAAACATCGACTTGAGATTTTAATTGTTTCAATCGTTCTTTATGTTTGACCCCAAATCGTTGTTCTTCATCGACTACTAATAAACCTAAATCTAAGAAATTCACATCTTTTGATAAAACACGATGCGTTCCAATCACGACATCTACTTGCCCTTTTTGCAATCCTTCAATCGTTTCTTGTTGTTCTTTCTTCGTTCTAAATCGACTTAACAACCCTATTTTGAACGGATAATCTGCAAATCTTTGAACAAAATTTTCATAATGTTGTTCTGCTAAAATCGTTGTTGGCACTAATACTGCGGCTTGTTTTCCATCCATTAAAGCTTTGAAAACTGCACGCATCGCTACTTCTGTTTTCCCATAACCAACGTCTCCGACAAGTAAGCGATCCATTGGTTTATCTTTTTGCATATCTGCTTTGATTTCCTCAATACTTCTTAATTGATCTTGAGTTTCTGAATAAGGGAAAGCATCTTCAAATTCTTTTTGCTCTACGGTATCCTTGCTGAAGGCATACCCTTTTTCTGCATCACGTTTTGCATATAATTCAATTAATTCATCGGCAATATCTTCAATTTTAGTTTCAACTTTACGTTTTGTTTTTGCCCATTCGCTACTTCCTAATTTATTTAATTTAGGGACTTTTGCATCCGAAGAAACATATTTTTGAACTAATTTAATTTGATGAACAGGAACAAATAAATGACCGCCATCTTGATAATGAATTGACATGTAATCTTGGTGGACACCATTAATTTCTAGTGTTTCCATCCCTTGATACACACCGACCCCATGATTGACATGAACAACATAATCTCCAACTGCTAATTCTGTATAACTCTTCAATCTTTCCGCATTGGAAATTTTTTGAGTTCTTGGAGCACGTTTGGTTAATTTATTAAACAGCTCCTTTTCTGTAACAATCACAAATTTATCTTGTGGTAATTCAAATCCATGACTGAAGGAACCTACCATAATTTGAAGAATTCCTTCTTGTACTTCTTTTGTAATAATCGCTGGAATATCAAAATCATGGAAAGTTTGTTCTACTTTTGAAGCTCTCGTTAAATGATCCACCACTACAATAACCGTAGCCTTTTGTTTTGCCCAACGATCTGCTTCTACTTTTACCATTGGCATTTGCGAGAAGAATTGTGTCATCGAACGTTCTTGAATATTATGAATGGCTTCAAATGTTAATCGACCCAAACCTTTTTGGAATAATGAAAAATAGGTTCTTGGTAGCATCGAATCTTTTAATACTTTCTTCCCTTCAAAAATCATATCAATCGAACTAGCAATCATTCCTAATTCTAATTGATGAATTTTCCATAATCCTGCTTCTTCATGAAGTGAACGTTGTTTTTCTTGAATACGAGCATAATCATCAATTAATAAATACCCTTTTTTAGACACATAAGCTAAAATAGTCGTTTTCTCTTTATAAAATAGTTCAAGCCAATAAGAAATTTTAGGAGGAATCTCTCCTTCTTCTAATTGTTTCAACAAGTGATTCATTTGATTCGTTAATAATTGAGTACGTTCATCTGATTCACTACTCTTTATATCTTTTTCATACGCTTTTTGAATTTTCGATTTTGCCTCAAATACTACCTCATATTCAAATGGAATATCTGTTGCTGGTAAAAGAATTATATTTTCGACCATTTCAAGTGAACGTTGCGTTTCTGCATCGAAATAACGTAACGAATCTAATTCATCATCAAAAAAATCTAAACGGATTGGATGTTCTTGATCTAATGGATAAATGTCGACAATTCCGCCACGAACCGAAAAATCTCCCGGAGTAGCTACCATCGCTTCTCTACGATAACCCATTCGTCCTAATTTATCGATTAATTCTTCCACTTCTAAGTTTGTTTCTCCAACGACTAATTCAATAGTACTTTTCTTCCAAACTTCTAGAGGGACTAATGGCTTTTGAATCCCTGATAATGGAACGACTACAATTCCTTTTTCTCCAGTTGTTAAAAACTGTAATGTTCGAATTCGATTACTCACCACTTCCGGAGAGTGAATCGAATATTCTGCAGCTAAAGATTCCTCTACTGTAAATAAATAGACTTCATCTTCATACCACTGTACTAATTCTTCATATAATTGAGTCGCTTGTAACATTGTTGGCGTTACAACAACTATTGGTCCCTTCCAGTTTTCATAAGCATTTGCTACAGCTAAATGCTTTGCCGCTCCAGTTAATCCTAAAACTAACTGACTTTGCATCATAGGAAGGTTTTCTATCCATTCTTTAAAGCTATGGATATGTTTTTTACTAATTCCTAACGGTAACATATCTTTTCCTTTCTCTTTATACAGGCACTAAAAAGGTTGAAACTTTCGCTCCAGCCTTTTTTAAATTTTATTTAATTATAACGATTCATTGTTTGAATAAAGTTATCACCTTTTATCCAATCTCTTAGCGCTTCTACACTTTTATCCACAGAAGCTAAAATTTCTTCTTGTTCTTCCTTTTCAAAATTAGCTAATACATGATTAACCACACTTCTACCTGGAGCAGGTCGCCCTACGCCAATTTTAATACGATTAAATTGGTCACTTCCTAAACAACTAATGATACTCTTAATCCCGTTATGTCCACCGGCACTGCCTTTTTGACGTAACCTAATTTTTCCAACTGGAAGATCCATATCATCATATAGAACAACAATGTCTTCAATACCAATTTTAAAATAATTCATTAATGGACGAACCGCTTGACCAGATAAATTCATATATGTCAACGGCTTCATTAAAATGACTTTTTCTCCATTAACATGTGTTTGAGTAAAGGTTGCATCAAATAAAGTTTGATTAAATTCTAAATTTTCTTGATAAGCAAATTCGTCAACGGTAATAAATCCAATATTATGACGAGTGCCTTTATATTTCGCTCCTGGATTTCCTAATCCAATAATTAATTTCATAATGTCACACCATTTCTATCTTGAGTCCTACCTAGTATATCATAAACCACTCCAAAATCGAAAAATTAATGAATTAATACCACTGTGAGAAGTTGTTCACATATGTTTTTTTATATTTTTTACTTTTTGAAAATATATAAATCGCTATTTGTTCGCAAATGAAAACGTAAGAAACCGTAAACATACTCTTTTGAAAAAATTCATTTTTTCAAAACTTTAGATTAAGTATCACAAATAAAATCGTGCTATACTATGAATAGTTATTCCACGAAAGGAATAGGAGGTAATACAATGGAAAAAACAATTAAATCTAGTAATAAGGTGATTTTAGTAGGGGACGGTGCTGTTGGTTCTAGTTATGCATACGCACTTGTACTTCAAGGAATCGCTGAAGAACTTGGTATTATTGATATCGCAAGAGAAAAAACTGAAGGAGATGCTTTAGACTTATCACACGCTCTAGCATTTAACTCTCCTAAAAAAATCTACGCAGCAAGTTATGAAGACTGCCATGATGCAGATGTTATTTGTATCACAGCTGGTGCTGCTCAAAAACCAGGTGAGACTCGTATTGACTTAGTACACAAAAACTTAAAAATCTTAAAAGGAATTATTGATCCTATTATGGCTAGTGGTTTTGATGGAATTTTCCTAGTTGCATCAAACCCTGTAGACATTTTAACTTACGCTACTTGGAAATTCTCTGGATTACCTAAACATCGGGTAATTGGTTCAGGAACAGCCTTAGATAGCGCTCGTTTCCGTCAAGCAATTGCTGAACTAATCGACGTTGATGCTCGTAATGTCCACGGATATATTTTAGGAGAACACGGAGATACTGAATTCCCTGTTTGGTCTCATGCAAATGTCGGTGGATTACAAATTTATGAATGGGTTCGCCAAAATCCAGATACAGATGAAGAAAAATTAGTTGAAGTATTCTTCCAAGTAAGAGATGCTGCTTACGAAATTATTGCGAAAAAAGGTGCTACTTACTATGGTATCGGAGCTACTTTAGCAAGAATTACAAAAGCTATTCTAAATAACGAAAGAGCCATCTTCCCATTATCTGTTTATCTTGAAGGACAATATGGACAAGACGATGTTTATATCGGAGCCCCAGCCATTATTGGCCGTGATGGTATTCGTCAAATTATCGAAATCCCATTAGCAGACTCTGAACAAGAAAAAATGAACTTGTCAGCTACTGCCTTAAAACAAGTCATTCACGATGCCTTCGAACGTTTAGAAAACGAATAATATAAAGTTTGCCGACTTCCAAAAACGAACCTTTGGAGGTCGGTATTTTTATGTTAAAATGGGATTACTGTTTATAAAGGAGTTAATAAAATGATTAAACTAATTGCCATCGATATGGATGGAACGCTGTTAAATTCTAAAAAACAATTACTAGAAGAAACGAAACAATACTTCAAAGAATTTCATCAAAAAGATACAGAAACATTATTAGTCTTATGTACAGGCAGACCTGAAACAGGAATTCGCCCTTACTTAAAAGACTTAGGCTATCTTGAAGAAAATCATTATATTATTAGTCAAAACGGCGCTAACATTTATGAAAGCCAAACAGGAAATCGTATCATGGATACATTTGTAGATTCAGCTGCTATTCAAAAATGGATTCAACTTGGAAAAAACCACGACATTAGTGTAATGGGAGGCGGAGTTGATTATTACTACTCCTTTGACCAAGAACCAACAAAATGGATGGAATATGACGTAAAAATCATCAATGGAGAAATCAAACGTATTACAATGGAAGCATCTCTAACAACAGATTTTTATAAAATTTTACTACTTGCAGACGAAGAACAATTAAACGAATTCGAAACAGTCATTCCAGATACTTGGAGAGAAGAATTCTATGTTGTTCGTAGCCAAAAATATTTAGTTGAAGTACTAACAAAAGGTGTTAATAAAGCATACGGACTTGAAAAATTAGTTCAAAAACTCAACATTAACCGAAACGAAATTGCCGCGATTGGAGATGCAGCTAACGATATTGAAATGCTTCAATACGCTGGATTAGCAATTGCAATGGGAAATGCCACAGAAGAAGTGAAAAATCTATGCGACATTGTAACAGACACGAATGAAAATAATGGTGTTATTAAGGCAATTGAAAGAGTAATTAGTGAGTCAAAATAAAGAAAAACGCCTTTACTTTCTAGTGCAAAAATCATCCTAATAATACAATTCTTAGAAGCCTCGTTTCTTACGCTCCCATATCACCCCTAAGAACAGAAAAAAGACTTCTCAATTGTAGTATGAGCACTAGAAGCCAACCGGCTTCTAGCGCAGGAAAATTTGAGACCCAGGCTCAAATTTTAGCCATGAGACCGCAGGTCTGCTGGCGTCCTAATACTACAATTCTCAGAAGTCTTATTTTTTACGCATTCATGTCATTCCAAGGAACAGAAAAAAGACTTCCCATTGTAGTATGGGCACTAGAAGCCACCTGGCTTCTAGCGCAGGAAAATTTGAGACCTAGGCTCAAATTTTAGCAATGAGACTCGCATTTGCGAGGCTGCTTGCGTCCTAATACTACAATCATAAGAAGTCTTTTTTCCTATTCTCCCTCAACCGTGAAAATCGAAGCAAACTCATCATTTTCTTCTGGTTCACTTTCTTGCGACTTAGGCTCTAGAAAATAACATTCCTCAATAATTACCTCTGTCACATAAACATCCTGCTGATCACGATTCTTATAATGTCTCGAATGAATACGACCCTCAATTCCTAAACGATCGCCCTTCTTTACAAAACGTTGAATGCGATCTGCCATTTTACCAAAAGCAATCACCTGAATAAAATCTGTTTGCTTATCCCCATCATTCTGTCTATAAATATTTTGCACTGCTAAAGTATTACGACACACAGAATTCCCCTTCTCAGATTGATGAACAGCCACCTCTTTAATCAGACGACCAATTAATGAAACATGATTCATTTTTCCGTACCTCCATTGAATTATTAAAGAACAAATTGTCCTTCATTCTATAAGTACGAAAAAAATCATGAAAAATATTTTTTTATGAAATATTTTTTCTTAAATTTTCTGCAAATTCAGATATTTTTCTCAAACGATGATTAACTCCAGATTTTGAAATTGGACCTGATGGAATAATTTCCCCTAAGTCTTTCAAACTAATATCCGGATTTTCTTTTCTAACTTGTGCTAATTCAAATAATTTTACTGGCATAGCCTCAAGTCCTACTGTCTCCTCGATTAATAAAATATCTTCCATTTGGCGAGAAGCTGCTGTAACTACTTTATTAATATTAGCATTTTCACAATTCACTAAACGATTCACCGAGTTTCTCATATCTCGTACAATTCGAATATCCTCAAATTTCATCATCGCATTCGCTGCACCAATGAGCGCTAGAAAATCTGCAATTTTTTCTGCTTCTTTTAAATAGGTAATAAATCCATTTCGTCTCTCAATCATCCTTGCATTTAGACCAAAAGCATTCATCATATCGCAAATATCTTCATTATGTTCTTCATAGTTTGAATAAATTTCTAAATGATAGCGACTTGTTTCTGGATTATTAACAGAACCTCCTGCTAGAAACCCTCCTCTTAAATAAGAACGCATTTTTTCTTCATTATCACGAATCTCTAGTGGAATATGTGTAATTAATTCAAGTCCTTCCATAATACCTAAATCACTTAAAATTTCTTTAGTTCCTTGTTTTAAACGTACAATATACACATTATTTTTCTTCAATTTCATTTTACGGCGAACAAGTAATTCACTTTCAATTTGATAATGTTGTTTTAATAATACGAAAATACGTCTCGCAATCGCAGCGTTTTCCGTTTGGATATTTAATACAAACTGACGATTAAATAAACTTAAAGAACCATTCATACGAATGAGCGCTGCTAATTCAGCTTTTGCATGTTCGATATGGACTTCTAATTGTGTTAATTCTTTTTTTGTTTCAGATGCAAACGACATAATACCCTCCTTTCTCTATACAATAGGAGTGGGAAAGAACATTTGCTCTTCCCCACTTCTTTTTCATTAATCATGTTTTACACTTCGTAATAAAGTAAATAATTCATCAATGACTTTTTGTCCGTCATGATACACACCATTTTCTCTTAATTTAAGAAAATCAGTAGAAATCACTCGACATCCTTGGTCACGTAATCCTTGGAAATCATATTTTACTTGATACAAATATTCTTCATGCTTTTGTTGATTCAAATATTCATCTGGAACAGACTCAGTATTTACTAATACCGTATCAATAAAACATTCTCCTAAATGCTCATGCAAGACACGAACATGATCACTATCTGCAAAGTGCTCCGTTTCTCCTAATTGCGTCATAATATTACAAATATAAACAACTTCTGCTTTTGTTTCACAGACAGCTCGTCCAATATCTTCAATCATTAAGTTTGGCAAAATACTCGTATATAAGCTTCCCGGTCCAATAACAACCATATCCGCCTCCATAATAGCATCTACAACTTCTCTAGAAGCAATCGGTTTACGATTTTCATCATAAGTATGAACACTAACATGTTTAATCTTTTTACGATACTTCACTAATTGAGACTCTCCATCTACAATCGTTCCATCTTCAAACTCTGCTCTTAACAATAATGGTTCTTCTGCAGCAGGATAGACATGCCCTTCAATACTCATCATTCTAGACAGAAGACGAATGGCATCAAAAATATTATTTCCATGCATTTCTGTTAAGGCCGCAATAATTAAATTTCCAATCGCATGACCTGCAAAAAATTGATCATCCGATTTAAAACGATATTGGAAAATATCTTTTTGCAAGGAATTCATTGGAGATAACGCACATAAGCAGTTTCGAATATCTCCAGGAGGCACAACATTAATATAATCACGAATAACACCTGAACTTCCTCCATCATCAGCAACCGTTACAATTGCTGTTACTTCAGCATCTTGCTTTCGTAAATTTCTTAATAAAACAGGTAAGCCTGTTCCTCCACCAATAACAGTAATTTTAGGACCTTTCTTTCGCTTCTTTTCTTGAGGCTCTACTTCAAAAATCACGAACGACCATTCCCTTCTTTACGTTTATCTTTATCGCGGTGAGAAATCGTTACATGATAAGAATCAGACATTAATTCTCTTCCTGTACGTTCTGTTAATGCAACGGAACGGTGTTGTCCACCCGTACATCCAATCGCAATCGTTACACTTGATTTTCCTTCTTTTTTATAACCAGGAATTACAAAATCTAGTAATTCCATAAATTTATGATAGAAAGTTTTCGTTTCAGGTTGACTCATCACATAATCATAAACGGCATGGTCTTGCCCTGTTAATGGTCGTAATTCTTCAATATAGTGA
Source organism: uncultured Granulicatella sp. (assembly GCF_963521425.1). Taxonomy (GTDB): domain Bacteria; phylum Bacillota; class Bacilli; order Lactobacillales; family Aerococcaceae; genus Granulicatella. The sequence continues at coordinate 21,478 of NZ_CAUQUN010000011.1, forward strand.
GGATTCGGTAAAAATCGAACATCCATTACGATATCCGCATCAATTGGAATCCCATATTTAAATCCAAAAGATACGACTTGAATCGTAAAGATATCAGTATCTCCATTTGAGAAAGTATGCATAATTTCCTCACGTAATTTTCTTGGAGAAAGAGTTGTAGTATCAATGACTTTTTGAGCACGAACTTTTATATCTTGTAATAATCGACGTTCTGCAATAATCCCATCATATACGCGTCCGTCACCAGCTAATGGGTGAGTACGACGAGTTTCTTTATAACGAGAAACTAATGCATCATCACTCGCTTCTAAAAATAAAATTTTCGTAGTAATAAACGAAGTATTATCTAATCCACTAATCGATGTCATAATTTCATCAAAAAACGCTCTTGAACGTAAATCGATTACTAATGCAATTTTTGTAATTTTTCCAGATTCTTTTACTAATTCCCAAAATTTTGGTAATAAACTTGGTGGCATATTGTCAACGCAAAAATAGCCCATATCTTCAAAGCTTTGCATTGCAACTGTTTTTCCAGCACCACTCATTCCTGTAATGACCACTAATTCTAATTGATCTGCCATGTGTCATTCACCTCTCCTATTTCATTCTCTTTATCATAACATATCCGGGTGTTCCATGGGAAATTTTAAGCGATTTTAAGTCACTTTCTTTCCTTTTAAACCCTAGTATCCAGTTTATCTTGTTGTAATAAAATTTTTAAAGTTGTTCCTTCTCCAACAGTTGATTCTACTGATAATTCTAATCCTAAATTTTTCGCAATTTCATTAGATAAATATAAGCCTAATCCTGAAGAATGATAATTCATTCTCCCATTAAATCCACTAAATCCTCTTTCGAAAATACGTTGCTGGTCAGATTTAGCAATTCCAATTCCTGTATCTTGAATACATAAATAATCCCCATCTAAATAAATAGAAATCTGTCCATCTTTATCTGTATATTTTATGGAATTTAGTAAAATTTGTTCCAAAATAACACTAAACCATTTTGCATCCGTCACAATGACTTGATCAATAGATTCATAAGATAATCGAAGATTTTTATAAATAAAGAACGTTGCAAATTTCTTCAAAATTTGACGAATAATGCTATCTAAAGAATGTTCTCTCAATACTAAATCTTGATGAAATGTCTCCATTCTAACATAATGCAAAACAAAGTCTGTATAAGTTGTAATTTTTATTAACTCTTGTTCTAATGGACTCTTTTCAGGAAGAGTTGGTAAAGCCTGAATTAATAATTGACTTGAAGCAATACTCGTCTTAATTTGATGAATCCACATTGTATAGTAATCTAACTGCTCTTTATAAGATTCTCTTTGTTGAAATTCAGTTTGCGCTAATTGAGAGGCATAATCCTCTAAATTCTCTAATAAAAACTGTTCAGACGTTGTCCACGCTTTTTCACTTTGAAGTAATTCTTTCCAATTTGGATTTTCCTTTATTTTTTTATACTGTAGAAAATCCTTTACACACCATGAAGCTAAAAATAAGCCTGAAAAAATTAGCACTAGTAATATTAAATACAACATCCATTCAAGTGCATTAAAAGCAAACCCAAAGATTAGCCATAAGCATAGAATAAAAGCGATATAAACTAAAAAATTTTTATGACTGAATAGCCACTGTTTAATGAACTTTCTCTTCTCTTTACTCATTGGTATCCACCAATCCATAACCGATTCCTTTTTTAGTCGTAATAAAATTCACTAATCCGCATTCTTCTAATTTTTTACGTAGACGGGCAACATTAACGGTTAACGTATTATCATCAATGAAGAAATCACTATTCCATAATTCCTTCATCAATTCATCTCGACTCACAAAACTTCCGACTCTTTCAAATAAAACACGTAAAATTTGAAATTCATTTTTCGTCAAATCAATGACTTGTTGTTTATAAGTAAATTGAGTCGTCTTCAAATGTAAAGTCGCACCCTTATATTCAATCCAATCTTGAGTTCCAACAAATTCATACGCACGACGAAAAAGTCCTTGGATTTTAGCTACTAGTATCGGCATTTCAAAAGGTTTAGTAATATAGTCATCTGCCCCCATATTGATTGACATGACAATATCCATCGGTTGTTGGTGAGAAGATAAAAACAAAATTGGTACATTCGAAATTTTACGAATTTCCTGACACCAATAATAACCATTAAAAAAAGGAAGAGTAATATCTAATATCACTAACTGAGGATTCACTCTTACAAAATCATCCATTACTTTATTAAAATCTGTTACACATTCAACTTGATAATTCCATTTGCTCAATTCCTGAGCTACAGCGTCACGAATAATTGGTTCATCTTCCACAATCATCACCGTATGCATCCATTTCACCTCAATTTCTAATTATTCCTATCCTCTTGATTGTATCACGGAATAAATAAGAAAAAAACACCTTCCTTTAGTAGCTAGTACGCAAAGAAAAATGTTTTCTCCTGATTGTTAAAAAATTTATTTAATAATTGTCTTGAAGTTTTGGTTTGTTGTGGCTTCTAATACAGGATGTTTTTTCATATAATCCGCAATTAATTCTGTCATATCAATTTGTACTTCTCTTACAATTTTTTCTGGTTTAAACATGGCATAGTTCCCGCCACCTACTGCACGATATTGGTTTGTTACAACTTCTAATTCATCTGTATCTTGAACAGGAGCTCCATGATAGTCTAGTCTTGTCACTCGTTCTCCAAATGGTTTTGTAAAATCAAGTGTATACTCAATACCTTCATACATATCATAATTATAATATTGTGGTTTTGGTTCAATATATTTTGGATTAAATTGAACTTCTCCATCTTTTACAATAAAGTAAGTTGCTACTCTTTCTAACGCTAAACGTAAATCTTCTCCGGAAATTTTTAGCACTGCTAAAGTATTTGGATAAATGTAGTTTGTAATCACATCACGCATTGCAATTTTAGAACCAAAGCCTCGTCCTTCATTATTGAATAAAGCTGTTCCTGAAATATCTGCACCCGTTGCTTCCATTTGAACTTTATTAATAAATTCAATATAAGGATGCTCCACTAATCTTGCTTGTTGAGGATCTGTAATCGTCATATCTCCAACAACAGTTCCTACTGGTGTATCTAACCAATTTTCTACATCAGCTTGTAATTCTTCAAACATTTCTAACACTTTAGGATCTGCTTTAACTTCTGCTGTTTCATGTAATTTCGCTTGACTATTAACGACAACATAACGGTCGCCTTCTTTTTCAACTTTTAAACTAATCTCACCTACATAAGCTCCACGATATCCTGGTTGAATTACTGGAACTCCATTGATTTTTGTTGCAATAACACGGTGTTGGTGCCCTGTTACAAGAGCATCAATTCCAGGTACTTTAGTCGCAATCGCATACCCTTCATTTTCTCCTGTTAATAACTCCGTTGGTTCACCAGTTTCTAAATCTGACTCAAATCCTCCATGGTAAGTCACCACTACGATATCCGCTTTTTCACGCATTTCTGGTACATATTTTTGTGCAGTTTCTAAAGCACTAATAAAGATTAAATCTTTAACCGTTGCAGGTTGTTCCCATTTTGGAATATATGGTGTTGTTAATCCTAAGACAGCAATTTTAACACCTTCTTTTTCGATAATACGATAAGGATCACCAAAAACTTGTTCTCCTGTTTTAGAAAGAATGTTCGCACAAATAATTGGATGGTTGTATGATTCAATTGCTTCACGTAAATACTCTAATCCATAGTTAAATTCATGGTTCCCTAAAATCCCTAAATCATATTCTAAATAGTTTAAAACTTTTGTTAAGTCATTCGCTATATGATGACCTTGTTTACGAACATAATAACTTAATGGAGAACCTTGAATGAAGTCCCCATTTTCAATTTGAATAACAGGCCCTTTTGCTTCAGCTTTAATTTTTTTTATAATCGTTGCAGCTTTAGCCGTACTAAATCCCAAATCTAAATTTCTTTCAGCATAGTTTGTAGGTAATACATATCCATGCATATCACTTGTTTCAATAATTTTGATTTCCATTATATCCCTCATTTCCTTCTTTAGTCACAGTCCATTGTATCATATAAGCCATAAAATATATAGATTTCTAACATAAAACAAAAAAAGAGTCCATATAGTATGATTACTACCATACGAACTCCCCTTTCAAACGTAACCTAATTTATATCCGTTAAATAAGAAAAGACTTCCCATATTAGTAGCAATACTAGAAGCCACTCTTCTGGCTTCTAGTACTGGAAAATTTGAGACCCTAGGCTCAAATTTTAGCCATGAAACTGTCAGGTTTGCTGGCGTCCTTTGCTACTATATCGGGAAGTCTCCTTCAAGACGCACTCTAATATACATCCGTAAAATAAGAATAGACTTCCTATAGCAGTATGAGCAGTATCAGCCAATGTGGCTGATACTGCAGGAAAATTTGAGACCTTAGGCTCAAATTTTAGCCATGAGACCGCTAGGTCTGCTGGCGTCCTAATGCTATTATTAAGGAAGTCTAATTCGATCTTATTGATTCCAAACTGATTGGAATTCAGCTTTAGAAGCTTCTAACACTTTATCAACGCTTGAACCATTTACATCACTGTAAACTTTTTCTTGAATCTTAGTGATTTCTGAATATGCAGAGTCAGCATTTTCAATTACAGGAATTGAGAATAATTCTTTTTTACCTTCAGCGATTGCTGCTGGAACTTTAGAATTTGAGTTTTTGTATTCTGCACTTTCTAACACTTTAGAAACTACTGGAATATATCCTGTAGCTTGTGCCCAAGTTAATTGAGACTCAGGAGAAGCTAAGAATTTTAAGAATAAATAAGCTGCAGTACGTTGTTCTTCAGAAGCACTTTGGAACATATAAATATCAGTACCTTGTTGGATGTTCACTTTCTCAGGACGAGGAGCTACACCATACTCATATCCAGCCTCTTTAGCACCTTTAGCTACGAATGATTCACCCGCAGTTGAACCTACATACATTGCAATTTGTTTATTCGCAAATGGTCCTGATAAGTATTTATCTGAACCAGCAATACGGAAGTAACCTTCTTTAATACCATCTGCATAGTAAGAAACTACTTCTTTTGATTCTTTACTAGTAATGTCTAATTCTTTGTTGAATTGAACACCTTTGTTAATCATACCAGTTGCATAGTAGTTGTTTAATGAGTCAAAACCAGCACCTACAACTTGGTGATTTGATTTTTCATAAATTGTTTTAGCTGCTTCTTTAAATTCATCTAAAGTAGTTGGTACTTTAACACCATACTCTTTTAATAAGTCAGCATTGTAGAATAATACTTCTGTTGATTTGTTAAATGGAATACCATATTGTACACCATTGATTTGAGCACCTTTTAATAATTCTGAACGAATAGCAGCATCATCTTTAATACCAATAGTTGAATTTTCTAAGTAAGGTTTTAAATCAACTAATTGATCTTGATCTGCAGCATTCCATAACCATCCTGGATACGCTTGAGTAATTGTTGGTAAATCTTTTGGTGAAGTTAATGTAGAGTTAATTTTAGCTTGTAAATCTTTATATGAAGATTGGTTTTGTAACTCAATTTTCACATTAGGGTTTTTAGCCATGAACTCCTCAGTTAATTTCGTTAGAGTTTCCTCTAATTTACCATTTAAGGCATGCCAGAAAGTAATTTTTGTTTCCTCTTTTACTTCTGTTTGAATATCTGCTTTAGTTTCTTTTTGTGAGTTTGATGCACTATTACCGCAAGCTCCTAAAACTAAAACTGATGTTGTCGCAAGTGTCGCTTTTACTAAAGATTTGAATTTCATAATTGTTCTCCTTTTTCTTTTATAGTTTTACAACACAATTTTTTCGCCACGATGTGGCAATATTCTTTCACCATACGGATTTTCCAGTAATTCTGGTTTTAAAGTATGGATAGGAACCAAAAGTTGGGGTTCGATCATTGCAATAATACGGTCTAAATCCGCAGGTTTTGCATGACCTGAACAAGCGATTTTCACAAATTCGATGTGATGTTTCGCTAGTAAATCGAGAAACACTTGATAATTCGGATCAAAGTCACCTAATGGTTGAGCATCACAGTGAAGGTATAGTGTTCCTCCTTGTAGTTTATCAAAATTATCTACAACTTGCCAGAAATACTCCCCTTGATCTTCTATTAGTGCTTGATAGGAAACTTCTAAATTATGATTTAATTCTGGAATACGTTTTGCTTCATTTGAATAATAAAAATGAGCGTGAATTCCAAATACTTCTTGTAGCAATGCTGCCATATGAGCCTCTAATACTACTGTTCGTGGAGATTCTTCAACAATTTTTGCGAAACGTTCCACATTCGCTGGATAACCATTAAAAGCTATCGGACGGTTTGGATTTTCTTGTTGGAATTGAACCACTTTTTCAATTACTTCTAATTCATTGGATGGTTTAATTTCAGTTGGATCAACTGGTCTTTCAGGGAAACTAATCGTTACCCCTTCCATCATTAGCATCTGCGTATGTTTCGCTTTTTTACAAAACTCAACAGTTGCTTCTGGAATATAACCATGTAATCGCAAATCTCCAGTATACGTAATGAAATGATCTGGAGTTCGAATTAATAAGGCACTTGCACCATATGCATCATGATCTACTGGAACAACTTCAATTGTAATATCTCCAACAGTTACGATTGCATTTGGTTCTAAGCCAATCATTTCTCTCGTAAAAGGAGATTTTTCAAACGGTGTTGGTAATAAAAAATCTCCATTACGATTCAAACTATTTAAAATCATTTTTGTTTCTTTTAAAGTATACAACGGAATAGCTGGATCTAAATAATTAATCATTCTTGAATGATCTAAGTGAGCATGTGATAAAAATACTGCTGTATTTTCATACTCTTCCGTTTCTTCTCCATCGTACTCATATCCCAAACGTGGATCATAGACATGATTTAGTTTTGGGATGATTCCATATTGAATCAGTGTTTGTAACTGTTCATCTGGTAAATCTAATTCTGGACGAAACTCTGTTCCGAAGTCAAAGAAAATATGTGAATTCCCATAACTGACTTCGATAACCGTTCCTCCGATTGTTAGAATTCCGCTGTGGAATGTAACAACGGTTTTATCCTTTGATACCATTCTTAGCAACCCCTCTAATAATTTCTTTTCTAAATACGAAATAGATAATCAAAATAGGAACTACTGTCAATGTTGCGGCAGCCATTTGTAATTGAACATCACTACCACTTTCAGTCGTGAAGGCTGATAACCCGTTGTTTAATAAACGATAGTATTTAGTGTTTGTTGCAAGTAATGGCCATAGGAATGAATTCCAGCTCATAATGAATGTTAAAATCCCAACTGTTACAAGCGCTGGCTTACACATTGGCACTAAAATTCGACGAATATATTCTAAATCTGATGCACCATCAATTTTAGCTGCTTTGTAGAATGTACTTGGAATTCCACGAAGATAACCATTTAGATAGTAGATATAGAAAATACTAGTTAAAAATGGAAGGATTAAAGCTAGATAAGTATCTAATAATCCTAATTGTGCAATAGTCTGATAATTTGTAAAGATAATTGATTCATACGGAACCATTAATAATGAAACCATCACTAATGTCACAACTTTTTTATATTTAAATTCTAAACTTGTTAAAGCAAATGCTGCTAATAATGAAGTAATAACTGTCGCAGCAGTTGTAAATAATGATACAAATAATGTATTGGCAAAGTAGCGTAAGAATGGCGCTCTTTGGAATACTTCAAAATAGTTTTGCCATTGTAATGATTTAGGAATTAATGTTGGTGGAATGCTTGTTGCTTCCGCATAAGTCATTAATCCTGTCAAAATCATATAAATAAATGGGAACACGGTAATGATTGATAAAATCACAATCAGTGCTAATAATAAATAATCGATCACTTTTTTCATGATTAACCCTCCGCTCTTCTCAAGAATTTATTTTGGAAGAAAGTAGCAATCAGAATAATCACAAATAAGATTACAGTTGCTGCCATCGCAATCCCTGGACGACCAGCTACATGGAACTTGTCGTAAATATAGTAAACTGCAGTTGTTGCACTATTGGCTACCCCTGCTGTTCCTCCAAATAATGCATATACTTGAGTATATACTTTGAAGGCACCAATTAAGTTCACTGTAGATAAGAATGCAATTGTAGGAACTAATTGAGGGAATGTAATTCTCCAGAAAATTTCTTTTTCTGTAGCTCCAAACATTTTTGCAATTTTAAAGTGTTCTGGATCAATATTTCTTAAACCTGCTAATAAAATGATGATATTAAATGCAAGCCCTGTCCAAATACCAAAAATAATTAAAGTTGGCATGCTCATATTAACATTATCTAACCAGTTCACTGCAGGAATTCCTACTAAACCAAGTAAAAAGTTAATTAATCCATAACTTCCATTAAAGAAATAACGGAATACAATCCCAATCGCGATTGTACTTGTAACATATGGCATGAAGAAAATTGTTTCAAACACGCTCTTATGTTTTACCTTTTCAAAGATAATCCAAGCAATGACAACTGAAATACATAAAGCAATTGGTACTACTACAAATGCATATAAAGCCGTATTTAGTAATGCTTTATGAAACACTGGATCTGCTAAAACTTTTTGATAGTTCGATAAACCAGTAAATTGAAGTTTTAACAATGAACCCTTTTGGAAACTCATCCAAAATGAACGAATTAACGGGTAAATATTAAATAGTAAAATCACACCTAATGACGGAAGAAGGAATAACCACGCCTTTGGTTGATTCTCAGGATTATATTTTTTCATTAGTATACACGTTCTCCATTTTGATCGAATAAGAATAATTTATGTCTTAGAAGGTCAAATGAAAGTGTGTCTCCTTCTTCAATCTTATGTTCCACACTTACGATTGATTTAATATCTTGTTCTCCTAATGTAAAGTGTAAAATACGTTCACGACCGATTAATTCTACAGCCGTAACAGTTACTGTAAATAGTCCATTTTCACTTGGAACTAAATCTTCTGGACGTAATCCTAAATAGTAATGTCCATTTTCTAAACCTTTACGGAAACGACTCTCCACTAATTCACTTGCTTGTAAAATAAATGCTGGATGAGTAATTAAACCATCTTTTACTTCAACTTCTGAAATGTTGATAATTGGATTTCCGATAAATTTAGCCACAAATAAATTATTTGGTTCTAAATATAAGTTTTGAGGGTCATCATGTTGTTGAATAACACCTTCATTTAATAAGATAATTTTATCACTGATTGATAAAGCTTCTTCTTGGTCGTGAGTTACGAAGATTGTTGTAATTCCCACTTCTTTTACTAAACGACGAATTTCTTCACGAATTTTTAAACGTAAACGAGCATCTAAGTTACTTAATGGTTCGTCTAATAATAATACTTCTGGTTTTTGAACTAACGCACGAGTAATCGCAACACGTTGTTGTTGTCCTCCTGATAAAGTACCAGGTTTTTTCTCAGCTAATTCCTCAATATTTGTTAATTGCATGTATTCTTCTGCAACTTTTTTAGCTTCTTCTTTTGAGATTTTCTTTTCTCCTACTGTTAATGGGAACATAATGTTCTCTAACACTGTCATATGAGGATATAATGCATAGTTTTGGAATACGAATCCAATATTTCTATCTTTTGGTTCTGTATTAATCACAGAAGATTTTTTAAATTGGATATCTCCACCAGTTGGTTGTAATAACCCTGCAATCATATTTAAAATAGTTGATTTTCCGCAACCACTAGGCCCTAATAAGCAAACTAAATCCCCTTGTTCAATTGAAAAGTTAACGGATTTTAACGCTTCAAAGCCATTATCGAATACTTTATTTAAGTCGATAACATCAATCATGAGTAAACCTCCAAATTTCTTTACTTGAATACATTCTAGTATACCATGTTTTACGCTTTCATGCGATACAAATATTAAGTATTTTTTAAAAAAATATTTTTTATACGAAATTTTTCGCATAATTCCTGAAGAAAATGCGTATTAAAAAACGCCTCTAGCTATCGCTAAAGACGTTAAATTTTACTATCGATTGATAATTTTGAAGTATTCTCTTGAAGTTATTTTGTAAACTAAGAAGTAAGCAATCATAAATACTCCAGCTACTGCTAACATCGTCAACCCAATAATGCTTCCTTTAATACCAAAGATTAAGACTATTTTACTAACCATATTATAGGATAATGCAGTGTGTAAGAATGCTGTTAATAGCGGTAAGAAGAATACAATTAACACTTGACGATTAATCGATTGATGAATCATTGGTTGATCAATTCCGATTTTCTTCAAGATAACATAACGTTCACGATCTTCATATCCTTCAGAAACTTGTTTGTAGTAAATAACTAAAACGGCTCCTACTGAAAAGGCAATTGCTAATAAAATTCCTAAGAATAATAAAGAACCATAAAATTGGAATAATAATTGAGCAATTTCTATTTTCCCATCAATTCCTCCAGCAATGTCTGATTGTTGATACAATTCTAATTCTTTTTTCTTCTCATCATCGGTTTGACTAGATGTATTCCATAATGCCACATAATTTCTTGTATAAGAACGATGCCCTTCATCATTGTCTTTACTATAATATGGAACAGCTTTTACCATATCTTCTTCATTTAAAATTCCAATATAGGAGTGATCCGTAATATTTGGATTTGCCACCGCAATTTTTGAAAAGTTTTTAACATCAATAACTTGCGCAACTGAAATTGTATTGTCTCCTATAGATACTTGATTAAATGTAGGATTCTTTTTAAAACTTTCTTCTCCAAGTAGCATCTCACCTGATTTAACAGTAAGATTTTCGCCTGTATTACGATTATAATCTTCCACTGATACAAGAACAATCATAGCCTCTGGAAGACCACCTAGATTTTTAAAATTTGTATTTAGCACATTTCCTTCATGATTTCCTGCTGTTAAAATATACGAATACTCATAAAAATCAGTTACTTTTGAAGCAGTTCCTGCAGCTAATTGTTTTGCTTCTTTTGAATATTCTGCTGCTTCTTCAGGATTACGATACATATTTCTAAAAGTAAAATCAGTTGGGCTTGTTCGATTAATTACTTCCTGTGCCCCAAACTGCAGTGAACCTGTCGTTCCAAGAGTCACAAGCACCATTGTTGATAAAATACAAATACTTGCTAAACCCATCGCATTTTTTCTCATTCTAAAGATCAAATTAGAAACAGAGATAAAGTTAATTGGGCGATAATAAAATGTTTTACGATTTTTCAAGAAGCGTAACAATGCAATACTTCCAGCATCAAATAAAATATAAGTTGCGATAACTACTAATAATACTGCAACAAAGAACCAACCTAACGCTTTAATCGGACTTTCGATTGATTGAGAAATATAATATGCATACCCTAAAATTGCTACCCCAATTAGCGCACGAATACTTAAGAAACGACCTGTTTTTTCTCCTGATTTCTTCTCACGTAATAATTCTAATGGACGACTAACTCTAATTTTAATCGCATTTAAAATCATCAAGAATACAAAAATTCCACTAAATAAAATTCCAATCATAATGACTGAAGCAATTTGAAATTCATATGAAATCGGAACGGTAAAGCGCATTGCTTTCAATAATAAGGCAAACGCTAATCGATTTAATAGAACTCCTAATATCAATCCTACAATAAGATTCATGACAGCAAACAACGTCATTTCAATAACTTGTAACAATTGAATTTGTGAGCGCCCTAATCCTAAAATACTATATAATCCAAATTCTTTTGAACGATTTTTCATTACAAAACCATTGGCATAAATCATCGTTAAGGTTGAGACAAGTAACATGATAACAACACCAAACCCTAGTGCCATAACTACCGTGCTTCCACCACTACTTTGTAAAATCGTTTTATTTGTAGATAGTGCTAATAGAATATAGGTAATCACCATCATTGTAATGGAAGCAATCGAGAATGGAATGTAAAGTGTTCGATTTTTCTTTAAATTAGATACTGCTAATGAACTAATTAATTTAAACATGACTCTCACCTCGATTAGCCATTACTGTTAACGTATCAGAAATTGCTTCAAACATTTCTTCATCTGTACGTTCGCCTTTAAATAATTGATGATACAAGATTCCATCTTTAATAAATAACACTCGTTTAGCTCGACTAGCGGCTAATGTACTATGCGTTACCATTAAAATAGTTTGTCCATTTTCATTTAAAGTATCGAAAACATCTAAAATATTGCTAGAAGATTTTGAATCTAGTGCTCCTGTCGGTTCATCTGCTAGTAAGATACTAGGATTCGCCATCATTGCACGTCCAATGGCTACTCTTTGTTGTTGACCTCCGGATAATTCATAAGGATATTTTTCTAGTAATTTTTCAATTCCTAACATAGTAGCAACAGGTTTTACTTTTTTCTCCATTTCTTGAACAGTTTTCTTCGCTAGTACTAATGGAAGTAACATATTATCCTTAACAGATAATGTTTCTAATAAGTTAAAATCTTGGAAGACAAATCCTAAATGATCGCGACGAAATGCTGCTAATGTTTTATCTGGAATATTTTGAATATCTAATTGATTCAATAATACTTGTCCTTTTGTTGGACGATCTAATGTTGCTAAAATATTTAGCAGTGTTGTTTTACCAGAACCAGATTCACCCATAATGGCAACATATTCTCCTTTTTCAACGCTAAAAGTAATATCTTTTAACGCTTCTACTTGCATCGCTCCAAATCTTGTATGATAAATTTTTTGTACTTGTTTTACATCTAATAATGTCATTTCAATTCCTACTTTCTCTTTGATTTGTATTTATTCTATCAAATAAAATCGATGCTTTCCTATATTTTAACTATCATTTTCCTTTTGTTTCTTACATTTTTGTAAGAAAGAAATTTATTAAATTTCAATGTTTTTACTTTTAAAAAAGCAATAAAAATCGTATAATATATTTATAAAAGTAATGATTATTCGTTACTTAAACAATATAATAAAATGATTAATTTAAACAATCATTTTACTTATTTTTCCTTTTTTATTGATGTGATTTCCGAAAAGAACCTCGTTCTTTTCGTTAATCTTCGCTTTGATTGGCAGAGGTATTCTAAAAATAATCAACCATCATACACTTATGCCAGAAACTCTGCCAACGAAGTTTACCCACCTAACAAATCAGACAAAAGTTTGAATAGTTAGGTGGGTTTTTATATAAAAAATGCTGTTAATTTCTCCATAAAAAAGACGAGACTCTCGTCTCGTCCTTCAAAATTCTTATTATTGTACTTTTAAGATTTGTTCTTTTGCATGAATTAATTGAGTAATCATAGCACAATATGGAGTTGGAATTCCATACTCTAATCCACGTTTCGCAACAAATCCATTTAAGTAATCAATCTCAGTAAAGCGATGATTTTGCATTAAATCTTGGTGCATTGATGGATAGTGTGCACGTACTTTATTTGATGCTGTGTAAACATAGTTTTTCATTTCAGCTGCATCAATTTTCACACCTTCATGATGTGCCACTTCCACAAATTCATGAATAATTTGCTCAACAATTGCTTCTGCTGTAGTTGTATCAAATACTTCTCCAATATTAGCATCTAAAATTGCACATGTTGCATTCATCGTTCCATTAACACATGCTTTTCTCCAAATTGAGAATAAAACATCTTCACTATAACTAGCATTTAATCCTGCTTGATTCATAACAGCGACTAATTCTTCGGCAATCGCACGACCGCTTGCTTCTTCTACTGCTTGAATTTCAACAGTACCTGTTCCACCTAAACGAGCAACACCTGGAGCATTAATTCCCGCTGTCCAAATCGTTACACCCATAATAATGTTTTTACGTGGAACATATTTTTCCATTGTATATTCATGACCTAAACCATTTAATAAACATACAACTTTTGTATCTTCATGAATAATTGCTTTAATTTTTTCAAGCATTTCCCCTAATTTCATTGATTTTGTAAATGCGATGACCACATCTACTTCCTCATGAACTTCTTCAGGTCTGTAGATAGGAATTTGTAATGTATCTGTTGTATCTCCATCTACTACTTGTAATCCATTTGTACGAATTGCTTCAATATGCGCTGGCCATTCATCGATTAAGACAACATCTTGTCCTGCTTTTGTTAACATGTAACCAAAGCGACATCCCATTGCTCCAGCACCTGCAATTGCAATTTTCATTATAATTCCTCCTTATTATACCGTTAATTTATAATCTTCCGGTTGAATCCATTGTACCACTTTTTCGAACACATGGATAAAAATAATGTTGAAAATAATTGGTGCAACTACGAAAATAACTGCCACTAATAGAATATTTCCTGCTGTCCATCCACTTTCCATTAAGTTTAAAGCATAAATAGGACCTACTAACCCACTAAATCCAAAACCGGCACTAGCAGGAGTTCCTTGAATTGAAAAGACTGCTGCTAAAATACCTAATAATGCTGAAGAACATAACATTGGTAATAAAATTTTTGGTTTTGCAATAACATTTGCCATTGACATTTTAGGAGATCCAATAAAGTGTGCAATACAAGTTCCAACTGAATTAACTTTTAATCCTGCAACTGCTAAACCAAAACCTGCCGCACAAATTCCTAAGTTAGCTGCACCAGAACCAATCCCTGATAATCCAATCGCTAAACCAATTCCTACAGTTGTAAATGGTGAAACAATTAAAATACAGAATGTCATCGCAATTAACATACACATAATGATTGGTTGTAAGGTTAATAAGAATTCCACTCCTTGACCAATTAATGCTGTAATTTTAACAATATATGGTTGAGCAAGTCTTCCAAGCCCACCAATAACGACTAATGTAACAGTTGGAATAACGATAATCGAATAAGCTCTTGCTTTATCTCCAATCCATAAAATAAATGCAGCTGCTACTGCTGCCGTTACACCCATCGTAATAATATCTCCAGTACCAGAGAACACCACACCTTTAACATCTGGATTAAAGCCAGGCGCACCTCCTGCAAAAACAGTAGCTAACGCAATAGCCCCTGATTGAATTGGAGTAAATTTAAAGAAATGTCCTACCATTAAACCAATAATGGCACCCATCATAGTATTAGCCACTTGAGTTGCTTGAATAATTAATTGCCCTTGTGGAAACACTGGTAATAACGCTTTTGTTAATTCACCTAGAATCGCACCAGGAATTAAAGTTACAACTACCCCTAATGCTAATGCATTTAATACGGTCATCGTAAACTCTTTTGCTGAATAAGTTTTATTTGTATCCATATTCATTCTCCTTTCTTTTCAATGGACTCATTATATCATAATCTTTTTGAAAACAAAGCAATATTTTCAACTCTCACTCTAATATTTTCATTATGAAAAAAATAGACTTCCTATAGCAGTATGGCCATGAGAACGCTAGGGCTGCTGGCGTCCTAATGCTACTATCACAGGAAGTCTAATTAGCATAAATTACACTTGAAATACAAATATAACACAAAGCACTTTGCCACAAAGTAGGATAAAATCCACTAAAATGAAAAAATATACAAATTCCAATAATAAAAATAATCATTGGAATTGAATAAAGAAAAGATGTTGCGCCAATTCTAATATCTCTGTTAATATCCTTGCGAATCCATTCATTAGTATAAGATTCTATAATTTTTGGATGAATAATTCCATAATAAAGTTGAGAACTACTTAATATGACTAAAAGTAAGGACAGCAAATAATATAAATCTAATTCTGTAGCATTTTCAAATACTAAACTTGCTAATCTATTAGATAACATCATAATTGAAATAACAAAACAAATAATAACTATACAAACCCACCAATACATCTGTTTTGAAATCGAAAAAATTTTTACAGTATTTTTATCAGAAACTAAAAATCCAAAAATTTCATTTGCCAATAAAAGCCCAGCCATATTTAAATACCATTGCACTTGATTTCCCAACTGCTGAAAAACAAACAATAACAATGTAACTCCAAACAAAGTCCATAAAAATGCAATTTTATCGGATAATTCTTTTTTATCCATAAAAAATCCTCACTTTATCATATTTTTTTGAAAACAAAGCAATATTATTAACTTACACTCTAATATTTTCATTATGAAAAAAGGAAGTCTCATCTTATACGCCCTCTCATAATTGTCCGTAAAATAAGAATAGACTTCCTATAGTAGTATGAGTAATATCAGCCACAATGGCTGATATTACAGGTAAATTCGAGACCCTAGGCTCGAATTTTAGGCAAGAGACTCGCTTTGCGAGGCTACTGCCGTCCTAATACTACTATTAAGGAAGTCTAATTCGAATAAATTACGCTTGGATTAAAGCCAACGCTTCATTTAAGTGTACAAGGCTACGTTCTTTCCCTAATAATTCAATCGTTTGACCTAAAGATGGACCATGAGTTTGACCACTTGTTGCCACACGAATTGGCATAAATAAGTTCTTACCTTTTACACCAGTTTCTTTTTGAACAGCCTTAATAGCTGCCATCACACTAGCTTCATCAAACACTTCTAAAGCTTCTAATTGAGCCTTAAATGCATGAAGTACAGTCGGCACAGTTTCACCTTGAAGTACTTCTCTTGCTTCATCATTTTCTACAACGAAGTCTTTTTGGAAGAATAAACTTGAAATAGAAACAATCTCATTCATGTAGCTCATTTGATCATGATATAATGCTACTAATTTATTCGCCCAAACTTGTTGCTCTTCACTCAATGTTTCAGGTAATAAACCTGCTAATTGTAATTGGTGAATTGCTAATGGTGCAACTTCTTCTAATGGAGTTTTCTTCACATAAGTGTTGTTAATCCATTCTAATTTCTTAGGATCGAATGCTGCTGGAGATTTACCAAGACGTTTTTCATCAAAAATTTGAATAAATTCTTCTCTTGAGAAAATTTCATCTTCCCCTTGTGGAGACCATCCTAATAAAGTAATGAAGTTGAACATCGCTTCTGGTAAATAGCCTAAATCTTTATATTGTTCAATAAATTGTAAAATAGACTCATCACGTTTTGATAATTTTTTACCAGTTTCTGTATTAATAATTAATGTCATATGCCCAAATCTAGGAGTATCCCAACCAAATGCTTCATACACCATCATTTGTTTTGGAGTGTTAGCAATATGGTCATCCCCACGTAATACATGAGTAATTTCCATAAAGTGATCATCCACTGCTACTGCAAAGTTATACGTTGGCATACCATCACGTTTTAAAATAACAAAGTCGCCCCCGACACTACCAGATTCAAAAGTAATTTCACCTTTTACAATATCATCAAAAGTATATGTTCTATTTTGAGGAACTCTGAAACGAACAACTGGAGTACGTCCTTCTGCTTCAAAAGCATCACGTTGTTCTTGTGTTAAATGAGCATGTTGTCCACTATAATGTGGCATTTCTCCATTTGCACGTTGTGCTTCACGTTCTGCTTCTAACTCTTCTTCAGTCATATAGCATTTATAAGCTTTATCTTCAGCAATTAATTGTTCAATTAATGGATTATAAATATGTTCACGTTCTGATTGACGATATGGTCCTACATTTTTTGGTTTATCTGGACCTTCATCCCAGTCAATTCCTAACCAAGTTAAGTTTTCTAATTGACTTTCTTCCCCATGAGCAATATTTCTTTTACGGTCAGTATCTTCAATACGAATAATAAATTCTCCACCGTAATGTCTTGCGAATAAATAATTGAATAGAGCTGTTCTTGCATTACCAATATGCAAATGCCCTGTTGGACTTGGTGCATAACGTACACGCACTTTATCTGCCATTTTTTATAACTTCCCTTCTATTTTGTCTATCGTTTCTATTGTAAAACTTTTTAGTTAAAATTGCTATGACTTTAATGCTTTTTCTTTAAAATTCATTCATCGTTTTAACTATTGAGCATTCTTGTTTTGTTCCTTAATAAATTTAGCAATTTTTTCACTTGTAATTTTTTGTTGTCTGCGATCACTCATCGATCTTTCTCCATCACCTATTTGTTTTCCATATGAGCCAAATCCACTATGATTTCCTTCAAAAATGAATTCTTGTTCAAAAGTTTGAGGAAGGTGATTTTTACTTTTAATATACTTTGTCCAATTCAAAACTTTATCATTACTTGCGATAATGGATAAAACTGGGACATCACTATTACTAAAATCTACACTTTTATCAAAATAACTTGCTAATAAAATAATACCTGCTAAATGATTTTCCTTTTTTAATTGAACTGCATCTAAACTTGCGACAACTCCACCTAATGAATGTCCTGCAACATAAACTTTATCCAATTTTTCCTCTTTTATAATCGATTCTGTTGTACCTCTTTCTAAAATCGGTAAGTTAAGAGAAGATTCAATAACATAAGTCGTAATGCCTTGATTGGATAATTCCATCGCTAAATTTACATAAGCTTGAGGCTCTACTAATGCTCCCGTATAAAATAATATCGTTGCTATTTCATCACCCTTAGCATCAAATCGATAAGAGTGATTCTTTTTTTCATAAGTTTCTAAATTCCATAATCCAATTGCTTCAGGAGTTCCTCGATAAGTAAATATAAGAATCAATCCATAAAATAATAAAATCAATGCAAATAATACTCCAAAAATTCCATAAAACCATTTTCTTTGTCGAGTCATACTTTCAACTCCCTTCGTGTGTTAAATAAAAACATCCCATCCATCTGACTTTAACAATGGATAGGATGCTTTCAATGTCATTAAATAGCCCAGTCTCCATTACGGAAGATTGGTACAACTGTTCCGTCTTCACGAATACCGTCAACATTCATATTTGGTCCACCAATCATGAAGTCCACATGAACGTCTGAACGATTTAAGCCGGCAGCAGCTAATTCTTCTTCAGTTTCAAATTTCTCTCCACCTTTAACACTTGTCGCATAAGCTGAACCAATTGCTAAGTGGTTTGAAGCATTCTCATCATACAATGTATTAAAGAATGTAATTCCTGATTGAGAAATTGGAGAAGGATCGCTTACTAACGCAACTTCACCTAATCCACGAGCACCCATATTTTCGAATACTAAATCTTTCATTACTTGGTCGCCTTTTTCAGCAGAAACTTCTACGATTTGACCATCTTTAAACGTAACTTTGATTCCTTCGATAATATTTCCGTTATAACTTAATGGTTTTGTACTTGTTACATACCCCTCAGCTACACGATAATCTGGAGCTGAGAACACTTCTTCTGTTGGCATATTTGCAATAAAGTGTTCACCTTGTGCATTATAGCTTCCAGCACTTTCCCAAACATGGTTTTTAGGCATTCCAAGAGTTAAGTCAGTTCCTGGTGCAGTGTAGTGTAATTTAGCAAATTGTTCTTTATTTAAAACAGCTGCTTTTTTGTCTAATTTTTCTTCATGTTCTTTCCAAGCAGCAACTGGATCATCAGCATATACTCGGCAAGTAGTGAAGATTTGATTCCACAATAAATCTACAGCTTCTTGAGTTGATGTTGCTTCTGGGAATACTTTTTTAGCCCATGCGCTACCTGCAGCTGCTGCAACTGTCCAGCTCACTTTATTCGCTTGAGTAGCTACACGCATTGGTTTTAAAGCAACACTTGAAGCTTTCATAGCTTTAGCAAGACGACTTGTATCTACTCCATTTAAAGCATCTGGGTCTTTAGACACAATGCTTAAACGACTTGCTTTATGGTCTAATAAATAGTTCATTTCTTGTACTTTATATTCTGGAACAGTCGTAATACGCTCTTCAGCAGCATATAATAAACGATCACGGTTGATTTCATCATCACTCCATTGAACAATAACTTCACTTGCTCCTAATTGATACGCTTCTTTTACTAATAAGCGTGCAAATGGTGCTTGTTCCACTTCTGCATAAATCACCACAGTGTGTCCTGGTTGAACATTAATTCCTGTAGACACTAGTAATTTGGCATATTTTTGTAAATTTACATCAAAATTTTCTAATACCATCGAATCTCTCCTTTAAATTAAATACGCTTCTATTGTAACATACTCTTGATAAAACTGCATTATTCCTTTTCTTCATAGAAAACTTCATCCAAATACAAGCCTTGGGGAGGAGCGGTTGGGCCTGCTTTTTGTCTATCCCTTGCTTCTAAAATCTCTTTCATATCTGAGATAGGTCGTAACCCATCCCCTATTTGAAGACTCGTCCCCACTAATATACGAATCATATTGTATAAAAATCCATTTCCTTCAAAAGTAAAAACTAATTCACCATCTTGCTCTACTACTTCTGCTTTCGTAACAGTTCTAACCTTTGATTCCTTATCCGTCTTTGTAGAACAAAAACTTGTAAAGTCATATTCTCCGATAACAGCTTGTAAAGCTTCATTCATCTGATTCACATTCACTCGATAAGGATGGTGAAGAGTATATAAACGATTAAATGGATTGACGAATTTTTGAATATTTACGCGGTATATATATCGTTTCCCCGTCACACTATATCTTGCATGAAATTCATCACTAACTGCCATCACTTCTCTTGCACAAATATCATCCGGTAATAAACTATTTAATGCTCTTTGTAAATTTTCTTCTTCAATTTTTGTCGGATAATCAAAATGTATCACTTGTCCATTCGCATGTACACCTGAATCTGTTCTACCAGAACCACAAACCGGAATATACAATCCCTTTGTCATTTTTCTCAGTGCTTTATTTAATTCTGCTTGAATACTGTTGCCATTTTCTTGCACTTGAAACCCTACATAATTCGTTCCATCATAACTTAAAATGACTTTATAACGAAATCCCACTCGATTTCCTCCTTCATAATTCATTCGTCTTATTGTACCATATTCCTGTTCAAAAAGTGGAAAAGACTTTCCCATAGTTAGAAAATCATTCTACTACGGGAAAGTCTTTAATTTAATTGTTGTTTGATTAATCGGACAACTACCGATTTTAGCGCATCTAAATGTTTAGAAATATCTTGTACATTTTTATAAATCATAAAATCTACAACAGCATTATCTAGCCACAAATCAAAAATATAATCCCAAGTGGTATTAGAAATATGTAAATTTGAATGTGCTAATAAATAAGGATACTCTCTTTGAAGTGTTCTAACTCCACGTTGAATTTCTGCTAGATCTTTATTCAGTAATGAAATTTGTCTTCTCTTAAAAAAATTTAAAATAAGACTATCACTAAAAAAATCAAAAATCATCCATGATTTTAATTTTTTCATTCGTGTTTCAGCATGATAGATTTTTCTTAATATATATCTTAATAGTGTTAAATCCTGCTCCATACTCATTATTGTCCTCTAAAAACAACTAAAGCAATGGTTAAAACAACAAGTGTAAGAGCTGTTACTCCATCTTTCTTGCCATATGTTAACACACGATATTTTGTTCTACCAGTTCCACCTTGATATCCTCTAGCTTCCATTGCAGTCGCTAATTCTTCTGCACGATTAAATGAACTAACAAATAAAGGAATTAAAATCGGAATAATAGCTTTCATTTGTTCAAATAAATTACCTTCTCCAAAATCTACACCACGAGCTCTTTGTGCATTCATAATCTTTTGAGCTTCATCCATTAATGTTGGAACAAAACGTAAAGCAATCGATAGCATTAAAGCAATCTCATGAACAGGAACACCAATTTTTCCTAAAGGTTTCATAATAGACTCCATCGCATCTGCAATTTGCAAAGGAGGTGTTGTTAAAGTCATCAATGTAGAAATAAAAATAATCAATACAAAGCGTAAGAAAATATAGACTGCATTAATGACACCAAATGAAGTAACTTTAATGAAGCTCCATTCAAAATAAACATCCCCACCAGATGTAAACAACATTTGCAATACAACGGTAAATAAAATAACCCACAATAGTGGTTTCACACCATTCCAAAAGAACTTCATTGGAATTTTAGAAGCTAATAAAGCTACCAATGTGAAAATCGCTAAAATTAAATAAGTTAACCAATTATTTGCAAGGAAAATAATAATAATAAATACAAATGTAGAAATAAATTTGGTGCGAGGATCCAATTGATGAACAAAAGAGTCCCCTTGTAAATAGCGTCCTAATAACAATTTATCTAACATTTATTCATTCACCCCACGTTCTTCTAAGATAGCATCCGCTAACTCATCTAAAGTTAAAGGCATTTTATCAGTAGACCAACCTTTTTCTTTTAATTTTTCAACAAAAGCTAAAGTCGTTGGCACTCCTAATTGTTTTTCTAATAACCAAGAAGAATCTGAGAAAACTTCTTTAGGTGAACCTTCTTTTACAACATTTCCAGCTTCAATCACAATTACATGATCAGCATAATCACTGACATCATTCATTTGATGTGTCACTAAAACGATGGTCATATTTTGTTCTTTATTTAATTTATAAAACATCTCCATCATTTCTAAACGACCTTTTGGATCAAGACCAGCTGTCGGTTCATCTAATACTAACACTTCTGGTTTCATCGCTAATACACCTGCAATAGCAACACGTCTCATTTGCCCACCCGATAAATCAAATGGTGATTTTTTTAAAACTTCTTCAGGTAATCCTACCGTTTTAACGACTTCAGCAGCGATTTTTAATGCTTCTTCTTCACTAACTCCAAAGTTTTTTGGACCAAAAGCAATATCTTTTTCTACAGTTTCTTCAAACAATTGTGCTTCTGGAAATTGAAAAACAATCCCTACTTTTTTACGCAAAGGTTTTAAATCTTTATTTCCAGTAGTTGAATCAATCGTTTTATCCCCTAATTCAACAAGACCTTCCGTTGGTTTTAATAAAGCATTTAAATGTTGAAGAATCGTGGATTTTCCTGAACCAGTATGACCAATAATAGCTACATAAGAACCATCTTTAACTGAAAATGTCACATCATGTAATGCTCTCATTTCAAAAGGAGTACCCGCTTGATATGCGAATCCTACTTGTTTAAAACGGATGTCCATAGCCATTCCACCAACCCTTCTTCATCTAAATACTCATTTGGAACATTCATCCCTTTATCTTTTAAAACAGCTTTTAATTTTTCAGAGAAAGGAACATCTAACCCTTTATCTACTAATGCTGTTCCCATTTCAAAAATTTCTGAAGGCTTTCCAATACGATTCACTTTTCCACCTTCCATTAATAAAACACGATCCGCTTGTGCTGCCTCATCTAAATCATGAGTAATTGAAATAACTGTAATTCCCTTATCTTTATGAAGTTGTTGAATCGTTGAAATTACTTCAAATCTCCCTTGTGGATCTAACATGGAAGTAGCTTCATCTAATATGACTACCTTTGGTGCTAATGCAATCATGCCAGCAATCGCAACTCGTTGTTTTTGACCACCAGATAAACGAGCTGGTTCTTTTTCTTTAAACTTTGTCATACGAACCATCTCTAAAGAAGCATTGATTTTTTGAACCATCTCGTCACGTGGCATCCCAATATTTTCTAATCCAAAAGCAATATCATCTTCTACAGTTGTTCCAACAAATTGATTATCTGGATTTTGAAATACCATTCCTACTTTACGTCGTGCCTCATAAACCGTTTCTTCTGTTAATAATTGACCGTCGATATAAATTTCTCCACTTGAAGCTTCTAATAAGCCATTCATCATTTTTGCAAGTGTAGACTTTCCTGAGCCATTATGCCCAATAATAGCTAACCATTCTCCCTCATAAACGTCTAATGATACATCAGATAATGCTTCTCTCGTATCTTGATCCTGATAATTAAAATGAATATTTTTAATTGAAATAACTGGTTGAGTCAATTCCTTCACCTCTTAACCTTTTATAATATGTATAAAAAACAAAATATGTATATAAACAAAAAAAGACACCTTCATGATGAAGTGCCTTCCCGCCAACGCTGGCGGGGAGACAGCGAGCTAGACTAAATAATCATGAGAAAGAATAAGGCTACTTTACAGTAGCCTCAGACTTCTCATCTCACAACCGCAAGATGATTATTACCATCATGACGCTCATTTCAACCATCGAAAAGTGTTTGTTTATTTATTAAACTAATTCAATGATAACCATTGGTGCAGCATCGCCACGACGAGGTTCAGTTTTAAGAATACGAGTGTATCCACCTTGACGTTCGCTGTAACGTGATGCTAAACCATTGAATAATTTTTGTAATGCAGTTTCAACAACGATTCCTTCGCCTTCTTCACGTACATCTGCTACCTCGTTACGAACATATGCAGCTGCTTGACGACGAGCATGTAAATCTCCACGTTTACCTAAAGTAATCATTTTCTCAACAGTTGAGCGAATTTCTTTAGCACGAGCTTCAGTTGTAACGATGCGTTCGTTAATAATTAAGTCAGTTGTCAAGTCACGTAATAACGCTTTACGTTGTGAACTTGTACGTCCTAATTTACGATAAGCCATTTTTTAATATTCCTCCTTCTTAAGAGTTTCTATTAGTCTTCACGACGTAAATCTAAATTTAATTCGATTAATTTGTGTTTAACTTCTTCAAGCGATTTACGACCTAAGTTACGAACTTTGATCATTTCTGCTTCAGATTTATTTGTTAACTCTTGTACAGTATTAATTCCCGCACGTTTTAAGCAGTTATAAGAACGAACTGATAAGTCCAATTCTTCAATAGTCATTTCAAGCATTTTCTCTTTTTGAGTTTCTTCTTTTTCGACCATAATTTCTACTTGGCGAGTTTCATCTGTTAAATTAACAAAAATATTTAAGTGCTCAGTTAAAATACGAGCTGCTAAACTAATTGCTTCTTCTGGAGAGATTGAACCATCTGTCCATACATCAAGCGTTAATTTATCATAAATATTTTTTTGACCAATACGAGTATTTTCGACTTGGTAATTCACTTTACTAATCGGAGTATAAATAGAATCAATTGGGATAACACCAATTGGCATATTATCAGATTTATTATAGTCAGCACGAACATAACCACGACCATTTTTAGCGTTCATACGAACATGGAAGCGATGACCTTCAGCTACTGTACAAATATATAAATCAGGGTTAAGGATTTCGATATCACTATCATGTTTAATATCTCCAGCTGTAACTACAGCAGGACCAACGATATCGATTTCTAACACCTTATCATCTTCGCTAAAAGATTTTAATGCAATTTTTTTAATATTTAAAATGATTGCAGCAACATCTTCTACCACGCCATCTATTGTTGAAAATTCATGTAACACGCCATCCATTTGGATATCTGTTACTGCAGTACCAGGGAGTGACGATAATAGAATACGGCGTAATGAGTTCCCTAATGTAGTACCATAACCGCGTTCAAGTGGCTCAACAACGAATTTACCAAATTTAGCATCTTCGCTGATCTCAATCGTTTCAATTTTTGGTTTTTCAATTTCGATCATTATTTTTTACCCCTTTCAAAACGTACGTACAATGTGCGATTGTCCAACAAAATTCAACAATAACAATCCATTACACACGACGGCGTTTTGGAGGACGACATCCATTATGAGGGATTGGTGTTACGTCACGAATTGCTGTAACTTCTAAACCAGTAGCTTGTAATGAACGAATTGCAGCTTCACGACCTGAACCAGGACCTTTAACTGAAACTTCAACTGTTTTCATACCATGCTCCATTGAACCTTTCGCAGCAGATTCAGCAGCCATTTGAGCAGCAAATGGTGTTGATTTTTTAGAACCTTTAAATCCTAAAGCACCTGCAGAAGACCATGAAACAGCATTACCATGTACATCTGTAATCATAACAATTGTATTATTAAATGTTGAACGGATGTGAGCTACACCAGATTCAATATTCTTTTTCACGCGGCGTTTGCGTACAACTTTCTTTGCCATGAAGAATTAACCTCCTTCTTCTCTAAATTATTTTTTCTTACCTGCAATAGCCTTAGCTGGGCCTTTACGAGTACGAGCATTGTTTTTAGTATTTTGACCACGAACTGGTAAACCACGACGATGGCGAACACCACGATAAGAACCAATTTCCATCAAACGTTTGATGTTTAAGTTCACTTCACGACGTAAGTCACCTTCAATTTTTAGTTTATCCACTTCTGCACGGATACGGTCTAATTCATCATTTGATAAATCACGAACACGAGTATCTTCACTTACATTAGCAGCAGCTAACACTTGTTTAGAAGTCGTAACACCGATACCGTAGATATAGGTTAAAGAAATAACAACACGTTTTTCACGTGGAATATCCACACCTGCAATACGAGCCATACTTTTAAGTACCTCCTTATAAATTATCCTTGACGTTGTTTATGTTTGGGATTTTGACAAATCACCATAACTTTACCATTGCGTTTAATTACTTTACATTTTTCGCAAATTGGTTTTACTGATGCTCTAACTTTCATTTAAGTTCCCTCCTTTATATCATTAACGGAGTCCATTATTTAAAGCGATATGTGATTCTTCCGCGCGTTAAATCGTAAGGTGATAATTCAACCGTTACTTTATCGCCCGGTAAAATCTTAATATAGTGCATCCGGATTTTTCCAGATACATGCGCTAAAACCTCATGACCATTTTCAAGTTCGACCTTGAACATCGCATTTGGTAATGTTTCATTAACAATACCTTCAATTTCAATTACGTCTTCCTTTGCCATGCTTCATCCTCCTCACTTTTAAAAAGTTGTTACGGATTTTACTGACGGACTTCTACCGTTATCTAACTTTCTAATTATACCATTTCAGCTACAATAAATGCAAGATAACAGGTTAAGCTTGGTGCGGTTCGCCCATAATTGATTGAATTGTGTTAAACAAATGATCAATCCCGCTTTCACCATCTACATTATGTAAAACTTCTTTTGCATTGTAGTAGTTTAAGATTGGTTTTGATTGTTCAATATTAATTTGAATACGATTTTCAACAGTTTCAGGTTTGTCATCTTCACGTTGGTAGAAATCGTGTCCTCCACAACGATCACATGTTCCTTCTACTTTAGTTGGTTTATTGATTTTGTGATAAGTAGCTCCACAGTTTCTGCAAATGAAACGTCCAGTTAGACGTTGCATTAAAATTTCTGGATTTACATCAATATTGATAACAGCATCAATTTTACGACCTAATTCATCCATAATTTTATCAAGTGCTTCAGCTTGAGCTTGAGTTCTTGGAAAACCATCCAATAAAAATCCGTTTTTAGTATCGTCTGCTTGTAAACGTTCCTTAACAATTCCATTTGTTACTTCATCAGGAACTAATTCACCTTTATCCATGAAAGATTTAGCTTTTAGTCCTAATTCTGTTCCTTGTTGCATTGCTGCACGGAACATATCGCCAGTTGAAATATGTGGAATGTTATAAGTAGCAACAATTTTTTCTGCTTGAGTTCCTTTACCTGCTCCAGGTAAGCCCATTAAAATAATATTCATAATATCTCCTTTACATTGTAGATGAAGAAAAGACAAAACATTATAAAATATTTTGTCAATCTTCCTCATTACTCTTGGATAAACCCTTTATATTTACGTTTAATTGCTCGGCCTTCAATTTGACGGCTAATTTCAAGTGCAACCCCAACTACGATTAGTAAGTTAGTTCCACCTAACATTAAACCACGTGGTAAATTCCACAAAGCTGCAGCAATCATAGGTAATAATGAAATACCACCTAAGTAAAGTGCTCCGACTGTACTTAATCTTAGAAGCATACCAGAAATATAATGTTCTGTATCTTTACCCGGTCTTACACTTAAGATGTAACCACCTTGTTTTTGTAAGTTTTCAGCAACCTTTTCGGGGTTTACTTGAACAAATGCATAGAAGTAAGTAAATACTACTATTAAAAAGATATATAAACTTGCACCTGCTGGTTTTTGGTAATCAAATATATTTGTTGCAACTTGATACCAACTTTCCTCACTGTATTGGCCATGAACAGCACTTAGTACAGTTTGAGGTAATGCTATAAACGAACTTGCAAAAATTACAGGAATTACCCCTGCAGAGTTAATTTTCAATGGTAACCATGAAGCTTCGTTTGCTCCTGTTGGACGTTTAGAGTATGAAATTGGTAAACGACGTTGCGCTTGCTCAATATATACAACTAACATTACAACAAGTATAATGGCAACTGCTAACGCAGCTGTAAATCCATAAGCACGATATAACTCTTCATCAGCTTTTCCTTGTAATTGATTAACATAAAATTCATAAATATCATGTGGCATACGAGCTACAATCCCTGCAAAGATGATAATGGAAACCCCATTACTAATCCCATTTACAGTAATCATATCTCCTAGCCATGTAACAAACATTGTTCCTGCAGTTAACACTAATGCAATTAATAAGTATGTTGAAATACCAGGATTGTTAATTAATCCATAGTTTGCATAAGCGTTGAAACCAAATGAAATCGCAAATGCTTGGAAGAATCCAATTACGATTGTTAAATAACGAGTAGCGGTATTTAATTTACGTCGACCAACTTCCCCTTGTTTTGACCATTCTACGAATGTAGGAAGAATATCCATTTGTAATAATTGAACTACGATTGACGCAGTGATGTAAGGCGAAACTCCCATCGAAAAGATTGAGAAGTTCGATAGCGCCCCACCACTAAATGTATTTAAAATACCAAAGAAACCCGCATTTGCAAATGTTACAATAGCTGAAGCATTAACACCAGGAACTGTAATATGCGTACCAATTCTAAATACTACTAATATCATTAGTGTATATAAAAGACGTTGTCTAATATCCTTGGTTGTGATCGCATTTTTCAGTAGAGAGAACATTAAATCACCTCTACAGTTCCACCTGCAGCTTCAATTGCTTCTTTTGCTGCTTGAGAGAATTTATTTGCTTTAACAGTTAACTTACGTTCAAGTTTTCCGTTTGCTAATACTTTGATACCGTCTTTCTCGTTTTTAACGATACCAGCCTCAACTAGTACAGCTGCAGTCACTTCTTGACCATCTTCGAAACGGTTTAATGTTTCAAGATTTACGACTGCGTATTCTTTACGATTGATATTTTGGAAACCACGTTTTGGTAAACGACGGAACAATGGAGTTTGTCCACCTTCGAATCCTAATCTAACGCCACCGCCTGAACGAGCTTTTTGACCTTTGCTACCGCGTCCTGCAGTTTTTCCGTTTCCTGAACCTTGACCTCTACCAACACGGTTACGTTCTTTACGTGAACCTTCAGCTGGTTGTAATTCATGAAGTTTCATGTTTCGGGCACCTCCTCTTATAAGTTGATTAATTAAACTTCCTCAACATCCACTAGATGTGATACTGTGTTAACCATGCCTTTGATAGCATCGTTAGCTGGTTTTACAACTGTTGAACGAATTTTTGTTAAGCCTAATGCTTTACAAGTATCAATTTGGTTTTGAGGACGTCCAATCAAGCTTTTCTTTAAAGTGATCTTTAATTCTGCCATTTTCTATGTCCTCCTATCCTAATAATTCTTCAACTGATTTGCCACGTAATGCAGCAACATCTTCAACACGTTTTAATTGTTTCAAACCTTCGATTGTAGCACGAACCATGTTTACAGGTGTGTTTGAACCTAAAGATTTTGAAGTTACGTCAGCGATACCTGCTAATTCAACAACGGCACGAACTGGTCCACCTGCAGCAACTCCTGAACCGGCTTGAGCTGGTTTTAATAACACATTACCACCGCAGAAACGTCCGATAACTTCGTGAGGAATTGTAGAACCACTTGTTGGTACTTCAATTAAGTTTTTCTTAGCATCTTCGATTGCTTTACGGATAGCTTCTGGTACTTCTTGAGCTTTACCAGTACCGAAACCAACATGTCCATTACGGTCACCTACAACAACTAAAGCAGCAAAACGTAAACGACGTCCACCTTTTACAACTTTTGTAACGCGGTTAATCGCAACTACACGATCTTCTAATTCTAAGTTTCTTGCATCAATATTAACCATGAATTGTGGGTCCTCCTTTTCCTAGAATACTAGTCCATTTTCACGTGCTGCTTCAGCTAAAGCTTTTACACGTCCATGGTATAAGTATCCACCACGGTCAAAGACTACTTTCTTAATATTTTTTTCAAGTCCACGTTCTGCAATTAATTTACCAACTGCAACAGCTTCCTCTGTTTTTGTTCCATTTTCTACATTTGTATCTAAAGTAGAGGCACTTGCTAGCGTCACACCCGCTACGTCATCAATTAGTTGAGCGTAGATGTTTTTGTTAGAACGAAAAACGTTCAAGCGTGGGCACTCAGCAGTACCAGAAATTTTGCGACGAACACGTGCGTGACGGTTTTGACGCACTTTATTTTTGTCTGGTTTTGTAATCACAATTTTCACCTCTTATAATATATTTTTATGCGACTAATAGCGCAACAAAAGGTAAATAATTACGAAAATTATTTACCTGTTTTACCTTCTTTACGACGTACAAATTCATTAACGTAACGAATACCTTTACCTTTATATGGTTCTGGTGGACGTACGCCACGAATATTAGCAGCTAATTCGCCAACTTTTTGTTTGTCATAACCTTTTACGATAACTTTAGTATTTGAAGGAACTTCGATTTCAATTCCTTCTTCCGGTGTGAATTCCACTGGATGAGAATATCCAACGTTTAATACAAGTTTTTTACCTTGTAATTGAGCACGATACCCAACCCCGATTAATTCCAATTCTCTTTGGAATCCTTCAGTAACACCAACAACCATGTTGTTGAATACTGCGCGAGTTGTTCCGTGGATTGTTTTGTTTTCTTTTGTGTCATCTGGACGAGTGAAAACAACTTCACCTTCGTTTTGAACTAATGTGATATTTTGGTTGAATGTATATGATAATTCACCTTTTGGACCTTTAACAGTTACTGTATTGTCCTTTAAGTCGATTGTTACACCTGCTGGGATAACAACTGGTTTATTTCCGATACGGCTCACTTGGCTGCACCTCCTTGTTTTCTAGATTACCAAACGTATGCTAGAACTTCTCCACCTACGTTTTTAGCTCTTGCTTCTTTGTCTGTAATAACACCTTCAGATGTTGATACGATAGCGATACCTAAACCGTTTAATACTTTAGGAACTTCGCCTGTTTTAGCGTACACACGTAAACCAGGTTTAGAAATACGTTTCAATCCTGTGATTACACGTTCGTTATTTTTTCCATATTTCAAGAATACTTTCATGACACCTTGCTTACCATCTTCTTCAACTGTGAAGTCTTTGATAAATCCTTCAGATTTTAAAATGTTAGCAATAGCCACTTTCATATTTGATGACGGAACTTCTAAAGATTCGTGACGAACCATGTTCGCATTACGAATACGAGTTAAGAAATCCGCGATTGGATCTGTCATAACCATTAATGAGTACCTCCTTTATCAAGTAGTAATGATTACCAACTTGCTTTCTTCATTCCTGGGATTTGCCCTTTATAGGCAAGCTCACGTAAACAAATACGGCAAAGTTTGAATTTACGATAAACTGAATGTGGTCGACCACAACGTTCACAACGAGTATATTCTTGTGTTGAATATTTTTTTGGACGTTTGTTCTTTGCGATCATTGATTTTTTAGCCAAACTACTCGCCTCCTGTGAGTTTTATTTTATTTTTGGAAAGGCATTCCAAGTTGAGTTAATAATTCTTTAGCTTCTTCGTCTGATTTAGCAGTAGTTACGATAACGATATCCATACCACGTACTTTGTCTACGCGATCGTAGTCAATTTCAGGGAAGATTAATTGTTCTTTCACACCTAAAGTGTAGTTTCCGCGTCCGTCAAATGATTTTTTAGAGATTCCACGGAAGTCACGTACACGAGGTAATGAAACTGTTACTAATTTATCTAAGAAATCATACATACGTTCACCACGTAAAGTAACTTTAGTACCGATAGGCATACCTTCACGTAAACGGAAACCAGCGATTGATTTTTTAGCTGTAGTAACAATTGGTTTTTGACCAGAAATTAATGTTAATTCTTCAACTGCTTTTTCTAAGTTTTTAGCGTTTGATGTTGCATCACCAACACCCATGTTGATAACGATTTTTTCTACTTTAGGTACTTCCATAATTGATTTGTAGTTAAACTTTTCCATTAAAGAAGCTACCACTTCGTTTTTGTATTTTGCATTTAAGCGATTCATGCAGGATGGTCCTCCTTCCTAAAATTACTTATCTAGTACTTCGCCTGTGCGTTTAGACACGCGAACTTTTTTACCATTTTCAACCTTGTAGCTAACTCGTGTAGCTGCACCTGTTGAAGGGTCAATTAGCATTACGTTTGAAACATGAATTGGTGCTTCCATTTCAACTACGCCGCCTGTTTGGTTAGCTTGAGATGGTTTTTGATGTTTCTTAACAATGTTCACACCTTCAACAAGAACTCGGTTTTGTTTTGGAAAACTTTTTAGGATTACTCCTTCTTTTCCTTTGTATTTACCTGAGATTACTTTAACTTTATCACCAGTTTTTACGTGCATGTGTTACACCTCCTTCGATTTTGATGAGAATTATAATACTTCTGGAGCTAATGAAACGATCTTCATATAGTTGTTATCACGTAATTCACGTGCAACTGGTCCAAAGATACGTGTTCCACGAGGGCTCTTGTCATCACGAATGATTACACATGCGTTTTCGTCGAATTTAATATAAGAACCGTCTTTACGACGAGCTCCTGATTTCGTACGAACGATTACAGCTTTAACAACGTCACCTTTTTTAACAACCCCACCTGGTGTTGCTTGTTTAACAGATGCAACGATTACGTCACCGATGTTAGCTGTTTTGCGGCCAGATCCGCCTAGAACTCTAATTGTCAATACTTCACGAGCGCCTGAGTTGTCAGCCACTTTTAAACGAGTTTCTGTTTGAATCACTATTGGTTCCTCCTTTCAAATGTATACACAATTTGAAATTAAATAATTACTGCTTCTTCAACAATCTCAACTAAACGGAAACGTTTTGTTGCTGACAATGGACGAGTTTCCATGATCTTAACAATATCACCGATTTTAGCTGAGTTATTTTCATCATGAGCTACAAATTTTTTCGTATATTTAACGCGTTTTCCGTAAGTTTTGTGACGTTTGTAAGTTTCAATAGCAACTACAATAGTCTTTTCCATCTTATCTGAAACAACGCGACCTTGATACACTTTACGTTGGTTACGTTCTACAGTCATGTTCATTGCCTCCTTTGCTGATGATTATTTTTGCAATTCTTCTTGACGCAATGCAGTCTTGATACGCGCAATTTGTTTACGTACTTCACGAATGCGTGCTGTACCTTCTAATTGACCAGTAGCAAGTTGGAATCGTAAGTTGAATAGTTCTTGCTTTAATTCTTTTTCTTTTTCAACAAGTTCAGCAGTGGATAACCCTTTAAGTTCTTTTCTAAGTGCATTAACCTTCATTCGATTCACCACCATTTTCTTCGCGTTTCACAAATTTTGTTTTAACTGGCAATTTGTGTGATGCCAAACGTAAAGCTTC
>NZ_CAUQUN010000012.1:0-50054 GCF_963521425.1 uncultured Granulicatella sp.
CGAAAGATGACGTATAGGGGCTGACGCCTGCCCGGTGCTGGAAGGTTAAGAGGAGAGGTTAGCGCAAGCGAAGCTTTGAATTGAAGCCCCAGTAAACGGCGGCCGTAACTATAACGGTCCTAAGGTAGCGAAATTCCTTGTCGGGTAAGTTCCGACCCGCACGAAAGGCGTAACGATTTGGGCACTGTCTCAACGATGGACTCGGTGAAATTATAGTACCTGTGAAGATGCAGGTTACCCGCGACAGGACGGAAAGACCCCATGGAGCTTTACTGTAGTTTGATATTGAGTGTTTGTGTGACATGTACAGGATAGGTAGGAGCCGAAGAGATGGGAACGCCAGTTTCCAAGGAGGCAATGGTGGGATACTACCCTTGTTACATGAACCCTCTAACCCGCACCTAGAAGCAAGGTGGGAGACAGTGTCAGACGGGCAGTTTGACTGGGGCGGTCGCCTCCTAAAATGTAACGGAGGCGCCCAAAGGTTCCCTCAGAATGGTTGGAAATCATTCGAAGAGTGTAAAGGCAGAAGGGAGCTTGACTGCGAGACCAACAAGTCGAGCAGGGACGAAAGTCGGGCTTAGTGATCCGGTGGTACCGTATGGAAGGGCCATCGCTCAACGGATAAAAGCTACCCTGGGGATAACAGGCTTATCTCCCCCAAGAGTTCACATCGACGGGGAGGTTTGGCACCTCGATGTCGGCTCATCGCATCCTGGGGCTGAAGTCGGTCCCAAGGGTTGGGCTGTTCGCCCATTAAAGCGGTACGCGAGCTGGGTTCAGAACGTCGTGAGACAGTTCGGTCCCTATCCGTCGCGGGCGTTGGAAATTTGAGAGGAGCTGTCCTTAGTACGAGAGGACCGGGATGGACACACCGCTGGTGTACCAGTTGTTCTGCCAAGAGCATCGCTGGGTAGCTATGTGTGGACGGGATAAACGCTGAAAGCATCTAAGCGTGAAGCCCCCCTCGAGATGAGATTTCCCATCATTTTAAGTGAGTAAGACCCCTGAGAGACGATCAGGTAGATAGGCTAGGAGTGGAAGTGCCGTGAGGTATGGAGCGGACTAGTACTAATCGGTCGAGGACTTAACCAAGGTTGAAGGTGAATGAGGAAGAGTTTGGATATAGATTCAGTTTTGAGAGAGCGAGAGCTTTTTCAAGAGAGAAGTGTGGTGACGATGGCAAGAAGGATACACCTGTTCCCATCTCGAACACAGAAGTTAAGCTTCTTAGCGCCGATAGTAGTTGGGGGTTTCCCCCTGTGAGGGTAGGACGTTGCCACGCTTCAGATTAGAAGGAGAATTTCTGGAAGGAAATTCTCTTTTTTTGTATACTATTTTTATAAACGATATTGGAGAATATGACATGAAAAAAGCAAATTTTTGGATGACTTGTTTACTAGGAGTTTTTCTAGTAGGCTGTAGCAAAGTAGTTGAAGATAAAGGTTTACAAGATAAATTAGTACAACAAGAAACACAAGTTCAAAATTATCATTTAACATTAAAACAAAATGAAGTAAAGAAAAAAGATGTAACAAGTTCGACTCAAGTTATTGCTAATGCTTCTGTTTGGAGTGATGGTACAGGCTTTGGAACTCGAATTGATAAAACAGATGGCAAAGCTACCAATCAAATTGAAGTGATTAGTGAAGGTAGTAAAGGAGCTATCCGTTATTATCAAGATAAATGGGAGCCAACTATTTCTGCTCAATCAAGCTTACAAAATGTTATAGGATTTTCGTATCACAGCGTATTACAACTAGCTCAAGATTTGTCAAATATTGCTACTTGGCAGTCAGATGGAAGTTTTGAATATCAAGGTAGTGATTCTGTTGTACGATTAGCATTAGCTTCTATGAATATTCAAGTTCATGAGAATACAAAAATTACGGTGAAAATGAAAGCTGATGTTAAGACAAACTTAATTCAAAGTTTCTCATTAATGTTAAATGAAGAAGACGAAACGATTCAAAAAACTTACGAAGTGATTTTTAATGGAATAAATCAACAGCATAAAAAAGAATTACCACTATAGTAAGTTTCAAGTTACGAATAAATTAGTTAAAAAGATATTTCATGTTTCAATGGATTTCCTAGGAAAAGACTACTCATATTCCTGTTTTTTTGTTACAATAGGAATGGATAAATTTAAAGATTTGCGAGAAATGGAAAAACATTTTGTAGACATGCGAGAGGGAGAATGCTTGCATTCTCCTTTTTTTATGAAGATTGGAGGTAAGACAATGGGAAGAATTATTTCAGTTGCGAATCAAAAAGGTGGAGTTGGTAAGACAACAACAACTGTCAGTTTAGCAGCTTCCCTAGCAAAACTTGGTCAAAAAGTTTTAATTATTGATAGTGACCCTCAAGGTAATGCAACTAGTGGGTTAGGGGTGCAAAAAGCTGAGTTAGCTTATGATGTTTATGATGTTATTGTAAACGAAGTGAATGTTCATGAAGTAATTGTACCTACAACACGTGAAAATTTAATGATAGTACCTTCAACTATTCAGTTGGCAGGAGCTGAAATTGAATTAACAAATCAGACACATCGTGAGCAAAGATTGAAACAAGCATTAACAACGATTCGTGATGAATATGATTATATTTTTATAGATTGTCCACCTTCTTTAGGACATTTAACAATGAACGCTTTTACTGCTAGTGATACTGTTTTAATTCCCGTGCAATGTGAATATTATGCATTAGAAGGATTATCACAATTGATGAATACTATTACGATGGTTCGTAAACACTTCAATCCACAATTAAAAATTGAAGGTGTTTTACTAACAATGTTTGATGCACGAACAAACTTAGGTAATGAAGTAAAAGATGATGTCATCAAATATTTCAGAGAAAAAGTTTACCGTACCATTATTCCGAGAAATGTTCGTTTATCAGAAGCACCAAGTTATGGACAAGCCATTGTGGACTATGATCCTCGTTCAAGAGGAGCAGAAGTTTATCTCGAATTAGCAAAGGAAGTGTTATCAAATGGTTAAAAATCAAAAATCAAAAGGCCTAGGTCGTGGAATTGATGCACTTTTTGGTGGGAATTTTGATAGTATAGAAAATTTAGAAAAAGTAGATACAACGAATGAAACGGTTGAAGAAATTTCCATTAGTGAAATTCGTCCAAATCCGTATCAACCTCGAAAAGATTTTAATGAAGAAGCTTTACAAGAATTAGCAACTTCCATTCGTGAACAAGGAGTTTTTCAACCAATTATCGTCCGTAAATCGAGTATTAAAGGCTATGAACTAGTAGCAGGAGAAAGAAGATTACGAGCTTCTAAACTTGCTGGAAAAGAAACTATTCCAGCGATTATTCGTGAATATAGCGAAGAAATTATGATTCAAGTAGCTGTTGTCGAAAATTTACAAAGGGAAGATTTACGACCAATTGATGAAGCGTTAGCATATAAATCTTTAATGGATGCATTAAAATTAAACCAAGAAGAAGTAGCAAAAAAAATTGGTAAAAGTCGCCCATATATTGCCAACTTTCTTCGATTATTATCATTACCATTAGAAGTGCAAACACAATTACAAGAAGGTCAATTATCAGTAGGGCATGCTCGTGCTTTATTAGGTTTGAAAAAAGCGGATAAAATTATTCCTTTATCTAAAAAAGTAATTGAAGAAGGAATGACGGTTCGAGCGCTAGAAGAATTGATTCAAACAATGAATGAGCCTGTTGAAAAAGTGAAGAAAATCAAAACAATTCAACAAAAACCAGCGTATATTGTCGAATCAGAAGAACGATTAATGGATAAATTTGGAACATCTGTCCAAATCACTCCGAAAGGAGAACGTGGGAAAATCGAGATTGAATACCTTTCTCAAAAAGATTTAACTCGTATTTTAGATGTATTAGAAATTGAATTAGATGATTAGGAGTGAATAGAATGGCAGTAGTGGAATATGGACTTGGGGATTGTGTCGAAATGA
Organism: uncultured Granulicatella sp.; assembly: GCF_963521425.1. GTDB lineage: Bacteria > Bacillota > Bacilli > Lactobacillales > Aerococcaceae > Granulicatella. The sequence goes on from NZ_CAUQUN010000012.1 coordinate 3,955, forward strand.
AAAAACCTCATGCATGTCAAACCAATTCATGGACGATCATTCGAATGGGAATGGATATTCGTATCAAATGTAATCATTGTGGGCAAATGGTCTTAATGCCAAGACGTGAATTTGAACGCAAAATGAAAAAAGTAACTTTGAAGAAAGAAAATAATGAATAGAAAGAGTGTGAAAAATACATGGCGTTAACAGCAGGAATCGTTGGATTACCAAACGTTGGGAAATCAACATTATTTAATGCAATTACAAAAGCAGGAGTAGAGGCAGCAAACTATCCGTTTGCGACGATTGACCCAAACGTTGGTGTAGTAGAAGTTCCGGATGAAAGACTTCAAAAATTAACAGAATTAGTAAAACCTAAAAAGACAGTTCCAACAACATTTGAATTTACGGATATTGCAGGGATTGTAAAAGGTGCTAGCCGTGGGGAAGGTTTAGGAAATAAATTCTTAAGCCACATTCGTCAAGTAGATGCAATTTGCCAAGTTGTTCGTTGCTTTGAAGATGAAAATATTACACACGTTGCTGGTAAAGTAGATCCAATTGCGGATATTGAAACAATTAATTTAGAATTAGTATTAGCAGATTTAGAATCAGTTGATAAAAGAATTGCTCGTGTTGCTAAAATTGCTAAAACAAAAGATAAAGATGCAGTTGCCGAATTAGCAGTTTTAGAAAAAATTAAACCAGTATTAGAAGATGGTCAATTAGCACGTACAATTGAATTTACAGATGAAGAATTACCAATCGTGAAAGGTTTGTTCTTATTAACGACAAAACCTATGTTATATATTGCCAATATTTCAGAAGATGATGTTGCAGAAGGTGGACATAATCAATATGTTCAATTAGTAGAAGAATATGCTGCAAAAGAAGATGCAGAAGTAGTCGTTATTTGTGCACGGGTAGAAGAAGAAGTAGCTGAATTAGAAGAAGAAGAAAAACAAGTTTTCTTAGAAGAAATGGGAATTGAAACTTCAGGTTTAGATATTTTAATTCAAAAAGCTTACCATTTATTAGGATTAGCCACTTATTTCACTGCTGGAGAACAAGAAGTTCGTGCTTGGACTTTCCGTAGAGGAATGAAAGCTCCACAATGTGCTGGAATTATTCACTCTGATTTTGAAAGAGGATTTATTCGAGCTGAAACAGTAGCATATGCAGACTTATTAGAATTTGGTAGTATGGGTGCTGCAAAAGAAAATGGAAAAGTTCGTCAAGAAGGAAAAGAGTATATCGTACAAGATGGCGATGTTATGCTTTTCAGATTTAACGTATAATCATCATATCTTGTGGGGGATTGAATCATGACAGAAAATCAAACTGAAGTAAAAAAAGTCGATATTGCTACATTACGTAGTCAATTAACGAAAAAAAATGAACAATATATTTTACAATTAGAACGTTCACTAAAAGAAGCTCAAGTTTCTAAAGCAAAAATCACTTCAACTTTAGAAGAAATGCTTCCTGTTTTAGTAGAAAATCAGAAAAAAGGTTTAACAGCTCGCCAATTATTTGGTACTGTAACACAACAAACACAATCTGTATTAGAAGGACCTAAAAAAGATCCAACGGTGAAATCACCAGATTGGCAAATTGCTGTAGATGGTGGATTAATGGTCGGAGGATTCTTCGCATTAATTGCTGGAATTACTTTATTCTTAAATCCAGAACAATCAGAAGCAATGGGAGTTATTTCCTTAATCATGAACTTTGTTGTAGGTGGTTTAGCGTTGTTAGTTTTATCTAAAGTAACTCCAGATATTAATCAACCAAAAGGAAAACGTGGTTATATTCGTTATTTAGTTGTTAGCTCATTAGTGATGCTAGCATGGTTAGTTCTTGTAATGGGTACACAATTCTTGATTCCAACAAGTATTAACTATGTTTTTCCAGCCATCGTTTACTTATTTATTGGTTCGGGTGCACTTGTTTTAAAATGGTATTTGAAAAAAACATTGGATATTCGAGGCGGTATTTTATAAGCAAATTTTTGATGATTTATAGTTAATGAGACTTGATTAGGATAATGGAAGTGGGAGTAGAAAACTGTTATTTCATCCCACTTTCAATGTATCGGAGGGAATATAATGAAACCATTACGAAAAATAATAGTAATGATTATGTTTTTAATGCTACCTCTATTTATTTTTACTTCAACAATTGAAGCTAAAAGTTTAGAAGTAACAAAATATAATATCGATGTTGATGTAAGACCAAATGGGGATGTTCGTTTTAAAGAAGAAATGACCTTTACTGCAAATGGAAGTTACAATGGTATTTTTTATAATTTAGATTATTTTGGAGAAAAAGAACCAAAAGATGTAACCGTTGATTTTAAAACAAGCGATGGAGAAGTTGTTACATTATTAAAAAGTGATACAGGGCATAATAGCACTTATTTAACAGAAACTCTTGGACCTTTATTGAAGTTTAAGGTATTCTTACCTTTCTCAGATAGTTCGAGAACCGTTGTTTTTAATTATACAATTCCACAATTGATTAAAAATTATAAAGATACAGCGGAATTAAATCGCAGAGTAGTTGGACAAGAGTGGGAAGTTACGCAAAAAAATATTTATGTTCACGTTAGTTTACCAGGCGCTGCAACAAAAGAAACATTAAGAGCTTGGGGACATGGCGGAATTGGTGGTAAGGTAGAAATTGATCCGGATTACAAAGGGGTTACATTTACCGTTAAGAAAAATGAACCAAAGAGTTTTGTAGAAACGCATATGGTATTTCCTGTAGAATTAACAAAAGATAATCCTGTGACAAACGATTTTAACGCTTTTGCTGCAATTGTAGACAGAGAAGAGCAATTAGTAAAAAGAGATCAAGAGGAACGTTCTGTAAAATGGGGTGTAGCAGGTCTTGGTGGATTACTCAGTTTAGTTGCTTTAGGCTGGGCATGGGTGAAAGGGTATTTAGCCGATAAAAAGCGTCTTGAAAAAGTACCGTTTGTACCAGAACATTTATATGAATTGCCAGAAGATTTGACACCAGCCATTATGTCTGCAGCAATCTATGATGGTGTAACGATCGATGATTTTAGTGCAACGATAATGGATTTAGTACGTAAAAAAGTTCTAACGATGACGAGTGAAGAACCTTATATTTTAGAGTTGAAACAACATTCGTATCATTTACTACCACATGAACAATTAGCTTTAGATATTTTATTTAAAAAAATTGCTAAAGGAAACACTTTAGACTTAGAGTTAGTTTCTGAATTTGCAGAGAATTGCCCAGGAAGATATACGGATATGCTAGATAATTGGTATGAAAAAGTAGATGATGCTGCTGATGAATATAGTGTTTATCGTTTCGAGGAGGGAGAAACTGCTCCAAAAGCCGTTGGTGCAAATCTTTTAGGGATAGCAGGATTTCTTCTGTTTGTGGGTAGTGTATTTTGGGCTACTAAGAATCTATTCCTGACAATTGTTGCAGGGATTATTAGTTTTATTATTTATCTTGTAACAGTTCGTTTTAGTAAATCAAATGCTCTACAAAGAAGCTTAAAAGGTGAATATGAATATCGTCGTTGGGAAGCATTTCGTCAAATGTTAATGGATATTTCTAGTTTAGATAGAGCTGATTTACCAAGTATTCAAATCTGGGATCATTTATTAGTTTATGCCATTTCTTTAGGAGTTGCTGAACAAGTCATAGAAGTATTAGAAGAAAAGTTCCCTGATTGGATTCAAGAAAGTGTATTCTATTCACCAACCTATGGTTGGCAAATGGCTGTCTATAATGAGATTCTACAGGATTCATTCACTGATAGTTATCTTTCGGCAGTGGATGAAATTAGTTCAAGTTCAGATTCATCAAATAGCGGTGGATTTGGAGGAGGATTTAGTGGCGGTAGTTCGTTTGGATCTGGTGGCGGATCCGGCGGTGGAGGTTTCTAATTTCCTCATGATAAATCGATAAAAGGAGTAAGCATGTTAAATGAAATGATGTTTCGACCAGTCGTTAAACCTGAAGTGGTCGAATATATGAGAAAAAGTCAACGTTTCTTTCCTGGTAAATTAGGAGAGTTAGAACAAATGGCGAATGATTTAGGAATTCCAATTATTCCTCATGAAACAGCGGTTTATTTGGATTTCTTATTAGGACTGTATCGTCCGACTCATATTTTAGAAATTGGAACGGCTATTGGTTTTTCTGCTAGTTTAATGGCGCAATATGTACCCAAAGGCGGTTCTGTGACAACGATTGACCGATATGAATTAATGTATTCAAGAGCAAAAGAGAATTTTAAAAAATTAGGCATTGATGATGTTGTGACTCAAATTGAAGGGGACGCAGCACATGTGTTGCCAACTTTAGAACAACAATATGACTTTATTTTTATGGACAGTGCAAAAGCGAAATATATTGAATTTTTCCCTCATTGTATGCGAGTTTTAAAAACAGGTGGCGTACTTGTGGTAGATGATATTTTCCAAGGTGGAACAATTTTACAAGATGAAAGTGAAATTCCAAGAAAAGTTCGAAAAATTCATCGCCGTCTAAACTTATTTTTAGACTTTGTTCAAAAAGATGAAGCGTTGAAATCCACTCTAGTTCCATTAGGAGATGGTATTATTATGATTCAAAAGTTAGAAGAAAAAGATTATCTTCCAATAATTGAAGCATTATTATAAAAATAGACTCTTTCTTTTCTATGAAGGTAGGAAAGAAAGAGTTTTTAATGTTTTATAAAGAGAAAAGTGCAGATTAGAATAAACTGTATATTTTATTGACAAAAAGGATATAAAAAATGGTAGAATAGATAAAAGAAATAAAATCTTGAAAGGACTTAGAAATGAAATTACTAACAATAGCAGTTCCTTGTTATAATTCACAAGAATATATGCATTACTGTATTCAATCATTAGTGACAGGTGGCGATTTAGTAGAGGTCTTAATTATTAATGATGGATCAAGTGATAATACACAAATAATTGCAGAAAAGTTTGAACAACAATATCCAGGCATTGTCCGTGCGATTTCTCAAGAAAATAAAGGGCATGGGGGTGCTGTAAATACAGGGATGCAACACGCAACTGGGAAATATTTTAAAGTTGTGGATAGCGATGATTGGGTCGATGTTCGAGCTTATTTAAAAATTTTAGAACATCTACAACGATTAGAAGAAGCACAAGAAGATGTGGATGTAGTCATTACAAACTTTGTTTATGAAAAAGAACAAGCTCGAAGAAAGAAAATTATGAAATATCAATCTTCCTTCCCAGAAAATAAAGTGTTCACTTGGGATGATGCAAAGCCACTTCGAAAAGGTAAGTATATGATGATGCATTCTTTAATGTATCGATTAGATATTTTAAAACAATCAAAGTTACAATTACCAGAACATACTTTTTATGTAGATAATTTATTTGTGTTTATTCCACTACAATATTGTAAGAAATTGTATTATATCAATGTTGACTTTTATCGTTACTTTATCGGACGAGAAGATCAATCCGTTAATGAACAAGTGATGATTCGCAGAATTGATCAACAAATTAAAGTGAATCAATTATTGATGAAAGCTTATCATAGTGATTGGGAATTTCCAAAAGTTTTAAATGATTATTTATTGAATCATTTAGAAATTACAACCTTGATTTCATGTGCTTTACTCAATAAAGCAGGTGAAACGGAACACCAAGAGAAAAAGAAAGCTTTATTAGAAACATTAAAAGAAACTAATGCAACAGTTTATAAAGAGATTCGAAAAAATGTGATTAGTAAAATTGCGATGAACGACAATGCACCGGCTAGACAAATGTCGAATTTGATTTATACTGTGACTCAAAAAATAGTTGGATTTAATTAGAATAGAAAATCCCCAACGATTGGACTGCTTTCCAATCGTTGGGGATTTTGATTTGTTGTTTTAATTATGAACTACTTTGAGTAGTAGGTTCAGTTTCAGTCGTTGTAGTAGGTTCAGGTTCGGTTTCAGGTTCAGTTGAAGTTCCTGCAGTAGTTTCAACTGAAGAAGATTCAAAAATTGGTTCTTCCATAGTAACTTCAATTGAAGGTTTGTCATGAATTGGAGCTTCATTTGGAACTACACCACCTTTAAATTCAGGTTTTTCATGCACCTCTGGCATACCAGGTACACCACCATTGAATTCAGGTTTCTCATTCACTTCAGGCATACCAGGTACACCACCATTAAATTCAGGTTTCTCATTCACTCCAGGCATACCAGGTACTCCACCATTGAACTCGGGTTTGTCGAATACTAAAGGGTTACCTTTACTAGTTTCGAATTTAGTAGTTTCACTTGAGTTTGGAATAATAATATAACCAACTAAACAATGTTCTTTAGTAGGAACAAATGTAGTAACTAGAGCAGGTGTTACTTTTGTTTCAGTTTCTGCCATAACATTTCTTAAATTATAAAGCGATGTTACAGAAGTTGTAAGGAATAGTACCATCCATACTTTTTTCTTATGATATTTAATCATAAGAAAGGCTAAAACAACTAATATTCCGGCAGTTAAAACAACCGCAACTGATTTATGTGTACCTGTTTGTGGTAGTGATTGTTTTACTTGAGCTTTCATAGCAGTTGTATGTGTTATTGAACTATCAGGAGTACTTTTAGTTGTTTTCTCTGGTTCGTCTGGTAATGTACAGTGTTGTTTTGAATAAACAAGAGTATAAGTAGTATTATCTTTTGGTAATTCTTCTTCAGAATTTACTTGGATAATATTTTTTATTTGCTCTTGATTTAATCTTTCTAATTCGACAGCGTTTGGAGTTTGAGCATAAATTGAATCATTTAAACCACTAAACAATGCTGTTGTTAGAAATATAGCTAATAAAAACAGTTTTTTTATCATAATGTCCTCCTTTTAATACATATAATATTTTAAGGAAAATATGAAGCGGTGTCAAGGTGCTATATTTGATAAATTATGTTAAAATAAATCTAATATAATATATTTTAAAGGAGAAGAAAAATATGACATTTGATTATTTAGTAGTAGGTGCAGGTTTGTTTGGAGCAACTTTTGCACGTGAAGCTGCTAATCGAGGATTTAAAGTAAAAGTAATTGAAAAACGTTCGCATATTGCAGGGAATATTTATACAAAAGAGGTTGAAGGAATTCAAGTTCATCAATATGGAGCACACATTTTCCATACAAGTGATAAAAGAATTTGGGATTACGTGCACCAATTTGCTACATTTAATCGCTATACCAATACTCCTGTTGCGAATTTTAATGGTGAGATTTATAACTTACCATTTAATATGAATACATTTAATAAATTATGGGGTGTTGTTACTCCACAAGAAGCAGCAGCTAAAATTGAAGAACAAAGAGCTGTATTAAAAGGAAAAACGCCTGAAAACTTGGAGGAACAAGCCATCTCTTTAGTTGGAGAAGATGTCTACTATAAATTGATTAAAGGCTACACTGAAAAACAATGGGGACGTTCTGCTACAGTATTACCAGCCTTTATTATTCGTCGATTACCTGTTCGATATACGTATGACAATAATTATTTCAACGACACTTATCAAGGGATTCCAATTGGTGGATATACTCAAATGGTTGAAAATATGTTAAATCATGAAAACATTGAAGTAGAATTAAATATTGATTTCTTTGAAAAAAAAGAAGAGTATTTACAAAGCGGCGTTAAAATTATTTTTACTGGAATGATTGATGAATTTTTCAATTATGAATTGGGAACTTTAGAATATCGTAGTTTACGTTTTGAAACAGAGGTGTTAGACGTAGATAACTTCCAAGGAAATGCGGTTGTGAATTATACGGATCGTGAAACTCCATATACACGTATTATTGAACATAAACATTTTGAGTTTGGAGCACAAGAGAAGACAGTTATTACTAAAGAATATCCGTCAGATTGGGAAAAAGGGCAAGAGCCGTATTATCCAGTTAATAATCAACAAAATAATGATTTATATTCTCAATATAAAAAGTTAGCGCAAACAGTACCTCAAGTAATCTTTGGAGGACGTTTAGGTCAATATCGTTATTATGATATGCACCAAGTGATTGCAGCAGCATTAGAAGTAGTCAAACAAGAATTTAATGAAAAATAATAAACAAGGAGGACGTTTTCTAGAACGCCTCCTTGTTTTGAAATTATCGACTTTTTAAGTGTGGTATTTTCATAAGTTGCAAAAAATGAAAATATTGAATGAAACATGAAAGAAATGATTGATTAGATTGAAATGAATTGTTATAATCGTGACACAATCGTTCTTTATCATTTGATAGAGATTGATTATTTTAATGAAGAAGTGGTAAGAAAAGGTAAGGAATATAGACTTCCAACAGCTTGTTCTATCTTTTAACATCATGGATTCGTTGTAAAGAGCAAAGTATGAAAGCTCATTAATAAAAGGTAGAGAAAGTGTAGAAAATGATTTGTGAAATGTTTCTAAAAAGTTTCAAAAGCTTTTATAAAGGAGTAGACAAAAAGAAAGAAGGGGTTATATGGAAGCTCAAGAAAAAATGACTGCAAAAGTCTTTATGAACAAAATCTTACAAGGAACTGCATTAGGGGTAATTATCGGTTTAATTCCAAACGCTGTATTATCTGCAATTTTAAAATATTTTAGTCAATATCCATTAGCAGTTCAAATTACACAAATTGCTGTAATTTTCCAATTAGCAACACCATTAATTATTGGTGCATTAATTGCTTTACAATTTGGTTTTAAACCAATGCCAATGATGGTGACAGCAGGAGCAAGTTTTGTTGCATCAGGTGTCGTGAAATTCAATCCAGAACTAGGAAAATATGTTGGAGCAGGTACTGGAGACTTAATTAATACAATGTTAACAGCTGCAATTGCGGTATTAGCATTAATGTGGATTAAAGATAAATTCGGTTCTACAGCCGTAGTTGCGATGCCAATCGTTGTTGGTGTAGGTGCTTCATTTATCGGTTTACAATTATTACCATTCGTTGCGAAATTAACAGCTGCAATTGGAGCGGTTATTAATGAATTCACTCACTTGCAACCAATTTTAATGTCTATTTTAATTGTATGTTCGTTTGCATTCTTAATTATTTCACCAATTTCAACAGTTGCAATTGGTTTAGCGATTCAATTAAATGGTGTGTCTGCAGGGGCTGCTGCAATGGGGGTTGCTGTTACAGCGGTAGTATTAGTTGTTCATTCATGGAAAGTGAATAATTCAGGAGTAACTTTAGCGATTGCTTTAGGAGCTATGAAATTAATGATGCCAAACTTATTTAAGTATCCAATTATTTTAGTTCCAACATTAACAACAGCTGTTATTTCTGCAATTCCAGTTGCGTTCTTTCAAGTTAGTGGTACTCCTCAATCTGCTGGTTTTGGTTTAGTAGGTTTAGTAGGACCTCTAGCTTCTATCGATGCAGGATTAAGCATTACTTTAGCAGTTGTTGCTTGGTTAGTTGTACCAGTTGTTGCAGCACTAGCAACTAAATTTGTTTATGAAAAAATGTTGAAATTATACGATTCAAATGTGGTATTTAAATTTCAACAATAAATGACTTTAAAAAAACTGAGCTTTAAGCTCAGTTTTTTTTATTTGCGGAAACTATAGGGTAGCATGAAATTAAAATCTCATTTATAATAAAGATAAGATGGCAAAAGGAGAAAAAATATGCGTATTCAACAATTAATTTATTTAGAAAAAATTGCAGAAAAAGGATCCATTAATGAAGCCGCAAAAGATTTATTTTTAACTCAACCAAGTCTATCAAATGCCATGAAAGATTTAGAGCAAGAAATGAATATTCAATTATTAGTTCGGCATAAAAATGGAGTTTCTTTAACTGAAGAAGGGCGAGAGTTTTTAGTATATGCTAGACAAGTATTGGATCAAGTAAATTTGATGGAAGAAAAATATAAACGTAAAACAAAACGGAAACGTGATTTCTCAGTTTCAGCACAGCACTATGCGTTTGTCGTTCACGCTTTCGTTGAATTAATCCGCCAAGAAGCAGGTGATGAATATCAATTTACGTTAAGAGAAACAGAAACTCAAAATATTTTAGAAGACTTAATGAAATTCAAAAGTGAGTTAGGAATTTTATATTTAAATAATTTTAATCGCCAGGTCATGAAAAAATTATTTAAAGAGAAAAATTTAGAATTTACGCCATTATTTACAGCAAAACCTCACGTATTTATTAGTAGAGAAAATCCATTAGCTTCTCAATCTAGTATTACACTAGAAGAATTAGAAGACTATCCTTACTTATCTTATGAACAAGGAGAAGAAAATTCCTTCTATTTTGCTGAAGAGATTTTAAGTACAATGGAACATAAGAAGAGTATTAAAGTAAGTGATCGTGCAACAATTTTTAATTTAATGGTCGGGTTAAATGGTTATACGATTAGCTCGGGAATTATTAGTAGTGAATTAAATGATGATAAAATTGTGGCAATTCCATTAGCGATTGAAGATGAATTAGAAATTGGATATTTAAAACATCATCAAATGGAATTATCACCTGTGGCACATATCTTTTTAGAATTATTAATTACTCACATTCGTGGATATGGATTTGAAGTAGCAACGGTATTAGAATAAAAATGTTTAAAGGAGAATAATGATATGAGTTGGCAAGATATTGCATTAAAATGGGAAAAGTTCGAAGGTTTAGAAGATTATTTAAAAACACAATTAGAGAACTTTTCTGAAAAAGAAAAAGAAGAAGCATTTTACGCTCCATTAGAATTTGGAACAGCAGGAATGCGTGGAATTGTTGGCCCTGGGATTAATCGTATGAATATTTATACGGTTCGTCAAGCGACAGAAGGGTTAGCGCGATTAATTGAAACATACGGAGAAGAAGCGAAAAAACGTGGGGTAGCAATTGCTCATGATTCACGTCATTTCTCTCCTGAATTTGCATTAGAATCTGCAAAAGTTTTAGTAAAACATGGAATTAAAGCTTATGTATTTGAAGATTTAAGACCAACACCTGAATTGTCTTATGCGGTACGTCACTTGCATACATTTGCAGGAATTATGATTACAGCTAGTCATAATCCAGCTGCCTATAATGGGTATAAAGTATACGGTGAAGATGGAGGACAAATGCCTCCAAAAGATGCAGATGCTTTAACAGAATTTGTTCGCCAAGTTGAAAATCCATTAGCAGTAGACGTGGTGACAAAAGAAGAATTAGAACAATCAGCATTATTTGAATGGATTGGTGAAGCAGTAGATGCTGCTTATTTAGAAGAAATTAAATCAGTTTCTGTAAATCCAGCTTTATTATCTAATACAAAAGACTTATCAGTTGTTTATACTCCATTACATGGAACAGGATTAATGTTAACAAAACGTGCATTAGATCAAGCTGGATTTACAGGATTACATGTTGTATCTAAACAAGCTACTCCAGATGGAGACTTCACAACTGTAAAATCTCCAAACCCTGAAGAAGCAGGTGCATTTGAATATGCGATTCGTTTAGGAGAAGAAACAAAAGCAGATGTATTATTAGCAACAGACCCAGATGCAGATAGAATGGGTGCTGCTGTTCGTCAACCAGATGGAACTTACCAAGTCATTACTGGGAACCAAATTGCAGCGATTTTATTAGATTATTTATTATTTGCTCATCAAAAAGCAGGAACATTACCAGCGAATGCAGCTACTGTAAAATCAATTGTATCTAGTGAATTACCAACAGTCATTGCAGAACATTATGGTGCAAAAATGGTAAATGTATTAACTGGGTTCAAATTTATTGCAGAACAAATTAAAAATTATGAAGAAACAAATGCTCACACATTTATGTTTGGATTTGAAGAAAGTTATGGATATTTAGTTCAACCATTTGTCCGTGATAAAGATGCGATTCAAGCAGTGTTATTATTAACGGAAGTAGCAGCTCACTTTAAGAGTGAAGGAAAAACTTTATATGATGGTCTTCAAGCTTTATATGAAAAATATGGTTATTTCTTAGAAAAAACAATTTCTGTAACGGTTCAAGGATTAGAAGGCCCTGCTAAAATCAAAGCTTTATTAGATGGATTACGTAAAGAAGTTCCTTCTAACTTTGGTGGCATTAAAGTATCAGTCGCTCAAGATTTTGCAGTGAACCAACAAGTAGATGCCCAAGGTGTTACTTCTGAAATTGGCTTGCCAACTTCAAATGTATTGAAATATATTTTAGAAGATGGTTCATGGATTGCAGTAAGACCAAGTGGAACAGAACCTAAAATTAAGTTCTACATGGGTGTGAAAGCTGCTACTCAAGAAGAAGCAGAAGAAAAACTAGCAAAATTCCAAAAAGATTTAGATGCTTACATTTAAAGTGAAAAATTAGAATGAGACTTCTCTGAAGTGGCAAGGAACGGTAGGTTTTATAGCCTTGAGTTTAAAGTTACTGTGAGAAGTCTTTTTATGTACGATACATACATTTCCTCGTAACGGAATTTTTAGGATTTTTTCTTAAAAACTCTTGCTACTTTGTGAAAAGAGGAGTAAACTAATAGTAGAAAGAATACATTGATAAATAAAGAGATTAGATAAAATAGTTTATTTATTTTGAAGGTATTTAAGTGTGGAAATGATGGTTGAAAGAGGGACTAGGCAACTAGTCCCTTTTGCCATAAAAAGAGTTTGGAAAGTTTGTACAAACTATGAAAACTGGTGTACAATAAATGTAATTATAATGAAAAGAGGGTTATGGAACCATGAAATTCCGTTATCATGATGATAGTTTAACGCTACATACTGATTTGTATCAAATTAATATGATGAAGACTTATTGGGAAACAGGTCTTCATGAGAAAAAAGCGATTTTTGAAGCATATTTTAGAAAGTTACCTTTTGAAAACGGGTATGCGATTTTTGCAGGATTAGAACGTTTAGTTCACTATATTGAAGATTTAACATTTAGTCCAACAGATTTAGACTATTTAAGAAGTTTAGAGATTTATCCAGAAGAATTTTTAGACTATTTGAAAAACTTTAAATTTAAAGGGAATATTCATTCTGCTGTTGAAGGAGAATTAGTATTTGCAAATGAGCCATTAGTTCAAGTAGAAGGAAGCCTTGCAGAATGCCAACTAATTGAAACAGCTCTATTAAATATTATTAATTTCCAAACACTTATTGCGACAAAAGCTTCTCGTATTCGTACTGTAGCAGGAGATGATCCTGTATTAGAATTTGGAACAAGACGAGCACAAGAGTTAGATGCAGCATTATGGGGAACAAGAGCGGCGTATATTGGGGGCTGTAATGCAACAAGTAATGTTCGAGCAGGAAAAATGTTTGGAATTCCTGTTTCTGGAACTCATGCGCATTCTCTAGTCCAAGCGTATCGTGACGATTATGAAGCCTTTAAGGCTTATGCTTCTAGCCACCGTGATTGTGTATTTTTAGTAGACACGTATGATATTTTACGTTCAGGTGTTCCAAATGCGATTCGAGTAGCGAAGGAATTTGGCGATAAAATTAATTTCTTAGGCGTTCGTATTGACAGTGGAGATATGGCGTATATGTCGAAAAAAGTTCGTCAACAATTAGATGATGCTGGCTTTACAGAAGCAAAAATTTATGCTTCAAGCGATTTAGATGAAAAAACAGTTTTGAACTTAAAAATGCAAGGTGCTAAAATTGATGTTTGGGGAATTGGAACACGTTTAATTACAGCTTATGATCAACCAGCCTTAGGTTGTGTTTATAAATTAGTAGCGATTGAAGATGAAAATGGTGAAATGGTTCCAACCGTAAAAATTTCTAATAATGCAGAAAAAGTTTCAACACCAGGTAAAAAACAAGTATGGCGTATTACTCGTAAGAGTGATGGAAAATCTGAAGGGGATTATGTTGCTCTATGGCATGAACGTCCTGATGAATTAGAAGAGTTATATATGTTCCATCCAGTATACACATATATTAATAAAACAGTAACGGATTTTGATGCTCGTCCAATTTTACAATCTATTTTTGAACAAGGGAAATTAGTTTATACATTACCTTCATTAAAAGAGATTAAAGCGTATAAAGATGAACGAGTTGAAGCGTTATGGGATGAATACAAACGTATCTTAAATCCAGAACAATATCCGGTTGACTTATCTACAGAAACATATCAACAAAAATTAGCTAGTATTGAAGCTATTCGTGCAGAAGTAAAAGAGAAAGCAAATCGTTTAGGTTAATCAGATAGAAAAGGAAAAAATCATGAGACCATTACAACAAAAAATTATTGAAACGTTAAAAGTACAACCGAAAATTGATGTTCAACAAGAAATTGAAAAAACGATTCAATTTTTAAAAGACTATTTAGTGAAACATCCTTTTTTAAAAGGTTATGTTTTGGGAATTAGTGGTGGGCAAGATTCTACTTTGGCTGGAAAATTAGCTCAGTTAGCGATTGATAAATTGAACCAAGAATATCCGGAAAAAGAGTATCGTTTTTACGCAGTTCGTCTACCTTATGGAATTCAAGCAGATGAACAAGATGCGATGGATGCCATTGAATTTATGCAAGCAAGCGATATATTGCGCGTGGATATTAAGCCTGCAGTGGATGCTTCTATGAATAGTATTACAAGTTTAGGATTACCGATTAGTGACTTTAATAAAGGAAATATTAAAGCAAGAGAACGTATGATTGCGCAATATGCGATTGCAGGGCAAACAGGATGTGCAGTGATTGGTACGGATCATGCAGCGGAATCTGTAACAGGCTTCTATACAAAATTCGGTGATGGTGGAGCAGATATTTTACCATTATGGCGATTAAATAAACGACAAGGACGTCAGTTATTAGAATATTTAGGAGCTCCAGAACATTTATATTTAAAACAACCAACGGCAGACTTAGAAGAAGAACGTCCATCCCTTCCTGATGAAGTAGCTTTAGGCGTGACGTATGAAGCAATCGATGATTATCTTGAAGGAAAAGAAATTTCAGAAAAAGATGCTCAAACCATTGAAAGTTGGTATATCAAATCAGAACATAAACGTCATTTGCCAATTACAATTTACGATGATTTTTGGAAATAATCTAAAAAGTAAAACTCTATTAGATAGGATGATTCCTAGTCTAATAGAGTTTTTTGTTTTGAAAATATTTGATTGAAAATTGGCGCTTAATATTTATTCTTTTGAAATTTTCTGTTACAATACTGGTAATGACAAGTTGAGGGAGGAAGCGTTATGGATATTAAAATTGTAAAAAATCAAGAAGAAGGCGCTAAAGTTGCATTTGAAGTTTTTAAAGAAGCTTATGAAAATGGAGCAAAAGTTTTTGGGTTAGCAACAGGTTCGAGTCCTCTTGGTTTATATGAAAAAATTCGACAAAGTTCATTAGATTTTTCGGATAGAGTATCGGTAAACTTGGATGAATATGCTGGTTTATCCAGTGAAGATGAACATAGTTATCATTATTTTATGAACGAACAATTATTTGCAGCAAAACCATTTTTAAAGAGCTATTTACCTGATGGTTTAGCAGAAGATATTGATGCTGAAGTGGAACGTTATGAAAAAATTTTACAAGATAATCCTGTTGATTTCCAATTATTGGGAATAGGGAGTAATGCCCATATTGGATTTAATGAACCGGGAACACCTTTTACACAAAGAACACATAAAGTAGCTTTAGCACAAGCAACCATTGAAGCGAATAAACGTTTCTTTGAACATGAAGAAGATGTACCAAGATATGCTTATTCAATGGGATTACAATCGATTATGGATGCAAAACAAATTCTATTAATTGCATTCGGGGAAAAGAAAGCAAAAGCGATTTTAAATACGGTAAAAGGAGACGTTACAATAGATGTTCCTGCTAGTATTTTACAGAAGCATCCAAATGTAACAATTATCGTTGATGAAGCTGCTGCAGCATTATTAAATAGATAATGAAATAGGGTATACATTTACTCGGGAAAAGGTTTAGAAGAAAAAGGAGAGCGATAAGATGGTAAAATTAGTTTTTGCTCGCCATGGCCAGTCAGAATGGAATAAGGCCAATCTCTTCACTGGTTGGGCGGATGTTGATTTGTCTGAAAAGGGGATTCAACAAGCGATTGATGCAGGAAAATTAATCAAAGAAGCAGGAATTGAATTTGATCAAGCCTATACTTCAGTGCTAAAACGTGCCATTAAAACAACGGATTTGGCGTTGGAAGCTTGTGATCAATTATGGATTCCTGTTGAAAAAACATGGCGTTTAAATGAACGTCATTATGGTGGATTAACGGGGAAAAATAAAGCAGAAGCCGCTGAAAAATTTGGAGATGAACAAGTTCATATTTGGCGTCGTTCTTATGATGTGTTACCTCCAAAAATGGATCGTGATGATGAATATTCCGCACATGGTGATCGTCGGTATGCAAAGCTGGATAATTCTGTAATTCCAGATGCAGAAAATCTTAAAGTGACATTGGAACGTGTACTTCCATTTTGGGAGGATAAAATTGCTCCAGATTTAAAAGCTGGTAAAAATGTTTTTATTGGAGCACATGGAAATTCTATCCGTGCGTTAGTAAAACATATTAAAAGATTATCAGATGATGAAATTATGGGAGTGGAAATTCCTAATTTTCCGCCATTAGTTTTTGAATTTGATGAAAACTTACATGTAGTTTCAGAATATTATTTAGGAAAATAATCTTCTAAATCTTTGAAACTGAATAGTGATACCCTTAGGACTTATCGATTAAACGGTAAGTCCTTCATTATTTTATATAATCTTAAAAAAATTGTGAAAGTAATTTCTAATTTTTAAGGAATTTGGATTGGAAAACAAAGAAATTTGAAAATACTTTCTAAAATGACGTCTAATATTGAAAATGCTTTCTGCTACAATTATACTAATAAATGTAAAGGCTTTTATAAAAAGAAAAGGAGGCTGAATATGAGTATTCAAGGGCAATTAATCGTATCTTGCCAAGCGTTGCCACATGAACCGTTGCATAGCGATTTTATTATGGCTCGTATGGCAGTCGCAGCAAAGGAAGGAGGAGCAAAGGGGATTCGTGCTAATTCTGTCATAGACATCAAAGCTATTAAAGAAGCAGTTGATTTACCTGTAATTGGAATTATTAAAAGAGATTATGATGATGCAGATGTCTATATTACAGCCACTATGAAAGAAGTGGATGAGTTAATGGAAGCTAAACCAGAAATTATTGCATTAGATGCAACGATTTCTAGTCGTCCTAATGGACAAACTTTAGATGAATTTTATCAAGAAATTCGTCAAAAATATCCAACTCAAAAATTAATGGCAGATTGTTCGACAGTTGAAGAAATGATTCATGCAGATGAATTAGGGTTCGACTATATCGGAAGTACATTAGTAGGATATACCAACCAAAGTAAAGGGGATAAAATTGAAGCAAACGATTTTGAAATTCTCCGTGAAGTCTTAAAGGTTATCAAACATCCACTCATTGCAGAAGGAAATATTGATACACCTGAAAAGGTAAAACGTGTACTTGAATTAGGGGCTTATAGTGTCGTTGTTGGATCAGCGATTACAAGACCTCAATTAATTACAAAAAAATTTGTAGATGCGATTCAATCATAAAAGGAAAATGATTAGGGGGAAACCATATGTTTAAAGTATTACAAAAAATTGGTAAAGCATTTATGTTGCCGATTGCTATTTTACCGGCAGCTGGTTTGTTATTAGGGATTGGTGGTGCACTGTCAAATCCAACGACAGTAGCAACTTATCCAGTGTTAAATAATAGTCTTTTACAAGCAATTTTCACAGTAATGAGTTCAGCAGGGGAAGTTGTATTTGCGAATTTAGCATTACTACTCTGTGTGGGCTTATGTATTGGTTTAGCAAAACGTGACAAAGGTACTGCTGCACTTGCTGGGGTAACTGGTTATTTTGTTATGACAGCAACAATCAAAGCGCTTGTTAAATTATATATGGCTGAAGGTGCTTCAATTGATACAGGTGTAGTTGGGGCTATCGTAGTAGGTTCTGTAGCAGTTTATTTACATAATCGCTATAGCAACATTCAATTACCTCAATTCTTAGGATTCTTTGGAGGTAGTCGTTTTGTTCCAATCGTTACTTCATTTGCTTCAATTGTAGTCGGAGGAATTTTCTTTGTAATTTGGCCTCCATTCCAACAATTATTAGTATCAACTGGTGGTTATATCTCACAAGCTGGTCCATTTGGAACATTCTTATATGGATTCTTAATGCGTCTATGTGGTGCAGTTGGTTTACACCATATGATTTACCCATTATTCTGGTATACAGAATTAGGAGGAGTTGAAGTTGTAGCAGGTCAAACTGTAGCAGGAGCTCAAAAAATCTTCTTTGCTCAATTAGCAGATCCAACACATGTTGGTCTATTTACTGAAGGAACTCGTTTCTTCGCAGGTCGTTTCTCTACAATGATGTTTGGTCTTCCAGCAGCCTGCTTAGCAATGTATCACTGTGTTCCAAAAGATCGTCGACCAAAATATGCTGGTTTATTCTTTGGGGTAGCTTTAACTTCATTCATTACTGGTATTACAGAACCAATCGAATTTATGTTCTTATTTGTAAGTCCAGTACTTTATGTTGTTCACGCATTCTTAGATGGTGTAAGCTTCTTTATTGCTGATATTCTAAATATTTCTATTGGTAATACATTCTCTGGTGGGGTTATCGACTTCACATTATTTGGGGTATTACAAGGAAACGATAAAACAAATTGGTTATTACAAATTCCATTTGGCTTAGTATGGAGTGTTTTATACTATGTTGTATTCAGATGGTTTATCGTTCAATTCAATGTTGCAACTCCAGGTCGCTTAGATGAAGAGTTAGTAGATGATGCACAACCTGTTGTAGAAACAAAAGATACATTAAAACAAGATAGCGTTCGTATTATTGAAGCTTTAGGTGGAGCAGAAAACATTGAAGATGTAGATGCATGTATTACTCGTTTACGTGTAGCAGTTCGTTCTGTAGATAAAGTAGATAAAGCAACTCTAAAATCTATCGGTGCAGTAGATGTACTAGAAGTAAATGGTGGAGTTCAAGCGATTTACGGTGCGAAAGCCATTCTTTATAAAAATAATATTAATGAAATTTTAGGAGTAGACGACTAATCGTTGTCTAAAACTATCAAGCTAGGGGATGAATGTCTCCTAGCTTTTTATTTTTTTGAAACACGAGAGATGAAAAATATGATACACTAGCAGTAATGAAAAGGTTAAGGGAGTAAAAACATGATATCTTTTGAGAAAAAAGTCACACCATTAATTGAATCGATTTATGATACATTAACCCCTAATGAAAAAACAATTGCGCAATATTTTTTAAAGCAAAGTTCAGCCGAAGAATCTTTGTCAGCTAGAGCCGTATCGGAAAGATTGTTTGTGTCAATTCCATCATTGACTCGTTTTGCGCAAAAATGTGGTTATAAAGGATACAGACAATTTATATATGACTTTCAAGAAAGTAAAAAAGAAGGAGAAGTCATCCATAATGATTTAACGAAAACAGTTTTGTCAGACTATGAAGAATTGTTGTCAAAATCTTTTTCATTAATTGACGAGAGTCAAGTCATTAAAGTGTGTGGATTATTGAACACTGCTAAACGAGTTTATATCTACGGTCAAGGAAGTTCGGGGTTAGCGGCTCATGAGATGAAGTTTCGATTTATGAGGTTAGGAATGATTTGTGAGGCAATTACGGATTTGCATACAATGCTTATGAATCGGGTACTTGTTGACGAGCAGTGTTTAGTCATTGGGATTTCAGTTTCTGCTAATGCAAGTGTAGTAGAGGCGGTACGTCAGGCGAAAAAACAAGGGGCAAAGACGGTTTTAATAACTTCAAAACGAAGTGAAGAAAATGAGAAAGTTTGTGACGAATTAGTATTAATTGCGATGAAAAACGCCTTAGATCAAGGTGGATTAATTTCTCCACAATTTCCAATTCTAGTGATGGTAGATATCTTTTATAGTTATTATAAAGAGATTGATAAAGATTATAAGCATCATTTGTTCTCTAATACATTAACCGCTTTAGGAGCAAAAGAAGATAAAAAAGAATAGGCTTAAAAGAGATAAAGAACATGAAAACGTTTTACTCTTTATCTTTTTTTATATAAAAATCGGAATTTTTCAAAAATATTTTGGAGTCCCTAAAAAACTCTTGACGAGAGAAAGTATTTAGGGTAACCTAATTATTGGCATAGGATTTATGAGAGAAAGAAGGAGGTAGATTCATGATTAAAGTCGAAAATCTGGGAGTATCTTACGC
Organism: uncultured Granulicatella sp.; assembly: GCF_963521425.1. Lineage (GTDB taxonomy): Bacteria > Bacillota > Bacilli > Lactobacillales > Aerococcaceae > Granulicatella. The sequence goes on from NZ_CAUQUN010000012.1 coordinate 24,199, forward strand.
AATGCAGCCAGATGTTTTAAAAGATTGTCATGTAGAAGTAAATGGCCCAACGATTTTGGGAATTATTGGTCCTAATGGGGCAGGAAAATCTACTTTATTAAAAGCAATGCTAGGATTAATTCCGCATACGGGAAAAGTGACATTTGATGGAGAAGCAGTGAGTCAATCGCTAGGGAGAATTGCATACGTTGAACAAAAAAGTAATTTGGATTTTACATTTCCAATTACGATTCGTGAATGTGTAGCATTAGGAAAAACCGTAAAAATGAAACCATTTCAACGTTTAAACGCTCAAGATTGGAAAGATGTAGATGAGGCTATTGAAGAAGTTGGTTTAACAGAATTAGCCAATCGTCCAATAGGAGCATTATCGGGTGGACAATTCCAAAGGGTTTTATTGGCACGTTGTTTAGTCCAAAAAGCAGATTATATCTTCTTAGACGAACCATTTGTGGGAATTGATATGATGAGTGAAAAAGTGATTATGACTTTAATTCGTCAATGGAAAGAAGAAGGAAAGACTATTTTAATGGTGCATCATGATTTATCTAAAGTACGTGATTATTTTGATCAAGTGATTTTAGTAAATCGTGGAATTGTAGATAGTGGAAAAACTGAGGAAACATTTGTTCCTGAAAAAATTAGAAAAACTTACGGTGGAGAAGTTTTCGTAGCTCAAGGGGGACAAACTCATGAATAATTTTTTACAAGGATTAATGAATTATCATTTTGTGCAAAATGCATTAATTTCTTCCGTTTTAATTGGAGCCGTTGCCGGAATGATTGGATGTTTTATCATCCTTCGTGGAATGTCGCTAATGGGAGATGCGATTTCTCATGCGGTATTGCCAGGGGTAGCATTATCTTATATTGTTGGCGTTAATTTCTTCTTTGGAGCTTTAGCGTTTGGATTATTAGCGTCCTTTATTATTGCCTTTATTAATCGGAATAGTGTCGTAAAAAGTGATACTGCGATAGGAATTACCTTTAGTTCATTTTTAGCTTTAGGAATTATTTTAATCGGTGTTGCTAAAAGTTCGACAGACTTATTCCATATTTTATTCGGGAATATTTTAGCGGTACAAGATTTTGATTTATTGATTACAGCAATTGTGGGAGTATTTGTTTTTGTAACAATTATTTCTTACTTCAAAGAATTACAAGTAACGAGTTTTGACCCAGTTTTTGCTCGTTCAGCAGGATTGAATGTATCATTCTATCATTACTTATTGATGTTTCTTTTAGCACTAGTTTCGATTACAGCAATGCAAAGTGTCGGAACAGTTATGATTGTAGCGTTACTGATTACACCAGCAGCAACAGCTTATTTATATTCGAAGAGTTTAAAAACAATGTTAGCTTTATCAGCAATATTTGGATCACTTTCTTCGATTGTTGGTTTAGTAATCGGCTATACGTTTAATATTGCAGTAGGTTCAACCATTGTATTAACTGCTGCAGCATTCTTTGTGATTAGTTTTATTGTATCACCAAAACAAAGGGAAGGTAGGAAAAAAGCATGAAAATCGGGAAATTATTAACAGTCGGTTTATTATCATTAGTTGGTTTTGCAGGATGTACAAGTAATTCATCAACTACAACTACAACTACAACAAAAAGTAATGAACCTAAAAAAGTACAAGTAGTAGCAACAAACTCTATCATTTATGATATTACTAAAAATGTTGCTGGGGATTTAGCGGACATTCACAGTATTGTTCCAGTTGGACAAGATCCACACGAATATGAACCATTACCACAAGATGTACAAAAAATTCATGATGCAGATTTAATTTTCTATAATGGAATTAACTTAGAAAATGCAGATGATGCTTGGTTTACAAAAATGGTTAAAAATGCTGGTAAAGTAGCAGATAAAGACTACTTTGCAGTAAGTGATGGCGTTGATGTGATTTACCTTGAAGGAGAAAAAGAAAAAGGTAAAGAAGACCCTCACGCATGGTTAAACATCGAAAATGGTGTGATTTATGCTAAAAATATTGCAAAACAATTAATTGCAAAAGATCCAGAACATAAAGATACTTACCAAAAGAATCTTGATAAATATGTTGCTGAGTTGGATAAATTAGATAAAGACGCAAAAGAACGTCTTGCTAAAATTCCAGAAGAGAAAAAATTAATTGTTACAAGTGAAGGATGCTTCAAGTACTTCTCTAAAGCTTATGGAGTTCCATCAGCTTACATCTGGGAAATTAATACTGAAGAAGAAGGTACTCCTGAACAAACAACTCGTTTAGTTGAAATTCTTAAAAAATCTAAAGTTCCTTCATTATTCGTTGAATCAAGTGTTGACGAACGTCCAATGAAGACAGTTTCACAAGAATCAGGTAAGCCAATTTACTCAACAATCTTTACTGACTCAATTGCTGAAAAAGGTAAAGATGGGGACAGCTACTTAAGCATGATGAAATGGAACTTAACAAAAATTATTGAAGGTTTAGAAAAATAATTCGCAGTCTAATAGTATGGTGAGCTATAAAACTGCAAATAAGCCAGGGTTGAAAACCCTGGCTTTTTTGCGGTTAAAAATAATCGTTAAATAAGTTTTAATAACGCTGCCTGAGGGAATCGAACCCCCATTATAAGAACCGGAATCTTATGTGATATCCATTACACTAAGGCAGCTAAACAATGTAAGAATATTTTATCTAAATTCATATGAAAAAACAAGAAGAAACCCTTACAAAAAAAGAAAAGGATTGATTTAGAAAAAGAAGAAAAAGTCAACTTTAAAAGAGAAAAAACGAAACGGAAAGGGACTTTAGAAGTCCCGGTTTGATAATTTTTTATAAAATATTAAACACTTTCAAGTTGCATTTTACAAAGATTGTTGGTACAATATTTGTGTAATTAAGAAAGTTTTCTATGTATAGATAGCTGATTTTTAGGGACGATTTTTAGCCCAGTAATGAAACGAAGGGAATCGGAATTATGGATTGTATGACATTAATGCAACTTCTAGTCCCCGAAAGCAATCAATTGTTAAAAATTCGTTTCCAAATTTTGCGAGCGATACAACGAACACAACCGATTGGTCGAAGAGGGCTTGCGAAGCAGTTGGAAATATCAGAACGGATTCTTCGTTCTGAAACAGATATACTAAAAGAACAAGGTTTAATTACATATTCTGCAAAAGGAATGTTTGTTACTGAGTTAGGAAAAGATACTTACCTTGGATTAACTTCAATCATTCAACAGTGTATCGAAATGACTGATTTTGAAAAAAAGATTTCGAATAAGTTAGGAATTAGATTTTGTAAAGTGGTTACTGATACTGGTCCAAATAAAGGGATGAAAATTAGTAATCAAGTACAGGAATTGATGAAATGGATGTTGCCGGTTGATCAATCAATCGTTACAGTGACGGGTGGTAGAACGATGGCAATGGTAGCAGAATATTTTTCAAAAGAGATTTTACAACAACGTGAAATTTCATTTGTACCTGCTAGAGGAGGAGTGGGCGGTTCCACTTTAATTCAAGCAAATAGTGTTAGTGAAAAGATGGCGACAAAAATAGGTGGAGAACATTTTTCATTATATGTTCCAGAACATGTTAGTAAAGAGACGTATCTTCCGTTATTACAAGAACCATTGGTTTCACAAACATTGACAATGATGAAACAAGCGAATTGCTTATTGTATAGCGTTGGAAATGCAAGTGTCATGGCTGAACGAAGAGGGTTGTTACCTCAAGAAAGTCAGTTTATTGCAAGCAGGCGTGCTGTAGGTGAAGCGTTTGGTTGTTTCTTCGATGCAAAAGGAAAGGTAGTTTTTAAACTTCCACGAGTAGGTTTGCATCTTAGTGATTTAGAGGCCATCCCACATAGTATTGCTATTGTGGAAGGTGCTCAAAAGGCAGAAGCTTTAATGGCTTATGCCAAATTAGCTCCTATCGATCGAACATGGTTTGTGATTGATGAGAGTTTAGCAAATATGGTTTTGAACGGGGTAACCCGCTAAAAATAAAAAAATATATTCCTAGGAGGAAAAACTATTATGACAGTTAAAGTTGGTATTAACGGTTTCGGACGTATTGGACGTTTAGCATTCCGTCGTATTCAAGAAGTGGAAGGGTTAGAAGTTGTTGCAATCAACGACTTAACAGATGCTAAACAATTAGCACACTTATTAAAATACGATTCAACACAAGGACGTTTCAACGGAGAAGTTGAAGTATTAGAAGGCGCATTCCGCGTAAACGGTAAAGAAGTTAAAGTATTAGCTAACCGTAATCCTGAAGAATTACCATGGGGAGAACTAGGCGTTGATATCGTTTTAGAATGTACTGGTTTCTTCACTTCTAAAGAAAAAGCTGAATTACACTTAAAAGGTGGAGCTAAACGTGTTGTTATCTCTGCTCCTGGTGGTAACGATGTACCAACAGTTGTATACAATGTAAACCACAACATTTTAACAGGTAAAGAAACAGTTATTTCTGGTGCTTCATGTACTACAAACTGTTTAGCACCAATGGCTAAAGCTTTAAACGATAACTTCGGAATCGTTGAAGGTTTAATGACTACTATTCACGGTTACACTGGTGACCAAAACACATTAGACGCTCCACATCCAAAAGGAGACTTACGTCGTGCTCGTGCTGCAGCTGTAAACATCGTTCCTAACACAACTGGTGCTGCTAAAGCTATCGGTTTAGTAATTCCAGAATTAAACGGTAAATTAGATGGAGCTGCTCAACGTGTTCCTGTACCAACAGGTTCATTAACAGAATTAGTAACAGTATTAGAAAAACCAGTTACAGCTGAAGAAGTTAACGCTGCTATGAAAGCTGCTTCAACTGAATCATACGGATACACTGAAGAACCATTAGTATCTTCTGATATCGTAGGTATCACTTATGGATCATTATTTGATGCTACTCAAACTAAAGTAATGACTGTAGGCGATAAACAATTAGTTAAAACAGTTTCTTGGTACGATAACGAAATGTCATACACTGCACAATTAATTCGTACTTTACAATACTTTGCAAACTTATAATATAAAGTTTTGATATAGCTAATCGTATCGAATTTTTCAGGGCGATGGAAGCATTCGCTTCCTCGCCCTGTTTTCATAATGTGGGTATTACACTCGCTCCAAATAAATTTTTTCTAGGAGGCTATTCTATGGCTAAAAAAATTGTGACAGATTTATCTGTTAAAGGTAAAAAAGTATTAGTACGTGTTGACTTTAATGTTCCATTAAAAGATGGCGTTATTACAGATGACAACCGTATTGTTCAAGCATTACCAACTATTCAATACTTGATTGACAATCATGCAAAAGTAATTCTTTTCTCTCACTTAGGAAAAGTAAAATCTGAAGAAGATAAAGCTCGTTTAAGCTTACGTCCAGTTGCTGTACGTTTATCAGAATTATTGAAAAAAGACGTAACATTTGTTCCAGAAACTCGTGGTGAAGCATTAGAAACAGCTATTAATGGTTTAGCTGAAGGAGATGTTTTATTATTTGAAAATACTCGTTTCGAAGATTTAGATGGTAAAAAAGAATCTAAAAACGATCCTGAGTTAGGCAAATATTGGGCATCTTTAGGAGAGTTGTTCGTAAATGATGCATTTGGTACAGCTCACCGTTCTCACGCTTCAAACGTAGGGATTGCTAGCCAATTAGAAACTGCTGCTGGTTTCTTAATGGAAAAAGAAATCAAATTCATCGGAGGAGCAGTAGATACTCCAGAACGTCCATTCGTAGCTATTTTAGGTGGAGCGAAAGTTTCAGATAAAATTGGTGTAATTGAAAGCTTATTAGATAAAGCTGATAAAGTATTAATCGGTGGAGGAATGGCATATACATTCTTCAAAGCTATGGGTCGTGAAGTAGGTCTATCATTATTAGAAGTAGATCGTATCGAATTAGCAAAACAAATTATGGAAAAAGCTGGCGACAAATTAGTATTACCAATCGACAATGTAGTTGCAAAAGAATTCTCAAACGATGCAGTTGCAACAATTGTACCATCTGACCAAATCCCAGCTGATCAAGAAGGATTAGACGTTGGTCCTAAGACTGTAGAATTATTTGCTAGCTACTTAAAAGATGCTAAAACAGTTGTATGGAATGGACCTATGGGTGTATTCGAATTACCTAACTTTGCTAAAGGAACAATCGGCGTATGTGAAGCAATTGCAGATTTAAAAGACGCTACAACAATTATCGGTGGTGGAGATTCTGCAGCAGCAGCAATTTCTTTAGGGTATGCTGATAAATTCACTCATATCTCAACTGGTGGTGGAGCTTCATTAGAATACTTAGAAGGTAAAGAATTACCTGGTGTAGCTTCAATTAGTGATAAATAATTAAATAAATTTGGAAAAGACTCACTGAAATGATGCGTTCATTTTTGTGAGTCTGCTTCATAAACAATTTTAGGAGGAAAAATTATGCGTAAACCAATTATTGCAGGAAACTGGAAAATGAATAAAAATCCTAAAGAAACTCAAGCATTTGTTGAGGCTTTAGCAGGAAAATTACCATCATCAGAAGTTGTTGAGTCTGCTGTAGCAGCTCCAGCAGTTGATTTATCTACTTTATTAGCTGCAGCTGAAGGTTCAGAATTAAAAGTAGCTGCTCAAAACTGCTATTTCGAACAAGAAGGTGCTTATACAGGAGAAACTTCTCCAAAAGTATTATCTGAAATGGGCGTTCACTATGTTGTAATTGGACACTCAGAACGTCGTGAATATTTCCACGAAACAGATGCTGACATTAATAAAAAAGCAAAAGCAATTTTCGCAAATGGTATGTTACCAATCATCTGTTGTGGTGAAACATTAGAAACTTATGAAGCTGGTAAAGCTGCTGAGTTTGTAGGAGCACAAGTTTCTGCAGCATTAGAAGGTTTATCAAACGAACAAGTTTCATCATTAGTGATTGCATATGAACCAATTTGGGCAATCGGAACTGGTAAATCAGCTTCTCAAGATGATGCTCAAAAAATGTGTAAAGTAGTACGTGACGTTGTAGCAAAAGACTTTGGTCAAGAAGTAGCAGACAAAGTTCGTGTACAATACGGTGGTTCTGTTAAACCTGAAAACATTAAAGAATACATGGCTTGTCCAGATGTGGATGGAGCTTTAGTAGGTGGAGCAAGCTTACAACCTGAATCATTCTTAGCTTTATTGGAGGCAGTAAAATAATGTCTAAATCACCAGTAGCGATTATTATCTTAGATGGTTTTGGATGGAGACCAGAAGTAGAAGGTAACGCTGTAGCACAAGCAAAAAAACCAAATTTTGACCGTTACTATAATGAATTTCCTCATACAACATTAAAAGCATCAGGCTTAGATGTAGGTTTACCAGATGGACAAATGGGGAACTCAGAAGTAGGTCATACAAATATCGGTGCAGGTCGTATCGTATACCAAAGTTTAACTCGTATTGATAAAGCAATTTTAGATGGTGAATTCGATACAAATCCAGCATTAAATGGTGCATTTAATCATGTATTAGAAAATGGTTCTGCACTACACTTGTTCGGATTATTATCTGATGGTGGTGTACACAGCCATATTAATCATTTATTAGCATTAATTGAAACAGCAAAAGCAAAAGGTATTTCTAAAGTTTATGTTCATGCATTCATGGACGGACGTGACGTGGATCCACATGGTGGTCCAGCGTATATTAAAACTTTAGAAGAAAAATTGGCAGAAGTTGGAGTAGGTCAAATCGCAACAGTATCAGGTCGTTACTATGCAATGGACCGTGACAAACGTTGGGAACGTGTTCAATTAGCTTATGATGCAATTGCACATGCAAAAGGACCTCAATTCGAATCAGCTCAAGAAGTAATTGATCACAGTTATGCTGAAAATGTAACAGATGAATTTGTCATTCCATCAGTAATTGTTAAAGATGGACAACCAGTTGCGAAAATTGAAGAAAATGATGCAGTTATTTTCTTTAACTTCCGTCCTGACCGTGCAATTCAATTATCAAATGCATTTACAGATAAAGAGTGGACAAACTTTGATCGTGGTGAACATGCTGCAAATGTTAAATTTGTGACAATGACATTATACAATCCAAGTGTGGATGCAGAAGTTGCATTCCCACCAATTCCTATGACAAATGTTTTAGGAGAAGTTTTATCAAAAGCAGGACTTGCACAATTACGTATTGCAGAAACTGAAAAATATCCACACGTTACATTCTTTATGAATGGTGGACGTAATGAAGAATTCCCAGGAGAAAACCGTATTTTAATTCCTTCACCAAAAGTTGCAACATATGACTTAAAACCTGAAATGAGTTGTTATGAAGTTGGGGATGCATTATATAACTCTATTCAAAATGATGAAAATGATGCAATCATCTTAAACTTTGCAAATCCAGATATGGTTGGACACTCTGGTATGTTAGAACCAACGATTAAAGCAATCGAAGCAGTAGATGAAAACTTAGGTAAAGTAGTGGATGCAATTTTAGCTAAAGGCGGTACTGCAATTATCTTTGCTGACCACGGTAACTCAGAAACAATGATTACTCCAGAAGGTACACCACATACTGCTCATACAACAGTTCCAGTACCAGTCATTGTAACGAAAAAAGGTGTTATATTACGTGAAGGTGGTCGTTTAGCAGACGTTGCACCTACAATGTTAGATTTATTGAATGTAGCAAAACCTGAAGAAATGACAGGAGAAAGCTTAATTCAAAAATAATCTTAAAAAAAGGCTTTCAATTTAAGGAAAAGATTGCATATAAAGCATTTTTCGACTAAAATAGAAACGTACAAATAAATATAAAGGAGTTAATAAATCATGCCATTTATTACAGATGTATTAGCAAGAGAAGTATTAGATTCACGTGGTAACCCAACTATCGAAGTTGAAGTTTACACAGAAAGCGGAGCGTTCGGACGCGGTATGGTTCCTTCAGGAGCTTCTACTGGTGAATACGAAGCGGTTGAATTACGTGATGGCGACAAATCTCGTTACTTAGGAAAAGGAGTTCAAAAAGCTGTTGATAATGTAAATAACATTATTGCTGAAGCAATCATCGGTTTTGACGTTCGCGAACAAATGGCGATCGACAAATTAATGATTGAATTAGATGGAACTCCAAACAAAGGTAAATTAGGAGCTAACGCAATTTTAGGCGTATCTATCGCTGTTGCTCGTGCGGCTGCTGATTACTTAGATCAACCATTATACCAATACTTAGGTGGATTCAACACTAAAGTATTACCAACACCAATGATGAACATCGTTAACGGTGGATCTCACTCAGATGCTCCGATCGCATTCCAAGAGTTTATGATTTTACCAGTTGGTGCACCAACATTCAAAGAAGCTTTACGTTGGGGTGCTGAAGTATTCCATGCTCTAAAATCTATTTTACACGACCGTGGTTTAGTAACTGCTGTAGGTGACGAAGGTGGTTTCGCTCCAACATTTGAAGGTACTGAAGATGCTGTAGAAACAATCTTAGCTGCTATTAAAAAAGTTGGTTTAGAACCAGGTAAAGATGTATTCTTAGGATTTGACTGTGCTTCATCAGAATTCTTCAAAGATGGCGTATATGACTACACAATTTTCGAAGGTGAAAAAGGTGCTAAACGTACTCCAGCTGAGCAAGTAGAATACTTAGCTGAATTAGTTGAGAAATACCCAATCATCACAATCGAAGACGGATGTGACGAAAACGACTGGGATGGATGGAAATTATTAACTGAACGCTTAGGCGGTAAAGTTCAATTAGTAGGTGACGATTTATTCGTAACTAATACTGAAATCTTATCTCGTGGTATTGCACAAGGCGTTGCAAACTCAATCTTAATCAAAGTTAACCAAATCGGTACTTTAACTGAAACATTCAACGCAATTGAAATGGCTCAAAAAGCTGGATACACTGCAGTTGTATCACACCGTTCAGGTGAAACTGAAGATTCAACAATTGCTGATATCGCAGTTGCTACAAATGCTGGACAAATCAAAACTGGTTCATTAAGCCGTACAGACCGTATTGCTAAATACAACCAATTATTACGTATTGAAGATCAATTAGGTGACTTAGCTGTTTACCAAGGTCTTTCAGCATTCTACAACTTAAAAAAATAATAACATTTTAGGATGTTTTTAGAGGGCTAGCATTTTGCTAGCCCTATTTTTTACATTAGAAAGTAGGTGAGAATATGATTTACACCATTACATTTAATCCAGCAGTAGATTTGGTGATACAAGTTCCAAATTGTCAATTAGGAATATTGAATCGTTCCATAGGTGAGGAATATGTAGCAGGTGGTAAAGGGATTAATATGTCAATTGTATTAAAACGACTAGGAGTTGATAATATTGCAACGGGATTCCTTGGAGGATTTTCAGGGAAGTATATTGAAGAGTATCTAGAAAAAGAAGGGATTACCCCTCAGTTTATTTCTGTTGAAGGTACTACTAGAATTAATATTAAAGTTAAAGGTGAAGTAGAGACAGAAATTAATGCAGCTGGTCCTAGCGTGGGTGTAGAGCAATTTCAACAATTAACGAATTATTTCAAAGATGTTTTAAAAGAAGGAGATATTGTATTTTTAGCAGGAAATGCTGCTCCAGGATTAGATGAGACGTCTTATGTTGAAATTGCAAGGCTTTGTCATGCAAGAGGGGTAAAGTTAGTGCTTGATACTACAAAAAATTCATTATTAGCCTGTTTAACTTATCAGCCGTTTATGATTAAGCCGAACAAACATGAATTAGAAGAATTATTTGGAGTGAACATTCAAACACAAGAAGAAATGTTGAACTATGCCTTTCAATTACGAGAAAAAGGAGCTCGTAATATCTTGATTTCTTGTGGAGGTGAAGGAGCAATTCTAGTCAATGAAACAGGACAACTATTGACTTCAAATACTCCCAAAGGCACATTGGTCAATTCTGTAGGTGCTGGAGATTCGATGTTAGCAGCTTTTATGGCGAAATTTATTGAGACAAATGATTATAGAATGAGTCTGAAACAAGGAGCAGCGTCTGGTAGTGCGACAGCTTTTTCAGTGGGGATTGCTACCAGAGAATTTATTGAAGAGTTAATTCCACACATAAAAATAGAGGAAATACAAAGAAAATAAAGGATTTATTGAGAATTAAGTATTGAAACCGATGCGAGAAGAGCGTATACTAAATTCATATTTTAAAAAAAGATACAAAGAGGTGCCGTTGGCTGAGATGTGTTTACAAACTCTTAGAACCTGTTACGTTAATACGTGCGTAGGGATTGTATGAATAACTGTCTGCAATTGGGTCTCTTTGTAAAAAAATAAGGAGGCTTTTTTATGTCTGTAAAAAGAATTGCGTGGGTAGAAGGAGCAATTGTAGCAGCTTTGGCGATGGCGTTATCATTTATTCCTCATTTTATGGGATGGTTTTCTCCTTCGTTTGGTGCGATTGTTTTAGTAGTGTTTGCATTGCGTAGAGGATTGTATCCAGCATTATTTTCAGGTTTAGTATGGGGAGTGTTACATTTTCCACTTGGAAAAGTAGTCTACTTATCGTTCTCTCAAGTGTTGTTAGAATATATCGTTGCTTTTGGAGTAATGGGATTTGCTGGATTATTATATCATCAATTCCAAAAGGCTATTCGTAATGATAAACAAGCGTTAGCAATTTTTTATATTTTTATTTCTTCATTCATCGGTGTTGGGGTTCGCTATTTCTGGCATTTTGTAGCAGGATTTTTATTCTGGGGGAAATATGCACCAGAAGGAGTATCTCCATATTGGTATTCATTCACAGTGAATGGAATTGCTGGATTACAAACTTTAATTGTAACGATTGTTGTTGCGGTTTTATTATTGAAATATCCAAAAATTTATAAAACTAGATAAGCCATTTGAAATATTAAAAAGCTCTTATAGAATGTGATTTCTATAAGAGTTTTTTTATATTGACATATAGTTTTGAACTATAGTTAACGATAGTAAATTAGTATGTGACAATAACAAATCCGTCGGTTACAATGTAATTACGTTAGTTAGAGAAGAGAGGTAATCAATATGACAAAACATGCACCATTTAGATTTGATACAGTAGGAAGTTTTTTAAGACCAGAAAATTTAAAACAAGCTCGTGAAGAGTATGAAAAAGGAAACTTTAGTTACCAAGAGTTAAAAAACTTTGAAGATGCCGCAATCCGTGATTTAGTAAAAAAAGAAATCGAAGCTGGATATAAAGGAATTACTGATGGAGAATTCCGTCGTGCATATTGGCACTTAGATTTCTTCTGGGGATTAGGGGGAATTAAACGAGTTCAAGCTAAAACAGGATATCAATTCCATGATGAAGTGACAAAACCAGACTCAGCAACAGTAGTAGGAAAGATTCATGGACGTAATCATCCATTCGTCGCTCACTATACATTTTTAAGAGATTTAGTAGCTGATAATGATGAAGTTGAAGCTCGTATTACAATTCCAGCACCATCTCAATTATATTTGGAATTAATTCGTGATGAAGAACATGTGGAACAATTGAACAGTGTCTATTCAAACTTTGATGATGTGGTTGAAGATATTTCGAAAGCTTATTTAGAAGTGATTCAACAATTATTTGATGAAGGATTACGTACATTACAAGTTGATGATTGTACATGGGGAATTTTAGTTGATGATAATTTCTTAACACTTTTTGGACAAGGTCGTGATAAAGAAGAAGTGAGACGTGAATTAGCAGCAACATTTTTACGTTTAAATAATGCTGTTTATAAAAATGTTCCAGAAGGACTAGTTGTAAACACTCACGTATGTCGTGGGAACTTCCATTCTACTTGGGCTGCAAGTGGTGGTTATGCATCTGTGTCTGATGAATTATTTGGAGAAGAAGAAGTAAATGCTTATTACTTAGAATTTGACACAGATCGTGCTGGAGACTTCACTCCATTAGCGAAAGTTTCTGGTGATAAAAAAGTCGTGTTAGGTTTAGTCACTTCTAAATTTGGAGAACTTGAAAGTAAGGAAGAGCTAATTTCTCGTATTAAAGAAGCGAGTCAATATGTTCCTTTAGAAAGATTAGCGTTAAGTACTCAATGTGGATTTGCATCAACTGAAGAAGGAAATATCTTAACAGAAGAACAACAATGGGCAAAATTAGCATTAATTAAAGAAGTTGCCGAAGAAGTTTGGGGAACTGAAAATTAATAATGACATTGAAAGGCTAGGGAAACCTAGCTTTTTTGTTGAAAAGAAACTCATGTTAGAAAATGTGACATAAAAAGTGAGAGAAGCCTTGACTTTTATGTCAGTTATTTTTACAATACAGCTATTATAAAGAATAAGAGAGGTGTTTGAGAATGGGAGAAAAAGAATTACGACGTTCTTTAGCAGTATTTCCAATAGGAACCGTTATGAAATTAACAGATTTAACGGCAAGACAAATTCGCTACTATGAAGAACAACGTTTAATTACACCAGAGCGTTCAGACACTAATCGCAGAATGTATTCACTGAATGATGTGGATCGATTATTAGAAATTAAAGACTACTTGTCGGATGGATTGACGATTGTTGCGATTCAAAAAATTTATTCGAATGAAAAGAAAAATCCGTTAGAAAAAATAACAACTAATGATGGTTTAACGGATGAAGATGTTCGACGAATTTTATATAACGAAATTATGCATATTGGAAGATTATCTGGACAAGAGAATTTACTATAGGGGTGGAGAAAGATGACAATCACACAAGAAGAAATTTTAAAACAAGTTGAGGAAATGGATGTTCGTTATTTACGTTTGATTTTTACAGATATTTTAGGAACAATTAAAAACGTGGAAGTGCCGATTACTCAATTAAAAAAAGTATTATCGAATAAAATGATGTTCGATGGTTCATCCATTGAAGGGTTTGTTCGTATTGAAGAAAGTGATATGTACTTATACCCTGATTTAGATACATGGGTTGTATTCCCATGGAGTAGTAAACATGGAACAATCGCTCGATTAATTTGTGATGTATATAAACCAGATGGAACACCATTTGCGGGAGATCCACGTTCAAACTTAAAACGTATTTTAGAAGAAATGGAAGAATTAGGGTTTTCTAATTTTAACTTAGGACCAGAGCCAGAGTTCTTCTTATTCAAATTAGATGAAAATGGAGAACCAACGCTTGAAGGAAATGACCAAGGAAGTTACTTCGATTTAGCTCCAGTCGATTTAGGAGAAGAATGTCGTCGTGAAATCGTACTAGAATTAGAAAAGATTGGGTTCGATATTGAAGCAAGTCACCATGAAGTTGCACCAGGACAACATGAAATTGACTGGAAATATGCACCAGCTGTAGCAGCGTGCGATAATATTCAAACCTTTAAATTAGTTGTTAAAACGATTGCTCGTAAACATGGATTGCATGCAACCTTTATGCCAAAACCAGTATTTGGAATTGCAGGTAGTGGGATGCACTTCAACTTATCATTATTTGATAAAGAAGGAAATAATGCCTTCTATGACCCAACAGATGAACATGGACTAAGCGATACTTGTCGTTATTTCATTGCTGGAGTTATGAAACATGCGAAAGCTTTAACAGCGATTTGTAACCCTACAGTCAATTCTTATAAACGTTTAGTACCTGGATATGAAGCGCCTGTATATATTGCATGGTCAGCTCAAAACCGTTCACCATTAATTCGTATTCCTGAAGCAAGAGGTCTTTCTACTCGTATCGAATTAAGAAGTGTGGATCCAGCAGCAAATCCTTATTTAGCAATGGCAGCTATTTTACGTGCAGGTTTAGAAGGAATTCGTGAAAAATTACCAGTTCCTGCTCCAGTCGATCGCAATATTTATGCAATGTCAACAGCAGAGAGAAAAGAAGTAGGAATTGATGATCTTCCAAGTAGTTTAGCAGAAGCGATTGATTGCTTGAAAGCTGACACAATTGTAAAAGATGCATTAGGTGGACATATTTACAGTAACTTTGTGGAAGCGAAGAAATTCGAATGGGCAGCGTATCGTTCACAAGTCACACAATGGGAATTAGATCAATATTTAAAACTATTTTAAAATAGATGAGAAGCCGAGCGAAAGCTCGGTTTTTTTGTAAAGTGTAAAAGGGATATTAACAACATCACTTCTAACATTTTTTGACAATCCATTGTAGAAGTGTCATACTGTTTAATGACAATAGTTGAGAGGAAGTTAGAGATGTATATTAAAGATATGAGAAATTCTATTGCAGAATATCATGAGTTTTTACAAACTCAAGGAAACTGTACTCTTTTTCAAACTCCAGAATGGGGAGAAGTGAAAACAAAGGGAGAATGGAGTAATGACATTCTCTTTGTGATGAATGATCAAGATGAACCAGTTGCAGCGACGATGATTTTATATCGTGCCCTTCCTGTTGTAAAAAGATATTTAGCATATGCACCTAGAGGAATTGTGACGGATTATCATAATGCAGAACAATTTAAAGAAGTGATTCAAGCTTTGAAAGCTTATTTAAAACAAAAACAAGTATTTGGATTGAAAATCGATCCTGAAATTATGTGGAGAGAACGATTGAATGACTTTTCCATTGTAGAAGGTGGAATCAATCAAGAAGCCATTCGTCAACTATTATTAGAATCAGGATTTGTAAGTCAACCACTTGATTTAGGGTTTGATGGAATTCAACCGAGAATGACAATGATTGTAGAACTAGAAGATAAAGGGAAAGGAATTTTAGATACTTTCTCTTCTAAAGAAAGATATAAAGTCACAATGGCACAAAAACGTGGAGTAGTTTGTTATAAAGGCTCTATCGAAGATATTGATGACTATGAAGTGTTAAATCGTATTACTGCTGAGCGTGATCAATATATTGCCAGAAGTAAAGAGTATTTAACAACTATCTATGAAACATTACATGCTCACGATATGATGGATTTATATTTTTCAAAAATTGATTATCATGTCGCAAAAGAATCAACAGAAAACAGAATTCACCAAGCAAAAGCTGAGGTGGAAAAAATTGCTTCACAAGTTGAAAGTACTCAAAACGAGAAAAAGAAGACAAACTTATTGAATCAAAGAGAAAGCTTGTTGAAAAATATTGAAAAATATGAGCAAGAAGTAATTGAGTTAGAAGCGCTATGTAAACAATATCCAAATGGAAAAGTGTTAAGCGGAGCGTTTGTAGCAACTTATAAAGAAACGGCGTATTATTTATATGGAGCGAATATTACAGATGATGCAGGCTTAAATGCAAATAAAGCTTTACAAACATGGATTATGCAACAATTGTATGATGAAAAAGGTATTCGTCATTATGATATGTTTGGAGTTTCAAGTAATGCAGAAGATCATACAGGTATTACTAAGTTTAAACAATCTTTTGACCCAATATTAGTGGAGTATATTGGAGAATTTGATTTACCGATTAATCGTTTCTGGTTTACAATGTTTCAAGATGTTGCACCAAAAGTGATGGGATGGAAGAGAAAATTATTGATGCGCCGTTCGTAAATGGCGTACTACCCCAAAGGTTTGCATGAAGGCTGCTTTTGGGGTCTTTTTATGTTCAGTTTTTAGATATCTTTTTAAGATTTTTGAGAGTTATGGTACAATTATAAGACGAGTTTGAAGAGAGGTGGTAGGTAAATGAAACAAAATTTAACCTTGAAAAAAATGTTATTTATTTCATTGTTAACGGCTCAAGGAATTATTTTAAGTTTACTAGAACAAGCGATTCCTTTTCCTTTTGCGTTTGCACCGGGAGCTAAATTAGGAGTTGCCAATATTATTACAGTTATTGGGTTATATACCTTGTCACTCCAAGAAGTTGTATTAGTAGTGTTACTCAGAACGTTGTTGACTGCTTTGTTAGGGGGGACTTTTTCTACTTTATTGTACAGTAGTGCAGGAGCGGCGTTTAGTTTATTAGGAATGTTGCTGGTTAAACAATTAGGACCGAAGCGTGTGAGTTTAATTGGCGTGAGTGCAACGGGAGGAATCTTACATAATTTTGGTCAATTAATCATCGCAAGTTTTATTGCTAAATCTTGGACAGTACTGTTATATTTACCAGCCATGTCAATTGTAGGGATTTTTGCGGGTATTGCAATTGGGATTGCGGCAAATTATGCTTTAAACCATGTCAAAATATTAAAAGCATATCGTGAAAAACAAGAAATGTAAGTTTATGAAAAGTTGTGAAAAGGTTAAAAAACAATTAGACAAAACGCTGATTTTATACTATAATGCTTAAGTGAAAAAATTACAAAACGAGAGGAGATTTCTAATGACGAAAACAAATATTGTTGTTATCGGTGCAGGGTTTGCAGGAGTAGCAGCAACTAAAAAATTATCACGTCATTTCAGAAAAGATAAAGATGTCACAATTACATTAATTGATAAACATCCATATTTAACATACATGACGGAGTTACATGAAGTAGCTGGAGGTCGTGTAGAGCCTGAAGCAATCCAATACGATTTACAAAAACTATTTGCACGTTCAAAAAATGTTCAATTAGTAACGGACAAAGTAGTAAGCTTAGACAAAACTAAAAAAGTTGTAACAACAACTTATAAATCTTTCCACTATGATTATTTAGTAATCGGTATGGGTGGAGAAGCGAATGACTTTGGTGTACAAGGTGTGAAAGAACACGGATTTACATTATGGTCAATGGAAGATGCGATTAAAATGCGCGAACACATTATTCACTGTGTAGAACGTGCAGCTAAAGAGCATGTGACTCCAAAACGCCGTGCTTTATTAACATTTACAGTATGTGGTGCTGGATTTACTGGGGTAGAATTAGTCGGTGAAATCATGGACTGGATTCCAGTGTTAGCTAAACAATATAACTTAGATGAAAGTGAATTCTCATTATACATCGTTGAAGCAGTTCCAACTATTTTAAATATGTTAGATGAAAAAGATGCTGCTAAAGCAGAAAAATTCATGACTAGCCGTGGCATTAAAGTAATTAAAGGAAACGGAATTGAAGAAGTAAAAGAAAACAGCATTCGTTTAGTAGACGGTACTGTTATTCCAACTTACTCATTATTCTGGACAGCTGGTGTTAAAGCGAATACTGAATCTGAAGTGTTTGGGTTCAAAGCTGCTCGTGCAGGTCGTTTAGTCGTAAATGAATTCATGCAAGTAGATGGAGAAGAAAATATTTATGCAATCGGGGACTTAGCTTATTACGAAGAACCTGATAAAGAAAATCGTCCAACTCCACAAATCGTTCAAGCAGCTGAACAAACTGGACATACAGCAGCGAAAAATATTATTGCAGATGTGGAAAATGCTGCAAAAGTTGCTTATAAAGGAAAATACGATGGATTCATGGTTTCAATTGGATCTCATTATGGTGTAGCTTTCTTAATGGGCAAATATCACTTAAGTGGTTTCTTTGCAATGTTGATGAAACATTTAGTAAATATCAAATACTTCTTAGAAATCTTCTCATTATATTATGCAATTCAATATGTATTCCACGAATTCTTCCACATTAAAGATCGTCGTAATATCTTCCGTGGACATTTATCTCGTTACGGAAATGTTCTTTGGGCATTACCATTACGTTTATTCTATGGTGGAATGTGGACAATCGAAGGATTGAAGAAAATCTTTGGCCTTTGGGGTGCGCATAGTTGGATTGATGGAACGCATTTAGCATTCCCATTCCCTTGGTTAGTTGAACCAACAAGTGCAGCAAGTGGTGCGGCTGAAACAGTAGCTGCAGCAAGTGGAGCAGCAACTCAAACAGTAGCGGAAGTAGCAACTTCATTTGGATTTAACTATTCATATGGTGAACAACCAATGATGGTATTAGATAAAATGCCAGACTGGTTTGCTTCAATTATGCAAATTATGATTCCAAATGTTGAAGTAGCTCATGTGATGCAAACAATTATGTCATTTGTAGAATTAGCCATTGGGTTAGCAATTATGGCTGGATTCTTAACATGGATTGTTAATGCAGTAACAGTTGGATTAGTAACAACATTTGTATTGTCAGGTATGTTCTACTGGGTAAATATGTGGTTTATCCCAGCAGCCATTGCTTTAATGAATGGCTCAGGACGTGCATTTGGTTTAGATTACTACTTCATTCCATGGTTCCAAAAAACTGCTGGTAAATGGTGGTATGGAACTTCGAAACATATTTATGGTTTCGATTCAGATAAACAAGAACGTTAAATAAGATAAAAGTCGGCTTTGCCGGCTTTTTGTCTATAGTGATTGGAGAAAAAATTATGGAAATGATTCATTCAATGTGGAATGAATACCCGTTTTTAAAACAAGAATTATCAGACATTCGTCAGTTAATGTTAGACAGTGTTGAAATGGAAGATGAAGACATTCATCAAGCGATAGTAACAATGTTACAGCAAGGTGGAAAAATGATTCGTCCTGCTTATCTAACATTATTTGCTAACTGGACTAATAATGGGAATCAGCAACAAGTAAGAGCTGTTGCAGCTGCTTTAGAATTACTACATGTCGCAACATTGCTCCATGATGATGTCATTGATGAAGCAGATATGAGGAGAGGGCAAGAAACGCTGAATACTCGTTATGGGAATCGTGTAGCGATTTATGCTGGAGATTTTGTTTTAACAAGTTGCTATCAACTTCTTTCCACTCATTTATCTGATTTAGAAGGAATTACACTTCCAACTAATGGAATGGCAAGAGTTGTAGAAGGCGAATTAGCACAAATGCGAAATCGTTATCGCTATGATTTAGGGCTTCAGGAATATTTGAAACGAATTGAAGGGAAAACAGCTCAATTATTTATGGTTAGCTGTTATATGGGCGCAAAATTAGGACAAATGGATGATGCACTTAGAGCAAAGAAAATTGGTCAGCAAATGGGTATGGCGTTTCAAATTTTAGATGATATTTTAGATTATCAAGTAACTTCTCAAGAATTTGGAAAACCTGTTTTAGAAGATGTTGCGCAAGGGATTTATACAGCACCATTAATTTATGCATTGGAAAAAGAATCTCATAAAATGATTCCATTGCTACAGAAAAAACAAGTAATCTCTGAACAAGAGAGAGTATTACTAAGAAAATTAGTGCATGATTCTGGTGGGTTGCAAAAAGCACAACAATTAGCTCAGCAATATACGAAACAAGCATTATCTCAAATTGATCGTTTGCCAGAAAGTGATATGAAGGCAACATTAACTCAATTAACAAAACAATTATTAGAACGCACGATGTAAAAAAGAAGAACTCCAATCAATAGTAACGTAAACTATTGATTGGAGTTTTTTGTAAAAGAGGAATTTTGAAAATAGAAGATACCAATCTTATGAAGATTTTGGGAAGATGTAGAAAATATTGACAGGTAAATGTTCGTTCAGTTTAAGTTTGCAAAGAAAAAGGAACATGATATAATAGTACCTAAAGAATTTACTAAAATTCTAAAATAAAGAGAAAAGGATGGATAAAATGACATTCAAAAAATCATTAGCAACAGCAGCTGTATTATTATCATCTGTAGTTGTTTTAACTGCATGTGGTGGAGGTTCAAAATCAACTACTTCATCAACTTCTTCTGAAAAAACTACTCAAGCAGCAAAATCAACTGCTTCAGGAGAATTAAAAGATGGTACTTACAAATTAGTATCTGAAGCTGACAAACGTGGTTGGCATGTGGAGTTTACTATCGTAGTTGAAGGCGGAAAAATCAAATCTTCTGACTTTGACAACTTAAATAAAGATGGTAAACGTAAATCAGAAGATGCTGAGTATGAAAAACAAATGAAAGATAAAGTGGGTACGGGACCTGCTGAATACTTCAAAGCTTATAATACTGGTTTAGTAGAGAAACAAAAACCAGCAGATGTTGAAGTAGTGTCAGGAGCAACTCATGCTCATACTTCATTCGTAGAATATGCAAATAAATTAATTGAAGCAGCTCAAAAAGGTGACACTAAAGAAATTAAAGTGGCAGCACCTCAAGGCTAATTTAAATGTGACGATGAACCGAGCTTAGGCTCGGTTTTTTCTTTTGAAATAGGAGTTTAGCTTGAGTTATTGTGAAAAATTTAGTAGACTATTTGAATGGAATTTATACAATTAAGGAGAGAAATATGAAAATCAATAAATGGTTGTTAGTGACAACTCTTGCCTTAAGTTCAATTGGATTAGTGAGTTGCCAACAAAAGAAAGTTCAAGATGCAGAAGTTGTTTCATCAGCTTCCGTGAAAACACCAAGAGAAATTATTAAGTCTCCTGTGAAGAAAACAGATTTCTTATTAGGGACTGCAGTAGCATTATCTGTATATCATCCAAATACTGAAGAATTATTAACGCGTGCTTTTGCAATGGTGAAAGATTTGGAAGCAAGAATTACTGTTAATGCTAGTGGGTCTGAAGTAGATGCGATTAATGAGGCGGCAGGAGACCATGCAGTTGCAGTCAGTGATGAAGTGTATGACCTTATTAAACAAGGTCTAGCTTATAGCGAAGAATTTGATGGTAGCTTTGATATTACGGTAGGGCCTTTAACAAGTTTATGGAGAATTGGGTTCCCAGATGCTAGAAAACCATCCCAAAAAGAAATTGATGATGCATTACCATTAGTAAATTATAAAAATGTCGTTTTAAATGATGAAGAAAAAAGTGTTTATTTAACTCAAAAAGGTATGTTATTAGATTTAGGCGGAATTGCGAAAGGATTCATTGCAGACCAATTATGGGATTTCTTTAAAAAAGAAGGAGTGACAACAGCGGTTCTCGATTTAGGGGGAAATATTGTCGTAATGGGTGGTTCTCCTGCACGAGATGGGGTAGCTTGGAATGTTGGATTGCAAGATCCATTAGAAAGTCGTGGTAAAACTTTAGGAACAATTTTAGAAAAAGAAAAGACAATCGTAACTTCTGGGATTTATGAACGATATTTAGAAGTAGATGGTAAAACATATCATCATATTTTAAATCCAAAAACAGGGTATCCATATGAAAATGATATTGCTGGCGTTTCTATTATTGTCTCAAGTTCTACAAGAGGAGATGCGTTGTCGACATCTATGTTTTCAATTGGTGTAGAAGAAGGATTAAAATATGTTAATCAAAAAGATGATGTAGATGCAGTTTTCATGACAAAAGATAAGAAAGTCTATGTTTCTAATTCGATTAAAAATGCGTTTAAACTAACGAATGATCAATATACATGGGAAGGGACGCATTAATATGAAAGATATCGTTGAATTAGTAGAGTTGAGAACGAAAATTGCTAGTGTCATTCCTTTTGTAGTTGGATTACTCTATTCAATTTGGACATTTGGGAATTTCAATGCAGTGAATATGATGTTGTTCTTTATTGGAATGCTGTGCTTTGATATGGCAACGACTGTTATGAATAATTTAATGGATTATATCAAAGCCAAAAATGAAACATATCGTCAAGAAGAAAATATTATTGGAACTTCATCTTTAACGGTAAAACAAGCTTCGATGATTTTCGGAAGTTTAGTAGGTATTGCAACAATTGTTGGAATCATTTTAGTGATGAGAACAAATGTTATTTTATTATTTGTTGGTATGTTGTGTTTTGTGATTGGAATTTTTTATACTTTTGGTCCAATTCCAATTTCAAGAATGCCATTAGGGGAAGTGTTGTCCGGAGTTACAATGGGATTTGGAATTTTTTGGATTGTAATTTTCTTAAACTCTCCAGAAGCCAGTTTTGCTTGGATGGGATTAGAAGAAGGGATGTTAATCGTTCGATTATCGTTGTTAGAACACTTCAAGGTAGCACTACTTTCATTGCCGTTAGTATGTACGATTGCAAATATTATGTTAAGTAATAATTTATGTGATTTAGAAACAGATATTACGAACCACCGCTATACATTGGTGTATTATATTGGAAAAGCAACAGCATTAAAATTATATCAAGGACTTTATCTGATTAGTTTTATCGCTATGGTGTTAGCAGTTGTATTTAAAATCGCACCTATTTTAATGTTAGGAACTCTAGTAGTAGGCATCCCAGTGTATAAAAATATTCAACTTTTTATTCAAAAACAAGAGAAACGAACAACTTTTGCATTAGCCATTAAAAATATGTTAATGATTCATGTCATGCAAGTGTTATTATTAGTCATTAGTGTGATATTTTTTCGCTAATGCTTGACAATTGGCACTGAGAATTTTATGATTGAAAAGATAGGATACATGCAGAAGAAAGAGAGTAGTGAAAATATGGCACAAAAGAAAGCGGCGTTGGCATGTAGTGTATGTGGTTCAAGAAACTATACACTTACTTTAGGGCAAAATAAACGTGTCGAACGTTTAGAGTTAAAAAAATTCTGTAAGTTTTGCAATAAACAAACACTACATCGAGAAACTAAATAATCGAGAGGAGCGGTTTCGAATGCGTTTTTTAGTAAATGTTGTTAAAGAAATGAAAAGAGTAACATGGCCAACTGGAAAAGAGGTTAATAAATACACATTAACAGTTGTAATGGCAGTATTACTTGCGTTAGGATTTTTTACAGTAGTAGATTTTGCTATTGCAAGTGCATTTAAATTAATTATTAAATAATTCGCAAGAGTTATAAAATAGTGTTATAATAAAAACAAGCAAAAACCTTCAAGTAAGAAGGTTTTTTTGTATGAACAAATAATAGGAGGAATTGCAATGAGTAATGCAGCAAAAGAATGGTATGTATTACATACTTATTCAGGATATGAAAACAAAGTAAAATCAAATATTGAATTACGTATTAGTTCAATGGGGATGGAAGAAAATATTTTTAGAGTAATTGTTCCAGAGGAAGAAGAAGTAGAAGTAAAAGATGGGAAAGAGAAAGTTACAATTAATAAAACATTTCCAGGTTATGTATTAGTTGAAATGATAATGTCTGACCAAGCGTGGTATGTTGTACGTAACACTCCAGGTGTAACAGGATTTGTAGGATCTCACGGAGCAGGTTCTAAACCATCTCCATTATTACCGGAAGAAGTGGATACATTATTAGGTCGCTTAGGAGTACCAACTCATGCGCCGGTAGATTTACAAGCTAAAGTAGGAGATTATGTCATTATTACTGAAGGTGCTTTTAATGGTATGAGTGGTAAAGTAACAGAAATCGATGATGAAAAACAAAAAGTTAAAGTAACGATTGAAATGTTTGGTCGTGAAACTGTTGCAGAATTAGAATTCTATCAAGTGAAAGAAGATGACTCTTACTAATGCGAGAAAGCATGTTAGATCGTTTTGTACGATATGCAAAAATTAATACAAGAAGTGATTTAAACTCAATTGCTGTTCCAACAACGAAGAGTCAGTTAGATTTTTTACAAATGTTGGAACAAGAATTGAAGAAATTAGGCTTTTCAAATATTTCTTTAGATTTAGAAGATGCTTATTTAGTAGCTTGTATTCCAAGTAATTTGCCAGAAGGTAAGACAGCACCATCAATTGGATTTGTAGCACATGTCGATACTGCAGATTTTAATGCTGAAAATATTCAACCTCAAGTACATTTGAATTATGATGGCAAAGATGTATTATTGAATTCTGAATTAGGACTGATGATGCGAGTAGAAGAGTTTCCTAATTTGAAAAATTATATCGGTCAAACTCTTATTACAACAGATGGGACAACATTGTTAGGAGCAGATGATAAAGCTGGATTAGTTTCAATATTAGAAGCAGCCATCGATTTATTAGTTAACCCAGAAATCGAACATGGAGACATTTGGGTCGCTTTTGGACCAGATGAAGAAATTGGAAAAGGTGCCCATCGCTTTAAAGCGGAAAGAATGCCAGCTCAATTTGCTTATACATTAGATAGTGGTGTAGTCGGAAAATTAGAGTACGAGACTTTTAATGCAGCAAGAGCTGTTGTAAAAATTAATGGAACAAGTGTACACCCAGGTCAAGCAAAAGATGTCATGGTCAATGCGCTTGCAGAAGCAGCTAAACTATTTTCAAAATTACCAGAACAGGAAGTTCCAGAAAAAACGAGTGGCTATGAAGGGTTTTATATGCTTGCTAAACAATCTGGAAATATTGGAATGGTAGAAGCAGAGTATATTATTCGGGATCACTCAATGGAAAAGTTTCAAGAACGTAAGAAAAATTTTGCAAAAATTGTAGAAGAGCAAAATGAAACTTATGATATTCCAAGAATTGAATGCCATATTTATGATGAATACTATAATATGTTTGAAGTGTTAAAAGAAGATATGACTTCAGTAGAAGTAGCAAAAGAAGCATATCGCCAATGTGGAATTGAACCAGATATTCAACCTTTTAGAGGAGGAACAGAT
The DNA here is from genome assembly GCF_963521425.1 of uncultured Granulicatella sp. Classification (GTDB taxonomy): domain Bacteria; phylum Bacillota; class Bacilli; order Lactobacillales; family Aerococcaceae; genus Granulicatella. The sequence continues at coordinate 49,468 of NZ_CAUQUN010000012.1, forward strand.
GGTTGTATTATTACCTTTAAAGGAATCCCAACGCCAAACTTATTTACAGGTGCAGAAAATTTACATGGACAATATGAATTTGTTACATTAGAAAGCATGGAAAAAGCAAAAGAAGTTGTATTAACGATTATTCAAAACGTAATCAAATAAAAAATGGACCTCAGAAGGAAAAAGTCTGAGGTCCATTCGTATATATGATTCAGTTGTTCCGAAAATGTTCCGTAAAGTAGGAATCTGAAGAATATTAGAAAAATAAAACGTTGATTTAGCAATGTTTTAAAACGTTAAAATTAATAAAAAAACTAAAAAATGCCGAAAGCAGGGTTCGAACCTGTGACCTACGCGTTACGAGTGCGTTGCTCTACCAACTGAGCTATTTCGGCTTTACAAATATAGTATACTCCTCTTAAAAAAAGAAGTAAATAAGAGAAAAGCTTTAAAATCAGTATTTTAGTAAACGAAGAGAAATAACGAAAAAAATTATTGCCAAAAATATAAAAAAAGTTACTAAAAAGACTTGCAAAGAATAAAAAGCTATGGTAAATTATAAACACTGTTAACGAACGTTCGCATTTGAAGCGATTACG
>NZ_CAUQUN010000013.1:0-49459 GCF_963521425.1 uncultured Granulicatella sp.
TCATTTCTCCAGATTGAGATAGATAATACCATTGATTATTATCTTTTAACCAACCTGTTTTCATTTGACCGTATTCATTAAAGAAATACCACTTTTCATTAATTTTATTCCATTTTATAGCCATTTCACCATTTTGGTGTAAATAAAACCAATGATCTCGCCATTTTTTCCATTCATTTTCTAACCTTACCCCATTTCCTTTAAAGAAATAGAATTTTTTACCAATTTCTGTCCAACCAATTGCATGTTCCCCACTTGAGTATTGATATTTCCACTCACCATTTTCTTGATACCATTTCTCTTCATACTTTGGAATTTTTGGATACATAGTTGTAATATTATGAATTCCTTTCTTTTGAATATCAAATACAGTCGCATTATACTGATTACTACTTGCTTTAATGATTTCTGCTCCATAAGAATGTAATTGTTCAATGACATCTGTTGCTACTCCATTACCTTTCCAAGGATAGTTATTGGATGTTAACACAACAATAGATGGATGTAAATTTTTCAAAAAATTATAAGTATTTGAATAATATGCTTCATAGTGGTGATTAAATTTCATTAAATCCACTTTACCAATTATAGGACCATAACGATCTTCATTTCCATAATCTAGATTATTTAAATCTCCCCCTGTATATATTCTTTTTCCATTTACTGTAATGACACTAATAATTGAATTTGAATTATCGTCTACTACCGGCGTTAGTTGTCCATTTGTATAACTATTTTCGTAGTTATATAATTGAATTTCCATATCTCCTAAGAAAAAATGAGATTGTTCTTTTGTAATGTCCTGTAGTACAGGAATTCCTTTTTGACTCGCTACGGATAGTACTTTATCATATTCATATTGACTATCCCATAATCTATTAGCATCAGTAATTCTACTATCACTATAACGTTTCATAAACACTTTATTAACAGGAAATCTTTCCATCAACTCATCTGCATTCCCAATATGATCAGAATGAGCATGTGTTATTAAAATAAAATCTAACTTCGTTACACCTATATTTTTTAAATGTCTCATAACACGTTCTGTCATAACATTTCTATAATCAGTATTGGAACCATCACGATATGGATAGTTTAAATCACTTCCATCTGGAAAATCGTAGTCTTCTCCTGTATCAATCATAGCATAATGTCCATTACTTTCTAATAAAATTGCATCACTTCCCCAATTATCAAGAGAAACATTAATAAAATGTATTTTATTTCCATTCCCTTCTTCAGCATAAGTAGTATTCTTAATACTCAACATTCCTAACAGAATCATTATTATTCCTATCTTCCACTTCTTCATAGTAATCACCTCTTATTTATTTTTAGTACTTTTGCAATCATTTTAACTATTTAAATGAAACAAGAATTAAATACCCTATGAAGAAGTAATTATGTTAAACAAATCACAAAAAAGCTTCTTGAATGATTATTTATTTCTTATTTACTTTGTAGCGAATACACATGCTCCTTCGTTCATTATACTGCAACAATAATTATGTTTTCTACTATTATTTGTAATAAAACAGTAAGTTCAAGATTAAATTTTATGCTTCATATTAATCATTATAAACTAATCAACTGATAAGTTGATGTTATTTTTTCAAATTAAAACTATCTTTTTCCTTATATTACTCTATTCTTTATTAGCCTTTCCAACTCCATCGTGATATAATTCTTCCATTCTTAAAGGAGGTGAATTTTATGCGTTGTGCTTGGGCAACTATTTCTGAACTTAATCAAAAATATCATGATGAAGAATGGGGAGTTCCATGTTTTGATGATCAAAAACTATTTGAGATATTAACATTAGAAGTAATGCAAGCGGGACTTAGCTGGTCTACCATTTTGAAAAAACGAGAAGGTTTTAGAGAATCTTTTAAACAATTTCAAATCCATAAAGTTAGTCAATTGACAAAAGACGATGTAGAAACATTACTTCAAAATCCTAAAATCATTCGTCATCGTCAAAAAATTGAAGCCACTATTCAAAATGCAAAAGTTATTTTACAACTACAAAATCAATACGGAAGTTTTCATGAATTTTTATGGAGCAAGTTTGGACACACTCCAATCATCAATCACTGGAAAACAATGGAAGAAGTTCCATCTTCTACTCCGCTTACAGAACAATTATGTAAAGAATTCAAAAAAATAGGATTCAAGTTTATCGGACCTACTACTCTCTATTCATTTTTACAAGCATCTGGTATCATTAATGACCACCTTGATTCTTGTCCATTTAAACAAAAATAAAGACTTTTATGCCGTGCATAAAAGTCTTTATTATTACTACATCCATTTTGAATAATCGTCATCTTCCATGGCTTCTACTGTTCCAAGTAAATAACCATTCCCTACTTGAGAGAAGAAGTCATGGTTACTTGTACCTGTTGAAATACCATTCATCACAATCGGATCTACATCTTCAGCTGTATCAGGGAATAATGGATCAAAGCCTAAATTTTGTAAAGCTTTATTCGCATTATAACGAATGAACACTTTTACTTTTTCAGTCCAACCCACTTGATCATAAATGGATTGTGTATACTTCACTTCATTTTGATACAATTCTAAACATAATTGATAAACCCACATTTTAAGTGTTTCTTGTTCTTCTTGTGGTAATTCATTGTATCCTTGTTGGAATTTATAGCCTGTATAAGTTCCGTGAACAGATTCATCACGAATAATTAATTTAATAATTTCCGCCACATTGGCTAATTTATTATTTCCTAAATAGTATAATGGTGTAAAGAATCCACTATAGAATAAAAATGTTTCTAACATCGTTGAAGCGACTTTCATTTTTAGTGCATCTCTACTTTGATAAATTTCATTAATTTTTTGAGCTTTGTATTGTAAAAACTCATTATTATTTGTCCACTCAAAAATTTCTTCGATTTCAGCTTTTGTATGTAAAGTACTGAAAATCGTTGAATAACTTTTCGCATGAACAGATTCCATAAATTGAATATTATTCCATACTGCTTCTTCATGTTGTGTACGAACATAGTCTTTCATCAGACTTGCACCTTCTTCAGATTGCAATGTATCTAATAAAGTCAATCCTCCAAATACTTTCCCTACAACATCTTTTTCAGCTGGGGATAATGTTCTCCAGTCATCTAAGTCATTTGAAACAGGAATACGAGTATCTAACCAAAATTGCTCGGTTAACTTTTCCCATGTCATTTTGTCGATCATATCTTCTACTTGGTTCCAGTCAATTGCTTTATAATAAGCTACTGGTGCAGAAGCATTTTGTGACAAAATCTCATTAAAATATCGTTTCTCACTCATGATAAGTCTCCTTTTTTGAATTAAATACTACAACTTTCGCAACCATTACTTCCAATTTCATCATTATTTTCTGTAAATGTACGAACATAATAAATCGATTTGATTCCTTTATTCCAAGCATAGTTTCTCAAGATATTTAAATCTCTTGTTGTCATTTTACTTGTACGACCATTTTTCCATTCATATAATCCTTCTGGTAATTCAGAACGCATGAATAATGTTAAACTCATTCCTTGATCAATATGTTTTTGAGCCGCTGCATACACATCAATCACTTTACGCATATCAATATCATAAGCTGATTTATAATATGGTAATGTTTCATTGGATAAGAATGGTGCTGGATAATATGTTTTACCAGTTTTCTTCTCTTGACGCTCCTCAATTAAACGAGTAATTGGATGCAAGCTTGCACTTGTTTCATTTACATAGCTGATTGAGCCTGTTGGAGCAATTGCTAGACGATTTTGGTGATATAGTCCATCTGCCATTACATCTGCTTTTAATTGTTTCCAATCTTCCGCAGTTGGAATTGGTAAGTTCGCAAAAATTTCTTTTACTTTTTCAGATTTAATTTCTACATCTGACTCTGTATAGGCATCGAAATAAGTTCCTGATGCATAAGCAGATTTTTCAAAGCCATCAAATGTTACACCACGTTCTTTTGCAATTTTATGACTTGCTTTTAATGTATAGAAATTCAATAGACGGAAGTATAAATCTGTTACTTCAATCGATTCAGGTGAACCATATTCCATTTGATTTAACGCAAAGAATGTATGTAATCCCATTGCTCCTAAACCAATTGTATGAGCTTTTTGATTTCCATTTTTCACCGTTGGAACTGCATCAATACTTGAATGGTCTGTAACAAATGTTAGTGCACGAACCGCTACTTCAATTGAACGTTCAAAATCAGGTGATTGCATTAAATTAACGATATTTGTAGAACCTAAATTACAACTAATATCCGTTCCAAGTACTTCATATTCTTGACCATTATTAATCACTGAAGGACTTTGTACTTGTAAAATTTCTGAACACAAGTTACTCATAATGATTTTTCCATCAATTGGATTTGCTTTATTGACAGTATCAATATTTACGATATATGGATAACCTGATTCTTGTTGTAATTTACTTATTTCTTGTTCTAAATCACGAGCACGTAATTTTGATTTACGAATTTCTGGATTATTCACCATATTTTCATATTCTTTTGTAATATCTACATAAGAGAAAGGAACACCATAAATACGTTCCACATCATATGGACTAAATAAATACATCATATCATCATTCTTAATTAACTCGTAAAACTTATCTGGAACGACTAGTCCTAATGATAATGTTTTAACACGAATTTTTTCGTCTGCATTTTCTTTTTTAGTCGATAAGAATGATACGATATCTGGGTGGAAAACATTTAAATAAACGGCTCCTGCACCATTACGTTGTCCTAATTGGTTTGAATAACTGAAACTATCTTCTAATAATTTCATAATTGGAACAACCCCGCTAGAAGCATTTTCAATTTTCTTAATTGGGTCTCCAGCTGCACGTACGTTGGATAAGCTTACACCAACTCCCCCACCAATTCTAGAAAGTTGCAATGCAGAGTTAATCGTACGACCAATACTATTCATGTCATCCGTTGTTTGAATTAAGAAACAAGACACTAATTCACCACGACGTTTTCTTCCGGCATTTAAAAATGTTGGTGTCGCTGGTTGATAACGTTGATGAATCATTTCTTCAGCTAAATCTCTAGCTAATTGTTCATCTCCATCTGCTAAAAATAAAGCATTAAAGACGATACGATCTTCAAAACGTTCTAAATAACGTTCGCCATCATTTGTTTTTAAAGCATATTGCTTATAAAACTTAAATGCTGACATAAATGAACGAAAACGGAATTTTTTCTTATAAATTTCTTGCATTAAGCTTTTAACAAATTCACGGTCATATTTATTTAAAAATTCTTCTTCTAAATAATCATGTTCAATTAAATAATCTAATTTTTCATCTAATGTATAGAAAAATACCGTATTTGGATTTACATGTTCTAAGAAAAATGCACGTACTGCTTCTTTATCCTTATGTAAAGGAATTTTCCCATCAACCGGACGGTTCAATTCATTATTTAATGAAAAATATGTTACTTCTTGAGATTTACTAATTAATTTTGGACTATCCAAGTTCGCTCACCTTTTCCTTTATTATAGTTACGTCTTTTTGAGTTCCATGAAACTCAAAACAATGTAATAGTGGAACAGCATAAGTAGTAGAAAGCATTTTTGCTGTTTGACAAAAGGAAGTATTAAAATTGCGATTTCCAGAACCAGCTACTCCTTTTAATAAAGCTTGGTTATCATCTGTTTCAATAAAATCTTGAAAATATTCAAACACATCCATATCATAAGTAGGACTTACAATAATATAAGGTTCATCCATTGTTTGAAATACATTTTGTGGTGTAATTTCCACAATTGGTAACTCCAATTTTTGAACAAATCTTCTCGTCTGTCCTGTCAATGATAAAAAAACTACTTTCATACTTACTCCTCTATTCATACTTTATCATTATAGCTACTTTCTTCTCTTATAGCAACCTATTAATTCTACATTTAGTATTTTACAAAAAAAATAACACAAAATATAGTAATAAAATTTAGTTTTTTTCAATATATTGACAAAGAGATTTTTCAGATTTACACTAGTAAATATCAAAGAAAGGAGACTAAACATGACACTTTCTCATTCAATTAGTGCTTCAGAAAGACAAGTTCTTCGAGTAATATGGGCAAACCCAAAATGCACAAGTACTTATATAATTGAAGCATTATCTAAAAATTTTAATTGGCAAGCTGCTACGATTAAAACATTGATTAATCGTCTTTTAAAAAAGGAATTTATTATCACAACTTCAAAAAGACCTTATCAATATGTCGCAACATTAACAGAAGAAAAATTACTAGATTTAGAATGTGATGATTTATTAACTCATGTTTGTCAAAAAAGGCAAGGTGAATTATTATCATTACTGATACAAAAAGCTCAATTATCTAAACAGGATACCCATCTATTACAAAAATTATTACAAGAAAAAGAAATAGATGCCCCTGAACAGTTAGCTTGTACGTGTATTCCTGGTCAATGTCGTTGTTGTCATCATTAAAAGAGGAATTTCTATTCAGTAGAAATTCCTCTTTTAATTTAATACACTTTAATTAATCATTAAACAATGAACGAATCGTTTTGAAAATTTCTTTATTTTGTTCGATTTTAACATCATTTCCAACTACTACAAAGGTATTTTGTTCTAATACTTTTTCCATTGTTGGTGCAAATGAACGAACTTTTTCTGGTGTTACATTTAACACTTCATCACGAGTTTTTTGAACAAGTTCATCGCTCACATGAGTAAAGTAACGAGTAAAGGCAATATTTCCTTTTTGATTAGCAGAAAGTGGACGATCAATACTACTAAATGTTCCAATCAGATTTTTCTCAAATTCTTCTTTTGATGGATTGTAATTTTCTAAATATTGCACTTGTCCATCATAAGTTTTTAGAGTTTCTACTAAGTTTGGATCACGATAGGATACAGCAGCTACTTCACCTTTTCCGCCAATTACACTCATTCCACCGTAAGCTCCACCTTTAACGCGAACAGTATTCCATAAATAATCTAACCCTAAAACAGTCTGTAAGAATGCATTTGACCCTTCAAATGGAATTCCTAGTAATGTTTGATTGTAACCTTTTGCTACATATTGAATTTCTTGAGCAGTTTTAAATCCTTCATTCAATACTTCAACAGGAGTTGTGAATTGTTGTGGTGTCACTACTTCTTGTGATAACTGTTGGAAGAATGATTGAGATAAAGCTTTAAATTGTTCAAAATCTTCTTTACTTCCGATAAATGTTGCAGTAACACCATGAATATTTAAGATTTGACGAAGTACAGTAATCAGTTGTTGACTAAAGCTTTCTTTTCTCTCATCATAATATTTCACTAAATCAGAAATATAATCATAATAATCAATACCTTCTAATGCTTGAGCATATTTTGCTCCTTCTGAATAGTAAGATTCTAATCGACGTACGGCAATCGTATGCGAAGCATAATTCATATGCATTTCTAAATTCGCTTTTGTATTTAATAACAGTTCTTTAATCTTATCATAATCTTTCAAGTTTGAACGGAAGACAATTTCTTCCACTAATTCAATTAATTTTGGTAAATATTGAGATAATGCTTTTCCTGATACTGTGAAAAATGGATAATAGATATTTTTAGCAACGTCTTCTGTCATGACAAAAGCATTTGTTGAAATTCCACCTGTATAGAAATCCATCTCTGTATTTAAATCTTCATCAGCAAAATGTTCTGTACTAATTTCACCTAATAATTCTGTGACAAAGGCAGCTACTGGAATTTCTTCTGTTTTAATCCCTCTCATATCAAAGAAATATTTCACATAAGAAATACCTGCTGTGAAGTCTTCATAATGTAAGAAAGTTGGTGTATCTTTTCCTTCTTCTACTGTTAATGGATATTGAGTTGCTTTCTTTTGAATGTCATTAATTGATAGAGTCGGAATTTTCGCTAAGTCTTCTGGACTATCAGGAGATTCTTGTCTTTCGATTAATTTTTGTGTCGTTTCAACTAATTCGTTTAATTCTTCTTCACTTAAACTTGCTTTGTAATCTGCTAATTTTTTAGCTAATTCTGCTTCTTTTTCTTCTAATAAACCTGGTTCTGGTTTTAAAGTAATAATAGCAGCATGAGTATTGTCTAATAAATATTTTTGAATGATATTTTCAAAATATCCATCTTCAACTTTAGCTTGAATGGCATCTAAATGTTGTTGGTATTCAAATGATACATATGGGCTTCCATCATATAACCAACTTGTTAAAGCATTCATTCCATACATCACACCTTTTGGTGTACTACCTTCTAAAGCTGTTAATTCTTTATAACGGAAAGCTGTTTTATTTAAAGCAGCTTGAATCGCTTTTCTAGAAATTCCTTCTTTGACTAAACGTTGTAATTCCTGTTGAATAATTTGAACAAATTGCTCTTTTTTATCAGCATCTGTATCTTTTAAAACAACTTCAAATGTTGGAGAATACGTATAAGCAGAATATCCACCCATAACATCACTACCAATATTTGCTTTTAATAATGCTTTCTTCAATGGAGCTGTATTACTACCTAATAACAATTCATCTAAAATACTTAAAGCAATACCTTCTTCTCCATTTGTACTCGTTCCTGTAGCCCAAGCATATTCTAACAATGTTTTATTCTCAGTTGAGTCGCCTTTAGAAACAGAATACGTACTTGTTAATTCCTTGACACTTGTAAATGGTTCTTGTTTGTATCCTTCAAATGGAATTTCTTTTGCTTCAAAAGCATCAAAGTATTCTGATAATTGTTCCATTGCTTTCGATAAATTTAAATTTCCATATAAAGTTACTCGAGCGTTACTTGGATGATAGTAAGTTTGATGGAAATTAATGAATTTTTCTTGCGTTAGAGTCGGAATTGAAGCTGGCATTCCTCCTGAAACATGGCGATAAAATGTATCTGGGAATAAGGTTGGTTCAACTAGACGATTTAATTCTGATTCTGGTTGAGAAAATGCTCCCTTCATTTCATTATAAACAACGCCTTTATAAGTTAATTCATCTTCTTTATTTTCTAAATGATAATGCCATCCTTCTTGCATTAAAATTTGTGGATTCGATAAAAGATTTGGATAAAATACTGCATCTAAATAAACGTCCATTAAATTCTCAAAATCTTTTTGATTTCTTGAAGCTACTGGATACATTGTTTTATCAGAAAATGTCCATGCGTTTAAAAATGTTTGTAGGGATCCTTTTAATAATTCTACGAATGGTTCTTTTGTTGGGTATTTTTTTGATCCGTTTAATACGGAGTGTTCGATAATATGCGCAATTCCGTTGTCGTCATATGGTGGTGTGCGGAATGCGATGGAGAATGCTTTGTTATCGTCGTCTGTTTTTAAATACATAACTTGTGCACCTGTTTTGTCATGTTTGTATAAATAGTAATCGCAACGGATATCTGGTAATGGTTTTTGTTCTACGAGTGTAAAACTGTTAAATTCTTTTGTCATGAAATGACCTCCATTTCTTAATTAAATCTACTTGTCTTTTATTCAATCACGATTTCTAACAATAAGCAAGAGAAAAAGTTTGGACGTAGAATAAAGAAATAAAAAATAATTTTTAGTGTAGCTAGGACGCCAGCAGACCTGACGGTCTCATGGCTAAAATTTGAGCCTCGGTCTCAAATTTTCCTTTGTGATAGAATCACTACAGCTACAAAAAATTATTTTTTATTTCTTTATTGATGTTATTTCGTTTTCTTACGTTATGTTCTTTAACGGATTTAAAAATAAATATTTTTTCGTAAACTAAGACATAAACGCCTCATATATAAATTTCTTTTTCGGTCATAAGTTCTAATTTGTAATTTAAACGCTATTTCCATTCCTATCATTTTAGCTACAAAAAGTCTTCAACGTAATAGAATAAAGCCTACCAAAAAGTTGCTTTTTTAGCTTGAGTGATAGAAATACTGGGAAGTATTTCTATCACTGTTGGAAAATTTGAGACCTTAGGCTCAAATTTTAGCCATGAGATTCGCATAGCGAAGCTGCTGGCGTCCTAGCTAAACTAAAGCAACTTTTTGGTAGGCTTTATTTACTTAGAATTATTTTTTGTATTCTTTATATGTTATATTTACGCTTTTTCTTTCACACGATTAGCAATCAATTTAAACAAAGCTGTTGCGAAAATGGCAATCAGAATCGAATTAATCATACTAAAAATCCAACCATTAATAAAAACAACTGCCGTAGAAGCCTGATAGAAAAAGACCTCTAACGTCGGTAAAATTAAACCAAAAATAATCACATTCGCAACTACTTGAATCACATTAAAACGCAAAGCATCATGACGAGAAAAAGTACCCGCTAAAAACGACTTACGACGAATGCCCAAACCAAAAACATATCCAAGCAATCCCACAGAAATCGCAATCGCAATCCACTGCTCAGTCGTCCCTAATAATAAATCAATCAAAATCGTTGCTACACCAACAATTGCAGCAAATAACGAACCTGCTAATCCAGCTACAATCGCTAGTAAAATATAAAAGAAGTTAATATCTACTCCAGTAAAAATAGGCAAAGTAATTCCAACATAGTGATAACTTAAAACTAAAACTATTAATGAAACTACATGGAGAAGACCTGTTTTTAAGAATTTGTTCTCTTTCATCATTTTTCTCCTCTATTTTGACTCTTCACCAATAATTTTCACTTCTGGTTCAAGTGCTACTTGGAATTGTTCAAATACTACATCTTGAACATGGCGAATAACTGCCAAATAATCCGTAGCTGTTGCATGGTCAATGTTTACAATAAATCCAGCATGTTTTTTAGACACTTGAGCTCCACCAATTTGAAATCCTTGAAGTCCTGCATCTTGAATTAACTTTCCAGTAAAATGACCTTCTGGACGTTTAAAAACACTCCCACAAGAAGGATACTCTAATGGCTGTTTACTTTCACGTAAATGAGTTAATTCTTCCATTTTAGCTTGAATCGTTTCCTTATGCCCTGAACTTAGATTAAAGCAGACATCAATGACTAAATCCCCACTTTCTTGTAAAGCACTATGGCGATACGAAAACTCTAATTCTTCATTCGTTAAACGTCTAATTTCACCTGTACGAGTCACAACATCAACATATTCAACCACTTCGCAAACTTCTCCACCATAAGCACCTGCATTCATATACATAGCTCCGCCAACACTTCCTGGGATTCCACATGCAAATTCTAATCCTGTTAAAGATTGTTCTAATGCACATTTAGTCACTTCAATTAAAGACACGCCAGCTTCCGCTAAAATTTTATTGCCCATTACTTTCGTAGCAGTCATTTCATTTAATAAAATAACAGCTCCTTTTATGCCACCATCTCTAACAATGACATTACTAGCATTTCCTAATACCGTAATGGGAATTTGTTTTTCTTGTAAAGCTTTAATGATTTTTGCAGTTTCATATTTATCTTTTGGAAAAATTAAACATTCTGCTTCTCCACCTGTTTTTGTATAAGTATATTTTTTTAAAGGTTCATGGAAGCATACTTTCACTTCTGGAAATTGCTCTTTCCACCATTCTTTCATCTTCTTCTCTCCTATTTATGCAATATCTTTTTTATGATACTATTCATCAGTTTCTACGTCAAATGATAAAAAGCCTTCAGATGCTTTTGCATGTGCTAATCTCTCACAAATAAAATGACTTAATAAGCTTGAAATAGGAGAAACTGGATTTTCACCATTGGTTTGAACAGCAATAATAAAGGAATGAACAATACTCTCAAATCCTCTCTTATATAAAGTAGAATCCCATGATGAAAAATGATCTTTAATTTCTTCTCCACCTTGATATATTGTTAAATCCGTTAAATTCTGTAATGAAAAAGTACCTGTATCTGCTTGAATTTCAATTCTTTCAAGATTAGCTCCTGATTCTGTATTCATCATCACAATTGCTGATTGTTCTTCATTTTCTAAATAAATCGTACATTGTTCAATAACACTACGATTTTTCTTATAATAGAATGATCCACGTTTAGGTTTTTCATCCATTAAAAATAATGCTGTATCCAATGGATGAATAAAAACATCAAAAATACGAGTTCTATTATCAAAACTTGGAATTATACAATTTTTTTCTGCAATAATTCTCTTCTTATGAGTAACATTCTTCATTTCCACTACTTTTGGAGCAAAGCGACGATTAAATCCCGCAGTTAAGAAGGTTTTGTTTTCTTTTGCTAATCGATATAATTCAAGCGTTTCTTCATAACTAGGAGCAATTGGTTTATCTAAATATACAGGAATTCCTTTTTCTAAAAATTGCTTGGCTACTTCAACATGAACATCCGTTGAGACATGAATCATGACCCCATCTAAATCAAACTGTAATAATTCTTCGACACTATTACATGGAATACAACGCCCTAATAATTTTGACTCTCGCTGTAAAACCTCTACATTTCTTGTACACATATACCATTTTACATTTCCAATTGAACGCATCACTGGTAAATAAGCTTTTTGTGCAATCGCACCAATCCCAACAACTCCAATATTTAACATGAGAACTCCCCCTAATCATTAATCTTCTTTTAAATGATGTAATAATTGATGAACAATCAACGCTGATTTACGACCTGCTTCAACAATAAATGTATCAAAATCAACTGCTGATGTTCCTTTTTGTGGCATGTCCGAGATGGCTCTGACAACAATGACTGGAGTTTCTAATGCATAACAAGCTTGTGCAATAGAGGCTCCTTCCATTTCAGTTGCTAAAACATCTGGGAAATGTTTTAAAATTAATAATCGTTGATCTTCACGATGAATAAAACTATCTGCTGATACTACTAATCCTTTAAATACAGATAAATTCAATTCAGATTGAATTTCTTTAATCACGTCATCTTCAATCACTTGAGCTTGGAAACGTGCAGGCATCCCTGGCATTTGTCCATATTCATATTGAAAGGCTGTAACATCTGCATCACTGTATGCTAATTCAGTAGCAACAACAATATCTCCAATATTCATTTCTGTTCCAAATCCACCCGCGGATCCTGTATTAATGACTAGTGTCACATTAAAATGGTGAATTAATAAAGCAGCTGTTACACTAGACATTACTTTACCAATACCAGATTGTACTAATACAATCGATACGCCATTTAAACGTCCTTCTAAAAATGTCCATCCTGCAATTTTTACTTCATTTTCAATTGTCATTTCTTCAGATAGAAGACGTTTTTCCTCTTCCATCGCTGCAATAATTCCGACTTTCATGTATTACTCCTTTTCTAAAAAATAGGCCATTTGAATGACATCATAATATTGACCATTTACTTTCATTTCTTTTTCTTCAATCGTTACTACTTCAAATCCAAATTTTTTATATAAGGCTATAGCTGCAATATTTTCTTTTACGACAGCTAATTTAATTTTTTCAAGAGGTGAATAGTCTTTTGCCCATGAAAGTAATTCTTCCATTAAGGCACTTCCTAATCCTTGACCCCAATATTCTTTTAAAATACTAATGCCTAGTTCACCAACATGTTGAAATTTTTCTTTTGAATTTCCACCAATTGAAGCAACTGCAATAATTTCTTGTCCTAATTTAGCAAGTAGCATCATTTGATTATCGCTTTCTAAAACAGATTGAATATATAATTCTTCTTGTTGGATAGTTAACTCTAATCCTTCTTCACCAAAACTTAAAAAATCTGTTTCTTTTCCAACTTTTTTTGTATATTCAATTAAAGCTTCTGCATCTTCTACAGACACTACTTCAATTTCTAATTCAACTTTCTCTTTCATTTATCCACCAACCCTCAAATTGATTCAACCATTTTTCGTATTCTTCTCCTATAGCATCAAGTGTAATGGTACGAGTAGTAAGAGAAGTTTGTTCGATAGAAATAATTAATCGATTCATAGGTAATTCTTCTTCGATAAAATTTGCCCATTCAACCATTACGACACCTTCACGATGAAAATACTCCTCTAAACCAATTTCACTCGCTCCTCCACTTTCTTCAATACGATACATATCCATATGAAATAAAGGTAAGCGACCTTTAGTATATTCACGAATCAGAGTATAGGTTGGACTTTTAATGACACGTGTAATGCCTAAACCTAAAGCAAATCCTTTTGTAAACGTCGTTTTACCAGCTCCTAAATCTCCAGACAAAATGATGGTACTGTTAGAAAAGGCATCTTTTGCTAATAATTCTCCTATTTTCATTGTTTCTTCTTGTGATGTCGTTTGAATTGTAATCGTCATATTTTTCCTCATTTCAGTGAAAATTCCTCAAAGACATTATAACATAATTCAGTGATTGATTAGTATGAAAAACAAAAAATGACTTTACCTAGTAGTTTGCCCATAACCAGCAAATACTGGCTATAGGCATTCATAACTACTTCAGAAAAGTCAATTAAATCTCATTTTTTGCTAAACGAATCAATTTTTGAACTTCAAAAGCTCGAAGTTCACGATAATCTCCCGGTCTTAAATTTTCTAATGTTAAAAATCCGAATTCTTCACGTTTTAATTTTTGAACGGGTAATTCTACCGCTTCAAACATTTTCTTCACTTGGTGATTCCAACCTTCGTGAATCGTTAAAGAAACAATTCCTGTATTTTTTTCAGTATCAACAGATAAAATTCTGGCAACTGCTTTAGAAGTTTTCTTGCCATCAATCCAAATACCTCTTTCCAATTGTCTCATATGGCGTGGTGTTGGAACACCTTTTACTTTAGCAATATATTTCTTTTCAACATGATGTTTTGGATGCGTCATTAAATTCGCAAATTCACCATCATTCGTTAATAAAATTAATCCTGTTGTATCATAGTCTAATCTTCCTACTGGATAGACACGTTGTGGAATATCTTTAAAATAATCACTAATAACGGTACGTCCTCTATCATCTGTTACACTGGATAATACAGATTTGGGTTTATAAAACATAAAGTAAACTGGTTCTTCTTTATAAATCGGAATGCCATCTACTTCAATTTTATCCGATTGAGACACTTTATATCCCAATTCTCTCACAACTGTGCCATTTACTTTAACACGACCTTCTTCAATAAATGCTTCACATTTTCTACGAGATGCAATTCCGGCATGTGCCATGACTTTTTGTAATCTTTCCACTAGATACTCCTTCTTCCCTTACGAAATGGTTTCTTCATCTTGATGCATTTGTTCTAATTCTGCAAACAAGTCTTCATTATTTTTAAATAATTGCTTACTTTCTTCTTGATTTAATTCTAGTAATGACTCAACATCTGGCAATTGATCTAATGTTTCTAATCCGAAATAATCCATAAAATAAGTAGTCGTACGATATAATTTTGGACGACCTGGACTATCCATTCGACCTGCTTCTTCAATTAAATCTCTTAACAATAATTTTTGAATCGCTCCACTACATTGAACACCACGTATACTTTCAACTTCTAATCTTGTGATTGGTTGTTTATAAGCAATAATGGCCAATGTTTCAAGAGCTGCACTAGATAATTGAGAAGAAAATGGGGAAACAGCATATTTTTCAAGATAGGGTTTTAACGATGCTTTCGTTACAAATTTATATCGTTGCGCCGTTAAAATCAATTCTAAACCGCTTGTTTCATCTTTCAATTGTTCCATTAATTCTTCCAATAGTTGACGAACTGCCGTTTTATCAATGCCAACGACATAACTAATTTCTTCTAGTGTTAAGCCATCATCTCCTGCTACAAATAATAAAGCTTGAGTTGCTGCTAAATAATTATTCACTAAATGCACCACCTTTATCGCAAGTTTCTAAAACAATATCTTCATAAGGCACATGTTGTACCAAACGAATTTTATGTTCCCGTACTAATTGTAACATCGCCAAAAATGTTGTTACAATGGCATGACGATGAAACGAAGGAAAACATTTATCAAATCGAATACTTTTTTGAGGATTTTCTTGAATTTTTGTTAAAATCGAATCCATCATTTCCTCTACCGTATGTGTTTCATGTTGAATATTTGCTTGTAGAGGCATTTTATCAAGATTTCTTCTTGCGATTTTCTTTAATGCATTCCATAAATCTTGTGTCGTTACTTGACCTTCTTGTAATGGAATAATTTCTTGAAGAGCAGATAAATCACTAGCTTCTTTTCCATAATGCATGCCTCTTTGAAAAGAAAGTTCTTCCAATTTTTTAGCACCTTCTTGGAATTGCTTATATTCCATTAATTTCTCAACTAACTCATCCCTAGGATCTTCTTCTATCTCAACTTCATCAATTTCCACTTTTGGTTTCGGTAAAAGCATTCTTGCTTTAATCTCTAATAAAGTTGCTGCCATTAATAAATACTCGCTAGCTACTTCTAATTCCATTTCTTGCATGGAATGAATATAGGATAAATATTGATGCGTTAATTCCACCATTGGAATGTTATAAATATCAATTTTCATCTCTTTAATTAAATGTAATAACAAATCCATTGGGCCTTCAAATTCCCCAATTCGTAGCGTTAACGCATCCACTTTCTCTACTCCTATTCTAATTAATAAATTTCAATAACTTTACGAACTAAACCTTTAAATGATTCTTTTACACGTTGAGTTGTTTCTACAACTTCCTCATGGTTTAAGTTTGCTTGTAATCCTGCTGCTAAGTTTGTAATACAAGAAATACCAATCACTTTAATTCCTGAATGGTTTGCAACAATCACTTCCGGAACCGTTGACATACCAACTGCATCTCCACCTAATACTTGTACCATACGAACTTCCGCCGGTGTTTCATAAGTTGGACCAGATAAACCTGTATAAACACCTTCTTGTAATTGTACTCCTACTTCTTTAGCTGCTTTACGAACAACTTCTTGTCCATAGACATGATAAGCATGTGACATATCAGGGAAACGAGGTCCAAAGCGATCATCATTTGCTCCAATTAATGGATTTGTACCTGTAATATTAATATGGTCTGTAATTAACATTAAGTCTCCTGGTTTGAAGTTTGGATTGCTTCCTCCTGCAGAGTTTGTCACAATCATTGTTTCAACTTCTAATAATTTCATTAAACGAATTGGGAACGTAACTGTTTCCATTGGATATCCTTCATAAAAGTGAAAACGTCCATCCATAATTAAAACTTTTTTACCACATAATTCGCCGTATACTAAACGACCAGCGTGACCTACTACTGTAGATACTGGGAAGTGTGGAATATCTTTGTAATTGAAGATAATTGGATTTTCTACTTCTGTTGCTAATTCTCCTAATCCTGAACCTAAAATTAGTCCAAAATCAATGTTTTGAACTCCATTGTTTTGTAAAAATCGTTTTGTTTGTTCTAAATGTAGTAATTGATCATATAAAGCCATGCTACTCTGTCCTCTCTTTTTTTAGATGATTTAAAAAAGAAGTGGAAATCCAATAATGGAACTCATTGAATTTCCACAATTATATTATTGTAATTCACTTAAGAAACTTTGTCCGTTTCCAGTTGAAGATACGCCAAAGTTTTCAGAAATTGTTTCAGCAATATCTGAAAAATGTCCTTGAGTTAAGCGTGTTGGATGTTGAAGAGATTTGCTAATTGCTAACACTGGAATATACTCACGAGTATGGTCAGTTCCTGGGAATGTTGGGTCATTACCATGGTCAGCTGTAATAATTAATAAGTCATCTTCATGCATATGCTCTAAAATTTCTGGAATACGTGCATCGAATTCTTCTAATGCATTCCCATATCCAACAGTATCTCTACGGTGTCCATAAGCAGCATCGAAGTCTACTAAGTTTAAGAAACTCATTCCAGTGAAATCTTTTTTCAAGATATCTACTAATTTATCGACACCATCCATATTGTTTTTCGTACGAACAAATTCAGTAATTCCTTGACCGTTAAAGATGTCATTAATTTTACCAATCGCAATAACATCAAACCCTTTTTCTTTTAAGAAATCTAATGTTGTTTGACCAAATGGACTTAATGCATAGTCATGACGATTTGAAGTACGTTGGAAGTTACCAGGGGTTCCTACATATGGACGAGCAATAATACGACCAATCATATATGGATCATCTTTTGTAATTTCTCTTGTATATTCACAAATACGATATAATTCTTCTAAAGGAATAACTTCTTCATGAGCTGCAATTTGTAATACTGGGTCAGCACTTGTATAAACAATTAAATCGCCTGTTTCCATTTGATGTTGACCAAAATCATCAATAACAGCTGTTCCACTATATGGTTTATTACAAACAATGTTTCTTCCTGAAAACTCTGTAATTTTGTCTAATAAATCTTGAGGGAATCCATCAGGGAATACTCTAAATGGCGTTTTAATATTTAATCCCATTAATTCCCAGTGACCTGTCATTGTATCTTTTCCTACAGAAACTTCTTCTAATTTAGTGTAACTTCCTTTAGGATTTTCTACTGGTGGTACAGTTTTTAATGGTGCAATATTTCCTAATCCATATGCTTGCATATTTGGAACATTTAAACCAACTCGTTCTGAAATATGTCCTAATGTATGAGAACCTGCATCATTAAATGCAGCAGCATCAGGTGCTTCTCCAATCCCTACTGAGTCCATTACAATTACGTGAATTCTTTTAAATTTCATCTGACATTCTTCTTTCTAGTATAAATTTTATTTTTTCGCACGAGGGTGCGCTTGTTGATAAATTTCCTTCATTCGTTCATTTGTTAAGTGTGTATAAATTTGAGTTGTACTAATATCACTATGTCCTAATAATTCTTGTACAATTCTCAAATCAGCCCCTGCTTCTAAAATATGCGTTGCAAAAGAATGACGCAATGTATGGGGACTTACTTCTTTATGAACGCCTGCTTCTTGAACAATTTTCTTTAAATTTTTCCAAAATCCTTGTCTAGTAAATCCATTTCCACGGTGATTTAAAAACAAATATTCCACTGGATTTGATTCCTGCTCTAACACCACTCTTGCATAAGTTAAATAATGCTGAACCCAATTAGTAGCTGCTTGTCCAATAGGAATAATTCTTTGTTTATTTCCTTTACCAATCGTTTGAAGAAATCCTAATTCTAAATGCAAGTCACTAAGTTTTAAAGTAATTAACTCACTAACACGCATTCCAGTTGCATAAAGGAGTTCTAACATGGCTTTATCTCTTAACCCTAATACGGTTGAAGTATCACAGGAATTTAATACTTGTGTCACTTCATCAACCGTTAATGCTTTTGGTAACGTCTTACTCTTTTTAGGAACTTTCAGTGGTTGTACTGGATTTGTTTCAACCAATTGTTCTTGCTGTAAAAATTTAAAGAATTTTTTTAAGCAACTAATCATTCTACTAGTAGAACTTGTCGCATAACCATCCTGTTTTAAAGATTGTAAAAATAACACAATCAAAGAATAATCGACTTCTTTCCAATCCTGAATCTGTTGTTCTTTCAAAAACTGGTGAAATTTCATTAAATCCCTCTGATAACTCATCACTGTATTTTGAGATAATCCTTGAATTGCTAATGAATCCACAAAATAATCCAAATTACGTTGCATGAGTTTCACCTTCTCTACATTTTTGACAAATGCCATGGAAAGTTAAACGATGATCTTCTACTTTAAAATGAAATCGTTCTTCAACTACTTTTTCCACTTCACCTAATAAATTTTCATGAATTTCTTCGATATTTCCACATTTATTACATAGTAAGTGATGGTGGAAACGATTGGATTCATCTCGTTTTAAATCATAACGAGCTAATCCATCATCGAACACAACTCGATAAGTAATATTTAAATCTGTTAATATTTCTAAAGTTCGATAGACTGTTGCTAATCCAATATCAGGATATTTCCGTTTAACGAGCATATATATAGCTTCAGCACTCAGATGGTCATCTTCTTTTTCTAATAAAATTGCAACCGTAGCTTGTCTTTGAGGAGTTAGCTTAAATCCCTCTTCTTGCAATTTCTTTTTGATGCCTTCCATTGTTAACACAGTCCTATCCCTCCATTTCAATCCTTATTTTTCTTCTACTAATTGAATAAATCCTTCTGATTGTGTAATCTTTTTCGCTTTTAATAAAGAACCAATTGCGCGTTTGAATTGTCCCTTACTAATTCCAAAAATTTCTTTAATAATCGTTGGATCTGTTTTATCCCAATACGGTAATGTATGCGTTGGACGATTTCTTAACATTGTTAAAATCATCTCTGCATCATCCCCAATTGCTTCATACGCTCTTGGTCTCATGGATACATTTAACACACCATCTGGTCGAACACCAATTACTCGAACATTGACTAATTCCCCAAGAGTTGGTTCATATAAGCGCTCACTTGGATGTAAGAAGCATCGATACCCTTCTTCTGTCATTAAGAATGTTCCTACTAATTTAACATTCGTTACAGTAGCTGATACATCTTTATTTTTTAATGTATGATTGGCTCTAATGGATTTGGCTTTTAACTCTGTTCCATCTCCCATTGTTGCCCAAGTCCGATTTTTCTTATCTTTAATTAATGTTACATATAATCGATTATTTTTCTTCGGCCATAATTCTTTTAAGTTTGGTAATTCATCTAATGAAACAACCATATCTTTATCCGGTAATCCAATCGATACGAATACGCCTAAATCTTTTCTCACTTGAGTAACCGTTGCCCATCCATAAGTTTCATTAGTTACTTCTGGAATATCAAGGGTCATGATTTTCTTACGATCACTATTTTCATATACAAAGCCTGTTACGACATCTCCGATGGCTAATGTTACATCGGGATTTTTTGAAACACGATACGTTTCACCTTGTTTTTGAACAAAGTACGCTTTATCATTTTCATCCGTTACGATAGCTTGAATAATAGTAGATAAATCATTTGTCATCGCTTTCCCTCCTTTACTTATTTAGCATTCCTATTCTAACACAGAAATCATAAAAGCCAAAATAAAAATAAAAAATCGAGACGATGTCTCGATTTTTTTAGCCATGAAACCGAAGGTTTGCTGGCGTCCTAATGCTACTATGTTAAAAAGAGTCTATTCAAATATTTTATTTTACTTCTTTTTCGTAAGCTTTCAAATCTTTTAAGAAACTTGCCACAATTAAAATAATAATTAACCCTATTGGGAATGCTGCAATAATCGCAACAGATTGTAAATTATACATTGAATTTTCTGAGAAAATTAATGCAATTGGTAAAATAATAAACACTACTGCCCAAAACATACGAACACGCTTATCAGAATCATGTGTATCTTCTAAAGTCTTATAAGAATATGCAGAAATAACTAAAGTCAATGCATCAAATGTTGTTGCATAAAAAGCAACCATTGTCACTGCTAATAAAATCAATCCTAACTGACTTAAAGGCATTGTATCAAAAATTTTCAAAATGATACCAGCATAATCTGGGTTATCTGTAACTAAACCGCTAGAAATATCTAAACCATGTTTTAATTGTTGTGCTAAACCATAGTTTCCTAAAATAATAAATGAAGTGAATGTTCCAGCAATCCCCCAAGAATAAGCTCCTAAAATGGTTTGCTTAATCGTACGACCTTTACTAATACTACCAATGAAGAAAGGAGTTGCTACACACCAAACCATCCAATAAGCCCAATAATAAATCGTCCATTTTTGAGGGAATGATGTTTCACGTAATGGATCTAACCAAGTTGATAATCCAATAAAGTTTTGCGCTAAATTCCCAATAGAACTAAACCCAGTTTCTAAAATATAAACTGTTTCTCCACCTGCAAATAAGAAATAGGCTAATAAAGCAAAGAATAAATATGAGCAGTAAGTGGCTAATTTAGAAACAGCTTCCATTCCTAATAACACTGTTGAAGTATAAACTAAAGCAATTAATAATAAAATTACAATGGTTGCACCAGTTGAGTTTTCAAATCCAAAAACATGGCCCATTGCTGCTGATAATAAAGGAGTTGCTAATGAGAACGTTGTTGCAGTTCCAGCAATTAACGCAAAAATCGCAATTAAATCAATGACTTTCCCCATCCATCCATCTACTTTATCTTTTAAAATAGGACGACATGCTTCAGAGAATTTTTGTTTTTCTACTTTACGCACATGTAACATGAAACCAAATGCAACAGCTAACATAATATAAAATCCCCAAGCAATTGGTCCCCAGTGAAATAATGGAAACGTAGGAGCCCATCTTTGAATGCCACCTAATTGAGCCACATAATCTTCATTTGCATATAGTGCCCACTCACATAAAGAATAGAACAAAATATCCGCAGCCATTGTAGAAGTAAAAATCATCACACCCCATTGGAAAGAAGTATATTCAGGCTTTTCTCCTTTTCCTAATACAATAGAACCATATTTTGAAAAAGCTACATACATACTACAACTAAAAATTCCCACTCCTAAGAAAGCATAATAAATACTAAATTGATCTCCTAGCCAAGTACGAATACCTCCTAGAATGAGTGATGATTGTTCTGGAATCACTAAAAACAGTACCCCTAAAAATAGAACCCCTAATAAAGGTATAATGGTAGATACCCAGTCAATTTCTTGATGTAATCTTTTTTTCATTTTAAACTTCCTCACCTTCAGCTAAGACACCTTGATAACTGGAATCTAGCTCTAATAATTCTTCTAAATTATCAATTTCAACAATATCCGTTTTCTCCATTGGATAAATTCCTAATTCATATTCTTCTGGATAACAAAACATTGCTACATCATCCCAATAAATTTGACGATTTTGTTTCGCATCAAATTCTTGTTCTAAATGATGCGCTAAACGCTGTCCATCTTCTTTATTCCAACGAGAAATGCTATATAATTGCCATCCTTTTTCTCCACCAGTTCGTGAACAATGAGTAACTTTTTCCTGTTCATCGACTGTCATTAACCATTCATCTGTATGCTCCTCAGTCCACACACAGTTATATCCTGAATGAGTAAAGTCAGCATGAAGAATCTTTGGATTATAAATCAATTGATCACTATCTAAAATAACTACATCTTCTAAATATTGTCTTGCTACATACAGTGAAGAAATATTATTACACGTGTCATAATACGGATTTTCAATAATTTTTAATCCTGGATATTCTTGCTCTAATGAATAAAATTGTTCTTTTAAATATCCAACTACTACATAAATTTCCGTAATTCCATTCTTATGTAGTGCCTGAATAACCGTATCAATCATTCGAACTCCATTTACTTTTACAAGCGGTTTTGGAGTATGGTTTGTAATAGGTCTCATTCTTGTTCCTTGACCTGCAGCCATTAAAATGGCTCTTTTAATTGTATTTGTCATAATTCTCCTCTTTTCATAGTGCCTCTAATATAGATAACACTAATTTAGAATATTCTTTTGCATAACGATACTGACATAATGAATATTCCCCAAAATCAATCCCTAAACTTCTCTTATATTCGCACCAATTACTCCATAATAATCCTGCACTTGCAATATACGCATAAATTTTAGTACGAATGATTGGAGAAACTTCTCCTTTGAAGTATAAATCAATTAATTGATCCACTTGTTCTTTGGAATACAAAGAATAAATACAAAACATTGCAATATCAACATGAGGATCTTGCATTCCCGCATATTCCCAGTCAATAATTCGAATGCCCTCTTTTGTAAATAAGAAGTTATCTGGAACAGCATCAATATGAACAAGAGTTTCATTTTTCTCTAATGTATCAATCCATTTTTTTAATTCAAAAATAGCTGCTTTTGTTTTTTCGTAATCTTTAAAATAAGATTTTTCACCATTCCATAAACTTTCATAAAAATCAATTTGACCAAAAATATCAAAACGATGGTCTACTTTTAAATGTAATTCATGAAATTCTCTTAATTTAATCATACAGGCTTCTACTTCATCCCAGTTTCCTGCATCACAGTTCGTAGCATCTTCTAAATAAGCTGTAATTTTATAGCCATTATCAGGATTCATGTATAAAACATCATCACTAATTTGTCGATTTTCTAATGCTTGGTAAACATCTGCTTCTTCTTTTCTATTAATTAAATGATCAGTTCCTTCACCAGGAATTCGCATAATATATTTTTGATTATGACATTCGAATAAGAATGAACGATTTGTCATTCCTTTTTTCAAAACGGTAATATTTTTAATTTCGTCTACTTCAACATTAAAACAATCTTGAATAATTGAAATGGCATCTGTTTGTAAATTAGTAGAATTTCCATCTATTTCACGCAGTTGTTCATATGTATTAATCTCAATCAATTGTTTTGAGTTCACCACTTTAGAAGGAATAATCCATTTATTTTTATCTTGTAAAGTACATTCCCAAAATTCATGATCATAAGAAGGTTTCTTTGAAAATTCTTGTAATTTATCTTGAACAAGAGTAGCTTCTTCTCCCATTACATAAGATAGACCAATCATTTGGTTACCTTCCTCAGTTTCATCAACCATCACTAATTCTCTTTTACGATTCACACGAACGTTACTTTCAATAGACATTACTTCGCTAACCATATACCATGAATATGGTTCAAAATCACTAAACGGATTTTCTTCAGACCAAATATCACATGGAATAATATACGTTTTGTCTAATGATGATTTTACCTTACTTAATGAATGTAAATTATTTTTTACTTGGTATTCAGAATTTACGACTAATTTTACTTGGAATTCATCAATTAAATATTCATATCTTTCTTTCATAAAGCCAACTACTACTTGAATATCTGTGATGCCTACTTCATGAAGATGACGAATCATTCTTTCAATTAATACTTCTCCCTTTACTTCCATTAATCCTTTAGGAATTTCCGTATTAATTGGAACCATGCGCATCCCAAATCCCGCTGCTAAAATAATCGCGCGCTGTGGTTGATTTTCTTTTATAAATGTTTTAGCCTTTTTACTTAATTCTCCAGTAGGAGAAAGCCATTTTTCTTCCTGTAATTCTTTTACTACACGATTAACAAATCCTAATGAATATCCTGATTGATTTGCAATTTCTCGTTGATTCACCTTAGGATTCTTTCGAATTGCGTTCAGAATATCTAATTCTTGAACGTTCATGTAATCACCACTTTCTATCTTTGTGAACTAAGGATAGTTTACACCCATCATCTTTAAATAGCAACACTAAAATGTATAAGAAATTTTAAAATAAAAAAGTGGATGACAACATAAAAGTTATCAATCCACTTAATGTAATCAGCTTCATCCCCACTACCCATTTGAAGAATCAGGCTAACAAAATGATGATTATTCTATTTAATACTGTATTACTAATACCCAACACAATAATAGTATAGTTTTAAATTAGACTAAACTGATGACTATCGTATAGACAGAATTTTTAATTTTTTCCAAATCTTTTGGAAATTCAATCCATTAGATTCGGCTTCCATCACTTCTTCAATTGTCTTGAAATGTAACTCATTTTTAGTCGTGTAATTAATTAATACATATTCATCATTAATATGTGAAAACCGATAGAGATTTCCATTAAATTCAAATTCGATACTATGACCTTTTTCTATGATTTCTATAAACAATTTCAATGATTTTAACTGACGATTCATCGCATACATAGCTATCACCCATACAAAATATATTCAGAATGAAGAGTCATTACTCTCCAATTCCTGTCGTTTCTTGATCAAACTATTCTTTTCTAAATCCCCATTTTTGTATTAAATAATCATCATTACGGTGCTAAAGGGATTTGAACCCCCGACCTAACGTTTAGGAAACGTTTGCTCTATCCATCTGAGCTATAGCACCCCTCGAGAGTATTTTGTCACAAAATACCCCTAAAGTCTAGTAATTCGTATATATTTTTATCAGATTCTAATCAGATATTTTCCGATTTATCCTTATATTATTTTCTTTTTTGTTTTCGTCTCTTTTTAGCTCGACTCTCTCCAAATAATACTAAAATAAATAAAATTGATCCTCCAATAATTACAGCAAATGCAAAAGCATTTTGAACAATATATACTTGAAGTGTTTGTTTTCTTTTTTCAGGTTCTTTTGGTAAATCAGCAAAACCACTTTCTGCTACAACATCAACACTCGGATTCTTTTGATTATCTTTTAAGAAATCTCCAGATAATTTTACATTAATCTTTTTATTTTCAACTTGCCATTCAGGAATTTTTCCTTTTTCAACAATCATCGAGAGAGTTTTATTTGTTGTAATTTTGTGACCATCAAAATTATGTTCTCCAGCTGATAAAATTGTACGATAAGAAAAGTGTTCTAATACATAATTTAAAATTGCATTTCCAAATGTATGTCGAATAAATTCTCCATCCTGATTCGACCAATCACCTACTCCAAGTACTACCTCCACTAGTTTCATTTGATCTTTATCATAAGTAGCAATATAGTTAAATGCTCCATAACCACTTGATCCTGTTTTCAAACCATTTACACCTTCGATTCCATATTTCGCACCAGGAAGAGAATAATTATATGTATCAAATTTTTCTTCATAAGGAGTACCTTCCATTGTTTTCACAACAGCAGAATTAGTATATTCTAACACTTTTGGAAAACGATTCATTATGTCCATTGCTAAAATTGCTAAATCCCTAGCAGTTGTTTGATTTGGTTTGGATGCATCATAACCTTCTGGATTATAATAGCCCTGAAATAATTCTGCTACTGCACCAGATGCATTATTAAAATATGTATGATTCATCCCCAATTCTTTAGCTTTAGCATTCATCTTTTCAACAAATTTTGCTGAATCATTAGTAATCGCATTCGCTAACATTAAAGTTGCAGCATTGGAAGATGGGACAAGTGTCATTTTTAATAATTCTTCAATCGGATACTCTACACCTTCCACAATTTTATTGTTACTAATTGCATAAATGTTTGAAATTGCTTGATCTTCTTTTGTCGCTGTAATTTTTTGATCAATTGATAATTCTCCATTAGCAATAGCCTCCATTACTAAATAAACTGTCATAACTTTACTAATACTAGCCGGGTCACGCACTTCATCAATATTATCTTGCCACAAAATTCTTCCTGTATATGCATCTACAACAATAGAAGCTTTTGGTTTATTAGCTGGATTTACTTCATATCCTGCATTTTTCGTTAATTCAACAATATCCACATTCTCTGCTTCTACTGGTTTAACAATCCCTATTAATAATAATAATAAAACAGTTCCAAAATACTTTTTAAATTTCTTCAATTATTTTTCACCTTTCTCTTAAGTATTAAGTTGATTATAACACATTTGACTAAAGAGTACATATTGTATAAAAATCAAAAAACTGTAAGAGAAATCTCCTCTCTTACAGTTTATAAAAAAATTCTTATACCGATTCAATTTTAGTAATTCTTACTTTCATATCTCCACCAGGAGTTTGGATGACAACTTCGTCATTTAATTTCTTACCAATGATTCCTTTAGCAATTGGAGAATCATTTGAAATTTTCCCTTCGATTGGATTTGCTTCTGCACTACCAACAATTATATAAGACTCTTCTTCACCATCCGGTAATTCAATAAAAGTAATTTTACGTCCTAAAGAAACGACATCTTTTTCGACATTATTATCATCAATAATTTCAGCAAAACGAATCATTTTTTCAAGAGTTGTAATTCTTCCTTCAACAAATGCTTGTTCATCTTTAGCTGATTCGTACTCTGAATTTTCAGATAAGTCGCCATAACTACGAGCAATTTTAATACGCTCAACAATTTCTTTACGTTTTACTACTTTTAATTCTTCCAATTCAGCTTCTAATTTTGCTTTTCCTTCAAGCGTCATTGGATATAATTTCTCAGTCATTTGGCTTCTCCCTCTTTTCCATTTTACTGTTTTGACAGTGGTAAAAACATACCATTTTATGAAGAAGATTGCAAGCTTTATTTATAAATTTCTGAGAAATTTATGTTAAATCACTTAAAATAGATGCTATTTTCGTTGTCATTAAGTCAATTGCTACAACATTGGAGCCACCTTCAGGAATAATAATGTCTGCGAATTTTTTAGTTGGCTCAATAAACTGATGATACATCGGTTTTACAACTGTTACATATTGATGAATAATAGAATCAAGCGTTCTACCACGCTCAACCATATCTCGTTTAATACGACGAATAATTCGAATATCATCATCTGTATCTACATATACTTTAATATCCATTAAATCACGTAAACGTTCATCTTCCAAAATTAAGATTCCCTCAATTAAGATAACATCTTTTGGTTCTTGATGAATGGTTTGATTACTTCTCGTATGATTTTCATAGTCATAAACTGGTTCATCAATGGATTCAAAATTGATTAATTTATTCATATGTTCAATTAACAAATCAGTATCAAACGCAAATGGATGGTCATAGTTCGTTTTTAAACGTTCTTCAAAAGGCATATCACTTTGATCTTTATAATAGAAGTCTTGATCAATTTTTACAATACTTAATTCTGGAAAGTGTTCCAAAATTTTTCTACTAACAGTAGTTTTACCACTACCAGAACCACCAGTCACTCCAATAACAATCGGCTTCTTTTTCATAAGTTACTCCTTATCAACGTATTTGGCTTTTAATGCTAAGTGTTCATCATATGTTTTTGCAAAATAAACTTCTTTTGTTTGAATATCTGCAACAAAATATTCGTAATCTGTTTGAGCTGGATCAATAGCTGCTAAAATTGCTTCTTCACTTGGACTATTAAACGGTCCTGGTCCCAAACCTCTGTACTTGTATAAATTATATGGAGAATTTACTTCTAAATCTTTTAATGTTACCACTTCTTTATGCTCTCCTAAAGCATATAGTACAGAAATATCTGTTTGTAACATCATATTCTTTTTAATACGATTGTAAAATACACTTGCAATCTTTTGACGGTCTTCTAATTTATAACCTTCTTTTTCTACTAAAGAAGCCATCGTTAAAATTTCATGAACATTATAATCTCCTTGAGAAATTTTTGCATAATATTTCGACAAGACACTGTCTGTTTTAGCAACCATTTCTTCAATAATCATTTGTAATGTTTTATTTTCATCTGCCTCATAAGTTGCAGGGAATAAATATCCTTCTAAGAAATAACGAACATTTTGAGCTTTTTGAGCATCTTTAAATAATCGAGGAAATTTTTGTACCAATTGGTCAATAAATCCTTGTTCCTGTACTTTATTCATAAAGTCTTCTTTAGAATATTTCGTAGATTTTTCTACTTCTTCTGCAATTCCTGTTAATGTTTCACCTTCACGCACGACTACTTTAGCAACATTAGCAGATTTATCTTTACCACCGTCTGCTAATTCTCCTAAAATTTGATCAATATCCATAGATGGAGACAATTGATAAAATCCTGCTTTAAATCCAGCTACATTTTTAAATTTAATATAAAAATTAAAAATTTTCGAATTACGAATCAATTTATTGTCTTCTAAAATTTTGGAAATTTGTTTAACCGAAGAGCCTGCTGGAATTTCTACTTCAACTGTTTGAGTTTGTTTTGTATCTACTGGTTTTAAAGCATTCGAAATATAATAATATCCATATGCTCCTCCACCAAGAATAACTACTGTAAGTATCAACGCAAATAATCTTACAATATTTCGTGTTAATTTAGATTCTTTCTTTCGGATAGCTCTAATTTCTTCATTTTCATAACTGAAGCCTACTTTAAAACGGTCCTTTTGTGACATATAATTCCTCCTTTTAACTTCGTTGTCATTATACATGAATTCATATAACAATTGAAGACTAGGAGTTCTACAATTATGTTACAAATTCTAACTACGAGACTTATACAAGCAAAATAGACTTAACACAGACAGGAAAGCTGGCTGCTTGCGTCCTTCGCTACATCAAGTCAAGACCCATCATTCAAACGCTCTCTCATATACACACGTCCACAAGAATAGACTTGTTGCAGTAGCAGAAGTAAATGTAGCTTAAAAAGCTACATTTACAGGAAAAATCGAGACTGAGGCACGATTTTTAGCCATGAGATTTGCTTCTGAAGCTGCTGGAGTCCTTGCTACTTCAGGAAAGTCCAATCATTTAAACGCCCTCTCATAAACACACGTCCAGCGAAATGGACTTGACGACGTAGCGTTAGTACTAGAAGCCATACCGGCTTCTAGTACAGGAAATTTCGAGACCTTAGGCTCAAAATTTAGGCATGAGACCGAAGGGCTACTGCCGTCCTCCGCTACTCAAGTCAAGTCCAATTTCGCCCCATAAAAGGAAAGAAGACACCAAATAGCATCCTATCAGGTGTCTTCTCATATCATTCTTCTTCTTCTTCATCTAAGAAAGTATTTAAAACTTCCTCAATCATATCCCATTCTTCATCAGTTTCGATAGGAAGTAAGTCGCCTTCAGTACCATCTTCAGCTTCAACATATGAAAATGCTTGAAGTTCAACTTCTTCTCCTTCAGGAATTCCTGCTGGGTATACTAAAACATATGATTTACCAAAATCTTCTGAATCGAAAGTAAATAATACCTCGTGTAAGACTTCATTTCCTTCTTCATCAATAATTGTAATATGTTCATGTCCATCATGCTCATGTGTATGTTCTGTCATTTTGTTTCCTCTTTTCTATTTGATATTTGAATCTAAATAATTTTGTAAAATGATAACGGCTGCTAACTTATCAATGACTTCTTTTCTCTTTTTACGAGAAACATTCGCCTCCTCAACAAGCATTCTTTCTGCTTGCATAGTTGTTAACCGTTCATCGTGAAAAACAATTGGGATTTCTAATCGTTTTTCTAAACTTCTACCATACTTTTGTGAAGCTTCTGCTCTTGGTCCAGCTGTATTATTCATGTTTTTCGGCATACCGATAACAATCTTTTCAACTTCGTATTCTTTAACCAATTCCACCACACGGTTAAAACCAAATTCACTTGCAGCTTCATTAATCGCAATCGTTTCAACACCTTGAGCAGTCCAACCTAATGGGTCACTAATCGCAACTCCAACCGTTTTACTGCCGACATCTAATCCCATTACTCTCATTAACAATCTCTACCTGTCGAACGAATATAATGGCGGATTAATTCTTCGATAATTTCATCACGCTCGTGACGTCTTACTAGATTTCTAGCATCTCGATGTCGAGGAATATAAGCTGGATCTCCAGATAATAAGTACCCAACAATTTGGTTCACTGCACTATAACCTTTTTCGTTTAATGCATCATAAACAATTGTTAGTGTTTCTTGTACCGTTTTTTCATCTTTATCATGAAAGTTAAATAGAACTGTTTCATCCATTGAACTCATATTAACACCTCATTTCTTTGTATCTTCATTCTACTAGATTTTTCATAAAACTACAATCAATTCGATAGAGATTAAACTTTCCTTAAAAAAATGAAGTAGAATGGATAACATCCTACTCCATTATAAACTATTAAGCTTGAGCTAAGAATTCTTCTACGGCTTTTAACGCTGCTGGAATACCTGCTGGATTTTTACCACCCGCTTGAGCCATATCTGGACGGCCACCACCGCCACCTTGGATATGTGAAGCAATGGCTTTAATAATATCTCCTGCTTTAATTCCTTTTTCATTCGCATCTTTAGATACTGCAGCTAATAAATTCGCTTTTTCACCTTCATTTGTAGCAACTACAAATACATCGCTTGCTGCTTTTTGTCTCCAAGTATCCGCTAATTGACGTAATTCATTCATATCTTTGTTTGGTAAGTGAACTGTAATAAATGAATAGTTACCTGCTGTAGAAACAGATTCGAATAAGTCTGCTACTTCAGATTTCATTAATTTAGCTTTTAAAGCAGCAATTTCATGTTGCGCTTCTTTTAATTCTTGTTGTAAGTGAGAAACTCGTTCTGGAGTGCTATCTAATTGAACTGCTTTAACATCACTTGCAATTTGTTTTAATAACAATTCATGTTTAGCTAATAACTCAAATGCTTCTTGACTTGTAACAGCTTCAATACGGCGAACTCCCGCACCAATACCAGATTCAGAAATAATCTTGAATAGACCAATTTCTTGAGTATTTGAAACGTGAACACCACCACATAATTCAATAGACCAGTTTGCAATGTTTACCATACGAACTTTATTACCATATTTTTCACCGAATAAAGCCATTGCGCCTAATTTTTTCGCTTCTTCTAATGTAGTTTCAATAGTCACTACGTCTAAAGCTGCCCAAATTTTTTCATTTACAATACGTTCCATTTCAGCTAATTCTTCAGCTGTTACTTGTCCAAAATGACTAAAGTCAAAACGTAAGTAACCTGGAGCTACTAATGAACCTGCTTGGTTAGCATGTGTTCCTAATACTTCTTTTAATGCTTGGTGTAATAAGTGAGTTGCTGTGTGGTTTTTAATTAATTTAGCACGTTCTTGTTGATCCACTTCTAATACATACGTTGAGTTTAATTGCATTGGAGCAACAACATCAATTGTATGTAATGGCTGACCATTTGGAGCTTTTTTCACTTGAACGACAGTTGCAACCACTTGACCTGATTCATCTTTAATTACACCATGGTCAGATAATTGACCACCCATTTCTGCATAGAATGGCGTTTGATCAAAGACAACTTGTACTCTTGTATCTTCTGAAGCTGATTCTACTAATTCATCTTCAAATACAATAGCTTTTAATACTCCATTATCTGTAGTACGATCATATCCAACAAATGAGCTTTCTACAGTAATATCACGTAAAACAGCTGATTGAACATTCATAGAAGTTTCAGTATTACGAGCTGCACGAGCACGTTCTTTTTGTGCTTTCATTTCAGCTTGGAATCCTTCTTCATCCACTTCATATCCATTATCACTAGCATATTCTAATGTTAATTCATAAGGGAATCCATAAGTATCATATAGTTTAAAGGCATTTTCACCTGATAAAACTGTTTGATTTTGCTCTTTCATTTCAGCAAATACTGTTTCTAAAATTGCAAGTCCATCATGAATGGTTTCTTGGAAACGATTTTCTTCATTTGCAATGACTTTTTGAATGAACTCCATATTTTCAGTTACTTCTGGATAGTAGCTATGCATAATACTTGCAACAGTTGGAACTAATTTAGTTAAGAATGAACCTTGAATCCCTAAACGTTGACCATGCATTACTGAGCGACGAATTAAACGACGGATAATATATCCACGTCCTTCATTTGAAGGTAATGCACCATCACCAATCGCAAAGCTTACTGCACGAATATGGTCAGCAATAACTTTAAATGAAACATCTAATTCTTTTGAAGCATTATATTTTTTACCATCACTTAATTGTTCTAATTGTTGAATAATTGGCATGAATAAATCTGTTTCAAAGTTCGTTGGAGTATCTTGAATAACAGAAACTACACGCTCTAATCCCATCCCCGTATCGACGTTTTTATGAGGTAATGGAGGATAAGTTCCATCTGGCATATGGTTAAATTGAGAGAATACTAAGTTCCAAATTTCTAAATAACGTTCGTTTTCTCCTCCTGGATAATTTTCAGGATCATCTTCTGCTAATGTTTGATATTTTTCACCACGATCATAGAAAATCTCAGTATCTGGTCCACATGGTCCAGCTCCGATATCCCAGAAGTTATCTTCTACAGGAATAATATGATCTTCTGGTAATCCCACTTTTTCCATCCATAAATATTTTGTTTCAGGATCTTTTGGGTAATAGGTTACATATAAACGATTTGGGTCTAATGCTAACCATTTTTCACTAGTTAAAAATTCCCAAGCCCATGGAATTACTTCTTCTTTAAAGTAATCACCGATAGAGAAGTTTCCCATCATTTCAAATAATGTATGGTGTCTTGCTGTATGACCTACATTCTCAATATCATTTGTACGAATACTCTTTTGAGCATTTGTAATTCTTGGAACTTCTGGTGTTTCTGTTCCATCAAAATATTTTTTTAAAGTAGCTACCCCTGAGTTAATCCATAATAGTGTTGGATCATTAACAGGAATTAAACTTGCACTTGGATGTACCTTATGCCCTTTCTCTTGGAAGAAATCAAGATACATTTGACGAATTTCGCTACTAGATAATTTTTTCATCTTTACCATCCTTTTCGTTTATTATAAAAAAATAAAAACTGCCCCATTGTTACAAGGGCGTCTACCACGCGGTACCACCTTGCTTACAATGAAACAGCATTTCATCCTCATTCATTCCGATAACGCGGGAAGCGTCTGTATTTCTACAAAAATCCAATCAGGAGCATAAATTTTGTGGTCTTTTTCACCGGCTAGACCTCTCTACTGTTAAAATTCTTTTATCTGACTGGCAATACTCATTTAGTATAAGAAAATCTCTAACATTTGTCAATTATTTCAGTAAAAACGTTATACTAAATCAGATGCTATAAATAGGATTCTAATGTTGGAACTGAAATGTTTAATTGTTTTGCCCCTACTTCCTTCGTCAGTATTCCATTTTTAATTAAATCTACTATAGTTTCAATCCTACCTTGCTGTAATCCTTGTTCTAATCCTTGCTGTAGTCCTTGTCTTAAAGCTTCTTCTTTTTGATATTCTACAGTCGCCAAATGTCCATAATATGCTTGAAGGTATCTTGTTCTTTCATCTAACATGGCTTTTTCCTCCTTTGTCCATCCGACTGGGTTAATGATTTGATCTGCTTGTTTCAGTATTGTCTCAGGATTTTGTGTATAAGGTTTATTCCCAAAAAACTCAATCCATCGAACTTTACGATAGTGTTGTATATCTGTATTATGATATTTTTCCAATTCTAAAAATACCATTCGTACAAGATTTCTCTTTTCGTCAATTCCTTTAAAGTGTACTTTTAATTCTTCACTCGTAGTATCATCTCTTAAACTAAACGAATGAATCATTCTTTCGTCATCAAAAAATCTTTTTTGCATAATGGCAATTGTATATACTGGAAGCATTTCTTCAGCTAACCTATGCGTTTGTGCGCCATCTTTTTTATACATATCTAAATTCCTAGAGACTTGTTCACATAGATATAACCATAAACGCTTGATAAAGTCAATTTGAAATGCTACTTGAATTTCGATAATGACTTGAGTTCCATCTTGTAAGGCAGCTAAGACATCAATACTTGTCATATAAGTCAAAAAGTCTTCAAATTGTTGTTCATGTATTTGTGTACCATCTAGTATAGTGACTGTTTGTACAGGCAAATCAAGAATATCTCGAATAAACTGTGCTGTTATTTCTGTATTACTAAACACTTTTTTTGCAATCAAATCCATCATTGGCCTTGCATCTTTAATCCGTTCTTCCATATTATAACACCCTTTCTATTTTCATGAAGAAAAATCGAACTTTCTCTTCACTATATAGATACGATAAAAAGTTTTAAAAAATATTTTTTTGAACGGATTGTTATAAAAAAATCTAATCTGTAGTATACATATAAGCGGAAGTCTTCATCCTAAACGCACACTCATTCCCATACGGAAAAACGGAGAAAGACTTCCCATAGTAGCATCCATAATAGTAGCCGAAACTCGGCTACTATTATTAGGAAATTTCGAGACCCAGGCTCGAAATTTAGCAATGAAACCCAAAGGGTTTGCTTGCGTCCTATGCTACTATTTTTGGAAGTCTTTCGTAGTATTCTATCCTACTTCAATTCCGGAATATACTCCTCATCCCCATAATTGAAAAATAATTCAGTAGGTCCCTTTTGTTCAAAAATGTCTAACATTTGATCCAAATGCCACAATGGTTCTCGCTTCTTCAAATCTTCTAAAGAAATCCAAAACATATCTCCTTCAGAAGAAGAACAAAGTTCACCGGTGTAATGACTTGTCTTGTATAAAAAAACAATATAACGTGTTCCATCTGGTCGAATCCAATCTTTAATTCCACAAAATTCTAGCTGACTAATCGTCAGCCCTGTTTCTTCTTTAATTTCTCTAATAGTCGAATCAACAATGGATTCCATTGGTTCAACATGACCTCCAGGGAAAATTAATCCTTGTGCATAACTCAAATTTTTCTCTTGCACTAAAACATTACCCTCTTGGTCATAAATCATACACATATTCGTCAATTCAGTATGAACGGTACGACTCATTTACTCACTCTCTTTCTCTTTATTAGAAAAATTTGAGACCAAGGCTCAAATTTTAGGCATAAGACCGCGGGGCTGCTGCCGTCCATTGCTACTATATTTGGAAGACTTCCGTAGTCTTCCTCTTTAAAAATATTGAAGAAATTCTCCATATCCTTCTTTTTCTAAATCTGCTTTTGGAATAAATCTTAATGCAGCAGAGTTAATACAATAACGTAATCCCCCTAATTCTTCAGGACCATCTGGGAATACATGACCTAGGTGAGAATCCGCTTTTTGACTACGAACTTCTGTACGAACACGATTTAATTTATGGTCTTCTTTTTCTGTTAATGTTGTATTTTGAATCGGTCTTGAAAATGATGGCCACCCACAACCTGCATCAAATTTATCTTTTGAACTAAATAATGGTTCACCACTCACTACATCTACATAAATACCTTCTTCAAAAAATTCATCATACTCTCCTGAAAAAGGACGTTCTGTTGCTTCATTTTGTGTCACTTCATATTGAATTTCTGTTAAACGTTGTTTTAATGCTTCTTTTGAAAAATCTGACATTTTTCATCCTCCTAATCTTCAAACTTCCACTTTGATTGATGTGGATCTTGAATTCGTTTAAATAATTTTTCCAAATCTTTATTGCTTAAATGAACTAATACCGGTCTACCATGAGGGCAATTATACGGATTTTTACATTTTGCTAAATCTACTAATAATTGTTCTGCTTCGATCGTTGTTAAACGATGATTCGCCTTAATCGAACCTTTACAACTCATCATAATAGCTGTAGCCTTACGCAGTTGAGCAACAGTCACTTTTTGATTCGAGAGAACTAAATCAATAATTTCCTCAATGATTTCTTTTTCTTCTCCCTGTTTAATCCAACTAGGGTGGGATTGAATTTGAAACGTATGCGTTCCAAATGGTTCGATTTCAATACCAAATTCTTGAATCATTTCTAAGGACTCTTGTAATTTGAGCGCTTCTTTCTTCGAAAATTCCATGACAATCGGAATCATTAAGGATTGACTCACTGGCGCCACTTCTCCAATAGAAACTTTAAAAATTTCATATTTAATCCGTTCTTGAGCAGCATGTTGGTCAATCATGTATAACCCTTTTTCATTTTGCGCAAATAAATACGTCCCGTGCATTTGTCCAAAATAATGTAATTCTGGAAAATCAGTTTCAAAATTTTCTTCATCTAAAACTTGAGATAATTTCCAATAATTCGCTTTTTCTTGGTGAAAATCTATACGACAATCTTCACAGCCTTCTTTGTTATGAACCGTTATTTGAACTGGAATTTCCTCTGTTAGTTCTTCAGAAGTTTCTCCCTCAGATGGACTCTCTTCAGTTTCGAAAGGTAGCTCTTCAGAACTTGTATACAAAGAAGGCTCCTCCTCTTTTATCCACTCGCTAGTAGTTTCAACTCGAATAGACGGTTGAACAGGTTTTAAATCAAAGTTCAATGTTTCTTGTTCTACAACTGGTCGAGCAGTTGTAGATTCCGTTGATTTACGTTTAAATGGTAAATCTTCCAATGATTCAGGAATTCGTTGGACTCCTTGAATTGCCTCATGGAGCGCTTTTTGAATAAGTGCTGAAAGTTCCACCTCTTTACTAATACGCACTTCTTGCTTAGTTGGATGCACATTGACATCGACTAATTGGAAATCCATTTCAATATCAATCACTGTAATTGGAAAACGTCCCACCATTAAAGTAGAACCATATCCTGCCACAATTGCTTTAGAAATGGCAATATTACGAATCGAACGTCCATTGATAAAAATCGAAATATAATTTCGATTGGATCTTGTTAATTCTGGCAAAGAAGTATAGCCACTGACTTTAAAATCATCATCTTCCCCACTAAACGCTAACATTTTACGAGCGTTAGTAGGACCTAAATTACCTGCAATCGCTTGACGTAAGTCACCATTACCTGCAGTTCGAATTAATTCATTTTCTTCATTTCTTAAAATAATCGAAATTTCTGGATGACTCAAAGAAATTTTACTAACAACATCAGTAATATGAGCAATTTCTGTTTGAAGTGTGCGAACAAATTTCAAACGAGCAGGTGTATTATAAAATAAATCTGAAACTTCAATGGTCGTCCCTTTTAACGGAGGTACTTGAGTTTCTTCTACAATAGTTCCTGATTCAACTTTTAACTGAGTTCCCACTTTTTCTCCTGTTGAAGTCGTTACAGTCACTTTTGAAACTGCTGTAATACTCGCTAAAGCCTCTCCTCTGAATCCTAATGTTTTAATGCGAAATAATTGTTCCGGTGAATAAATTTTACTGGTCGTATGACGGCGAATCGATAAGACGGCATCTTCACGACTCATCCCTGAACCATTATCAGTAATTCGAATCAGTTTTAATCCTGCTTCTTCAATGTCAATGACAATTCTTGTACTGCCAGCATCTACCGCATTTTCCAATAATTCTTTGACAACAGATGACGGTCGTTCAATGACTTCCCCTGCTGCAATCTGATTGGTTAATAAAGCACTTAATTCTTTAATTTTCCCCATAGACTCACCCTTTCAGTCTTGTTTGCCATTGGTCGATAAATTGTAACGCTTGAAGTGGCGTTAAATTCATCACTCGAACGGATTTTATCTCCTCTAATACTTCTTGGTCGAGATTACTTGTAAATAAATCCAATTGTTCAGATTCGACACGTGGAACTTCAACCGTAGCTTTATTTTCTACAACTTCCAATTCAGCCTCTGCTACTGGAGCATTTTCTTGAAGATTCACATTCGCTTGCGAATTGGTTTCTAAAATATTTAAAATATTTTCCGCATGACTTAATAATGATGACGGTAATCCAGCTAATTTAGCGACATGAATTCCGTAACTCTTATCCGCTGGACCTTCCATAATTTTATGAAGGAAGACCACTTCGCCATCTTTTTCAATCGCACCAACATGAACATTTTTTAAATCTTCATACGTATCACTTAAAGCTGTTAATTCATGATAATGAGTTGAGAAAAGGACTTTCGCAGTTAAATGTTCATGAATATATCCAATAATGGCATGAGCAAGAGCCATCCCGTCATAGGTAGCTGTTCCTCTTCCGATTTCATCAAATAATAATAAACTTGTTGGATCAGCTTGACGTAATGCCGTATTTGTTTCCATCATTTCTACCATGAAGGTACTTTGACCAGAAATTAAGTCATCCGCTGCTCCAATTCGTGTAAAGATTTTTGTGAAAATTGGAATTTTTGCACTTGTCGCAGGAACAAAGCAACCAATTTGAGATAGAATCACACAAAGCGCCAACTGTCTCATATACGTTGATTTTCCAGACATATTTGGTCCTGTAATTAGTAAAATATGATCTTCCGGCGTCATTTGAATCGAATTAGGAACATAGCTAGAACGTCCCATCACCTTTTCAACAACTGGGTGTCGACCATCGATAATTTCTAAGGAACGATCCATTAATGAAATCGTAGGTCTTGTTAATTGATACGCTTCACTTACGGTGCTAAACGACTGCAATACATCAATCGTTGCTACTGCTTTTGCTAATTCTTGTAATTGCTCCGTATAAGTTTTCACTTCTTCACGAACAGCCACAAATAATTCATATTCTAGTAAACTTGATTTCTCTTCAGCTTCTAAAATCAACGCTTCTTTTTCTTTTAATTCAGGTGTAATAAAACGTTCTGCATTACTTAATGTTTGTTTTCGTTCATAACGACTATCATCTAATTGAGAAAGATTCGCTTTTGTTACTTCAATATAATACCCAAAAACTTTATTATAACTAATTTTTAAGGACTTAATTCCTGTAGCTTCTCGCTCTGTTTGTTGTAATTGAGCAATCCATTCTTTCCCATGTGCCATCGTTTCACGATAAAGGTCTAGTTTTTCATGATAGCCTTTTTTAATAATATTTCCATCTGATAAAGATACCGGAGCATCTTCATCAATCGCTCTTTCAATACGCTCATATAATTCTGGAATCGCATGTAATTGTTGTTTTAACTTTTGCCACTTCGGATGATTCAAACTATCTGCAATCGCTCTAAAAACAGGAACTTTCGCTAATGTTTGTTTTAATTGTAATAAATCTCTTGCGTTAGCAGTCCCAAATGAAACTTTCCCAACAATTCGCTCTAAATCATATACACCTTTTAACGCTTCAATAAAATCTATCCGTTCAAAATAATGTTGCGTCAAACTTTCTACTAAATCATGTCGTTCTTCAATATCAGTTTGAAGAACTAATGGTTTTTCAATCCATTGCTTTAATAAACGAGCACCCATCGCTGTTTGAGTTTCATCTAAGAACCAATAAAGTGAACCTTGTTTTTGCTGTGTACGAATCGTACTCGTTAACTCTAAGTTTCTTTTCGCTTCATAATTCATGAATAAATAAAAATCTCGTTCATAATAGCTCGCTTTTTGAAGGTGGGTAAAACTTTTCTTTTGAGTTTTCGCTAAATAAGATAATAAACCTTCCAGCACTTCATAAACATCTTCCTGTTCGATATCTTCTAGTAACGCATCAAAACTTCCTTTTTGAATTTCTTCAATTGGTAAGGTAGATAATAAAATATCAAAATACAGGCACATTTCTTCTAATGCTTCCGAAGAAAAATCTCCAACTTTTACTAATTCTCTCGTTTTTAAACTTGAACATTCACTACGAACTTCTTCCATTGATTGGACACAAGTCCCTTTTAATTCCCCTGTTGCAACATCGACATAGCCTAAAGCATAAGAATCTTGCTCCAATGGTTTCAATGCTACTAAATAGTTATTGGCATGTTGTTGAGAATACTCCGTATACGTCCCTGGCGTTAAAACTTGGACAACATCTCTTTTGACCATCCCTTTAGTCAATTTAGGATCTTCTAATTGCTCACAAATGGCGACTTTCTTTCCGTATTCAATTAATGTTCGAATATATTCTTTAGCAGAATGATGAGGAACTCCACACATCGGAATTGGATCTTCTGCATTTTTATTTCGACTGGTTAATGTAATTTCTAATAGACGAGCAGCTTCTAGCGCATCATCGTAAAATAATTCATAAAAATCTCCCAAACGATAAAACAATAAACAATCCGGATATTGTTCCTTAATTGAAAAATATTGTTCCATCATGGGCGTTCTCTTCGTTTTTTGAGGCATTCGTAAAATTTTCTCCTTTACTATTCCATAAATGGTTGATCTGGTGAGATTTTAATGGGTAAAATTTTCTTCACTTTTCCAGTTGTATCATCGCATTCAATAAAACAAGCGGATAATTGAATCTCATCAGGATCAGATACTTCGAATCGTGTTGGTAATTGGTTTAAAAATTTACCAATAATCGCTTCTCTTTCCATTCCTAAAATTCCATTATAAGGCCCTGTCATTCCAACATCACACATGACCGCCGTTCCCTGAGGCAAAATACGAGCATCATTCGTTTGAACATGAGTATGGGTTCCAATTACTGCACTTACTTTTCCATCTAAATACCAACCCATTGCTTGTTTTTCACTTGTTACTTCTGCATGAAAATCCACAAAAATAATAGGCGTTCTCTTACGAGCTGTTTCAATGAGTGTCTGAATGACTTGAAATGGATCATCTAATGTATTCATAAAGACACGACCTTGTAAGTTAATCACACAAACTTCCACTTGATTACACTTTACAAATACCATACCTTGCCCAGGAACTCCTACTGGATAATTCGCTGGACGAACCATCTTTTTAGCATCATCAATAAATTCAAAAATATCACGATTATCAAAAGCATGGTTTCCTAATGTCACAACATCTGCACCAGCCTGTAATAATTGCTTATAAATTTTCTCGGTAATGCCCTTTCCGTTCGCAGCATTTTCCCCATTGACAATCGTTACTTGAGGTTTATATTTTTTCTTTAATTTTGGTAAATAATCTTCAATAGCTTGACGACCTGGAGCACCAACAACGTCTCCAACAAATAATAACTTCATGTGACTCCTCTTTCTATTTCATCTTCTATTAGTGTAACAACAAATGTTTTGAAATGATAGTGTTTTGCTAAAAGAAATTCGAATAGAATGCAAAAAACTCCTAAAGTCTTATAAAGACTTTAGAAGCTTTCATTACCTTTTACATTTAAGCAAATACTACTTGAATTAAAATCATATATATCATCGTTGGAACAAAGATGCTTAATAAAGTATTTTGTTTCCACCAATGTAAAACTACTACACAAGCAATACTAATGAGTTCTGCTGCACCAAATGGAGCTTGTGTCCAAGCTACATCTTTGACACAGTAAATAACCAATGTCGTCATAATGGCTTTAGGCAATACTTGAGCAATAAATTGCAAGCGAGGGGGTAATACATCATGATGACGAAACATCACATAGGGGAATAATCTTAATCCGAATGTTACAATCGTTGCTACCATCATGCTTAAAAAAATCATTATTGGTGTCATTTCGATACTCCCTCCTTCAATGTATGTTTCATATTTCTTTCAAAAATAAGCATTAATAAAATTACAGTACAAGCTAAGCTTGGTAATAAGAAATATTTTGGTCCAACTGTAATTAACCAAAATAATGCACTACTTCCACCGATTAAGAATGGATAATAACGATCACTTTGCATGATTTGATTCACAACAATTAACACGAATAATGCTGTCATTGAAAAATCAATTCCTTTTGCAGAAAATGGAATAAAGTTCCCAGCGATAACACCAACCATCGTCCCGAATACCCAGTACACATGATTTAAAAAGGCAAGATAAACGTGAACATTATCAGAATAAGTTCCCTCTTCTTGCTTCATCCCCA
Organism: uncultured Granulicatella sp.; assembly: GCF_963521425.1. Classification (GTDB taxonomy): domain Bacteria; phylum Bacillota; class Bacilli; order Lactobacillales; family Aerococcaceae; genus Granulicatella. The sequence goes on from NZ_CAUQUN010000013.1 coordinate 42,860, forward strand.
CCATAACTGAAAATGTTTCATCGGATAAGGCAAAGATTAAATAAAAAGCCTTCCACCCTAATCGTTTAAATAATTCAATAAAACTAATTCCATAAAACATCATACGTGCATTAATGAGTAAAGTCATAATAGCAATCATTCCAAGTCCTAAACCGGCATTCATAAAGCTGACAATGGCAAATTGCATTGAGCCAGCATACATAAAAATACTAGAAAAAATTGCCCACCAACCTGAGTAACCATCTTGAACCATTAAAATGGCAAATGCAATTCCTAAAAATAAATAGCCAAAGAAAATTGGTAATGATAATTTAAATGCTTGTTTCCACTCTTTCATTCCTTAACTCCTTTTCATTCATATACAAATGACAGTGTACCTAATCTTCTACTAGCTTGCAACTAATACGTAATAAAATACAAGAAGAAAAAGTTTTTTGTATGTGAGGCCGCCAGCAGCCCTTGCAGGTCTCATGGCTAAAAATCGAGCCGTGGTCTCGATTTTCACCTGCAATAGAAGCCACATCTTGGCTTCTATTGCTTTCGCTACAAAAAGATTTTTCTGCTTTCTTTTATACTGTATTTACGTTTCTTCACTGATTAAATTTTTAATCCTTATAAACACTACTAAAAAATGCTTGCTCACGATATCGTAAACAAGCATTCAACAATATAGATATTCTTTTCTGTTTCACTTCATCAATTCTTAAACAAGTTTTCTAAATTTCTAGTAGCAGATTCAATCTCATATCCTGCCTCATCAAGTTTCTTCCTCACTTTTTCTGTATCCAGTTCTCGACTATGACGAACGGATAAAATTTTATCCGCCCAGTTTTCTAGTGAGTCATTTAAAGATAAACAATTGTCGAAATTCTCTAAAATTTTCGCATCTGGCAAATGACTCGCTGTTACAACAGGAAGTCCATTAGCCTGCGCTTCAATTAATACAATGGGTAAACCTTCAAAATTAGATGGGAAGAAGAAGACATCTAGTAAATTTAACATTTCACCGACATTTGTTTTCAAACCTGTAAAAATAACTTTATCTGCTACTCCATATTGTTCAGCCAAATTTTGTAAAAAAGAAGTATCTCCTCCTCCGATAAAGACTAAGCGAGAATTTGGTTCTTTTTTGACAATTTCAGAAAACACCTTTACACAAAAACTTTGATTCTTTGCCTTCTCATATAATCGAGAAACTTGCCCTACAACAAAACAATTTTCTGGAATATCATATTCTTTTCGAAGTTGAATTTTTTTTTCTTCATCATATAAAAACTTTTCTATCTCAATGGCATTATGAATCACTAAAGCTTTACCTCGTTCTCGACCATGATAAAAATGGTTTAGCGCTTCTATTCCACACGCCCAAAAATCAGTCGCATATTTTCCAACGAAGAACCGATTGATAGGGTGAATAAAACGATAAAATTTATCGGCTGTAGCACAATGTCCATGAACAATTCTTTTTTCAATTCCATATTTCTTTGCTAATTTTAAAAATTCAAGATGAGTCAAACCATTTTGATTCGACCATAAAATATCATAACGATGAGCATTTTCTTTAAAGAAACGATCCCATTCTTTTAACGCTTGTTTAATATGTGGTCTTAGCTTAGGAATTCGATGAAAAACAATAGGATTTCGACAAAGTGACTTAAAATGATCACTAAATTTAACATCTTCAGAACCTTGTAGTAGAAACTCCAGTTTAAATTCGTTGGTATCAATATGATTATAAAAATCTACCACAATTTTTTCTAGTCCACCGATATCTGGAACTAAACCACAAACTAATATTCGTTTCATATTTTTACCACCTTATTTTTTAACTTTAATACTTTTTGAATCATTAATATAATTTGTTTTCCACCTTCATGATTTCTAAACACGAAAACATATACACACAACAGTACTAAATAAAGGACAATTTTTACAACGATGCTCCAGATAAAATCCATTGTCGTAAACACAAATAATTCTAACAAGCTAATACATAGAATACTTAATCCTTCTACGAAAAAATGTTGTATCATCGTTTTAAAATATTCTTTTGAGGAAGCTTTCAATCCATACTTAAATACACTATAAGGTTCGTACCATGTACAAGTTAGTATTGTGGATCCAATTGTTCCTAATAATATTCCAGCAACTCCTATATCTAAAATTGCTAAAAAATACAGTGAAAGAATTATATTTAATAGAATTTCTACTATAACTTTTTTATTTTGTTCATAACTTAAGCCATACACTGAAATCATCACTAAAATCGGTCTTCTATAAAAGGTTAAGAAAAAGTGAAGGACAATTAGAATTTCAATGGTACGATTAAATAAAAAACTCTCTCCTAACCAGATTGTTATAAACGGATGAATAAATAATAGATATCCCATACTCGCAAAATAAATCATACTAAAAGCAATAAATTGAAATTTTTTTAAAAACTGTATCTTATCTTCTACTGTTCTATCTTCTGAATGAACTAAATTTCCAACAGAAGAAACGACCGAATTAATAGCCGTATTTAAAATCATTGAAACAAATCCTAAAACATAAGTATAATTCCCATAAAGCCCAATCGTTGCTAAACTAATAAATTTCGCCATTAAAATACTATCCGTTTGAAAAACAACCGTTTCTCCAACACTTCCAAGGATATTTCCTTTAATATTCCGAATAAATTTTTCTCTTTCTTCTTGATTAATAGGAGTTATTTCTTCGCTATATAAATATCCATATAGACGATCTACCGTCTGTGACATTAAAATATTTCCAGTAATATTCATAATAATGCTAATGAGCAAATAGAAAATATAATTATGAGTTAAAACTACGACTGCGATTTGCAATAATACTCGCAAAGTGTTTAATACAAAATCAATTAACGTCATCACATAATTTCGCTGGTCAACATACAACAATGTCCGTTTGTATGAGAAAAAATAACTGGAACCGGCATTAAATACAAATAAAAAATAAATCCAATAGACTTCGCGATTAATCGTATAATCCTTAATCAAATGTGGAAGAAATAAGGATAATATAGTTCCTAGTATAAAAATAGATACACCAATGATTCGATATAATTTTTTAAAAAGAATCATAAAAGCATTCACTTTTCCATGTTCTTCTCTCACTAATGGTGCATATAGAGCATAACTTATAGCTCCAGCTACTCCCAATTCTGCTAAAGACAAAATCGATACTAAACTAGATAAATAATTGCTTAATCCTAAATAAGTAATTCCAAGAATATTCACAAAAACTGTTCGGTTAACAAATCCAAGAATTACCTGAAAAGGTTGAAGCGCAAGAGCTATACTCGTATTCAAAGTGGCAAATTCTGTTCTACTTTTTTTCATGCATTCCCTCTATTCATTTAATTCTCCATGGAAGAGTTTATGTAAATAACTATTAGGAATTAACTCTTCTTTATTAATTTTATAAGTTATTTTCATAATTGGTGTGTTTTTTAACACTTCTCTCCATTCATTTTCATCAAAAGGATCATTCGCATGATTTCTTAAAAACCATACTCCCTCAGCAAAAGCTAAGATTGGTAGCCCATCGACTAATGTACTAAATTCATCATTACACTTATATTCGGACAAAATAAAGTAATCCATCATCAAATAATGAATGAATATTGGATATTTACGAACATAGTAAATGTATAAATCTCGAATATGTTTGAAATATGTTTTCCCTTTTTTCCCTGCTAAAAAGAAACCTGACCATTTAAAATCACCAATAGCTCGTTCTATTTTATTCGCGTTTAAAGGTGGATGATTCAAACTAAAAAAATCACCTTCAAACATTTCTAAAGTTGCATAAGGAGAGACAAATAAAGTTGCATCCATCCATATTCCACCATATTGGTATAACAAACTAAACCGAATAATATCTGAATAATGTGCAGCTGATAATTCTTTTTTCTTGTATTTTTCTGTAATATCTTTTGGAATATTAATGAAATCCGCAAGATTTTCATCCGTTAATAAATGTAATTCACAACCATTTCTTTTAGCAAAGTCTTTAATTGTCTTCAGTGAAGCTTTTACCGTATCAGGTATTTGTGCTTCTCCCTGTTGCCACATTGTCCAAATGATTTTTGGAAACTCTGTGTCAACTTCTTCGTTCTCATTACTCAATTCATCTATTTGAGCTTCTTTACGTAATTTCAATACAAAATCTAAAAGAATTTTTTTATGAAAATCATAGAACTTTGTCTCAGATTGTTGCGCAAGATAATAAACTACTGTCTGCTTAACTCCATAATATTTTACGATTTGACAATATCGAATGATTTTTTCTCGTAATGTTTGTAGTTTCATAGGTTACAAGTTCCTTTCACATTTTTCTAAAGCTGTTTTTAGAAAAATACCATTACGAATTTTTTTTCCAATTCTTTTACTATTTTTAATTAGCGCTTGATAGTCTTCTTCTGAAAGAGAATCTAAAGATTCTGAAATTTCAAATATTGAATCAACTATAATTCCACATTGATTCTTTCTGACAAAATCAGCTAAAGCAGATTGGCTCCATACAACAATTGGAAACCCTGAAGCTAAATAAAGAGAAGCTTTATGCGGATTATTCATCTTTAAATATTCTCCATACATTCCACTACAAGTATAAGGACTATCCCCATCCCAAACTAAACCAAAGCCACCTTGAAGGTGATGAGAAAGTTCATCAGGAGAAAAAGCGCCTTTATAATGAACATTCAAAGGAAGATTCTTTTCTTCGAAGTTGATTCCATAAATGAAAAATTCAGGGCTTTCAGGTAGTTGTCTTGCATATTTTGTTTTCCGAATGTCAAAATTTCCTGCAACGATAACTGTATTCTTCTCATAAGTTGTCTTGTCTTCATAATGAGGAATGACATAATCAAACATTTCTAATGTAACAACCTTCTCCTCTTCTATTCCTAATCGCACAAGTTCTACTTTCATCTTATCATTATGAGCAATAATACCATCTACTTTTTCCAGTACTGTTTTATTTTGTAAAAAATAAATAATGGAATGTTTAAACTCTTTAAATGTCTTTATCTTTCTATTTCTAAGTGATTCTATATCATGGATGAGTAAATAAGCTTTGAACTTTCTATTTTTCAAAAATCTCCTTAAAATTTGTTTTTTTAACGACTGCCATAATAATGGAAATTGAAGAACGATTATATCATCTTTTGTCAAAGTAACATTATTTGAATGATTATTTAAGAAAAAAGGTTGATATCCTGCTTCTACCATTATTTTTTCAGCATCTAATCTAGCTTTAGATCCTGCATGTTTAGCTTCAGCATATCTTTCTTTTAAATAATAGTTCATGCTACTTCATCCCTTTCCATAATCCTTTTATAATATATTTTTCAAATCTCCATTGAATCGCTCCAACAACTCTTGAAATGAAGACAATATTTTGTGGGAATAATCGATAAGCTCTCATTAAAAATGAAGGGCTTGAACTTTTAGCGTATCGATTCAAATATTCCACATATTTCTCTTGATATGGATTTCCCTCGAATATATGATAATCGACAACATGCATCAAGACTAAATGGAACAAACGACGATGAATGTATGGTAGTAGCTCTACATCTCCTTCATATAATTGTTCGACTTTATCACATATTGTAAATAAATCTAAATTTTTCAAATTAAATTCTCGATTCATAATACTACCTTGTCGTACACGGTAATAATATCCTATATAATCGATTTTCACCATTCTACGAATCTGTTTTAAGATTCCAATTCCACCATAAACATCTTCATAAAATAAACCTTCTAAAAATGGAAAATTGAGAATTACTTCTCTTCGAAATAATTTAGCAACTGCATTCAAACGAACAATATTATCTCTACATAAAGAAACTAAAGCTTCTTTAGTATTCCCTTGAAAAATAATTTTTACATTTTCTGGTGAAGATATTAATATTTCTTTTTGATCATTTGTATACCAACACTCTACAATATCAATATCATCTAAGGTAACCTGTTTTATCAATTGTTCCAACATATCTTCTTTAAGAACATCATCACTGTCTACAAAAGTGATGAATTCACCGTGGGATTCGCTCATACCACGGTTTCTTGCACCACTTAATCCTTTATTTTCTTGATTGATTAAATGAAAACGACTGTCCTGCCTACAAAATCTCTCACAAATTTCTTTCGAAGCATCTGTTGATCCATCGTTGACTAATATTACTTCAAAATTAGTATAAGTTTGATTTTGGATACTTTCTAAACATTCTTCTAAATACTCTTCAACATTATAAACAGGTACAATGACACTAATCATATATAGCCTCCTATTAAATTTTCCATTTTTTTCGAATGTCTAAATATCTTAAATACAAAGGATAATATAAACTAAAAAAATATTTTGGTGAGTACCTATACCATCTTAATAATTTACTGGAATTGAAAATATCCGATGATTCTTTAGCTGTTTCAGCATATTTATGAATTGCATCAATATATAACTGATAGTAGGGATGTCCAATTCTTATACGATACTTTTTAAAATGACCAATACCGACTAAAAATAACATATTCCCTACATAAGGTAACCAATTATCTTCTCTAAATTCCT
>NZ_CAUQUN010000014.1:0-44103 GCF_963521425.1 uncultured Granulicatella sp.
TAGTAGGCTTGTTAGCTATATTATGGGATTATAACCGTCCATATAGCAACTCGTAGAAAATAAATAAAGAAGAAAAGGACAAGGACAACAGTTCTTGTCCTTTTTTGCATGAAAAAAGAGAGGGAAATACTTAAGGAAAATTCGAGACCAAGGCTCGAATTTTAGGCATGAGACCGCAGGGCTGCTGCCGACCTTGCTAATTCGTTGTTATCTTAAATACACGTAAAAATTGTATATCAATGAGGAAAGAAAATTTTCACTGTAGCAACGGTAAAAGACCAAAGATCGTGGCGTCCAAATTCTACAGTGACACGTTAAACATTACGAAACAGTGAGGGAAATACTTTTTGAAGTAGCAAAAATAAAATTAGCCATACTTCGATGGCTGATTTTATAGGGAAAATTCGAGACCTAGGCTCGAATTTTAGGCATGAGACCGCAAGGTCTGCTGCCGACCTTGCAACTTCAAAAAGTATTTCCTGAACGATATAAGTAGGTTGACTACCTATCTTTTCTTTGTTACACTTTAATAAAGTAAAATAGAAGGGAGAGACTACATGACAACCAAACAAATTTTTGATGATATTATCAAATTATTTTTAAGAATTGAACATCTAAATGTTTTCAGAAGTATTGCCCCTAACCTCACAATACGGGAAAACAATGTCTTAGTTCTCTTATATTATTACGAATCAGAATTTGATAAAACTCTAACCATCAAAGATATTAGTTGCTTCTATGAAATTAAATCTTCAACAGCCATCCAGTTCGTCAATTCATTAGAAAAACATGGATATATCGTTCGTATGAATGATCCAAAAGATAAACGAGTAACACTAGTAACTTTGACAGATTATGGAAAAGAAGTTGGAGAAATTATTTCAAAAAGAAATCACGAAATGGTTCAAAAAATATTAGTAACTCAAGAAAAAGAAGAATTGGAACAAGCATTTCAAGTGATACATAAAATGATCAATTCAATTGAAAGCATTCCAATCGAAACACTCTCATATAGAAAGGAAGAAAATGAATGAAACAAATCATGAATCATGTTCGTAAATATCGAGCATTATTAGCAGGAATTGTGGTTTTAACGATTTTACAAGTGGGTTCGAGTTTATTATCTCCAACGATTTTAGCTTCTTTAGTCAGCAATGGGATTTTAAAACAAAATCAAGCGGTGATTTTACAACAGGGGGGGTTCATGTTACTGACTTCGACTTTAGATTTAGTGTTATCAATTTTAGTCGTTCGATTTATCGGAAAGTTCTCTGCGGGATTATCAAAAGATTTACGTTTGAGTATGTTTACAAAAATTCAACATTTCTCAACGCAAGATTTCCAAAAGTTTGGAACATCTTCTTATATTAATCGTACAACAAGAGATATTCAAAGTTTAGCTCAAACATTAGGGTTCTCAATGAGTATGGTATTAATGGCTCCATTAATGTTGATTGGGTCTATTATTCTTGCTGTTCGTATGAATTTTACATTGTCATTAGTATTATTAGGATCCATTCCATTTTTAGGAATTGTAGGCGCACTATTAGTCAAAAAAGTCTCAAAAGACTTTACCATTATGCGTCAAATGACGGATACATTAACACAAATTATTCGTGATTCATTAACGGGTATCCGTGTGATTCGTGCCTTTAATAAGAGCGAGTATGAAGTAGAACGTTTTGATCAAGTGAATGAAAAGTATCGTAAATTAATCTTCGGTATGTATATTAAATTTAGTTTAATTATGCCATTAATGATGATTACGATTAATTTTGCGAATTTAGCGGTTGTTCTTGTAGGAGCTCATTTAATTCAAGCATCTCAATTAGAAGTGGGAGCTTTAATGGCAGTTATTCAATATTCTGTTCTTGTATTAGTAGCGTTATTATTGCTATCTTTTATCTTCATTATGATTCCTCAAGGTATTGTAGCTGCAAAAAGGATCAATGAAGTATTAGAACAAGAAAATATTCAAACATTTGTGAGCGAAGATTATGGTTTAGAAAAAATTGATACCGTAGAATTTAAAGATGTTTCTTTCAAATATGAAGGAGCAGAAAAAGCGATGCTAAACAATGTGGATTTCACGGCAAAAGTTGGAGAGAAAATTGCAATTATCGGTTCAACTGGAGCGGGAAAATCTACACTAGTAAATTTATTAATGCGATTCTTAGATACAACTTCTGGAGAGTTGTTAATGAATGGTGTAAACATTCGAGAATTTACCGAAAAAGAACTACGCGAGCAAATCGCATTCGTACCTCAAAATCGTATGTTATTTGAAGGAAGTATTCGAGATAATTTAAGATTCGGAAATGAACATGCAACAGATGAAGAAATGATTCAAGCATTAAAACAAGCAGAAGCTTGGGAGTTTGTTTCTAGTTTAGAAGAGGGATTAGATGCTCACGTAGAGCAAAAAGGTGATAATTTCTCTGGAGGACAAAAACAAAGATTATCGATTGCTCGTGCGCTAGTAAAACAGGCTTCGATTTATGTTTATGATGATAGCTTCTCTGCATTAGATGCGAAAACAGAAGCAAAACTTCGTGCGAATTTATCAGAAATTAATCAACAATCAATTATTTTTGTTGTTGCACAAAGAATTTCATCGGTAACTGATGCAACCAAAATTATTGTATTACATGAAGGAAATGTTGTTGGAATTGGAACTCATGATGAATTGAAAGAAAGTAACCAAATCTATCAAGAAATTATGAACTCTCAATCAAGTTTAGAAGAAATGGAGGATACTCATGAATAAAACTGTCTTAAAACGATTATTAAGTTATTTAAAGCCTGATCGTGTGATTGTGACGATTGTACTAGTAGTATCCCTTATTTCAGTTATTTTAGATGTACAATTACCTAAAATTTTAGGGGATGCAACGACGTTAATTAGTGAAAGTTATATTGCTTCTAATTATACTTCTGTTGACTTAGAAGGAGTTTTTGCGATTGCGAAAACTTTAGCGGTTTTATATATTTTAGCAGCAGGATTAAACTTTTTAGGGAAATATTTTATGTCTCGTGTTGCCAGTGATATTATTTATCGATTACAAAAAGAAATCGATGAAAAATTCACACGTTTACCCGTTCGATATTTTGATGAGCAATCAAGAGGGGACTTATTAAGTCGTGCAACAAACGATATTCAAACAATTGATGATTCTTTCTCACAAGTGTCGAATCAAATTTTTACAACCGTTTTGACGTTCTTTGGGATTATTATTATGATGTTTACGGTAAATATTCCATTAGCAATTATTGGCGTATTAGGGATTCCACTTTCATTCTTTATTATTGGAATGATTGGTAAGAAATCTTCGACATCATTTGCCAATCGTCAAGAAACTACAGGACGTTTAAATGGTTATATTGAAGAATATTATGGCGGACATGAGATTGTAAAAGCTTTCAATTATGAAGAACGTTCAAAAGTAGAATTTCAAGCGTTAAATGATGAATTATATGAACATGCTTGGAAAGCGCAATTTTATGCAGGATTGATGTTCCCAATTTCTCGTTTAATTAATAATATTATTTATGTATTTGTAGCGATTGTCGGTGGATTATTTGCCTCTGGAGGGATGATTACCATCGGTGGTATTCAAGCAATTTTGCAATATATGAGAAATATTAGTCAACCAATGGGAGATGCAGCGAATATGATTGGCTTAACTCAATCTATGTTAGCAGCAGCAGAGCGAATTTTTGAATTATTAGATGCAGAAGAAATGGAAGAAGAAGGCGATAAAGAAGAACTTCCAGCTATCGTTGGAGATGTTCAATTTAAGCATGTTTCATTTGGTTATACTCCAGAAGTAACATTGATGGAAGATTTGAATATTGATGTTAAAGCAGGAGAAACAGTAGCGATTGTAGGACCTACAGGTGCAGGTAAAACAACTGTGATTAATCTGTTGATGCGCTTCTATGATATTACAAGTGGAGCAATTGAGATTGATGGACATAATATTCAAGATTATAAAGTGGATTCTCTCCGTTCAAAAGTTGGAATGGTATTGCAAGATACTTGGTTATTTAAAGGAACGATTCGAGAAAATATTCGTTATAGTCGCCCAGATGCAACGGATGAAGAAGTTGTTCAGGCGGCGAAACAAGCATTTGCGGATGATTTTATTCGTAAATTACCAGATGGATATGATACGTATATTACGGAAGAAACGGATAATATTTCTGGAGGGCAAAAACAATTATTAACGATTGCTCGTGCGATTTTAGCTTCACCTTCTGTTTTCATTTTAGATGAAGCAACATCGAATGTAGATACAAGAACGGAAATGCAAATTCAAAAAGCGATGGATCATATTATGGAACATAAGACTTCGTTTGTTATTGCGCATCGTTTATCTACGATTCGTAATGCTGATAAGATTTTAGTGATGCAGAAGGGGAATGTGATTGAGCAGGGTACTCATGAAGAATTACTTGCAAAACAAGGATTTTATGCTGGTTTATACCGCGCTCAGTTTGAGTAAAAATTGATTTTCCTGTAGTAGCAAGAGACGGCAGTAGTTGCTGTAAAAACAATAAAAAATGTGGAGTTTTTGCTCCACATTTTTTTATTGCTCATCTGATGAAATAAGTCTTTCGATATATTGTTGCCCTAATTCTTCGAATTGGACTTTGTTTTGTAATAATTCAATAATAGATTCTTGGAAAGATTCTACTTCTTCAACGGGTAAACTACAATGGATTGCTACTACATCTGTAAATTCTTTATCGACTACGGAAATATTGTTTGTTTCCAGATAGTATTCTAGTTTTCCAACGGTAGAATAATCAATCGTCACTTTTAAAATCGTTTCTAAGCTAGCTTGAACAACTCCAATAGCTTTAAGTCCTTCTGCAACCGCTCCGGTATAAGCGCGAACAAGTCCACCAGCACCTAGTTTTGTACCACCAAAGTAACGTGTTACAACAACCGTAGTATTTTTTAGTTCCTGTTTCTTCAATACTTCTAACATTGGAACTCCAGCTGTTCCACTTGGTTCCCCATCGTCCATTGCGCGTTGGAATTCATCTCTTTCACCAATTAAATAAGCTGAACAATTATGAGTAGCTTTCCAATGTTCTTTCTTGATAGCTTGAATGAATTCTAGAGCTTCTTCTTCTGTTTCTGTACGTTTAAAATGAGCTATAAAACGTGAACCTTTAATTTCAATTTCATTTTGCCCATCTTGATGAATGGTTTTATATTGCTCTAACATAGACTCTCCTTTCAATGATGATTTATTCATATTGTACCATAAAACGTGCACGATAAAAATAATATAAAATTCGACTATTTTATTTGCAACATGACAAGGTTTCTTATATATTTAATATGCTTTAAAAATAATAATTCGAAAGAGGAAAATATGAAAAAAAGTAAATTAGTTATTTCAATTGTTTCAGCAAGTTTATTAAGTGCCTGTGTTCAAATTAATACAGCACCTCAGCCTACAACGACAACTTCAGTCGCACAAACAACTCAGAGTAATCAAACAACTACAAAGGCAACAACTCAACAAGCAACAGCAAACGCAAATCAGTCTTCTTCTCAAAGTTCAGCTTCTTATAAAGATAGTGTACAAAAAATGGTAGAAGTATTTTCAAGTCAGTATAGTAGTTTGGATATCACTAAAGTTCAACTAAAGACTTTACAGCCAATTGTCTATGAAATTTCTGCATTGGATGATACAACAGAATATGAATTTATTTATCAAGTAGACAGTCAAAATTTAGTTCAAACAGAACTGGATCGTAAAAAAGGAGATATTTCTTATAAACGTGACTATAAAAAGATTGAGACAGCTACTTTATCTGATATTGATGAGATGATTTCATTGGCGTTAGATCAATTTTCAGGAGGACAATTAAAAGATTGGACATTAGAACGTGATAATGGTCAATTATATTGGGATGTAGAAGTTTATCATAATGGAAAATCAAAGGAAGTAACGATAGATGCTACTTCAAAACAAATTGTAAAAATCGATGATTAAAAAGTATTTTTAAAGATAGGAAACAGTATGTATTTATGGTATACTACAGTGCACATTATTTAGAAATTGAAAGGAAACGATATGAGAAAAGAAATTTTTTCGATTAGAAAAATCAAAAAAATTGCTGGGTCAGTTGTTATTGGATCTGCATTATTTGGTATGGGTAATCTAGTAAGTGCAGCAAGTCCATCAACTTATCATTATGTTGACGAAGCAAATTTAACAGAACAAGAAAAAGCACTTCTTCATACGGAAGTTCCGCCTCAGGATGAAGAAGTATATTATTTAATTTACCGTAAAATCGAACAAGTACTTCCACAGACGGGAGTAAGAGAAAATATGGCATTTACTGCTGCTGGATTATTAGCAGCTAGTAGTATTGTTTTAGTTGTTTCTAAGAAAAAACGCCATAAAATTTTAGGGGCATTATTAATTACTGCTTCAGGAGCAGCAACATTTATTCCATCTCAAGCCGTGGCGGTGGAATTAAGCCAAGTGATTCGTGCGTCTTCTAATGAAGGTGTAGTACAAATTGATGGCTATCGTTATGTTGGATATTTAAGTGAAAGAGAATTGAAAGGAATTTCTCATCCAGAACAAGCGAAAACAGCAGTAGAAGCACCACAAGCACCTATTGAAGAAGGTACCCCAGAAGTTCCTACAACTACAGTAGAGAAAAATGAAGTGACAAGAATTGAAACATCAACTGAGGAAATTCCGTTTGAGACAATGACGCAGGCTGATACAACCTTAGAAAAAGGTAAGAGTCGAGTTCTTTATGCTGGGCAAGCAGGAGTTCGTACAATCCAAACTCAAGTAACAGTAGTGAATGGAGTAGAAACAAGAAAAGTTTTAAGTGCTGAGGTAACAAAACAACCAATTTCTCAAATTATTGGAATTGGAGCAAAAGAAGAAACTCCTGTACCGACAACTCCAGTAGTTGAGAAGGAAACACCAAAACCAGCTCCAGTAGTTGAAAAAAAAGTACCAAAGACTCCAGAAGTGAAACCTGAGACACCAAAAGTAGAAGTGGCAAAAGGAACACAAGAAACAGGAAAAAAAGGGCAAGCGTTAACTCAACCGTCTTTACCAGAACATACTGAAAAAGTAGAAGTAAAAGGTACACAGGAAACAGGGAAAAAAGGAGAAGCACTAACGCAACCGGAAAAACCTGAATATATTGCACCTGTTTCGACAAAAGGAACACAAGAACAAGGACAAGAGGGGAAAGCTCTAGAACAACCAGTCAATCCAGAATATAAAGTGACAACTAGTAGAGTTGAAAAATCTACTGAAAGTGAGTTAGATTTCACAACAGAAGTAGTTCCAGATGACTCAAAATATGTAGATGAAGAAGTCGTTGAACGCGAAGGTTCTAAAGGTGTTCAAGTTACTAAAACAACTTATGAAACAGTAGAAGGTGTGGAAACAAATAAAGTTGTTTCTACAACTACAGAAGTGAAAACTCCTGCTGTTTCTAAAATCATTAAAAAAGGTACGAAACCAATTGAAGGAACAAAAGTTGAAACACGAGAAGAAGTTATTCCTTTTGAAACAAAGACAGAAGAGGATGATACCTTAAAACGTGGCACAACAAAAGTTGCTCAAGAAGGTGTAGAAGGTAAGAAACAAATTACTGAAACCTATAAAACGATTCGTGGAGAAAAAACAAAGGATGCTCCAAAAGTAGAAGAAAAAATTGTCTTACAACCTCAAGAAAAAATTATTAAGCAAGGTACAAAAGGTTTAGAAAAACCAACTTTACAATGGGCTAAAACAGATAAAGATGTCTTGAAGAAGAGCGTTACAGCTAGTTATACATTGACTAAACCAGCTGGAGTAGAAATTAAATCAATCAAATTAGCGTTAAAAGATAAAGATGGACAACTTGTTAAAGAAGTAACGGTAGCTGAAAATAATTTAAATGCTACTTTAGATAAATTGAAATATTATCAAGGCTACACTCTATCCACAACAATGGTTTATAATCGTGGAGAAGGCGAAGAAACTGAAACGTTAGAAGATAAACAAATTCAATTAGATCTTAAAAAAGTTGAAATCAAAAACATTAAAGAAACAAGCTTAATGAGTGTGGATGATGCCGGTAATGAAACAGATAAGAGCTTATTGTCTGAAAAACCGACAGATGTTTCTCCGTTATATTTACGAGTAACAACTCACGATAACAAAGTGACAAGACTTGCAGTAAGTTCTATTGAAGAAGTAGTTGTTGATGGAAAAACATTGTATAAAGTGGTAGCAAAAGCTCCTGACTTAGTTCAACGTAGGGAAGATGATACTCTAAGTGAAGAATATGTTCATTATTTTGAAAAACAAAAACTACATGAAGGTGATGTATATTATAGTTTTAATGACTTGGTTACAGCTATGAAAGCTAACCCAAGTGGTACTTTTAAACTTGGTGCAGACCTTAATGCAGCTAACGTACCAACTCCAAGTAAACAATATGTACCTGGTAAATTCAGCGGAACTTTAACAAGTGTTGATGGTAAACATTATACTATTCATAATATGGCTCGACAGTTGTTTGATAATGTTGAAGGTGGAACAGTTAAAAACATTAATTTAGGAAATGTTAATATTAATATGCCTTGGATCGATAATATTTCAGCATTATCAAGAACTCTTAAAAATGGTACTGTAGAAAATGTTAAAGTAACAGGTAGTATTCTAGGTAAAGATGCCATTGCTGGTATTGTTAATAAGGGAGATGTTGGTGGTCTTCTTAAAAATGTTGCCTTTATTGGTAAACTAACAGGAGTTGGTAATAGACCTTGGGATATCGGTGGTATTGCCGGAGAACTTTGGAGAGGAAATATTAAACATGCATATGTAGATGCTGATATTACCGCAGATAAAGCACGTGTAGGTGGACTAGTTGCAAGAACAGATAACGGATCTGATCCTAATGGAATTGATAAGTATGCATCTGTTCGTAACGCTGTTACTAAAGGAACTATTAATGTGAAAAATCCTGTTGATGTTGGTGGATTCATTAGTAAAAACTGGACATGGGGACGCGTTGCAGACACAGTCTCAATGATGAAAGTTAAAAACGGTGAAGAATTCTATGGATCTAGAGACTTAGAGGTAGAAGGTGGATATTATACAAGAGACTGGATTGAAAGAAACTACGTTGTTTCAGGTGTGAGTGAAGGTTCTCACTCATTTAACGGTTCGCGTAGTAATCGAATCCGAGAAATCAGTTTAGAAGAAGCCAATAAAAAAATAGAATCATTCGGAATTACAGCTGATAAATTCGAAATTAAACCTCTTGTTGAAGATACACTGAACAATACTAAACCAAAATCTGATACGTACAAAGATATTCAAGATTATAATGCAGAACGTGAACTTGCATACCGTAATGTTGAAAAACTTCAACCGTTCTACAATAAAGAGTGGATTATCAATCAAGGGAATAAAATTCCTGCTGGTTCTAAATTGTTAACGACTGAAGTATTATCTGTTACAGGTATGAAAGATGGACAATTTGTAACAGACTTGTCAGATGTTGATCATATTATGATTCATTATGCTGATGGTACGAAAGAAGAAAAATCTGTATCACCTAAAGCTACATCTAACGTGGAACAAGTAAAAGAATATGGTATTACAGATTTAGGAGAAGTCGTTTATACACCAAATATGGTAGTTAAAGATCGTACTCAATTACTAAGTGAGGTTAAAGCAAAATTAGATACAATTACTCTTGAATCTCCTGAAGTTCGTGCGATAACAGGTAATGTTGGAGCGTTGTACTTAGAAGAAAGTTTTGCAGAAGTCAAACAAAATCTTGATAAATTAGTAAAAGCTCTTGTTGAAAATGAAGATCATCAGTTAAATGGTGATGAGGCAGCCATCAAAGCACTTCTTAAGAAAGTAGAAGATAATAAAGCTAAAATCATGATGGCACTTACTTACCTCAATCGTTATTATGGTATTGAATATGGTGACTTAAACATTAAGAATATAATGATGTTTAAACCAGATTTCTATGGCAAGACACCAAGTGTTATTGATAGATTAATTCGAATTGGTTCGCAAGAAAAGAACTTGAAGGGTGATAGAACCCAAGATGCCTATCGTGAAATTATTGCAGGAGATACTGGTAAAGGTGATTTACGTAGTTTCTTAGACTATAATATGCGTCTCTTCACGAATGACACTGATCTTAATGACTGGTTTATCCACTCAGCGAAAAATGTTTATGTTGTAGAACCTGAAACAACAAATCCAGACTTCAAAAATAAACGTCATCGTGTCTTTGATGGTCTGAATAATAATATGCATGCACGTATGATTTTACCATTATTGAACTTGAAGAAAGCACATATCTTCATGATTTCAACCTATAATACTATGGCTTATAGTTCATTTGAAAAATATGGTAAAAATACGGAAGCTGAACGTGAAGCGTTTAAAGAACGTATTAATTATGTAGCTAAAGCTCAACAAACATACTTAGACTTCTGGTCACGTCTTGCACTTCCAAATGTTCGTGATAGACTGCTTAAGAGTCAAAATATGGTTCCTACACCTGTATGGGATAATCAAGCTTATGCGGGTATAAAAGATGCTAATCGTCGTGGATATGGTACAGATGGTAAGGTAGCGACACCAATTCGTGAGTTATTTGGTCCAACAGACAGATGGCATCAAATTAATTGGAATATGGGAGCTATGGCTAAAGTTTATGCAAATCCATATGAAGATGAACAAGTTTTCTTCATGGTAACAAATATGTTAGAAGATTTTGGTATTTCAGCCTTTACCCATGAAACAACTCACATTAATGACCGTATGGCATATCTAGGTGGTCATGGACATCGTCAAGGTACAGATCTTGAAGCATATGCGCAAGGTATGTTACAAACACCTGATAAATCAACATATAATGGTGAATATGGAGCATTAGGAATTAACATGGCTTATCATCGTCAAAATGATGGAGATCAATGGTATAATCCTGATCCTGAAAAATTACAAACTCGTGAACAAATCGATCACTATATGAAGAACTATAATGATGCTCTTATGATGTTAGATCATCTTGAAGCAGATGCTGTATTACCACAATTAAAAGGAAATACGAGTCGCTGGTTCAAGAAAATGGATCGACAATACCGTAGTGGAAATTCAGGTCATCAGTTCGATAAAATTCGTGAGTTGACAGATGATGAGAAAAAAGTAGCAATCCATACAATTGATGATTTAATTACTAATAACCTAATGACGAAACATGGCGCTCCTGGTGATGATACTTATAACCCAACGGACTTCAGAACTGCTTATGTCAATATGAATATGATGACAGGTATTTATGGTGGAAATACAAGTACAGGTGCACCTGGTGCAGCATCCTTCAAACATAATACATTCCGTATGTGGGGTTACTTCGGATACGAGAATGGATTTGTTGGATATGCTTCTAGCAAATATCAAGGTGCAGCTGATAAAGAAAATAATAAGATGTTAGGTGATGACTTCATTATTAAGAAAGTTTCTAATGGAAGATTCACTAACCTTGAAGATTGGAAGAAAGAGTACTACAAAGAAGTGAAAGCAAAAGGTGAAAAAGGATTTACTTCAATTGAGATTGATGGTAAACAAATTACCAATTATGCTGAACTAAAAACATTATTTGATAAGGCGGTTGAGGCTGACTTAGCAGGTGGAGGAACAGCTAAAACTGTAGAGCTTAAATCAAAAGTCTTTAAAGCACTTCTTAAGAATACAGACGGTTTCTTAGGACAACTATTCAATTCTTAAAATCAATGAAAAGACCCTTCGGGGTCTTTTTGTTTTCCGCTTTCAATTTCCTTCGTTTGCCCCAAAATTGTATTTTTGGTATACTACAGAAAGTAACACTGTTGCTAATTTTAAGAAAAGGAGTCGAGTAAATGAAAATTGCGATCGTAACGGATAGTACTGCGTATTTGACACCAGAAGAACGCCGTGAGTGGAATATTCATGTATTGCCACTATCAGTAATTTTTGGACAAGAAAGTTATCGTGAAGAACAAGATTTGACAACTGCCGATTTCTATGAAAAAGTAAAAAACTCTGAGGTATTTCCAACTAGTTCTCAACCAGCGGTTGGTGAAACGATTGAATTATTCCGTGAATTATCCCATCATTATGATGCTATTATTCCAATTCTTTTATCCAGTGGGATTAGCGGAACTTATCAAACAGTTGTAACAGTTGCTGAAGAATTACAAGATGAAGTGTTGATTTACCCAATCGATTCAGGAATTAGCTGTGCACCTCAAGCTCGTGCGGTTCGTCTTGCTGCAATGATGGCAAAAGATGAAAAATATACTGCTAAAGAGATTGTAGCTTGTGTTCAACAATTAGTAGATCGTACAACAGCTTACTTCATCGTAGATGATTTGAATAATCTTCAAAGAGGTGGACGTTTATCAGCTGGGGCTGCTTTAGTCGGTTCTATGTTGAAAATTAAACCGATTTTAACATTTGAAGATAAGAAAATTGTGGCGTTGGAAAAAATTCGTACGCAACAAAAAGCGATGAAACGAATTGAGCAATTATTTGAAGAAAATACTCAAACGACAGATGGAGATGGATATGAATTAGTCATTATTCATGCCAATGCTCCAGAAGCAGGAGAAGCTTGGCGTGCTCAAATTCAAGAAAAATATCCAAAATTAAGAACTTCTCTAGCCTATTTTGGTCCAGTTATTGGAACACATTTAGGGCAAGGCGCTCTAGGATGTTCATGGGATATTGTTTTAGAGAAAAATTTAGAAATGATTTAAATACTTTGAAAGATGGAAATGGAATGGTAAATTCTATTTTCATCTTTTTTGTTTGCAATAGTATCCATTAAAAAATTCGAAATAAAAAATAATTTTTGAGATTTTTTTCGTATATATAGTTGAGGTGGTTTGAATGAAGATTGCTCGAGATTCAAATGGAGAATTAGTATATGCGTATAAAGGAATTGAAATAGATAAGTCAGAATATTATGCTTGTCCGATGTGTGGAGAACCTGTTCAAATTTGCCAAAAGAAAAATGGTGAGTATTTTTTCAGACATGTAACTCAAGCAAGGCATGATGGAGAAACCGAGGCACATCAAAAAGGGAAGAAAGAATTACAAGAGAGTCTCGTTCAACAAGGATATAGGACAGAATTAGAACGGTATGAAGCGATGATTGGACAAATTCCAGACCTTACGATTGAAGTAGGTGAAAAGGAATGGGTATTGGAATATCAATGTAGTGTCATTCCAATAAAGGAAATGACTACTCGCACTAAAGCTTTAGAAAGTTTGGAGAGAAGTGTTTCGTGGATACTGGGAAAGAAATTTTTACTAAAAAACTTATGTGAGATGAGTTTATATTGTATTCGATATCATCCACAATTAGGAAATTATTTATGCTTTTATACGGATAAGCAATGGATCATCCATCATCATCTAGTATTGCAACTTCAAAAAAGAAAGTATCTTTTTCAGGAGAGTCGATGTAACTTAGATAAGCTCGATTGGAAAAAAGTCTTTAAGATTTTGGAAGAGTCACAGTGTATACAAATTTTCCAATTGGAAAGTAAGGAGCAATTTTGGACCAAAGAAGAATGGCACTCGTTTATGTTAAATCCTAAAAAAGAAAATAGGCAATTTTTAGAAGCACTTTATCATCAATCTTGGATGTTTGATCAATTAGAGGTATGCCGTAGTTACCCTAAATATTCATGGAGTATAAAAACTTATAATCTTATCTGGCAAGGATATTTATGGATGGGAATTGAACGATTGAAAATAAACCAAGATTTCTCGATTCATCAGTGTTATATGTATTTGAAAAAATTAGCCACCAAAAAGAAAATTCGTTTTTCCTCGTGTTATAAGCAAGAGAAAGTTTGTAAATGTGAAATCGAACAATTTTTGAAAAAAATAATGTTGGAAACAAATTGTCTGGCTCTATTACCAGACGGGAAGTGGAAGAAAATAAAAAACTAGCAAGAGAGATGGATGTCTCTTGCTAGTAGTGATTATGCTTTAAATTGTTGATGAATTTTTTTGAAAATTGGATATAAAATTGGAACAGTAATGACTGTGAAAGCAGCTGAACCAAATGTTCCTAAAATTTTAGTAAAGGCTGCAACGAATGCAGGAGTAAACGCTAGTCCGCTAAGAATCATTCCACGAAGAAAAGTGTATTTTACTAGGTTTAAAATAATTTTGATAATAGCAGCTAAAATACCAATTCCAATAATATTAGCAGCTTTGTCGTTTCGATGAAGTGTTTTTTCATAAACAAGATGAATTCCCCAGCAAACAATAAGAGATTCTAAAATCGTAATCCAAACTTCTGCTGCATATCCGTTTAAAATATCGAAAATCCCTAATCCTAAAGTAGCAGCAATAGCTCCTTTTTTACTACCGAACACTAAGCACCCAACAACGACTAAGGCATTTCCAAAGTGAACAAATTGGTGTCCCAATTGAATTCTAAATAACTGAACTCCTAAGAAAATTAAAGCGGCAAATAATGAGATTTGTGTTAGTTCACGTAATGAATAATTTTTCATACTATAATTCCTACTTTCTATGAATGAAATAATTGTGTGAGAAGATGCAAATGTGGTTCAAAAGCAACTCCATATTGTAAATCTATTTCTTGAGTAATGGTTTCTTGAAGAGTAGCCTCAAGAAAGGTTGTGGCAAGTATTAAAGCTTTTTCTAAAGTATATCCTTGTAACATACAAGCACTTAGAATAGCTGAAACAATATCTCCGGTTCCAAAAAAATGATGCGGATAATGGGGAGTAAAAGCTGTCGCAAATTGTTCTGTTGCAGCATCATAGCTCAATAATCCGATAGAACCAACTTCGCTTTGAATACCCGTTAAGATGATTTTTTTAGCCCCTAAATCTGCTAACTTCCTAGCAAGAGCTTGATAAGCTGCTACTGGTTGAACTCCCTCTAAACACTCTGTTTGAGTCAATAACGCAGCTTCAGTCAGATTCGGAAGAATAACATCCGCCTTTGAACAAACACTTCTCATTTGTTGGACATATTCTTCTGTAAAGCCACTGTATAACTTTCCATGGTCGCCCATAATTGGGTCGACGATCAGTAGAGAATTTGGACTTTGAGTTGTATGATAATCTAATAAAACTTTCAATTGTTCCATTTGCCTACAATATCCAATAAACAGAGCATCTGTTTTTAAGTTTAATGCTTTCCATTGTTCTAAACTTTGGTTTGTAAAGTCTAGTAGTTCTTGGATAGCAATTTGCGCAAATCCTCCTGTATGAGAAGAAAGTAAAATGGTTGGTAAAAGTATCGTCTCAATCTGACAACAAGCCATAATTGGAATGGCAGGAGTCAGCGCTACTTTTCCGATGCCGGATAAATCATTGGCCAATATGATCCTTTTTTGTACCACAAAAGTACCTCCTATTTTTAGAAGTTGAACTCATTGTAATTCAGGATAGGATAAGGTACAATATTTTCCGAGAAGAATTGTACCGGTACAGATAAAGAGGTGTGTCATGTTTAAATATCAAGAAGTGAGTCTTCAAATTCGTCAACAAATCGAAGAAGGCATTTATAAAAAGGGAGATCGACTTCCTTCGATTCGTGAAATGATTCAACAGTATCATTGTAATAAAGATACGATTTTAAAAGCGTTACATCTCTTAAAGGAAGAAAGTTTAATTTATCCAGTTGAAAAGAGTGGGTATTATGTTTTAAAAAATCGAGTACCCGTTCGAAACACGACAAAAATTGGTTTGCCAAATCCGTTGCAATTTCCGATTGAAGATTTTAGAAAATGTTTGAATGAGTCAGTTATGGCAAGTTATGAAGGAACTAGTAGTCAGAAAGAATCCATCCGAGGAGACCGTGAATTAATTGAGGCAATGGTACCTTTATTAGAAAGTTACGGTGTATATGCAAAAGAAGGTCAATTATCCATTACAACGGGTACACAACAAGCTTTATATATTTTACTCCAACTGATTGGTACAGGTGGACTTTTGTTAGAACAGCCGACGTATAGTCGCATGAATCAATTAGTAAAGGAATTAGGAATTCCTTATCAAATCATTGAACGGGAACAAACAGAAGATACGATTTCGTTAGAAAAGTTAGAACAAATTTTTCAAAGTGGTACAATTCGTTATTTTTATACGATTTCTAGATTTCATAATCCACTGGGAATGAGTTATCCGGATAGCGTTAAAAAGAAAATGGTGGAATTAGCAGAAAAATACCAAGTCTATATCATTGAAGACGATTATATGGCGGATTACGAACGAGGAACGGCAACCCCTTTGCATTATTTTGATACAAATGAGAGAGTCATCTATGTAAAATCTTTTTCATCGATTTTATTTTCTGCATTTAAAATGGGAATAGTCGTGTTGCCAAATGCTTTAATAAAGGAATTTGAGAAGAGAAAGCAATTATTGGATTTTGACTCTAATTTACTCATGCAAAAAACATTAGCGCTATTTATCCAAAATGGCTTGTTCGAAAAACATCGACAAAAAATGGTGTCACACTATCATGAGAAATCCCAACAATTTAGACAATTATTAGAATTATCAGCGATAGAAAAAACAACTTTACACGGAACACAATTATTGTTAGAAAGAAGTCAATTATCACTTCTAAAAGAAAAGCTAGACTTAGAAATAACAATCGACACATTAGAAGATGCCTATATTGAAGAAATAATACCAGAAAATTTTTCATTAGATGTTTATGCATTATCGATGGAAGAGATGCAAGAGTTAATACACTTACTAGAAGAGAGAGGGGGGGAGTAGATGAATAAGGAAGAAATTTTAAAACATTATTATGGATATGATAGCTTCAGACCTGCTCAAGCAGAAATTATTGAAACGATTTTATCCAAAAGAGATGTCCTAGCAATTATGCCAACTTCTGCAGGAAAGTCGATTTGTTTCCAAGTTCCAGCCTTAATGTTAGAAGGAATCACAATTGTTGTATCTCCATTAATTTCCTTAATGTATGATCAAGTCACTTCCTTAAGAGAAATGGGAATCCAAGCAATTCTACTCAATAGTGCGATGACTTCCATTGAGTATTATCAAGCGATTGAGCAATTACAACGTGGTGAAGTGAAGTTGTTATATGTTGCTCCGGAGCGTTTTGAACAAGAAGGATTTCTAGAGATGATGCAAGGAATTCAGATTAGTATGGTTGCAGTTGACGAAGCGCACTGTATTTCTCAGTGGGGGCAAGATTTTAGACCAAGTTATCAAAATATCGATACATTTGTTTCACAACTTTCTACTCATCCTATCGTGGCAGCCTTTACCGCAACTGCTACTCCAAGAGTTCGCTTGGATATTAAGCAACAATTAAAATTACAACATCCTTTTGAAGTAGTAACGAGTTTTGACCGAGCGAACTTATATTTTGGAATGGAAGAACCAAGGGATAAAATGAGCCGTCTACTAGAGTTAATTAAGGAAAAAGAACCGACGATTGTATTTTGTAACACTCGGAAAGAAGTAGAAAAAGTCTGTGAGAAATTACAAAAGAAGGGGATTGCTGCGGGTTGGTATCATGCAGGATTAAGCCCTGAATCTAGAAGTAAAGTACAAGAAGATTTTATTTTCGATAAAATCGATGTCATTGTAGCAACAAATGCATTTGGAATGGGGATTGATAAGTCGAATGTGAGAAAAGTGATTCACTATAATATGCCTAAAGATATCGAAAGTTATTATCAAGAAGCAGGTCGTGCAGGTCGAGATGGAGAGCCTGCGGAATGTATTTTATTATATGGGGCAAAAGACATTATTATTAATAAATTTTTAGTGAAACAAAATGAAGATCAAGTCGGCATGGCAAAACTCAATGAGATGATTGATTATTGTCGAACAGTGAGATGTTTGCGAGGCTTTATGTTGGATTATTTTGGGCAAAAAGATATTCCAGAAGATTGTGGACATTGTACAAATTGCTTAAATAAAGTAGAGTTGAGCGATGTAACACCACAAGCACAAATGATTTTATCTTGTATTATTCGTATGAAAGAAAGCTATGGAATGAGTAAAGTGTCTGAAGTGTTACGAGGAAGTAAACGAGCTGAAATGAAGGCTCTACACTTTGACCAATTATCTACTTATGGCATTATGAAAGATTATTCGGATAAAGCCTTAAAAGAATTTATCTCTTCCTTAATTGCAGACCGCTATATCGAAGTGGAAGGATTACAATATCCAATTTTACAAGTGAGTGATTTAGGGAAGAAAGCATTGAAAAATCGTGAGAAAATTGAAGTGAAACCAATTGTTGCTCAAATTCTTCAAAAACCAGATGCGATTCAGCAACATAAAGTTCAAGATAATGCGCCGTTTGATGAAGTCTTGTATGACCGATTACGTTCAATTCGTATGGATTTAGCCTTTGCTCAAAATATTCCACCATTCTTAGTCTTCTCAGATAAAACTCTGAAAGAATTTTGTCGTCATTTACCAACAACGGATAGAGAATTTTTACAAATTAGTGGAGTTGGGGAGAAAAAACTAGAAACTTATGGAGAAGCCTTTATGAAGGTTATTCGAGAGTATCAATCATAAAGATTTTATATACTAAAATTTCTTAAATCATTTGCAATTTTAAAGCACCTTTGGTATAGTATCTTATAAATTCAACATCTCCATAAGGGAGTAACTTGCAACGAAAGTTGTGGTAATATCAACAACAAGTGAACCTGTTTCGCTGGTATTATCTTAATTAGTGAGACTTATGCTATTTTCAAGTCCTTGAAGTAGTATAAGTCTTTTTTTATGGGGATAAAAAATATAAAAGGAGTGTCGACTTTGACAAAACAAGCCGCATACACACAAACGGAAGAACAAGTTCTTTCTAGTGTACAATCTACTAAAGAAGGGTTAACTTCTGCTCAAGCAAAAGAACGTTTAGAAAAATACGGTCCGAATGCTTTACAAGCAGGTGAGAAGACTACTTTACTGCAAAAATTCATTAATCAGTTTAAAGACTTCATGATTATTGTCTTACTTGCAGCAGCTGTTATTTCATTTTTTGCCCATGAAGGAGCTCCAGATCCAACGGATGCCATTGTAATTTTAGCCGTTGTTATCTTAAATGCAATTGTAGGGGTAATCCAAGAATCAAAAGCAGAAGAAGCAATTGAAGCATTACAAAAAATGGCTTCTCCAGTTGCGACAGTTTTACGTGATGGTGAACATCTTCATGTAAAAGGAGAAGAAATTGTAGTTGGAGATATCGTTGTATTAGAAGCAGGGGATGTAGTTCCTGCCGATATGCGATTATTAGAAGTCAATACGATTAAAATCGAAGAAGCTGCCTTAACAGGGGAATCTGTTCCAGTAGAAAAAGATTTAATCATTCCTGAAGGGGAAGACGTTGGTATTGGTGACCGTTCAAATATGGCATTTGCGAGTACAAATGTAACTTACGGACGTGCATTAGGTGTTGTTACTGCAACAGGTATGGATACAGAAGTTGGTAAAATTGCCCATATGTTAGCGAACACTGAAGAAAGTAAAACTCCATTACAAGAAAACCAAGATGCTCTAGGAAAATGGTTAACGATTATGATTTTAGTCATTGCCGTTATTATTTTCGGAATTGGTTTAATTCGTGGATACGAATGGACTCATATGTTATTAACGGCCATTGCGATTGCAGTTGCAGCGATTCCAGAAGGTTTACCAGCTATTTCAACGATTATTTTAGCATTAGGAACTCAAAAAATGGCAAGCCGTCATGCATTAGTTCGTAAATTGCCAGCAGTTGAAACATTAGGTGGCGTAGAAGTTATCTGTTCAGATAAAACAGGTACTTTAACATTAAATCAAATGACTGTTGAAAAAATGGTGTTTAATAATGAAATTCATGATGCATACGAAGAAATGAACGAATCAATTTCTGCAATTCGTATGATGAATTTAGCAAATGATACTAAATTTTCTGAAGAAAAATTAATTGGGGATCCAACTGAAACAGCAATGGTTCAATTTGGATTAGATAAAGGGTATGATGTACGTGTTGATTTAGAAAAACATCCACGTGTAGCGGAAGTTCCATTTGATTCAACTCGTAAATTAATGTCAACGATTCATCAATTAGAAGATGGAAACTATTTAGTAGCGACAAAAGGTGCTCCGGATATGTTACTTGAAAAAGTAACTCATATTGAAGAACACGGACAAGTTCGCCCAATTACTCAAGAAGACCGTGATACATTAGCTCGCTTGAATAAAGAAATGGCGACTCAAGCTTTACGTGTATTAGCAATTGCTTATAAATACATTGACCAGGTTCCAGAAACAATGGATTCAGAATTTGTTGAGTTCGACTTTGTATTTGCAGGATTAGTCGGAATGATTGACCCTGAGAGAAAAGAAGCAGCTTTAGCGATTCAAGTTGCAAAAGAAGCAGGCATTCGTACAGTGATGATTACAGGTGATCACCGTGATACAGCTCAAGCGATTGCAAAACGTTTAGGAATTTTACGTCCTGACCAAGAAGATGGTGTCTTAACTGGTGCAGAATTAAATGAAATTTCTGATGAAGAATTAGCTCGTACGATTGAAGATTACTCAGTATACGCTCGTGTATCTCCAGAACATAAAGTTCGTATTGTAAAAGCATGGCAAGCGGATGGAAAAGTTGTTTCAATGACAGGTGATGGTGTCAATGATGCTCCATCTCTAAAACAAGCAGATATCGGTGTAGGAATGGGTATTACTGGTACTGAAGTATCTAAAGGTGCTAGTGATATGGTTCTTGCAGATGATAACTTTGAAACAATCGTTGTTGCAATAGAAGAAGGACGTAAAGTATTCTCGAATATTCAAAAAGCAGTTCAATATTTATTATCTGCAAACTTCGGGGAAGTAATGACTTTATTTATTGCCACAATGGCTGGTTGGTCGATTCTTGAACCAATTCATATTTTATGGATTAACTTAGTAACAGACGTATTCCCAGCGATTACTTTGGGGATGGAAGATGCAGAAGCAGATATTATGAAACATCCACCTCGTGGAAAGAGTTCTAACTTCTTATCAAATGGTGTATTACCAAGTATTTACTATCAAGGTTTCTTTGAAGGTGGAGTTACTTTATTCGTCTATTGGTATGCAACTCATGTAGCTGGTTGGGGAGTTCCAACTGGTGAAACAATGGCATTTGCATCTCTTGGTTTAATTCAGTTATTCCATGCATTTAATGTGAAATCTGTATATAAATCATTAGCAACGGTTGGGGCATTTAAAAATAAAATGTTCAATATTGCGATTGTTGTATCTGCTTTAATGTTATTATCTGTTTTAGTTGTTCCTGGTTTAACGACTGTGTTTAGTGTAACAGTGTTGACTTTAGAACAATGGTTAATTGTGTTAGCAGCGGCATTTTCAATTGTTCCATTCGTTGAAATTGCAAAAGCAATTATGAGAGGAATGGGCTTGGACCAAGACTAAAGAAACAAATTTATAATTAGACTTATCTATAGTTCTTAGGACGCAAGCAGCCTCGCGAGAGCGAGTCTCATTGCTAAATTTTGAGCCTAAGGTCTCAAAATTTCCTGTGATAGAATCGGCCTTTGCCGTTTCTATCACTTCAAGAACTATGGAAAGTCTATTTTTTATGGGGACATAAGAGTGGTTTGCGTTTAAGATGTTTTTTGACAATAGACTTATCTATAGTTGCTTAGGACGCCAGAAGTAACTATGGAAAGTCTATTTTTTTGTAAAATCTCTCACTTTTATAGGCTGTAAATGTTGATGCGATAGAAATATAGTTTTTAGCTTTAACAAATGGTAAAAATAAACAATGCTGAAATTGGACGGATTTCGTTGACCCGACTGTGATAATTCGGTATAGTACCATTTGTATCACGTGACATTTAGAAAAACAAAAGTGGGGAAATTAAATGAAATTAAGAAATTTATTTTTAACAGCAGTTGCTGCAGTGACATTAGCAGCTTGCGGAAATCAAACAAGTAAACAAGAAACAACAAAAGAAACAAAAACAGCTGAACATGTAAAAGTTGCCGTTGTAGGTAGTGCAGCTCATGAAATTTGGGATTTTGTTGCTGAAAAAGCTAAAAAAGAAAATATTGACTTAGAAGTTGTAGAAATGAACGATTATGTATTACCAAATACAGCCTTAGAAGAAGGATCTGTTCAATTAAATGCCTTCCAACATCGTGCTTATTTAGCACAATGGAACAAAGATAAAGGTTCAGATATTAAAGAAATCGGAACAACATTTATCGTGCCATTATATTACTTCTCAACAAAATATAAATCATTAAAAGATTTACCTGAAAATGCAAAAGTATTAGTACCAAAAGAAGTAGCGATTCAAGGTCGTGCTTTAGTAGCATTAGAAACAGAAGGATTAATTACATTAAAAGATGGAGTAGGAACAAAAGCCTCTCTAGCTGATATTACAAGCAATCCACGTAACTTAGAAATTATTGAAGCAGAATCAGCACAAGCACCTCGTATGTTACAAGATGTAGATGCAGCTTCAATCAATGGCTCAATGGCTCAAGATGCAGGATTAAAAGTTGAAGATTATATCTTCACAGATGCTGATCACTTAGATACAATTCCAAAAGATCGTTTCAATATCATTGCTGCAAATGCTAAAGATGCTGATAATCCAACATACAAAAAAATTGTTGAATTATTCCAAGCAGATGATGTAGCAAAGAAAATGAATGAAATTGGACCAGGACAATACTTCCCAGTGTGGAACGCAGAAAAATAGTCATCTCTCTCCAAACGAACAACTTTCACCTTTAAAGGTGTTAGTTGTTCGTTTTATTTTACATTTAAAAGGTTATGTTGCTGTAAAAAATAAAATATAATTTAAAAATCCGTACATTTATTTAAAGTTTGAATAAAAACATACGTATTTTTTATTGATTTTCTATCAATAATGAAGTATACTTACCTCGTTCTTAATAAAAAATAAAAAGGAGCTAGAAACTTCATGGAGAATTTCTTTAAATTAAAAGAAAATAACACAACTTTTGGGACGGAACTTTTAGCAGGGCTTACGACATTTTTTGCAATGTCTTATATTATCTTCGTAAACCCTAGTATTCTTAGTCAAACAGGAATGCCATTCCAAGCAGTCTTCTTATCCACAATTGTTGCAGCAGTAGTTAGTACATTAGTAATGGGGTTATTCGCCAATGTACCTTATGCATTAGCGCCAGGGATGGGATTGAATGCCTTCTTTACATTTACTGTCGTATTTGGATTAGGCTTTACTTGGCAAGAAGCATTAGCAATGGTATTTATTTGTGGATTATTAAATGTATTTATTACAGTAACAAAAATTCGTAAAATGATTATTCAAGCAATTCCAGTTAGTATGCAACATGCTATCGGTGGAGGGATTGGAGTGTTCGTTGCTTATATCGGTTTGAAAAATGCAAACTTATTAAGTTTCTTATCAGATGCGAAAACAATTACTACTATTAATAACCAACCGTATCAAGCAACTATAGAATCCTTTAAAGGTGGAGTATTCTCTGTTACTTCTAATGGTGGACTCGTTCCTTCATTAGTGAATTTTACTCAAAGTGATGCATTATTAGCGTTAATTGGTTTATTAATTACAGTTATTTTAGTCATTAGAAATGTTCGTGGAGCCATCTTAATTGGGATTGTCGTTACAACTTTACTTGCTATTCCAATGGGTGTCGTTGATTTATCAGCTGTGAATTGGTCTCAAAATTCATTAGGTTCTGCCTTCTCAGATTTACAAGTGACAATTTTTGCAGCATTTGGTCCAGAAGGAATGGGTAAATTATTCTCCAACCCTGCGAAATTACCGCTAGTATTAATGACAATTTTCGCATTTAGTTTATCGGATACATTTGATACATTAGGAACATTTATTGGAACAGGTCGTAAGACAGGAATCTTCTCTGAAGAAGATGAAAGAATGTTAGAAGAAGGTTCAGGCTTCTCTTCTAAAATGGATAAAGCTTTATTTGCTGATGCGATTGGAACTTCAATTGGGGCAATTTTCGGTACAAGTAATACAACAACTTATGTAGAAAGTGCAGCGGGTATCGGAGCAGGTGGTCGTACTGGATTAACAGCTGTAACAACAGCAGTATTATTAGCAGCTTCTGCATTATTAGCTCCATTTGTAGGAATCGTTCCTGCAGCAGCAACAGCACCTGCTTTAATTGTTGTAGGGGTTATGATGTTATCATCTTTTGCAGATGTTCAATGGGATCGTTTAGAAGAAGCAGTCCCAGCATTCTTTGCGGGAATATTTATGGCACTTTGCTACAGCATTTCATACGGAATTGCAGCAGGGTTCATCTTCTACTGCTTCATTAAAACATTAACCGGCAAATCTAAAGAAGTTCACCCAATTTTATGGGTAGCGACAGGATTGTTTATTTTGAACTTCATTATTTTAGCCATTCTATAGCTTTTCCCTTATATCTTTTCTCCCAAGAGGTAAAACGAAGTTACAATTTTAGTAACTTCGTTTTGCTTTTTAAAAGGAATTATTAAGGAAATAAAAAGAAATGGTTCGAATTTATTTAATTACAATCATTTTCTGAAAAGCTATGATATACTATTCTTAAGAAAGGAGTTAGAGTATGATTACATTAAAATCAAATCGTGAAATTGAAGCGATGAATGAATCAGGTGCTTTATTAGCCTCTATTCACGTTGCATTACGAGACTTTATTAAACCGGGAGTTACAACTTGGGAAATTGATCAATTTGTTCAAAAGAAAATTGAAGAAGCAGGTGGATCAGCTCCTCAAATTGGATATGAGGGATATAAATATGCTACTTGTACAAGTATTAATGACGAAATCTGTCATGGATTTCCTCGTCGTAAACCATTGAAATCAGGAGATTTAGTAAAAGTTGATTTCTGTGTAGACTTAAAAGGAGCTTTATCCGATTCTTGTTGGAGTTATATTGTTGGAGAAAGTACTCCAGAATTAGATCGTTTATACGAAGTGACGAAAAAAGCATTGTATTTAGGGATCCAACAAGCACAAGTGGGTAATCGTATTGGAGATATTGGTCATGCGATTCAAACTTATGTAGAAAATGAAGGATTCTCAGTTGTTCGTGAATTTATAGGACATGGAATTGGACCAACGATTCATGAAAGTCCATCCGTTCCTCACTATGGTGAGCCAGGAAAAGGTCTTCGCTTAAAAGAAGGAATGGTCATTACAATCGAACCAATGGTCAATACTGGAACTTGGAAATCAGAGATGGAAAGCAATGGTTGGACAGCACACACATTAGATGGTGGGTTAAGTTGCCAATTTGAACATACATTAGCGATTACAAAAGATGGTCCACGTATTTTAACATTACAACCAGATCATACAGAAGACGTATTATAAAAGTATAAGGAGGAATAGCAATGGCTATTTTAGTTGCAGGGGGAGCAGGTTATATCGGTTCTCATACAGTAGTAGAATTAGATAAAGCGGGGTATGAAGTTGTTATTTTAGATGATTTTTCTAATAGTTCACCTGAAGTATTAAGACGATTAACAACGATTACTGGAAAAGAATTTCCATTTTATGAAGGATCTATTTTAGATCACGACTTTTTAACAGAAGTGTTCTCAAAAGAAAAAATTGATTGTGTCATTCAGTTTGCAGGGTTCAAAGCAGTGGGTGAATCTGTAGTAAAACCATTAGAATATTATCATAATAATATTACTGGTACATTAGTGTTATTAGATGTCATGAGAAACTTCGGAGTGAAAAATATTGTTTTCAGTTCAAGCGCAACGGTTTATGGAATGAATAATACAGTACCATTTAAAGAAGGAATGCCAACAAGTGCGACAAATCCTTATGGGTATACAAAAGTAATGTTAGAACAAATTTTAAATGATGTTGCTTTTGCTGACAAAGAATGGTCTGTAACAAACTTACGTTATTTCAATCCAATTGGGGCTCATGAAAGTGGCTTGATTGGAGAAAATCCAAATGGAGTTCCAAATAACTTAATGCCATATATTACACAAGTAGCAGTTGGTAAATTACCACAGTTAAGTGTGTTTGGGGATGACTATGATACACATGATGGAACAGGGGTTCGAGACTATATTCACGTAGTGGATTTAGCAAGAGGACATGTTCTTGCAGTGAAAGATAATATTGGAAATCCAGGTGCAAAAGTTTATAACTTAGGAACTGGAATTGGCTACAGTGTATTAGACTTAGTTCATACATTTATTAAGGAAAATAATGTGGATATTCCATATAAAATTTGTCCACGTCGTCCTGGAGATATTGCAACTTGTTATGCAGATGCAAGTCGAGCAAAAGAAGTTCTAGGTTGGGTTGCTGAAAAAGACTTAAACGACATGGTTCGTGATTCTTGGAATTGGCAAAAAAATAATCCTCAAGGATATTAAAAATTAAAATAAAATGAAGAGAGAAATCCTGTTAGCAGATATGATGCTAGCAGGATTTTTTAATAGTGAAAATTGTAATATACATGTAATATAAATAAACTTAATTATGCTAAAAAAGTAGAGTATAATTATATCGTATAACATAAAATTCAGAATAAAGATAATAATGGAGAAAAATATGGGAAATAAAGGCGTTCAGAAAAAATATTCATTACGAAAATTTAAAGGAATTGGTTTGGCAAGTGCAGTGATTGGTTTATTTTTTGCGAATACTGCGGTATATGCTGAAGTCACTTCTGATGGAAAAGATGAAACAACAATTGTAAAAGAATTTGCTAAAGTATCCTCTAGTGCTAAAACAACCTTTACGGATGATAAGGATTCTACTAAAAAAGTAACGGTAGATGCAGTTGCGGATATTAGATATAAACAACCGACAAAAGCAAATTATAATACAGGTGATTTAGATGGAACAGATTCTTTAAAATATCATTCAGAAGCAACTGTTAATTATTTATTAGAATCAGACAACTCGAAACTACAAGATTCAAAAACTGTAGAAGGGGAGAAAACTACAGTCAAAACTCCATATGATAAAAAAGGAATTGCTTATGATACAGACGGAAAAGACTACCGTCAATCAACTGTAGAAAAAACAGGAAAAGCTGTTACAGAAGATACTGGTAAAGTTGAGAATATTAAAGCTAATGATAAAGAATATACATTAGTTCGTTCAGAAGTTGTTGGTAAAGATAAAGCAACTTCTGAAAAAACGAAATTTAACGATATTGAAGCTCCAGTTTCTCCAGAAGGAATGCATAACAATCTAGGGGAAATTAATTATGGAAAAATGACTGGGAAAGTTTATTTAGTAGAAGAAACTTCAGAGGGACATTATGGAAAATTTGTAGAAGCAACAAATATTAAGAGTGATGAAGATGCCGTAAATGCTTGGAAAAATGGGCAAGCAACAGCTAAAGATTTCACGAAAGAAAATGTAACTCTTAAAGAAGGCGATACAGTTCTTGTAATGGATCGAGATACATATGCTCATGGAAGTGGGACAAGAACTGTTAATACAGTAGAGTATAGACGAGAAAAAATCCCTGCAAAACCTGAATATAATTTTACTGAAGGCTATGCAAAAACAGAAGGAATTCCTGGATCACCAACGTATGCCTTTTGGAATCAGGAAATTACAGGAGAATTTCCAACAATTGGTGATGATTATAGATTTGGGACACCGGATGATGAAAAAGTAAATTTCAATAATGAAACTGTCTTATACTATAATAATATTACTAAAAATTTTCCTCCTGGAATAACAGGCTCAAATAAATATAATTTTAAAAATGAATCTTTACAAGAAATTCTAGAAGAGATGCATGCTCAAGTAACTGGAATATTAGATTACTTTGAGCGTAATGTGCACAATGAAGCGGATAAAAAAGAGGTTCTATCGAGAAGAGAAGAGTTGAAACAAAATATTGCTAAGACTATTGAAATGATTAAGCAAAATCAAATTAAAGTTGTAGTTGAATCTGAAAGAGGGTTAATGTTCTATCAAGCAAATCAAGAAATTTTGAAACAATTACGAACTCAAATTGAAGAAGCACAAAGTGTGTTAAGTGATTTAAACATCTCATTAGGAACATCAAAAGAAACTTTAAAAGAGTATAAGCAATTAAAAGATGTAGAGTTAACGACAAAAGGAGTTCTAAAATACTCTAGAATATACGGCTTTGAATCAGGTGTGATTAAATCTTATCATAAAGATAAAGAAGCAGAACATTACTCGGATTGGAAGAAAGTGAATCCTGAAGTTGAAACAAGAGAGGATTCTGTATATGCCAATAAAGGAAGTGTAACTATTTCTGATGATTTAAGTAAGATTAAAGTTGTTCATACAGATTCAAATACAACAGAAACAGAGTTAACAAGACAAGAGGTAAGTACAAAAGAAGAAACGGATTATGTAGTTAAAGAAATAATGACGCCTATTCGTGCTTACAAAGTGATGTCAGAAGGTAATGTTGTTGTTAACCATTATTATAAAGAAGTGACTAAAATATTTGAAATTCCAAAAGATGCTCCAATATTAGAAGTGCCAGAATTCAAAGGGGGAGTAGCTTCAGAAAATCCTCCAGTATTGGAAGTCCCTGAGTTTAAAAGTGGAGTAAATGGCGAGGTAGATGAACCGTTAAATTTACCGCAATTAATTATCACTAAATGGGTAGATGAAGATGGAAATAACTTGAAACCAGCAGATGCCAAAAATCCTTCTGTAGAAGGTAAAGCAAATGATGCGTTTGAACCAGGTACCATTGAAGGGTATGAATTTGTTAGAACAGTTCCACTAAATGCTGATGGTATAGTTACTCATATGTTTAGGAAAAAACAAACATATAAGCCTGAAGAAACGAAACCGAATGATACAACTCCTTCAAATGAAGAAAGGGACAATCAAACTTCAATTCCTGAAAATAAAGTAGAAAAATTACCTCAAACAGGTACAGGTAATGAATTCGCAATTTTCGGAGCTGCTGCAAGTTCAATTCTTGCTGGACTGGGATTAGCGATACCAGGTAAGCAAAGAAAAAAATAAAATAAATAGGAGTAAACCTTTGGGATTTACTCCTATTTTTGTATAAAAAACAGATTATAATATATAAATTTTGTAACATTAATTTAATATTTTCTTAGAGTTGTTAGTGATATAATTATCATGGAAATACTATAACTATAGTTTTTTAAAATTGGTTGAATAAAGAGGGAAAAACAATGGGCAATAGAGATATACAAAGAAAATATTCCTTGAGAAAATTCAAGGGAGTTGGATTAGCAAGTGCAGTGATTGGACTATTCTTTGCGAATGGGGCTGTTGAAGCTGCAGTAACGTCTAATGGTACGAATGAACCCACAGTAGTAAGTGATACATCTAAAGTTGAATCTGCAAAGGCTACGACTTTTACAGATGATAAAGATGCATCTAAAACTTTCAAAGTTGATGCAGTTTTAGATGGAGGAGTAACTGAGCCAACAAAAGCTAACATTAATACTGGTGATGCTGATGGTAATGATACAGTAAACTTCAAATCAGGAGCAACGGTTAATTATAAATTGGATTCTGACAAATCATTACTAAAAACAGAAACAGTAGAAGCGGGAACAGGTACAGTAACAACACCTTACGATAAAAAAGGTCTTGCAGCTGATACAGATGGGAAAGACTACCGTGAATCAACAGTTGCTAAAACTGGAGATTCTGTTACTGAAACTACTGGTAAAAAAGATACTGTAGAAGCGAATAATAAAGTCTATAAATACGTACGTTCTGAAGTTGAAGGTACTGATAAACCAACTTATAGTAAAACAAGTTTCAATAATATAGAAGCAGCAGTATCTCCAGAAGGAATGCATAATAAATTAGGGGAAATCGACTATACAAAAACTACAGGTAAAGTCTATCTAGTTGAAGAAACGGCTGATGGTCAATACGGTAAATTCGTAGAGGCTAATGGAGTAACTAGTGATGAAGATGCAGTAACAAAATGGAAAGCTGGAGAAGCTACTGCTAAAGAATTTACTAAAGAAAATGTGACTCTACAAGAAGGGGACACAGTACTTGTTCTTGATAAAGATACGTATGCAGTTACAAATACTGTAGAAAGAAAAAGTAAAAAAACAGGTACGAATGTCACTTATGTTGCCGTAAAAGAAAATATTTATGACGGAACTTCTACTGATTTTTATGGTTTGACCTATGCAATTCTTAGAGAGAATTATACAGCTATTAAAGATATAGGGGATGATAACGTCTTTGGTACTGCTGATGATAATGAAAGAAATGCAACTTCGAATGGTACGCAAACAAGAAAATCAATGGATGTTTTCGATGTGTCAGGAAGAGAGGATAAATATTCTAAATATCTTCAAAAAACACCAGATTTAAACACGTCAAATGCTTCAGTGAAAGATATATTGAAGGACGTTTTTGCAACTGGATATAGAGTTGTTGATTTCTTTACTAGTAATGCGGAAAAACCTACGGATATCGAAGCGATTAATACAGTTAAAACCAATTTAGATAACAAAGTAGATGAACTCGTTAATTATATGAAAGAGAATAATATTCGAGTTGGACTATCTAATGGTAAAGTTGGTTTTTATGTAAATGATACTTCTGCTGATAATGATTCATCTAAATTAGATCAATTTGAAAACAAAGTTAGAGATGTAAGTACGGTTTTAGATGCTTTACCTATCATTGAAAAGGTAAAAACTTCTGGTGTTGCTTCAAAAGAAGAAGGTCGAAAATACGGAGCAGTTGATGCTGATCTGTTTCCTGTTTCTAAAGATGTTATTGAAACTTATGAATTTACAACCGTAGGTGGTTTAGTAGTAACAACAAATACTAAGTATGATAGAGATAATGGATCTGATATAATTTGGAATAAATACCCGGTAAATACAGAAGAAAAAATTAATATTTCGAATGTGACAACTAATGGAACATGGGGTGTTACAGTATCAGATGATAAATCACAAGCTACGTTGACTAAATCTGGACGTGAAGTAAAAGAATGGGAACCTTCGGATGAAACAACAACGGATACTGTTACAGTTGCTAAAAAAGAAATCATCACACCAATCCGTGCTTACAAAGTAATGGGTGAAGAAAAACCAGTTGTAACTCATTACTACAACTTAAAAATCACAAAAGAAGAAGCGGGAGAAGTAACAGCTACTAAACAAGGTAGCGTCGTTATCAAGTACGTCACAACTGATGGAAAACAATTAAAATCAGAAACTGATAAAGATAATGTAACGCTTGAAACTAAAACTATCGTAAGTTTATATTCAGGTGAAACAAAAGTTAATGAACGTACTGATGTTAAAACGGTAGAACAAAACTACGATACAACTCCAAAACAATACCCAACATTAGTAGATGCCGATACTGGATTTACATACGAGTATGTAGGTCTAAAACAAGGTTCGCCAGCTGCAAGTGGTAAAGTAGTAGAGGGAACAACAGAAGTTGTCTACGAATACCGTCTAGTAAGTGAAGAAGAGAAAACTCCGTCTAAATCAGTTGCGACTAAGACAGGTTCTGTTGATGTGAAACACGTTGTGATCAACGAAGATGGAACGTTAAAAACCTTAAAAGAAACAGAAGTAGTGAAAGATAAAGTACCAGTTGAGTATGAAGATACTTATGTAACTTACTCAAAAGGTGTAAAAGTATCTGAACGTAAAGAGAAACGCACAGTTACTGAAAAATACGATACTACTGATAAACAATACCCAACGCTAAAAGATGAAACTACAGGATTAGTTTATAAATATGTAGCACCAACATCTGATTCAGCTCCAGCATCAGGGAATGTAACTGAAGGTGAAAAACACGTTATTTATAGTTATACTTTAGATAAACAAGAAGAAAAAACACCATCTAAAACAGTTGAGACTAAAGGTTCTGTAGTTGTTAAGTATGTTGACGCTGATGGTAATGAAATCAAAGATGCAGAAATTGTAGTAACAGATGCAGTTGTGAAAACAACGAAAACATATGCTACTAAATCAGGTGATGTTGTTCTGTCGAATCGTGATGAAGTAACAGAAAATGATGTAAACTATAATGTTGCTGAGAAGAAAGTTGATACAATTACTAAAGATGGCAAGAAATATGTCTTCCGTGGAGTGTATGAAGTTTCTGATAAATTCAACAACGTACTAGAAGAAACAGGTAAGGTAAAAGAAGGAACTACAACAGTTGTATACCAATACGATTACGTTATTCCAGTAGATCCGACTAAACCGAATGATAATACTCCGAATAATCCAAAACCAGAAGATGGAACACCGAATGATCCAAATAAACCAAATAATAATACTCCTACTCCTCCGAAACCAGAAGATAAAATCCCTAACGACCCACAAAATCGTTCGTACAAAGATTTAGGTGTATTAAAAGAAGTGAAACGTAATATCACTTATGTTTATGAAAATGGACCAAAAGCGGGACAGGAAGCAAGTGCACCAGTTGAACAAAAAGCACGCTTTACAAGAACTGCAGAAATTAACAGCAGAACTGGTGAAGTGGTATACACAAGTGAGTGGACTAAAGAACAAAAACTTGCCGAAGTTGTGTCACCAGAAATCAAAGACTACACTGTAGACAAAGCTAAGGTAGAGGAGTTAGCAGTAACACATGAATCAAAAGATTCAACGGTTGTTGTTAAGTATTCTGTAGCCTCATCAACAAAACGTGATTACGCAAAAGACAAAAAAGGAACAGTTATCGTTAAATTCGTCGATATTAATGAAAACTTCCTTGCGGATAATGTAGTCGCTAAGAACAACGTTATTGTAGCTGAAGCGACAACTACAGTTTCTGGTGATAAAGAAGAAACGACTTACAAAGAGACTGGTGAAGAATATGCAGTGACACCACCAGAAACGATTGAAGTGGATGGAGTAACATATCGATTAAAACGTGTTCTTCCAGCTGGTGATAAGTTCAAAAATACTGTGGAAGAAAAAGGACTAGTTAAAGAAGGGATAACAACTATTGTTTATCAATATGTAATGCAAATGGATGCTCCAAAAGTTGAAGTGCCAGAATTTGATGGTGGAGTAGTTCCGTTAGATCCTCCAGTTGTGGATAAACCAGAATTAAAGATTCCTGAAGAACCAAAACAAAATGATACAACTCCTTCAAATGGAGGAAATGAACAACAAACTTCAGTTCCTAAAAATAAAGTAGAAGAATTACCTCAAACAGGTACCGGTAATGAATTCGCAATCTTCGGAGCTGCAGCAAGTTCAATTCTTGCAGGTTTAGGATTAGTAATCCCAAAGAAAAAAGAAAATGAGTAGATTGAAATAATTCTTTAAAAAAGATTTTTTATCAACTACTAAAAGCCAAAAGGAACGGTTTAAAGGCCGAACCTTTTGGCTTTTATTCTAAACATTAAGTAAATAAAAGCATTCAAAAAGTCCTTATGGTATAATAGGGATATTGATTAATGGAAGATAATAAGGATTTGGAATCGCTATAAAGAAGAAAGTAGGAAATAAAATGAATTTAATTTTTTGTACATCACCTTTTCAAGTGCTAGTTGCTAGAGAAGTAGCACGTCATACAAATTTAGAATTTTATGGCATGTATTTAATGATGTCGAAAGATTCAAGACAACAGATTTATGCAGAAAAGATGATGGAGTTCTGTAAAGAAGTTTGTATTTTAAAAGAAGAAACATTGAAAGAATCTTTACAACAATTTCTTTCAGATAAAGTGATTACTTCTTTGTATCTGGCTAGTTTAGATAATCCAATAGCGTATAGTTTCTTTAATCCTAATCAGATGCAATTATTTACTTTTGATGATGGTAGTACATCCATTATTGTTCCAAATATGTATACACAAAATCTTAATAGGGTAGTTTCTCCATTAGGGTTAACGTTAGGGCAAATGATGTTACTTTCGCAAAAACATTTTACCGTGTTTAATCAAACAAAGTTATTTGAAGAAGAAAGACAAGTGCGTTTATTTCTAAATACAAAGCCTGAAGGCTTTAAACGGGCAAAGAATGGGAAAGTGATTCGAGTGTTTTTAGGTCAAGCGTTAGGATCAGTTTATGATGAAGAAGATATTTTATTGACAAAACAATTAACACAAAAAGCGATACTAGATTGTAAGGCAGATATCTATTATCCTCACCCACGTGCGGTAGTGGAAGTAGAAGGGATAAAAATAGCTACTCCTACAAGTTGTTTTGAAGAGGAAATCTATTCCTTATTAGCAGATTATGAATTTGTAGAAGTATATGGCTTCTATTCAACAGCCTTTTTATTCGTTAAAGCGATTGAAGGAGTTAAGGTTCAGGCTTATCGTACATTTTTGAGTAGTTATGAGTCAGATATTTTATTGGAATATGGAATCGAGTATCGTAATCTTTCTCTATCGGATACTTGTGTGGATATTGTCATGCCTGTTTATAATGGAGAGAAGACCATTGATGAATCGATTCAGTCGATTTTAAACCAAACACATCAAGAGTTTCGATTGTGGATTGTTGATGATGGTTCAACAGATCAAACTCAAGAAGTTTGTCAGAAGTATTTAATTGATAATCGTATTCATTATGAAAAATTAATACATCAAGGAATTTCTAGTACGCTAATTTCTGGAGTAACTATGACTCAAGGAGAGTATATAGCAAGACAAGATGCTGATGATGTATGGATGCCGTGGCATTTGGAAATGGTATTACATCAATTAGAATCAAATCCTTTATTAGATATTGTAGGCTCAAGAGTAACTGCAGAGGAAGATGAAAAAAATAGGAAGTTGAAAAGAAATAAACAAAATCATTTATTTGGAGAAAAGTTATGGTTCCAATTAGCGTATCAAAATGTATTTAATCACTCAACAGTTATCTTTAGAAAGTCAGCTTACGAGGAAGCTGGTGGTTATCATGAAGGATATGATGGGTTTGAAGATTGGCATTTATGGGCAAGAATGGTGACAAAGGAAAATGCTTTTGTACTAAATAATTTGACGGCGTATTATCGACTTTCTGATAGGCATGATAAATGGATGGCTTTTCGTACTCGTTTAGCTAAAACACGAGGGTTAACTCTCGAAGAAGTTTTAGAAGGAGAATAATCATGAAAGTGTTCACAATAAAAGAAGGAGTTCCAATTAGTATTTATGGTTTTGAGAGTAGTCAGTTAGCTCGTCAAAACTTGATGCAATCTCTTGGTGTGGAGCACCAATTA
Organism: uncultured Granulicatella sp.; assembly: GCF_963521425.1. Lineage (GTDB taxonomy): Bacteria > Bacillota > Bacilli > Lactobacillales > Aerococcaceae > Granulicatella. The sequence continues at coordinate 35,266 of NZ_CAUQUN010000014.1, forward strand.
GTTCTCACAAATTTAAGTAATATTGTTCCTAACTTTGTAGAGCAACTAGAACAACTCGGATTCAAAAATTTTTATCATGTTATTTTTGATTTATCTGATTTAGCTAGAGTTCAACCATGTATTTCAGATGACTTTCTTTCGACATTAGAAGGTGTAAAAAAAGTTAAATATACAAAAGAAGGTTATGTAGGATTAGTTCATTATGAGGATGGTGTAGTTGAGTGTTATACTTCCCAGCTATTGTATCGATTAGATGATAAACAGAATACTTTCACTTTGTATGGTTCAAAAGGTATTGTTTTAGAAGGTGATATTAGTGAGAATTATCATGCTTATCGTTTTGTTGAAACAGGAGAAACTTATTCTCAGTGGCAGTTAGTGAGTTATTATTTAGCAGAGAACTCAACTCCTCAAGATAAATTTATCATTGATATGGTCAATGAATATCCATTGCAACTTAGAAAATTTTTCCAAAATACGAAAAGAGAACTATTTGCCTTTACTCATTACAATATATTAGCTCCTTTTATGAAGTTTGTATTGCAAAATTGGTGTACCAATATTGTGGCTAGTCCAGTACTAGAAGAACGTTTAGGAAGTGACGTTGTGAAGTTCTTACCACCCGTTTATATGGATGAAGTTCAAGAAGAAACCTATGAAACAGTAACTGATTGGTGTATTGTCGGAAATATGACTGTTATAAAAAAATGTGAATTAGCAATTGAAGCTTTTAAACAAGTTCCAGATAGTCGATTAACGATTTATGGAACGTTACCGGCAGGGATGACAAAAGAGCAACTTCCGGAAAATATAACCTATGCAGGATTTGTAACACCTGTTCCTTATGAGAAGTATCAAGGATATCTTTCTTGTTCTTATAGCGAGTGCTTTGCAAATTCAGCAGTAGAAGCTTCTTCTAAAGGATTAGTTTGCTTATTATCTCATACAGATTTAGCGCATGCCTATTATGGAAAAATTTGTTCCAATACAAAAACATTCCGTTCATTGAGTGAATTAGTAGAAACACTTAGAGCTTTTCAACAAAAAGGAGAGTATTCTTCTTCCGTTTTTGCTAAACATTATACAAAAGAAGTAGTAGCAGAGATGTATTGTCAAGTTTTAGAACTATAATGAGATGCTTCCGAAAAGAGAGGAGGACTGAGTTTGAAAGTAGAAGAACAGGTAAAACCTAATATTGAAGGCCTATTAATCTTATCAAGTCCTCTTCATCATGATGAACGTGGCTATTTTGTTGAAAATTGGCGGAAGATTGACTTGATAAAATATGGCGTTCCGGAATCCTTTTTCCAAGGAAAGTTGCAAAATAATGTTTCCGTTTCTAAAAAAGGAACGATTCGAGGAATGCATTGTCAAGGTTGGTCGAAGTTAATGACGGTTGCGTCAGGTACGTTTCGAATGTGCTTTGTAGATTTACGATTGAGTTCTCCAACGTATAAAGCTGTAGATGTGATTGATGTCGTTCCAGGAATGGCAATCTTTGTTCCAGCTGGAGTTTCTAACGGAGCTCAAGCTTTAACGGATAAAGGGATTTTGAATTATTTAGTCACAGGTTATTATGATCCAAGTGTGAAACATTCTGGAATTATGCCACTTGATAAGACATTGAATTTACCTTGGGATTTAACAGGAGAAGTGATTATTTCACCAAAAGATCAGCAAAGTGATTCGTACTTGTCTATCATTCAAAAAATTGAATCTTCTCGTAAAAAAATTGCAGTTATTGGTTATACAGGGAGCATTGGATCAAAAGTTTATGAACAATTGAAGTCTTTTAAACAATATGAAGTAATAGGGTTCAATCGTGATAATGTATCCGAACTACTTCAGCAAGAATATGACTGCGTCATTTGTACAGCACCTTCTTCTGAAAAATTCAAAACTAATATTGGGCTTGCTAATCCGGCAGAAGAGATTGAAACATTAGTAGACACTATTGTAAAAGTAAAGACAAAGCAATTTGTCCTAGTATCTTCTCAAAGTGCACTACATGCTGAAAATCGATATGGGCAAGTGCAAAATGAATTATGTCATGCTATTCTTCAACACCATCCAAATCATTCGATTTATTTTATGGATACATTATATGGAGAAAATCTGAAAAAAGGATTTGTTCACGACTTAATCCATCGACAATGGAGTTTTGTATCAAAAGAAGAGCTAGAAAAAAATCCAGCATTACAAGAGTATTATCGACTAGTGACAGAACAGGTGGCAGAAAGAGTTCAAGAAGTTCCTATAGAGTTATTAGAACAACTACCTCCAGTTTCTTCACTATATGAGGATCATCATATTTATCAAGTGACAGCGATTAAAGACTTAGTTCAAACTTTACTTCAAGAATTATTTGACAGTAAAGGGATGGTCTTTCAGCTAAAAGATACGGTTTTTTATACTGGACAACAAATAAAAGAATTATCTCAAAAGCCTGACTGCTCAAAATTAGGACAATATTTTAGAAAGAATAAGGAGAAAAGCGGTGAAAGTTTATTATAATGACAGAGGGTTTCAATTAGGGAATCTATTATATTTATTATTACAAGCTCATAAAGATCGCTTAGATGGGATTGCAGATAGTTATGTATTACGAACAGGTTATTATGCTTTTGCTCAAACTTTTTTTCCTAAAACGGTTGAATTATTTAGTAAAGCAAATGGGATAGAAATAGAAGATTTCGGCTATTTTCAAATATCAGGAGAAGATTATTTACCAGTTCACGTAGATTCTTTTGTGGCAAGATATTTACAAGAGCCGATTCAAGAACTTTCAAGAGAATTTGAAGAAAAAGATATTACGATCGCGATTAGAAGAACAGACTTTCTCCATCAGGATCGCTATAAACATTATGGCTATGACATGATGCAATATGTACAGGATTGTTTAGATCGAATTGCTGCATTAGAAACGGATGATTTTCAAACAATGACGCTTCGTATCACATCAGATGATGTTGAATGGTGTAGGGAAAAATTAGTTCCGACCTTAGAAGAAAAATATTCATTCATTTTTCCGATTGTAGTAGAGGAACAAGATATTCGAGATAATTTTGTTCAATTATTTAATTGTAAGAAATATTTTATTAGTGCCAACTCAACGTATTGTTATTGGGTCGCTTATGTTTTACGAATGGCAAAGCCTGAAGTGCAAGTTTTTGCACCGAATTTTAATACGATGCTCATTGAAGAAGGACGTCAAATTGCAGATGCTCGAAATTGGTTGTTAATTGATGTGAATCGTTAGAATAATGGGGAATTCTAGAGAAAGAAGGAATTAGAGTGGAGTATCAAAATATTATCGTAACAGGTGGGGCTGGATTTATTGGTTCAAATTTTGTACGCTATATCAAACGTCAGTATCCAAATGTCAAAATTACAATTTTAGATAAATTGACGTATGCTTCATCTTTTTCAACGATTTCTGATCTATTAGATGAGAGAGTACAATTTTATCAAGTAGACATTGCGGATAATCATAAGTTAGAAAAGGTTATTACAAAGGAGCATGATTTAATTGTTCATTTTGCAGCAGAATCTTTTAATGATCGTTCTTTAATAGATACAGCATCTTTTGTTCAAACGAATGTATTAGGTACTCATCATTTATTAGAGTTAGCAAGAAAATATCAATTGCGTTTTCATCAAATTTCAACAGATGAAGTGTATGGGGATTTTCCAATAGAAAGTATGGAGAAGTTTACAGAGGAAACTCAGTATCAACCTAGCTCTCCCTATTCTGCAACAAAGGCATCTGCAGATTTATTAGTGAAAGCTTGGGTTCGTTCGTTTGGAGTTCAAGCAACGATTTCTAATTGTTCAAATAATTATGGACCTTACCAAAATCCAGAAAAATTTATTCCAAGACAAATTATTAATATTTTGAAACAGGAAAAGCCGGTATTATATGGGAATGGCTTGAATGTAAGGGATTGGATTCATGTAGAGGATCATTGTCGAGCAATTGATGTGATAATAGATAAGGGGAAAATTGGGGAAACTTATCTAGTGGGAATTGATAATGAAAGAAATAATTTAGAAGTATTACAAATGATTCTTATACTTCTAGGGAAAGAAAAAACGGATTTTGAATTTATTGAAGACAGACCAGGGCATGATCGTAGATATGGAATTAATGCTCATAAGTTGTATGAAGAGTTAGGATATCAGCCGATTCATACTCATTTTGAGGAAGAGTTGAAGCTAGTGATTGACTGGTATCAAGAAAATACAGCTTGGTGGTCTGAATTAGAGGATAAGAAAAGGGGGATGTTATGAAAGTAGCCGTAATTCCGGCACGTAGTGGTTCGGTGGAATTAGCCCATAAAAATTTAAGTGTGGTTGGTGGAAAAAGTTTATTAAATCGAGCAATTGATTTTGCTGTAGAAGCAGAAATGTTTGATAAAATTATCGTAACAACCGATTATTGTGAGCATTTATTTTATCGAGAAGGGATAGAAGTTCGTAATAGATCGGAAAATTTGGCAACTTCAACAACAACAATGGTGGAAGTGTTAGAAGATGTCATCGAAACTTTTGGATTAGATGCTGAAGATAAGATTATCTTACTTCAACCAACTAGTCCATTTCGAGAGCTTAAGGATTTAGTAGAAGTGTTGGGATTAATGGAAGTCTATGACAGTGTCATTACTGTAAAAGAACTAGAATATAATCCAGCCTTATTTGTAACACCTATCAGTGATACGGGATTAGAGTCTAAACAAGTAGAAGCTTGTCAAACAAATCGTCAAGAACAACCAAAACATTATTATCCAAATGGCAATTTATTTGGAATAACAGTCGGAACTTTTTGTCAGACACAATCCTTTTATGGTGGAAACCTAGGGTATGTATTACAAAAAGGAAAATGCAATATTGATATTAATCATAAAGACGATTTATTATTTGCACAATTTTTGGGGCAACAAGATGAAGAAAAATAAACCGTATAACTGGATTTTGTATAGTTTATCGATTTTTGCAACATTATTATCACCGATTTCTTTTATTGGAATTGTGGACACTGCTTATCATACTGGATATCGTAATTATATAGCTCAATTTGGAATTTTGTTAGCTTTGCCAATTTTATATTGGGTACTAAGGCGAATGATGGAGTACGAAGATGTCTTTCATTTTATTGGACAACGATTTGGACATGGAAGTTTTCTATTGTCTAAAGCTTTATGGACAGTGTACCAACTCTTGAGAATTGGAATTGTTTTATATATTCCATCCGTGATGTTGGAACAATTGACAAGTGTTTCTGCTTATTTTTGGATTTTACTATTAGCCCTATGGGCGTATGGCGTTGCTAGAGGTGGACTATTAGCAGTAGTGAGGTATGATAGTTTCTATTCAGTCATTTTATTTTTTTCAATGATAGTGATTGCTTTTAAAATGATGACAAATGGATTATTAAATCAAGCAGCACCTAGTCAAAGAGATTCATTTTCAACTTGGATTTTGCTAGGAGCATCTTTTCAAACTTTTTCTTCTTATTTAGTAAGTCCAGATATTCAAGAGCGATTTCAAAAAGTTGGAAAAGCGAAGTTATTGAAATCTATTTTGCTAAATGCTAGTTTAGGTATTTTATTTACAGGATTTTTATATGTGATTGGAGTTTCGCTAAAACAGTCTGGCTATCAATTTAATGGCAATGTCTTATTAGAATATGCGAAAAGTGAAGGATTATGGATTGCGATTCCGGTAATGATTGGAGTGCTATTATCCGCTCAAACGACGTTATCAACAGGATATGAAATTTTAGAAAAACAATATGCAGGCAAGTATAGTCTCCCAGTTATTTTCGGGTTGAATATCATTATTTCATCTAGTCTAGTTGCTTTAGGAGGAGTTTCCTCATATGAATTTTTTGTAGGCTATGTTGGTATTTTCTTGTCGATTATTTCTAGTCTAGTATTAGTTGGCTTAATTTTTTCAAATTTTGGAAAGTCGATGAGTCTGTATGTTATACTATGTATGTGCATTTCTTTGGGAGTTACAAGAGTTTTCTTCCAAATAGAAATGTGGATATATGGGCTAGTCCCTTTGATTAGTGGACTATGTAGCGCTTGGATTTTAATTAAACTAAAACAAAAAGCCTAAATCCCTATCGGAAGATGGGGATTTTTGAATAGAAAGAATAAAAAAGAAAGTGAGGGAAAATGATGTCACGTATTATCACGATTCATCCTGTAAAAGAAACGCATCGTTATGGATTTGAAACGACACAATTATATCGTGCTAAAGTTGCTAGATATTTAGGAGTAGATTATATCCATTTAGCAACTAGTCCTCAAGTAAGGCCAGATTGGAAAAAAGAAATAATGGCATTAGGTTTCTTAGAAGAAGAAATTGTTAATGTACCAAATAGTTTTTCAGATATTGGACATGATGCTCTGTCTGTTAAACTAGAAGATTTAACACTTCAAGAGGGCGACCAAGTGGAAGTGACAGAAGAAGGATTTGTGAGTGCTGTGACGCTTGCAGATGGAACAGGAAGATACTTTTATACTTCGGGGTCCTATTTATTCGAAGATTTTCAAATGGGAGAATTACGTTGGTATCATGGAAATGGAGAATTAGTTTTACGAGCAAGATTTATGGATCCGTTTAAAGAACCAACTCCAGTAAGCTTATTTTATCCGGGATATATTTATCTAAAAGATGGGGAATTTTGCTCGGAAGATGATCTTGTAGTATCTTATTTGGCAAAAAATGCAAAGCAAACAGATTTAATCATTCGAGATCAACATATCGTTCCAGCGCCAAGCATCTTCCGTTTTATGGAAAATACTGAGAAAAATTATTATGAAGTCATTCATGAAAATGTTTTGAGAAATATGACTTTAGCCAACCTACGTGGAAAAACGGATTACTTAGTAGCTAGTGAAGTATTAACAACTGAGTTAGCAAAACAAGGTTATAGTACAAAGTTTCTTCCTCCAATGGTGACACAAGTCAAACAATCTCCAAAAGTGATTGGTCCTGTCACAAATTATTGCGTAGTAGGGAATATGAGTGAATTGAAAAATGTGGAATGGATTATTGAAGTGTTTATTGCACTACATTTAGCAGGTTTAAAATCTACAGTGACTTTCTATGGTGGTAGTGAAGAAAGAATTGAAGAGTTAAAACAAAAATATGAAATTCCTGAAAATATTATTTTTAAAGGGATAGTAGAAAAAGTTCCGTACCATCTTCATCAAGCATATTTATCATCTAGTTATTCGGAATTATTTGCCAATGCTTGTGTAGAAGCAATGAGTGAAGGCTTATTAGCACTATTATCCAATGTTGATATTGCGCATCGTTATTATGCAAAACAAACAGATGGTATTCAATTATTTAGTACGAAAAAAGAATTGCTAGAAATGATTGAACGAATGGAACAAGAAGAGTATCAACAGTCGAATGAACAAAATCTAGAATTAGCCAAACAATATTCTATCGAAAACGTAGCAAATATTTATCGTGAATTATTAGGAATGGAAGCTTAAAAGAATGGAGGAGTTATGGTGAATAACTTAATTATCGCAACAACACCATTACAAGCAAAAATTGCAAAGTACATCCAAAGAGAATATGCAGATGACACATTTGTCAGTTTGTATTTAACACCTGTCATGAATGATAGACATCGTTACTACTCAGAAGGATTTACAGAAGTTTACTGTATTCAAACTGTGGAGGATTATGAGGAAGTAATTGAAAAGTATTCAGGTGAATACAAAACAATCTTTTACGCTAGTTTTGATCATCCGGTTATTTTAGATATTGTAGCAAGTTCTTCGTATCAACATTTAATGAGTTTTGATGATGGATATGCGGATATTTATCCTTATGGCATGTATGCATTACCTTTAAAGAATCAACAAATTGGCAAGTTAGGCGTGACGAGAGATGATTTAATTCAAAAAACAGAAAAACATTATACATTGTATCGAACGGATTATCATGTAGTGGATAAAGAGAAGCTAGTGTATTTAGATAACTTCTTTAATACAGATATTCAGCCTGTTTCAAATGGGAAAACAGTCAGAGTATTATTAGGGCAGAAATTTTCAGAAACGGATGATGCTATTTCAGTAAGATTTATTACAACATACGCGAATGCTCTGAATATTGACTATTATATTCCTCATCCAAAAGAAACTTTTCATATTGAAGGAGTTCAATATCTAAATTCACCTTATATCGTAGAAGATGTATTGGTGGAGTTATGGAAAGAATATGAATTTATCGAAATTTATCATTTTACTTCTTCGGTGAGTTTACATCTAAAGCATGTAGAAAATATAAAAGTGATAGGTATTTCTATCCCTTATTATGAGAAAAGGCAAAATGAATTGAGAAGGTTAGGTTGTGATTTCGAGACAGTAACTATCGGTTGGTAACTGGTACATCAAAGTTTTGATAAATATTCCTAAAAAGTTATATTTAAAACAGAAATTATAGGTAAATATTCAAAATTATGAAATAACATCCGAATTTTTATAGTTATTGTTTGAAAACATATGTACGAGAAGTATATAATATTTCTTGTACATTATTATCATGTAAATTTCTGATAAAATATAAAATTTTAAGAAAAGGGGAAAAACATGTTTATTAATAAAAAAGATAAATTTTCAATTAGAAAACTGAAAAACGGTACAGATTCAGTAAAAATTGGTACAGTTGCATTATTATTAGGTGCGACAGTAGCGTTAACTTCTGTAACGAGTACTGTAGAAGCAGCGATGACAGAAAACAGCGATAATACAACGACGATTTCTAATGATAAGGGGTCAGTAATTGTAGATACAGCTAATATTCAGAACC
>NZ_CAUQUN010000015.1:0-44083 GCF_963521425.1 uncultured Granulicatella sp.
CTGGCCCGTTGGTCAAGCGGTTAAGACACCGCCCTTTCACGGCGGTAACACGGGTTCGAGTCCCGTACGGGTCATCCGAAGCACTCTTACGAGTGCTTTTTTTGTATTTTAAATAAAGGAGATTATTCAAATGAAAATTTTATTAACTGGTTTTGATCCATTTGGTGGAGAAAGTATTAATCCTTCTTGGGAAGTTGTCCGTCGTATTCCAGAAAAAATAGAAAATGCTGAAATAAAAGGGATTCAAATTCCTACGGTATTTCAAAAATCATTTGAAGTGTTAAAAAAAGAAATTGAAAGTTTCAATCCTGATGTCGTTATTTGTGTAGGACAAGCTGGTGGAAGACAAGGCATTACTCCTGAACGTATTGCGATTAATGTAGATGATGCACGTATTGCGGATAATGAGGATAATCAACCAATCGATTTTCCTATTCAAAAGGATGGGGAGAGCGCGTATTTTTCAACATTACCGATTAAAGCAATGGTGGATAAAATGACTTCTTCGGGTTATCCTGCTTCTGTTTCGAACACTGCAGGAACCTTTGTATGTAATCACATTATGTATCAAGTACTTTATTATGCCTCAAAAAATTATCCATTATTAAAAGCAGGATTTATTCATGTACCATTCTTACCTGAACAAGTAAAAGAAAATAATCAATATCCTTCTATGAAATTAGAAGAAATGGTTCAAGCTTTAATACTATGTGTAGAAGCAGTTATTGAATATCAAGATAAAGAAGATTTAAAAATAATTGGTGGGGCGATTCATTAATTAACATAAAAAAACAGGGGTGAACGAATATTTCGTCACCCCTGTTTATGTTTAATGGCTATAATAGAAACTATTTCCTGCAAAGTATGGTTCACTCGTAGTGGTAATTCCTAAATCACGATAAATTTCTTCATCTGCTTTTTGTAAAATAACCGTACTATGAGCTTGTAAATTTCTTAAAAGGATTAATTGATTTTTAGCTGCTTCTGCTGATGGATTTGTAACAGCTGACATACTTAAAGCAATTAAAACTTCCTTACTATCGAGTGAACGACGTTGTTGGTGGAAGACCTCTTGTCTCAATTTTGTAATGGATTCTAGAATAACTGGTGGCAATAGATGTAAATCTTTTTGAATACCAGCTAATTCTTTAATCGCATTTAATAAGCAAGCAGCTCCTGCTGTCATCGTTTCACTTTGTTTTCCAGTAATCATTTTGCCATTTGGTAATTCGATAGCAACAACTTCTGTGTTTGATTCTTTTGCTTTACTCAATGCTTTTTCTACAACAGGACGGTCGTGAGGAGTTAGTCCCATTTCATCCATAATGTATTTTCCTCGTTGAGCAGTTTCTAAAGTTCCAATTCCACGTTTGTAATCGCATTGTAAGTGGTAATATCTGCGAATAATTTCTTGTTTAGAAGCTTCTTGAACAACTGCATCGTCTGTAATGGCAAATCCTACTCGGTTAACTCCCATATCAGTTGGTGAATAATAAGGAATTTCTTGATCTTTGTATATTTTTCTTAAAATTCTTCTTAATAGGGGAAATGCTTCAATATCGCGATTGTAGTTAACAGTCGTAATCCCGTATTTTTCCAAATGATAAGGATCAATCATATTTACATCTTCTAAATCAGCTGTTGCTGATTCATAAGCGATGTTAACCGGGTGATTCAGCGGTAAATTCCAAACAGGGAATGTTTCAAATTTTGCGTAACCTGCTGAACGTCCTCTTTGAGTTTCATGATATAGCTGGCTTAAACAAGTCGCTAATTTTCCACTATTGGCACCAGGTGCTGTTACAACGACTAATGGACGAGTTGTTTCGATGTATGCATTGGATCCGTATCCAGCATCACTGACAATTGTATCAACATCCATTGGATAGCCTTCTGTGTGACCGTGAGTATAAACGGTCATTCCTCTACGTTCTAACATATTTTTGAATTGTGTGGCAGCTGGTTGACCAGTATATCTTGTAATCAATACACTATTAATTTTTAAATCCCAGTGGTGTAAATCATCAATCATTCTTAAGACATCTCTGTCATAAGTAATGCCTAAGTCTCCACGAACTTTATTTTGTTCGATATCCCCAGCATAAACACAGATGATAATTTCGGCTTGGTTTCTTAGTCGATAGAGTAGTTTGACTTTTCCATCTGGGTCAAATCCAGGTAACACTCTCATTGCGTGGAAGTCTCCAATGAGCTTTCCGCCAAATTCTAAATAGAGTTTGTCATAACTATTTACTCGCTCTAAAATATATTGACTTTGTTCTTCCAGGTATTTTTCGCTATCAAATCCTAATTGCATTTTTAACGCCCCCGTTTCACTATTTTCAAGTCCAAAGTATAGCACTCTCCTTGTAAAAAAGGAAGGAAAAATTTTTCTTGTTCAAGTTTTATTTTGTGATATACTGAGTTTGTAATAAAAAGGAGGATGTAAGATGAAAAAAGTTAAGGGTTTAGTCGTATTAAGTACAGCTGCTACATTATTAGCTCTTGGATTAGAACAAAAAGTAGATGCTCGTGTGTATTTCCGTAGCTGTAAGGAAGCTTGGGCTGCGGGATATGGAAATATTGCTCGTGGTGAAGAAGGATATTCTGAGCATTTAGATAAAAACCATAACGGAGTAGCGTGTGAAATTGGTCGTTCTAAAGGAGCCTATCGCTCTCAAACTGCTAATGGCACACCATTAAATAAACAAAAAGCATCTACTTTATCAGGTTGGAAATCAAGTGGTGGAAATTGGTATTATTATAAAAATAATAGTGTAGTTACTGATTGGAAAAATATTAGCGGAACTTGGTACTATTTTGATAGAAGTGGTGTAATGAGTACTAACTGGCAAAAAGTAAATGGTACATGGTATTATTTCAATACGGATGGAGCAATGCGTACTTCATGGCAAAAAGTAAATGGTACATGGTATTATTTCAATACGGATGGAGCAATGCGTACTTCGTGGCAAAAAGTAAATGGTACATGGTATTATTTCAATACAGATGGAGCAATGCGTACTTCGTGGCAAAAAGTGAGCGGTTCTTGGTATTATATGGATAATAGTGGAGCAATGCAAACAGATTGGAAGAAAATTAGTAACGCATGGTACTACTTCAATGCAGATGGCGTAATGCAAGAAAATCGTTGGGTTGGAGACTATTATTTAGGTTCATCTGGCGCAATGTTAGTGAATACGAAAACACCAGACGGTTATCGTGTAGATGCCACTGGAAAATGGATTCAAGATAAATAATAGAAATATGAAATAGACTTTCTGTCGTTATAAGAATGAGAAATTTTCAAAGACTTTCTACGATAGAAAGTCTTTTTTGTTTTCTAATTTTGCATTTTTCTAAGTGAGGTGGTACACTACTGAAAAGAATACAAGAGTTAGAAAGGAGCTTTTTATGGGGAATTTAATCACTTATGTTCAACAATACGGATCTCAAACATTTGAAGATAAATTACTCACAGATATCGATGCCTTAGTTCTCACAGAGATTGCTTATTTACCATTTGATGAGATTGTTCCTCAGTCATTTGATATAATAGATGCAATTTCTCTTAATCAATTAGGAAAAGAATTTGAAAAAATTAAAGAAAAAGAACACGAAAAAAATCCGTTTATGATTACAGAAGAAAGAATTCAATTACTAGAATTAGTGTCTAACAGTCAGCGTTATAAAGATATAAAAGTATTTGGATTTATGAATGATATTGATGATGAACTAACAAAACAATTTGCAGCAGTTTGTTATCAATGGGAAGAAGAAAATCGTTGGATTATTTTTAGAGGAACAGATGAGAGTTTAACAGGTTGGAAAGAAGACTTTATGATGACCTATTCTGACTTGATTCCTGCTCAAACAGATGCGATAGAGTATTTAAAGAAACAAGCAGAAACCTTTTCTGGAACACTGAATGTATCCGGGCATTCTAAAGGAGGGAATCTTTCTTTATATGCGAGCGCAATGCAAAATGAAGCCGTTCAAAATCGAATAGAGAAAATTTATTGTTGGGATTCTCCTGGAGTTCATCGTTCGATTTTAAGCACAGAAGGCTATCAAAGAGTGGTTTCAAAATCCAAAAGATATATTCCACAAGATTCGATAGTAGGATTGATGTTAGAATCTCAAGTTCCTTATCATATTATTGAAAGTCAAGGAAGTGGGATTTCTCAGCATAGTGCTTTAATGTGGAATATTGAAGAGGATCGTTTTGTTGAACTAACCGAATTAACGAGAAATAGCCAATTAACGGATCAAACTTTTAAACAATGGACAGAAGTAGTTTCGGATGAAGATTTAAAACTCTTTTTTGATACTTTCTTTGAATTGTTTTTTGAAATGGGCGTAGAGACAGTTAATGATGTCTATTACAATTTTAGAATGTATATGCAGAAGTTTTTCGAAAAAGCCTATCAAATGGATACAGAAAAACGAGAAATCTTACTAAGAGTGGGACGATTATTATTCCAAATTCGATATGAAATCTGGAGAGATACATTGTCCATTTCCGTAGAACTCCCTACATTAACATTACCGAGTGTAGAAGAACTAGTCGAAAGTTGGACAAGTGAACATCGTATTGCTGTGACTTATCAGTCTACAGAAGAAAACGAAGAAATTCGCCACTATTACCAAGAACGACAAAAACAAAAGAAATTAGAAATAAAACAAGCCAAGCATCCAGAGTAGATGCTTGGCTTATTTGTATGGTATTTTGTTAGTTTTCAACTTTTAAACTTAAGGCTACACCCATTCCACCACCAACGCATAGAGAGGCAATTCCTGTTTGTAATTGACGTTGTTGTAGAGCGTGAATTAAAGTTACTACAATACGAGCACCTGAAGCACCAATTGGATGCCCTAATGCAATTGCACCGCCGTGAACATTGACTTTTTCAGGATTGATTTTTAAATCTTTAATAACTGCTAAACTTTGAGCAGCAAAAGCTTCGTTTAATTCAAATAAATCTACTTTATCTAAAGGGATATGAGTTCTTTGAATCAATTTTTCAATGGCAGGGACTGGTCCGATTCCCATAATAGAAGGGTCGACTCCTGCTTCCGCATATCCTGTTAAAGTAGCTAGTATTGGCAAGTTTAAAGTATTGGCAACTTCTCTTGTTGTTAAAATTACAGCTGCTGCTCCATCGTTAATGCCTGAAGAATTTCCAGCTGTTACAACTCCATCTTTTTTAAAGGCAGGTCTTAGAGAGCCAAGAGATTCTACTGTTGTTTCTGGACGAATAAATTCATCCTTATCGATAGAAATGACTTGTTTCGTTTTTTTATTTGTAATTTCAATTGGTGTAATTTCTTTGTCAAAAGCACCATTTTGTTGTGCTTGGTAAGCTTTTTGTTGAGAATAAGCTGCAAATTCATCTAATTGTTGACGAGTAAATCCGTATTTTTCAACAAGATTTTCGGCAGTAATGCCCATTGCTTCATTTGAAAAGGCATCTGTTAAACCATCGTGGAATAAAGCATCAATCATGGTACAATTTCCATTTTTGGTAGCAAATCTATTTTGTAATAAATGTGGCGCTAAAGACATATTTTCCATCCCGCCGGCTAATACGATTTTTGCATCGCCTAGACGAATGGCTTGAGCTGCTAATAAAATAGATTTTAATCCAGAACCACAAACTTCGTTTACAGTTAAAGCTGTACTAGTATGAGGTAATCCTGAATTTAGCGCAACTTGACGGGCAGGATTTTGACCGATTCCTGCTTGTAAAACTTGTCCAAAAATGACTGTGTCAATTAAAGTTGGATCTACTTTTCCTTTTTCAATCGCAGATTTTGCAACGGCTGTTCCTAATTCAACAGCACTGATAGAAGCAAATTGACCTCCAAATTTTCCAATAGCTGTTCTTGTAGCACTAATAATAACAATATCGTTTGAATTCATATCATTCTCCTTAAAATTTCATTTTCTTTACTATTGTAATCGAAATTGTTTCAGAAACCTATTAAAATACTATATAAAAAAGGTAAAGATTTTTTAAAATTATAGCTTTTAACAGGGATTATCGTTGTAGCTTTCGTCTTTTTTTGCTACTATGGTACGTGCAGACTATTAGGATAGATACTTATTATATTAAGGGAGTTAGAAATGAATATCGGAATTGATAAAATTGGATTTTATACACCACCATTTGCATTATCCATGGAGGATTTAGCAGTAGAACGTGGTGTAGATCCAGCAAAATATACAGTAGGAATTGGACAAAGTACCATGGCAGTAGCGCCTGTGACTCAAGATATCGTCACAATGGGAGCAAATGCTGCGATTGGAATTTTAGATGAAGCAGATAAAGAAGCCATCGATATGATTCTTGTGGGAACAGAAACAGGAATTGATCAATCAAAATCTGCGGCTGTTTATATTCAGAATTTATTAGGATTATCGAATCGAGTTCGTAGTGTGGAATTAAAACATGCGTGTTATGGGGCAACTGCAGCATTACAATTAGCAAAAGGGCATATCGCTTTGAATCCTGAATCAAAAGTATTAGTTATTGCAAGTGACATTGCTAAATACGGCTTGAAGAGTGGTGGGGAACCAACACAAGGAGCTGGTGCAGTGGCAATGATTGTTTCTGCTGAACCTCGTTTACTTCGTTTAGAAAATGAAACTAGCTTATTTACAGACGATGTAATGGATTTTTGGCGTCCGAATTATGAAGCATACCCAATGGTAGATGGAAAATTCTCGAATGAACAATACATCCGTTTCTTCGCAGAAGTTTGGAAGGATTATGCAACACAAACTGGAGCTACTTTTGCAGATTTAGAGGCGATTTGCTTCCACTTACCATATACGAAAATGGGTTTAAAAGCTTTTAAACCATTTTTAGAAGCATTACCAGAAGAAGAACAAGAACGATTAACGACTCGTTATCAAGAAAGTACAGCTTATAATCGTCATGTTGGAAATATTTATACAGGATCATTATTTTTAAGTTTTATTTCTTTAATTGAGACAAGTTCAGTATTAGTAGCAGGAGATCGTATTGGGTTCTTTAGTTATGGATCAGGAGCAGTTGGAGAATTTTTTGTTGGAGAATTAGTAGAAGGCTTTGAAAAACAATTGCGAGTAGAAGCTCATCAACAATTACTAGATTCTCGTAAACAAGTAACAGTAGCGGAATACGAAACATTATTTACTCAAATGGTGGATGAAAGTGGAGAACAAACTTTCCAAGTGGAAGATGCAAGTCCATTTATTCTTTCAGGAGTTCACCAACATCAAAGACAATATAAAAAACAATAATTTGTACGAGGAAAGACTTGGTTTCAATCAAGTCTTTTCTTTTTTTACAATCTAGATTATGGTAGACTAAGATTATATGAAAAATGTACTATGAGATTTTGCATAAAAGATGAGGAGGTTGAAGGATGGCAAAAATTTTAATCATTAATACGGGTGGAACAATCGCAATGAGCGAAGACCATTCGACAGGGAAAGTATCTCCTAATGGAGAAAATCCTTTATTATCCAGTGCGCATTTATTTGATTTAATCGGAGATATTCATACAGAAGATTTATTTAATTTACCTTCTCCTCATATGCAAGAATCTCATATGATGCAATTAAGAAAAAGAATTTTAAAAGCTGTGGATGAGGGATATACAGGAGTTGTGGTCACTCATGGAACAGATACTTTAGAAGAAACAGCGTATTTTCTAGAATTAACGACGAATTTATCCATTCCTATTGTGGTGACTGGAGCAATGAGATCAAGTAATGAAATTGGATCAGACGGCTTAGCAAATTTACGGAGTTCCTTAATTGTTGCGGCTTCTCCAGAATCGAAAGATAAAGGAGTCGTAGTTGTTATGAATGATGAAGTTCATACAGCTACTTATGTGACAAAAACTCATACTACAAATGTTGCGACTTTCCAAACACCAACTTTTGGCCCCATTGGATTAGTTTCCAAAAGTGAAGTGATTTATTTCCAACGTTTATTAAAACAAGAATACTATCCCATTGAAGAAGTTCAAACGGGAGTTTACTTATTAAAAGCTTATGCGGGAATGGATGGACTTTTACTTGATGCAATTTGTGAACATCACGCAAAAGGTGTGGTTATCGAAGCGCTAGGAGCAGGAAATTTACCGCCAGCAACATTGCCAGCCTTACAAAGATGTTTAGAGGCAGGGATTCCCATTGTATTAGTATCAAGAGCCTTCAATGGTGTCACGTATGATGTGTATGACTATTTAGGTGGAGGAAAACAATTAAGACAATCTGGTGTCATTTTTACAACAGGATTGAGTGGGCAAAAAGCTCGTATAAAACTAAGTGTTTTATTAAGTTCAGGGAAATCATTAGAAGAAATTGAAAAAGCATTTGCATGCTAGAAAGAAGGATTAGAGATGGTAACAAAAATCGGAAGACGTGTTCGTGAATATGAAGGGAAACCAATTATTTATGGATATCCATACGAAGATTTAGTCGCATGGTTTGAAGAACATGGAGAGAAAAAATTCAGAGCAGGACAATTATGGGATTGGTTATATCGCAAACGTGTCACAAGTTTTGAAGAAATGACAAACTTATCAAAAGATTTAATTGCAAAATTAAATGAAACATTTACATTCCCAGTATTAAATGAAAAAATTAAGCAACAATCAACAGATGGTACTCGTAAGTTCTTATTTGAATTAGCAGATGGATTATTAATTGAAACAGTATTAATGCCACAAGAATATGGTTTATCGATTTGTGTAACAACACAAGTAGGTTGTAATATTGGTTGTACTTTCTGTGCTAGTGGTATTATTGCCAAACAACGTGACTTAGTTGCTGGAGAAATTGTAGCGCAAGTAATGCACGTGCAACGTACATTAGATGAGGTAGCTCCTGGAGACCGAGTGAGCCATATTGTTGTAATGGGAATTGGAGAACCATTTGATAACTATGATAATGTTATTAAGTTCTTGAAAGTAGTAAATTCAGATAGTGGTTTAGCGATTGGTGCACGTCATATTACGGTATCTACTAGTGGACTTGCTCCGAAAATCTTAGATTTTGCTAAAGAAGGTTTACAAGTAAACTTAGCGTTATCGCTACACGCTCCCGATAATGATACTCGTTCTAAAATTATGCGTATTAACCGTAAATATCCAATTGAAGTAGTAATGGAAGCTATTAATGAATATATTCGTACAACAAATCGCCGTGTGACGTTTGAATATATTATGTTGGATCATGTCAATGATTCTGTGGAGCAAGCGCAGCAATTGGCGGATTTATTAGCAGATAAGAAACGTTTATCATATGTAAACTTGATTCCGTATAATAAAGTACGTGAGCATGATCAATATGAACGTAGTAGTAAGGATCGTGTAGTGGCTTTCTATGATGTATTGAAGAAAAATCATATTAACTGTGTGGTTCGTAAAGAATTTGGTCATGATATTGAAGCAGCGTGTGGTCAATTACGATCAAGCCAAATGAAACGTGACCGTGACAGAAAACGTAAAACGGAAGAAGATAAATAAGGAAAAGAATATTTGAATAGACTTCCCTTGTTATAGTAGCAAAAGGACGGCAGCAAACCTTTGGTTTCATGCCTAAACTTCAAGCCTTGGTCTCGAAGTTTCCTGTAATATCAGCCACCGTGGCTGATATTACTAATGCTACTATGGGAAGTCTTACTGTTTTGAATGATACTAATGAGAGTACGTTAAGAATTAACTTTTCTCGAATAGTAACAAAAGGATGCAAATAACTTCGCTAATGTAAGTTTTATGGATACTACTGCTATTATGGGAAGTCTTCTGTTTATGTGATACGAAAAAATCACTCATTCACCCTCATCTTTTTAGGAGAGATGGGGGTGTTTTTTTATGTTTTTTAATCATGAAAACTCATTTTTTTATATATAAATCGCTTTCAAAGTTGTAATATTTCAATTTTTTGCGAACAAAAGTTAAAGAGAAATTTAAGTGAATATTACAAAAAGATGACAAATATAACAAAAACGTACGTTCGCCTTTATTTTTTGTAATTTAAATATCAAAAAAAGTCAATTTATTTAAAGAGGGTTAACAAAACGCGTGAAATCAACATTTTGCTGTTTTTTCATGTTAGAGTAGTTACATCAAATAAAACCGCATTTGGAAATTTTAAGCGGTAGATTCTCGAAATAGTATTTTTTAGTAGAGAGTCGGAAAGGATTTTTATGAAATTTACATTAAAAAAGACGGTGTGGGCAACAATCGCAGTAGCTTTTCTAGGAATTTCAGGAATGACAACTTCAACAGCTAAGGCTGATGAATGGGTAGCACGTACTACAGAAGAAGTAAAAGAAGGAATCGTTCATAATGATGAAGGAGTACAAGAGTACACAGTAAAATATGGTGACACATTATCTGTTATTGCTGAAGCGATGGATGTATCATTAGATGCTTTAATTCGTGTTAATGATATTCAAAACGCTAACTTAATTTATGCAGGAACAACGATTAAGTTTTCTGCTGATAAACAAGAAGTAGTCGTGAAGAATGAAGAAGAAGAGCATACTTACAAAGTACAAGATAATAAAGAAGTTGTAGAAGTAAAACCAGTAGAGCCAACTCCGCAAAAAGCTACTTCACAAGAAGTACAAACGACTACAACAGCTCCAGCAGCAACAGAAGGATATACATTAACTGTTGAAGCAACAGCTTATTCATATGCTGAAGCAGGATTATCTAGTTATACGGCTGACGGAACAAACTTAGTGAATGATCCAATGGTCATTGCAGTAGACCCACGAGTAATTCCATTAGGAACTATGGTAGAAATTCCAGGATATGGAGTATTCCGTG
Organism: uncultured Granulicatella sp.; assembly: GCF_963521425.1. Classification (GTDB taxonomy): domain Bacteria; phylum Bacillota; class Bacilli; order Lactobacillales; family Aerococcaceae; genus Granulicatella. Next base: position 10,837 of record NZ_CAUQUN010000015.1, read on the forward strand.
CAGCAGATACTGGTGGTGCAATTGTAGGGAACAAAATTGATGTTCACTTCCCAACAGTAGCTCAAACGTATAATTTTGGACGTCGTACAATTACGATTCGCATTTTAAAATAAGAATGATGATGAAAGATTGGATGAAAATCCAGTCTTTTTTCTTTGTTTGTAAATATAATAAACTTAGAAATATATGAAGATTTTAAGAAAAAACTATTGTCTTTTTTTCAAAAGCTAGGAAATAAGCTGAAAATATGGTATATTGTGGGAAATGCAATATTTAGTAGTACGACAGGAGTGGAAAGAATGAAAAAAACAATGATGGGGATGTTAGCTGTAGCATCAACTTTAGCGTTAGCAGCATGTTCAAATAATCAATCAGCTGTGGCGACTTCAAAAGCAGGTAATGTTACCCAGGAAGAGTTTTATAAAGCTTTAAAAACAACATCAGGAGAACAAACATTACAACGATTAGTGTTACAAAAAGTTTTAGAAAATGATGCAAAAGATAAAAAAGCTTTAGAAGAAGAAGCGAAAACAGAAGTTGCAAATCAAGTGAAACAATATGGTGGAGAAGATGCTTTAAAAGCTGTATTAGCTCGTAGTGGATTCACTTCAGTAGATGCTTACCGTGATACAGTTTACTTAAATAAATTAATTACTGCAGCGGTCAAAAAAGCTACTACTTTCAGTGATGAAGAAGTTCAAAAATACTATGATTCATGGGAGCCAAGAGCTACTGCTCAACATATTTTAATTGGGGTAGCACAAAATGCTTCAGATGAAGAAAAAGCAGAAGCAAAGAAAAAAGCAGAAGATTTAATCAAACAATTAAAAGATGGCGCTGATTTCGATACTTTAGCAAAAGAAAATTCAACAGATAAAAGTTCTGCTGAAAATGGTGGTAAAATTGGACCATTCAGACGTTCAGAAATGGTTAAAGAATTTGCAGATGCAGCGTACGGTCTAAAAGTAGGGGCTATTACAGAAGAACCTGTGTTAACTCAATATGGTTACCATATTATTAAATTAGTTGATAAACCTGAAAAAGGTTCATTAAGTGATGTACGTTCTACATTAGAAGACGAATTATTAGCTGAAAAATTAAAAGATACAGCTACAATCCATTCAGTAGTTTCTTCATTAGTAAAAGAAGCAGATGTAAAAATTACGGATGATACATTGAAAAATGCGTTAAAAGATTTTTCTGATAATACACCAAATGTAACAGAACAATCTCAAACAACAGGAAACTAGAAAGTTAATTAGGAGTAGGTTAAAAATCAAAATAAAGTATTTGATTTTTCCTACTCTTTTTTATACAATTCATCTTGACAATGAACAGAAAAATTGTAAAATTGAAAATAATTTAATAATTGTTTTCACGTTATCATTTTTTTGAAAAGTTATGAAACTAAGCAAGTAGAAAGGAAGGATACCATGAAATCTTCATGGAAATTAGTAGTTAGTTTATTAGCGATTGGATTAATGGGATGTGCTAGTCGTACAGAAACTTTTAATCAAGCCGATATGGTGAATGTTTCTAAAAATGGCGAATCTGCTGTAACAACAAAAGTTGAAGAAACAACTACAACTGCTTCTTCTATAAAAGAAGGAACGACTACTACCGAACTAAATGCTTTAGCAAAAGAAGCGATTAAAGAGATTGAAACGAAGAAACAAGTCTTACTGGATAATCACTATACGATATTAGTTCAAGCTCAGACGAAAGATTCCATTGATATCCACATTCGTCATCAAGAACAAAGTGGATCAAGTAGTTTTGGATATTTCCGATATACACAATCGACAAAACTTTTAGAAGAGATGGACTCGGTAACAGGTGATTATAAAGCAGTAAAATAATTTTTAGGGAAGTGTTGTTATGACAAAAACAGTAGACTTAGATTGGAACAATTTAGGCTTTAGTTATATTAAAACAGACTATCGTTATATTAGTTATTACAGAGATGGTCAGTGGGATAATGGAGCATTAGTAGAAGATAATGTACTTCATATTAGTGAAGCGTCAACAGCACTTCATTATGGGCAACAAGCATTTGAGGGATTAAAAGCTTATCGTTGTAAAGATGGTAGCATTAATTTATTCCGTCCTGATCAAAATGCGGCACGTTTTGCACGTTCTTGTACACGTTTATTAATGCCAGAATTTCCACAAGAACGTTTTGTTGAAGCGATTAAGGAAGTTGTTCGTGCAAATGCACATTGGATTCCACCATATGGTACAGGCGGAAGTTTATACATCCGTCCATTAATGATTGGGGTAGGCGATACTATTGGAGTAAGCCCAGCTCCAGAATATATTTTCACAATTTTCGTAATGCCAGTAGGAGCTTATTTTAAAGGTGGCTTAACACCAACTAGCTTCGTAGTAAGTGAATATGACCGTGCTGCTCCTGTAGGAACAGGTGCTGCAAAAGTTGGAGGAAACTATGCAGCTAGTTTATTACCTGGTAAAGAAGCTAAAAAACGTCAATTTAGTGACTGTATTTATTTAGATCCATTGACTCATACTAAAATTGAAGAAGTTGGAGCAGCGAATTTCTTTGGAATTACTAAAGACAATCAATTCATCACTCCATACTCTCCATCTATTTTACCAAGTATTACAAAATATTCATTATTATGGTTAGCAGAACACCGTTTAGGAATGGTTGTAAAAGAAGCAGATGTATTCATTGATAAATTAGATGAATTTACAGAAGCTGGTGCTTGTGGTACAGCAGCGGTTATTTCACCAATTGCTGGAATTCAAAATGGAGATGACTTCCATGTATTCTATTCAGAAACAGAGGTAGGACCAGTGACTCGTCGTTTATATGACGAATTAGTAGGAATTCAATATGGAGATGTAGAAGCTCCTGAAGGTTGGATTCAAAAAGTATAATTTTATATATAATATCAAGAGCCTTATTTAGTGATTTTGTATTACTTTATAAGGCTTTTTATTTTTGGAGTAAGAAGAAAATATTTCACCAAGACTGATAGAATTCGCTTTCAGCTTTTCAAAATAACCATTAAAATGAATTTGATTATCTAGAATGGGTAAGTACTATGTAAAATTAATATTTTCCCAAAAATAAATATTGAGGATAACCGGAAAATAATCGAAAAAATATACATGATGACAAAGGAGTGTACTTATGGGCAAAAATAATAAACAACAACCAGTGAAGCAATTCCAGCGATATGGTATTCGTAAGTTTAGCCAAGGTATCGCTAGTGTAATGATTGCTAGCGGATTATTTTTCTTAGGAAGTGGAGCAGTATTAGCGAATGAAGCTACTCCAACTAAACCTGAAGTACCAGCAACAAGATTTTTGTTTTTTAGTTATCGAGAGAGTAGTAAAAGATAAGATGTTGAATAAAAAACATAAATTATTTCTCAAAATGCTTACTTCTTTCCAGAAACAGAAATACATATTTAAATTGATAAAAGGCTAAATTAGTAGTATAGTAGAATAAGAGTTTTATAAATAAATTAGATTAATGGAAGCATATTTTTTATTTCCAACAATAAACAAGAGGTGTTAATATGCGTAGAGATAAATATAGAAGAAAAAAAACGTCAAAAGTACTCGATTGGATCAATTACATATTGTTAGCTGGATTTGTAATTCTGGCTGGAAGTGTTCTGTTTCAAATGTTTCGATATAATTTGCTAGCTTTTCGTTTTTTAAATATCATTGTTACATTGTTAGTAATTTTCCTATCAATTGGAATAGGAGCGTTAGTTGTAAAGAAAAAAGCACAAACATTTACAATACTATTTTTAATTTTTGGAATCATGGTAACTTCATTGGGAGTTTTTGGAATCCAACAATTTGTTTCTGTTACAAGTAAATTAAATGAAACAGCAACAGTTTCCAACTATACAATGAGTATTGCAGTATTAAAAGATAGCGGAATCGAATCTGTTTCTGAAATTCAATCTGTTGCAGCTCCAGTTGGAAATGATCAAGAGAATATTCAAAAATTAATTGATGATATTCAAAAAAACCAACAACAAAGATTAGAGGTAACATCGGTAGATTCTTATCTTGAAGCGTATAAACAATTGCAATCAGGAGAAGTGAAGGCAATTGTTTTAAATGAAGGGTTTGAAAATATTATTGAATCTGAATATCCAAACCATGCAGCGACTATTAAAAAAATCTATACAATGGGTGTGAAGAAAAAAATTAAAGGTCCTAAAGCAACTAAAGGAAATGCAATGACAATTTATGTCAGTGGGATTGATACTTATGGTCCGATTAATTCAGTTTCTCGTTCAGATGTGAATATCTTAATGACGGTGAACAGAGATACTAAAAAAGTGTTATTAACAAGTACGCCGCGTGATTCTTACGTTCCAATTGCAGATGGTGGGAATAATCAAAATGATAAATTGACACATGCGGGTATTTATGGGGTAGATGCTTCAATTCATACTCTCGAAAATTTATATGGAATTGATATTAATTATTATGCACGTTTGAATTTTACTTCATTCTTGAACTTGATAGATTTGTTAGGTGGTATTGAAGTCTATAATGATCAAGCGTTTAGTGCTCATACGAATGACGGAAAATATTATCCAGTTGGTACACTCCAATTAAGTTCAAAAGATGCTCTTGGATTTGTTCGTGAACGTTATTCTTTAGCAGATGGAGATAGAGATCGTGGACGTAATCAACAAAAAGTCATAACAGCGATTATTCAAAAATTAACATCACCAGAAGTGCTTGCAAATTATTCTGCAGTTATCCAAGGTCTACAAGAATCTGTTCAAACAAATATGCCTGTAGAAGCAATGATGGAATTAGTGAATGGGCAATTAGAAAAAGGTGGAAAATATGAAGTGAAATCACAAGATCTTAAAGGGACAGGAAAAATGGGGTTACCTTCATACGCAATGCCGGGAAGTCAACTATATATGATGGAAGTTGACCAAAATAGTTTAGCAAATGTAAAAGCGGCTATGACAGCTGTGTTAGAAGGAAAATAAGAACGATTATTTTTCGCTTGTATGATTGATGACGACTCAAAACAATAAGAAAAATATAAGAATTGTTAGAGCATACTTTTCAATAAAGAATTTGAAAAAATCGCAAGAACTTATCATCAAAAGGAATATTTGGGACTTTCAAAACAGTAATGGTAGAAAATTTTTAACTAGAATGAAAAATTGCAAAAGAAGTAGCGGAATGCTTGACGCTACTTTTTGGCGCAAAAATCTATTTTATGAGTAATGCACTAGAAAGACCTGTAGATGATAGTTTCTATCCTTAATAGAACTTGATAAGTAGTAATTAAATTTAGTAGGAGCACTATTTGTTGAGATATACATGTGGCATTAACAATTTTTCTAATACAAGATATCTTTCTGTCCCTTCTTTTAATAAAAAATTGGTTCATGTAGTATGTACAATTTAGATAAAAGACCTACATATACGGAGAATTGTTCGAAATTATTACGTCGAAATATGGGAAATAATATTAAATCTATTAGGAATGAATTAGCCGTTTATCTATAACACAATTGTTGTTTTATGCTTAAATAAATTAAATAGACACATTATTTTTAGGAGTGGTATTAGATAATATAAAGTCTAAACAGACTGCTATGTTTCATATGTAACCTACGGGAATTATGGGAGAAAAGAAAGTAAAGGATTGAGAAAATGTATTCAGTTATAAAAGAAATTATTGATCGTATTTTAGCATGTATTCTTTTGCTATTATTAATCATTATTCCAATTATACCAATTACGATGTTTGCTATTTGGATAGAGGATCCGGGGGATATCTTTTTTAAACAAAAAAGAATTGGAAAAAATAATACTGAGTTTGAAATGTTTAAATTTAGAAGTATGTATCATAATGCTGAAGTAAAAATGAAACAACGGATGCAAAATGGCGAAGTTGAATACTTAAACTTTAAAGATGATGGAAGTACAATGATAACGAAAGTTGGAAAGATTATTCGTAAACTATCAATTGATGAACTTCCTCAACTAATCAATATTATTAAAGGAGATATGTCAATTGTAGGTCCAAGACCTCTCCAAAGATTTGAAATTAATCATTATATTGCATCGAATGAAACTAAAGGAAGCGTTGAATTAATGGCAAAGAGAAATTCGGTAAAACCAGGTCTTCTTTGTTATTGGCAAATTACTCCGAAAAAAAATGAATTACCATTTGACACTAGAATGCAATTAGATGTTAATTATATTAATCAAATATCGCTAAAAACAGATATTTGTATAATTTGGAAAGGAGCCCAAGTTGTTCTTCTTGGAAACAATAGTTAATGAAAAATATTAAAATATTAATTGCAACACATAAAACTCATGTGATGCCAAGTGATGCAGAAATATATTTTCCAATCCATGTTGGGGCAGAAGGGAATCAGGATATTGGCTACTGTAGAGATAATACAGGGGAGAATATTTCAACACTGAATCCTTATTACTCTGAATTGACGGGACTGTATTGGGCTTGGAAAAATTTAGAGGTTGATTATTTAGGACTAGTGCATTATCGACGATACTTTACGGAAAATGTGAAAAGATACTATGAAGGTATTAATATTGATAAAGTGGTATTGACTAAAGAACAAATTGACTCACTACTGAATGAAAATCAAGTTATAGTACCGAAGAAACGAAATTATTATATTGAAACATTATATTCTCATTATGACCATACATTTGATGGTATGCACTTAGATATAGCTAGAAAAATTATTGCTGATCAAACTCCAGAATACTTGAACGCGTTTGATTTAGTAATGAAACAAAGAAGTGGATATATGTTTAATATGTTTATTATGCCAAAGACATTGGTTAATGAATATTGTGAATGGTTGTTTAAAATTTTGAATGGTATGTATGAACAAATTGATTTGTCAAATTATACAGCCTTTGAAGCTAGATTGTTTGGTCGTGTAAGTGAATTGTTATTCAATGTATGGTTAAATAAGAAACAGATAAAGCCTAAAGAAGTACCATTTATGTATATGGCAAAAGTTGATTTAATTCAAAAAGGAATCTCATTTTTAAAGGCAAAATTTTTAGGTAAAAAATATGAAAAGAGTTTTTAGAAAGAGATAAAGGAGAAGATAATGAAAGAAATAAATATCATTCAAAAGAAGGTATTATCAATATTATCGATATTTATTGAAATTTGTGATAGACATAATCTTACATATTATACTCTTGGTGGAACCTTGCTAGGAGCAGTTCGACATCAAGGCTTTATTCCATGGGATGATGATATCGATATTGGAATGCCTCGAGAAGACTATGAAAAATTAAAAAAAATAATTCATGATGAATTAACGTTGCCTTATGTGTTTTTGAGTGAAGATACACCTGGATACAGCAAGGCATTTTCAGTTATTAGAGATACTTCTACAAAAATTATAATGAATTATAGTAACAGTGAACAAGAGGAAAGTTTGTGGATTGATATTTTTCCGTTAGATGGTATGCCAGAAAATAGACTGAAGAGATGGATACATGAAAAAAAATATTTGTATAGAAGAATGATGGTACAACTTTCGCAGTTTCATTCTATTGTGAATCAAAACAAATCCAACCGTCCTACAATTGAAAAAGTAATCATTGGATTAGCAAATAGATTACCAGTAGAATCAATTATTTCTTTTAACAAAGCTCAATCAAAGTACTTGGAAACTATTAAAAAGTATTCTTTCGATGAAAAATTTGCTGGAAATTTAACAGGTGCATATAAATTGCGAGAAATTGTACCAAGTAAATATTTTGGAACACCAATTGAATTAACATTTGAAGGGTTACAGTTAAAATGTCCTCAATATTTTAAAGAGTATTTAATAGCTATATATGGTGATAATTATATGGAATTACCACCAATTGATCAAAGAATTCCACATCAATATGAAATTGTGACTTTAGGAGAATAAAATTATGGGGAAATTAAAGAAAGCAGTAGGATACTACAAAGATGTAAAAAAGAAAAGAAAATATTTCCCCAATTCTGTATTAAATTGGCAACTAGCTGGAAAATTTTTAGGACAAGTACCTCATTTAATTGGAGAAAAAACAGCAAAGTATTTTTACGAAAAGCGTCACAAAGTAACAGTAGACTTTTTAGTAAATAATTTCCATGAATTTATAAATCAGTATGATTTTTTTGAAGCGAATACTGAAAACAGTAAAATTATTTGGACATTATGGTGGCAAGGGTACGAAAATGCACCAGAAATAGTTAAATATTGCCTAGATAACATGAAAATACAGGCGCAGAAAAAAGGGTTTGAATTTTTTTGCTTAGATCAACAAACATTCAAAGAATTTGTTGATATTCCAGATTATTTAGAAGATAAAATTAAACAGGGGAACATTTCAATTGCTAATATATCTGATATTATTCGAGTTTCCTTACTTGCAAAGTATGGTGGAACATGGATAGATTCGACAGTTTTTATTCAAACATCGTTTGATTGGACAGTTTTTACTAGATCATATTTCACACTAAAAACAGGAGAAATAACTGATTATTCTCCAAATATTGCAAAAAATCGTTGGAAATCATTTTTACTATCGGGGAATAGTTCATTATATGCATTTACTCGTGATTTCTTTTTTGAATATTTTAAAAAGTATGATTTTGTAGTGGATTATTTATTAATTGATTATATTTTTGAATTAGCTTTCCAAAGAAATAGTAATATTAGAAATCAAATGTTGAACCTAGAGATTACGAATCCAAATCTATTTTGGTTAGAGAAACATTTTGATGATACCTTTGAAGAAAGTTTGTGGAAAGAAATTTCTAAAGAAACAAAAATATTTAAAACAACTTATAAGTTATCAGAACGAACGAAAGAAAATAAAAATAATTTTTATACGGCTTTAATTAATAAGAAACTTTAAATTGAGGTGAAAGATGAAAAAAATAGCGATAGTAAAATGGATTATTGATCGAACAGATGGTGGGCTCAAAGTTGCGGTAAATTTATCGAATGAATTATCTGAGATTTATGAAGTCCATTTGCTGTCAATGATTACTACAGAACAAATATTTTTTTCAGTTAAAGATGAAGTGATTTATAGAAATTTGTCATCAAAGAAACTATCGATGAATAAAAACTTTCTTCAAGCTGTACATAAATTAAGAAACTATTTAATAGAAAACGAAATTGATATTGTTTTTGGTGTTGGAATGAGTATGAATAGTGTAGGGATTGCGAGTACTTTGGGCTTAAAGACTAAATTCGTATCTTGTGACCATACAAATTCAATTGTGGATATAGATACAATAGTGAAAAAAACACAAAGATGGGTTGCTTCAAAATTCGCTAATAAAATTATTACTCTTACAAATCAAGATAAATTAAATTACATAAATAAATATAAAATGAAAAAAGACAAAGTAGAGTTTATCTATAACTGGATAGATTCATTAGATAGTGTTAAAGAATATAATGTAGATTCAAAAAAAATAATCACCGTTGGACGTTTTGATTTTCAAAAAGGATTTGACTATCTAGCAAAAGTAGCAATTAATGTATTATCCAAACATTCTGATTGGCAATGGGATATTTATGGTGATGGTGATGAGAAAATTAAACAAGAGTTGAGAAATGAATTAGAAGCAGGTGGGGTTCTTTCTCAAGTTCATTTTAAGGGAAATGTTAAAGGAACAGAAAATATTTATCCTGGACATGGAATTTACGTTATGACCTCACGCTACGAAGGTTTACCACTTGTATTATTAGAAGCTAAACAATATGGATTACCAATTGTAAGTTTTAATTGTCCAACAGGTCCATCTGAGCTTATTTTAGATGGTAAAAATGGGTATTTAGTTGAAAATTATAATGTAGAACAAATGAGTCAATTAATTAATAAATTGATTGAGAATAAAGAATTGAGAATCAATTTTTCTAAAAATTCCATGTTAGATACTGATAAATTTAGTAAAGAAAAAATTATTCAACAATGGGTTGAATTAATTGAAGATATGACAGGAGAAAATCATGCAAAATAAATTATTGAGTATTGTAATTCCCGTTTTTAACATTGAACAATATATTACAAAATGTATTGAGTCTTTTGAGAAAGTAAATGAAAAATACTATTCACTATTTGAACTTATCATAGTGAATGATGGAAGTACGGATTCGTCTTTACAAGTAATTGAGGAAATGTTAGAAGATAGTTCTTTAACAGTACGCATAATTTCAAAAGAAAACGGTGGGCATGGCTCAACCATAAATGTCGGAATAACTGAAGCGAAAGGGAAATATTTTAAGGTTATTGATGGTGATGATTGGATTAATATTGGAGAATTTGAGCAGTTTTTAGAAAAAATTGCACACGTAGATGTAGATATGATTATTACAAATTATTCAGAACAGCATATCTATAATAATGAAGTATTACCGATTTCTTTTAAAGGTAAAATACAAGAAAATGTTGTGTTAACAGGATTGCCTGCTAAACGAATTCCGATGCATTCTTTAACTTATAGAACATCAATATTAAAAAATAATAATATTCAGATAAGTGAAAAAACATTCTATGTTGATACGGAATATACGCTGTTACCTTTAAAATATGTAGAAAATTATATTTATTTTAATTTTGATTTATATCAATATTTTTTAGGACGTCCAGATCAAAGTATGAATATAAATATAATGAAACAAAAATCAGACCATCATTTAAGAGTAACTAAAAGAGTTTTAGATTTTTATTTAGAAATATTTGAAGAAAATCCAATTAAACAGATAGTGCGAGAATCTTTGGATTATTTAGTTAATAAACAAATTCAATTGTTGATTATGAATATGCAAGTTGATGAAATTTATGAATTACTTTCATATGCGGATAAAAGAAACTATCAATGGAGATATGATAAAAGTAAGAAGACTATTTCCTTAGTGGCAATTAATTATAAATTAAGTAGATTATTAGATTTTATTTTAAATCCATTGTTAAGAAAGCAACAAAAAGAATGGAGTGAATCCAGTGCGTATTAGTATCATTATCCCAGTGTATAATGTAGAAAATTATCTTCATTATGCAATGGATAGTCTTTTTAGACAAACGTATAAAAATTTTGAAGTGATACTAGTGAATGATGGTTCGACTGATAATTCTGGAAAATTGTGTGAGGAATATGCACAAGAATATGATAATGTTTTTGTTTATCATAAAAAAAATGCTGGATTATCAGATGCTCGTAATTTTGGAGTAGAAAATGCAAAAACAGATTGGATTTTTTTCTTAGATCCAGATGATTATATTGAACCATTTACTTTAGAATTATTGGTAGAATTACAAAGAAAATATAACGTTGATTTGATTTCTACAAAGGTACAATCGACAAATACATTTAATAACTACAATGATTTTAAATTTACTGATTTGGATTTAACCTCAACAGTAAAAGTAACAAAAGAAAAAGCTTTAGAGTTCATGTTAGAAAATAGAATTGCTACGGTTTCGGCATGTGCAAAATTATATCATAAAAAAGTACTGCAGGAGGTGCCGTTCCCAGTTGGAAAAATTTATGAGGATTTTTTTGTAGTAGCTGAGCACTTAAAAATTGCAGGAGATATCGTTATTTGTCCTATTGTTACTTATCATTATTATAGCCGACCAGGAAGTATTGTTAATTCAAAATTTTCTAAGAGTCAGTATGATTTTTTTGATGCTGCAGAAAATAATCGACGTGCTATTCAAAAGTATTATGAAGACCCAAACCTTGAAAAATTTTTAAACTTAAAGATTGTTAAAGGGGCATTTGCTATATCTTCATTGGCTGCTAATTCAGCGGTTTCGGAATTAACTCAAATTCATAAAAAAATAAGTCCATATTATTTTGAAATCATATCCAACAGAAAAGAAAAAATTAGGTTTAAAATTAAGTATAGCTTAATTTTACTCATACCGAGGATATTTTATAAAGTTAAAAGTAAATCAAGAAAGGAGAACTAAAAATGGAATTAGTAAAAAATTTATTGGATTATTTGTTGTTGACACTAATCTTTATTTCAACAAATTCAATTTATGTTAATTCTGGCTATAAATTTACTCCCTTTACAATAGTTGTTGCTGGAATGTTAATTGTTATTAATTTATTTACAACTAAACTATCTATTAGTTATTTAAAAAAAATTTGCTTTATTGTTGGCAGTTATTATTTTGTGATAATAATGTTAATGTTAATTCATAATGAAATTTATAGAATTTTTTATTTTTTTGTATTGTTTCCTGTAATAATAATTTTTGTATTATTGGAAAGTTATAGGGAATCACTTGTTAAGTTTTTAGACAAATTTGTGCAAGTAATTCTTGTATTAGTAACTATTTCATTATTCTTTTGGTTTTTTGGAAGTATTTTAAAAATAATTTCTCCAACTAACTATGTTGTAAACGAGTGGATGAATGGTAGTGAAATAAAAAGTTATTTTAACTTATATTTTGAAACACAAGGTGTTAAATTTTTAGGACTTCATTTTATTCGTAATAGTGGAATCTATACAGAAGGGCCTATGTGGAATTTAATACTTTCATTAGCATTAATGATTCAAGTTTTACTCTTACCTAAGAATCACAAAAGAGAATTAATCTTAACATTTACGATTTTTACAGTTGCCTCAACAACAGGAATATTTATAGTTGGTGTTCTCTATGTTTACAAAATATTACACCATTTTAATAGAAGACAAAAATTAATTGCGTTCTCTGCAACACCTTTTATTGTATTTGGAATGATGAGAATATTTAAAAGTAAGGCTAATTCTATTTCTACTAGTATTCGTATAGATGATTTTGTTGCTGGAATATCCGCATGGAGGGAATCGATTGTATTTGGATCAGGATTATCAAATGGTTTAAAAGTATTGGAATCTTATATGAATACAGCAATTAGACCAAATATGGGAAATAGTGATAGCTTTGTTTTAATTCTTGCTCAAGGTGGAATATTGTTAGGCTTGTTGTATTTTTATCCTATGTTCAAAATATTATTTTCTAAAAGCTTTAGTCTTAATTTGAAATTTTTTTCAATATTATTTTTTATTATATTAGTAACCTCTATTTTTGTAACAACACCATTATTTGCGCTTATGATTGCAATTTTTTATGCCAGTATTTTAGAAAATAATGATTTTGATACAAAAAATGAGAAATTATTATGTATGAAGCTTTATTTTAAACAATTAAAATTATCATTATTAAAAAGCAGTATTGAGTAATAAATTTATTTTTTATAGTATATTATTCATGAATTGAGTATTTATTTTAGAAACAGATTATTTGATAAATAATTTAAATAACTATTGAAAACCCTTTGGAGGAAGCAAAATTTGAAAAAAGTGGAATATAATAATTTAAAAGTAATTGCGATTTTATTAGTATTGTTGAGTCATTCTACTTATTACACAATCATGACAAATTTTGGTGGTATTAATTATGAACAATGGTTGTTAAACGATAATAGTATTTTTTTATACAAAGCTATAGATAAATTTAGAGAAGTAATCTATTATTTCCATATGCCATTATTTATGGCAATATCTGGTGCATTTTTTCAAATGCAGGTAAAAAAGAATAAATGGGTAAATTTATCATCTTTGATTCTTGCCAAGAGTAAAAGATTAATGATACCATTTATTATTTTCACTTTATTTTATACAATTCCTGTGAAATATATTTCTAACTATTTCTCACATACTGATATGATTAGTGCAGTTGTTGGGCAATTATTTTTGCTTGGGAATAGTCATTTGTGGTACTTGTATGCTTTATTTATTATTTTTATAATAGCTTTTTTTGTACTAAGAAAAGATAGTGGAATTTGGGTATTACTCTTTGTAGGTTTACTTCATTTAATAAGTTATAAAATTGAAATAACACTCATTAAGGCACCACTTCAATTTTTATTTTATTTTGCATTAGGATTTACATTTGAACAAAAGAGAGAAGTATATAATAAATTTTTGGATAATAAAAAGAACCTTATCGGGATATTAATGCTTGGATTTATATTGATTACTTTATTTAATTGGCAAATAAAAAAATATTCAAATTTTTCTTCAAAATTAATCGTAGAAATATTAGCAGTTTATGGTAGTTTATTAACCTATACTATTGCTTATTACTTATCAAAATGTACAAAATTAATGAATACCAAACTTTATCAATTAATTTTGGAAAATGGCTTAGGGATTTATATTTTCTCAGACACATTAAATTATTTAATTTTATATGTAGTGTTTAATGTGGGTGGTGATTTTATGTTCACATCATATGGTATTATTTTAATGGGGATAATTCGATTTATAGGGACATTATATTTAGGGTTAGGATTGACGATTCTTTTTAAAAAATTATTTCCTAATTATCAATGGTTAGTAAATTAGTAATCTTGTAGTTTAAAAAGGAGAAAAAATTATTTATCAGTATGAAATTGTTAAAAAATTATTCTTATAATTTGTCATATCAGTTGTTAGTAATCCTGTTACCATTTATTACAACACCTTATGTGACACGTGTGTTTACGAGTTCAGCTCTAGGAAGTTATGGTTATTATAATTCCATTGTTGCATATTTTATTTTAGCTGCAACATTAGGAATTAATACCTATGCTACAAAAGAAATTTCATCTCATATAGTGGATCGTTCTAAAGTTTTTTGGGAAATTTATACGATTCAATGGATTGCCTCAGCAATAGCTTTAGTATTATACCTATTTATTTGTTGGTCACTGCCAGGAATGCAGAATCCAATTGCATATATTTTAGGTGTTAGTCTGATTTCTAAAGGCTTAGATATTTCTTGGTTATTTCAAGGAGTAGAAGATTTCAAAAAGATTACGATTCGTAATATGACAGTTCGTGTAATAGGGGTTATTTCGATATTTTTGTTTGTTCGACATGAGTCAGATTTATATTTATATGTGTTTTTACTTACTTTTTATGAATTATTAGGGCAATTAAGTATGTGGATTCCTGCAAGGGAATGGATTCAAAAACCAACTATATCATTTAATGGGGTTAGACGTCATTTGTTGCCAGTAGTAACGCTTTTTTTACCTCAAATTGCAATTTCACTTTATACAACATTAGATCGTACATTTTTAGGTTTTTTTGCTTCAACAAGAGATGTTGGAATCTATGAGCAGGCATTTAAATTAGTGAGTATTTTATTAACGATTGTAACTTCATTAGGAGCTGTTATGTTACCTCGTGTATCTCAACTCTTATCACAGAATCAGCATAAAGAAGTTTTAAAGTTATATGAATTTTCTTTTTACTTATATAATATGATTATTTTTCCTGTTATTGCAGGAATGATGATTGTAAATGATAATTTTGTTCGATTTTTCTTAGGCATCCAATTTCAAGATGCTAAATATGCCATTATGCTTATGGTCTGGAGAATGTTTTTTATTGGATGGACGAATATTATGGGAATCCAGATTTTAATTCCTCATAATAAGCATAAAGAATTTATGGTGTCTACTACAATACCAGCATTTTTCAGTATTATATGTAATTTAGTAATGATTCCATATTGGGGATATATTGGAGCAGCTATTACTTCTGTATTAACCGAAAGTGTTGTATGGTTTATTCAACTATACTATGCAAGAGAAGTAATGAAGGAATTGACTATTTTACCGCATGTTATAAAAGTAGCGATTGCTACAGGAGTGATGAGTGCGATTTTATTAATAGTGAAATCATGGATTCATTTTTCTCCGATATTAAATGTTATGATTTTAGCTGTAATTGGAATTCTTATTTACAGTATAATTGTGATTGGATTTAAAATTGTTGATTTAAAAGAGTTAAAAATGAGATTAAAAGGATAGTTAGTATAAAATTTAAGGAGGAAACATGAAGAGAATAGAGTGGGTTGATTTCGGTAAAGGATTTACGATATTTCTAGTTGTTGTCGGGCATGTATTTTCAGGAATGTTTCAATCCAGGAGTTTTATAGAAAGTAAAAATTTAATTTTTATTTTAACTCAGAGTATGTATATTTTTCATATTCCTGTATTTTTTCTATTATCAGGATATTTATTTAAACCGTTGAATAGTTGGAAAGAATTTTTCAATGAAGTAATTAAAAAGTTAATAATATTGGGAATACCATATGTTTTTTATTCTGTAGTGCAATTTATTTTACAAAAAATTGGTGGATCTTCTGTAAGAGCTGCAGCAAGTTTTTATGATCTTTTGAATATATGGAGAATACCTTATGGAGTAGCATGGTATTTATTAACATTATGGTGGATTTCTATTATTTTTGGAGTAATTTCCATAAAAATTAAGAATCACTTTGTATTGTTCTTCATTTCTTTCATACTATTGATTAGTAATTTTATGTTAAATTATGATATTTATTTAATGAATAAAATAACGTTATGGTCTTCTTTTTACATTTTAGGTTATCTTCTTCGTAAAACTAAAATTATTGAAAAATATAAGGTTGTACTTGGAATTGTTTCAGGAGTCATACTTGTAGTTTATTTATTAATATGTATTCAATATGGAATAAAAGACATTATTTCTTATGTCAAACCTGGATTTGCAGGATTACTGTTTTTTGCTTCTGTAATTTTGGCGGCTTCTATTTATCCAAAGTTAAATCTTATTCCAATATTTGGAGACTATTTTAGAAATTTAGGGAAAGATAGTTTGGTAATCTATCTTGTACATGGACCTATTGCTTCCGTTACTAGAATTTTCCTTTTAAAATTTGGAGTAACTAATTTATTAGTACATATAGTGATAGGAACAGTTTTTGCATGGTACGGATCTATATTTGCTATTTATTTGATGAACAAAATTCCTTATATTGATTTTGTATTTTATCCGATGAAGTATTTGAAGAAAAGAAATATATCAATTAAAATCTAAAAATCCTGTTGGTGATTTATTAATCACTAACAGGATTTTAATGTATTTACGTATTTACCATTATCTTGCAAAGCCGACCGCTTTTTCCATTTTGCGAAGAGTTTTAGAGGCAACAGCGTTTGCTTTTTTAGCTCCTTCATCTAAAATTTCATCTAATTGTTTAGAGTTTAGTAATTCATAGTAACGTTCTTGGATTGGTTCCATCACTGCTACAATGGCTTCTGCTAAATCTGCTTTGAAAGTACCATATCCTGAATCTTTATAAGTTTCTACTAAATCTTCAATGCTACGGTTTGAAAAGGCGCTAAAGATTGTTAAAAGGTTCGAAATTCCTGGTTTTTCAGTTGGGTTGTATTCAATGACACCACTTGAATCCGTTACAGCACTCTTGATTTTTTTACGAATTGTTGCGGAGTCATCTAACATGCTAATATATTCTTTGACATTTGCATCGGATTTACTCATTTTTTTCGTTGGTGTTTGTAAGCTCATAACACGTGCGCCAGCTTTTGGAATAAATGGTTCTGGCATTTTTAATAATTCATTCCCATTTCCATAACGGCTGTTAAAACGAGCTACGAAATCACGTGTTAATTCCATATGTTGTTTTTGGTCTTCTCCAACAGGAACAACTTCAGCATTGTATAAGACAATGTCTGCTACCATTAGAGGTGGATAAGTTAATAAACCTGCAGATACGGATTGTTGTTTTTGAGATTTATCTTTGTATTGTGTCATACGTTCTAATTCACCGACCCCTACATTACATTGTACAATCCATGCAGCCTGAGCATGTGCTGGAACTTCAGATTGAACGAAAATTGTAGATTTTTCAGGGTCTAGTCCAATGGCTAAGTATAACGCAGCTAGTGAACGAGTTTGTTCTTTTAATTTTTTAGGATCTTGTGGAACTGTAATCGCATGTTGGTTAACGATACAGTATGTGCAGTCATATTCATCTTGTAAAGCAACAAAGTTTTTCATCGCACCAATGTAGTTTCCAATAGTTGGAATGGCTGAAGGCTGTACTCCAGAGAAAATTTTCTTTTTTGTCATTTTTATTCTCCTTTAAATTTCAATCAATTAGTCTTATTATACCGTATTTTTGAAAAATTAACACAAAAAAATGTTTTGGTGTGGGGCTCATAAATAAGAAAAAATATAGTTATCTTTGCAGTAAAATCTGTTATCATATGCTTAGTTTTTAAAATTGGATAAAAACAAAAGGAGTTAATAAGAGATGCCGCAAAATCTTTTTAAAGAATTGGAAAAATTAGAACTAGTAGAAGCGATTGTTTTGGGAGGATCAAGGGCTGGAGAAAATTATGATAAAGATTCTGATTACGATGTCTATGTCTATTTGACAGCCCCTATAAACGAAGAGAATAGAAAAGAAATTCTTAGTAAGTACTGTTCCTATATGGAAATTGGAAATCAATTTTGGGAATTAGAGGATGATTGTGTTTTAAAGAATGGGATAGAGATTGAATTGATTTATCGCTCATTAGATAATTTTGATAAAGAATTAGAAAATGTGATTCTTAATCATCAAGCTCAAAATTCATATACAACGTGCATGTGGTATAACTTAATGCACAGTAAAATACTTTATGACAAAGAGGAACGTTATAGTCAGTTACAGAGTAAATATCATTTACCTTATCCAACAGCGTTAAAAAGAAATATTATTTATAAACAAAGGTTATTACTAGAACAGGGGATGCCAGCTTTTTCTAAACAAATTCAAAAAGCTATCAAACGTCAAGATTTGTTAAGTATGAATCATCGAAGTAGTGAATTTTTTGCGTCTTATTTTGATTTATTGTTTGCACTTAACGAACAACTTCACCCGGGTGAAAAACGTATGTTACAGTATGCTAAAGAACGCTGTACTCATTTACCAAAAGATTTTGAAGTGAATATTCAATCTTATTTTCAATCTCTTTACAGCCCTGATGGGAAAGATGAAGCAATAAAAGTATTGGATACTCTATTAGTTCATCTGAGAACATTAGTGGATGGGTATGAGTAGAAAATGAAGGAATCATAGCCTTCGTTCCTTTATAAGGTAGATTGCTTTGAGAATTAATGGTGAAAAATAGTTGTAAATAAGTTGTGAAAATGGCTTCTAATCGGAATAAAACGGGAATGTGAAAAAGGATATTGCTTGACAAATCTTAAGAAAAGATTAAGCCTTGAAATAATCGTATTTTAATGAAATAGGTTTAGAGAATCTTTAAAAAATAATTTGTGAAAATTTTAAAAAATTACGAAAATTGTATAGATTTTATTCTAAAAATAATATATAATATAAAGCGTGATGAGCCCATCTAAACTAGCTCATCGAGAAGGAGCGATTTATGGTTACATTATACACATCACCAAGTTGTACTTCATGCCGTAAAGCACGTGCTTGGTTAGAAGAACACACTATCGCATATACTGAAAGAAATATTTTCTCTGAACCATTGACAATTGACGAAATTAAAAACATTTTACGCATGACAGAAGATGGTACTGAAGAGATTATTTCAACACGTTCAAAGGCATTCCAAGAATTAAACTTAGATTTAGATGAAGTTCCTTTGAATAAATTATTTGTTTTAATTCAAGAAAACCCAGGCTTATTACGTCGTCCAATTATGTTGGATGAAAAGAGATTCCAAGTAGGATATAACGAAGATGAAATTCGTCGTTTCTTACCTCGTGAAGTAAGAGCTTTTGAATTAGATCAAGCGCAAAGATTAGTGAATTTTTAAGAATGAGGCACTGTAGAAATTTCTACAGTGTTTTTATTTTTTAATTTATTAAATTACTCTCTTTTTGCTTGAAAATAATAGCATAAGAGGAGTATGATGTAGAATACAAAAGGAAAAGGAGATGAGTATATGTTTTTAACAAAAGACATGACTGATGAGTTCCGTCAAAAATTTCAAGCTGACGGACAAAAGAAAGTTGCACAACATGCAACTGTGAAAAATGGGATTCACGCTTCTAGCCAAAATGTAGAAGCAATCGTGAAAAACCCACCCGTTTATTCCATTGATTTGGAACATGGAAAGGTGGCAAACCAAAAACAATCTGGGAGATGTTGGATGTTTGCTGCACTAAACACGTTCCGTCATAAAATCTTTAATGAGTTTAAGCTAGAGGAATTTGAACTTTCTCAAAGCTATACTTTTTTCTGGGATAAATATGAGAAGGCGAATTTCTTCCATGAGAATATTTTAAAAACGGCTCATGAACCAATTACTAGTCGTAATGTTGCCTTCTTACTTCAAACACCACAACAAGATGGTGGACAATGGGATATGATTGTTTCCATCTTTAATAAGTATGGTGTCGTACCTAAGGCAGTAATGCCAGAAAGTTTTAGTAGTTCAGCTTCTGGAGAGTTGAATAAATACTTAAACAAAAAATTACGTGAAGATGCGAAGATTTTAAGAGATTTAGTAGCAGGGGGAGCTACTGAAGAAAAAATCTTGGAAGTTCGTAAACAATTGATGAAGGAAGTCTATGATTTACTAGCCATCAGTTTAGGAACTCCACCAGAAGTGTTTGATTTTTCTTATCGTGATAAAGATAAAGAATATCATCACTATGAAAATTTAACACCACAAACATTTTATAAACAGTTTGTAGGCTTAGATTTAGACCAATATGTATCGATTATTAATGCACCAACTGCAGACAAACCTTATAATCGCTCTTATACTGTTGAAATGTTAGGAAACGTTGTTGGAGGGACTCCTGTAAAATACTTGAATGTAGAAATGGATACTTTCAAAAAACTTGCGATTCAACAATTAGAACAAGGCGAATCGATTTGGTTTGGTTGTGATGTTGGTCAATTCTCAGGTCGTGATACTGGATTAATGGCAATGGATCATTATGATTTGAAAGGTTTATTGGGGTTAGATTTCAAACTTTCTAAAGCAGATCGCTTGGAATATGGAGAAAGTTTAATGACACATGCCATGGTATTAACTGGGGTAGATTTAGTTAATGGAAAACCAACTCGTTGGAAAGTAGAAAATAGTTGGGGAGAAAAATCTGGAGTCAATGGATTCTGGATGATGTCAGATGAATGGATGGATGAATTTACGTATCAAATCGTAGTTCGTAAGGAATTCTTAACAGCTGAGCAGTTAGCTGCATTTGATTCTGAACCAATCGTATTAGCACCATGGGATCCGATGGGTTCGTTAGCCTAATAATAGGTCGGAAATGACTTTTTGATATAGTAGCGGAGGACGCAAGCAGCCTCGCTTTTGCGAGTCTCATTGCTAAAAATTGAGCCTAAGGTCTCAAATTTTCCAAAAGGTAGAAGCTAGTAAAGTAGCTTCTACCTTTTTTGCTACTTTTTGTACTAAAAATCCTAATAAAAATTTAACCATTTAGATACAAGAGTTTTTAGAGAGAATATGGTATGATAATTGCGTTATGGAAGGGAGAGAAGATAGTGGAAGTGGTAAATATTTTTCAAGAAGCGTTAGAAAGTCAATGGCAACAATTGCCAATGTATCGTCTGTTAGTCATAGGCGAGACTGGTGTTGGAAAAACAACGTTGATTCAATCTTTATTTGATTTAAAGAAAAACGAAAGTATTCCACAATTCCAAGTGGAAGAGTATTCACTATTAGATGAACTTCCTGCGACATTCAATTATGATGCATGTATTTTTTGCCTGAAAGGTTCTAGCGATGAGTTTTCTCTTGAGACGAAAGAAACGTTATTGCAAATTATAAATCAACTTCCTACGATTGTTGCATTAACACAATCCATTGGAACGAAGGCGGAACAATTTCAAAGTCAATTAGTAGATTTGTCTCTTCCTGTAAAAGGAATTATGAATGTTATGGCAGTACCTTATCCAATTTATGAATCAGTTCATTTACCATCTTTTGGATTAGAAGAACTACTAGATGTATTATTAGAATGTGCAACAGAGAACACTGCGAAAACATTGGTGAGTTTGCAAAAAATTGATTGTAAGAAAAAATTATATTTAGCCAAACAGACGGTGGAAGAGGAAATAAATCGTATTTTTCAAGCTTCTACAGATGCACGTCAAGTGTTCAGACAGATAGTCGAGGTTTTAGGAAGAGCTTTTGCATATTTTGGAAATCAAACAGAAGCGAATCGAATGACGGAAGTGCTGGAAAATCTTTATCAGCGGAAATTTCAATCGTATCAAGAATTATGTTTTGTACATCAAGAAGCTTATTATTTAGCAATGGTACTGAGTGCGTGTTGCTATAGCGGAATTGAAATGATGGCATTATTATCGAAAAAGGAAAATTCCTTTACGATTCAAGAGAGCAGTATTTTATTAGAAACGAAAATTGCCAGTCGTATGAAGCAAGGAAAACATAATGTAGAAGTTCATGCATTTATTATGAAAAATGGATTAGAAACTGAACAACAAATGATGCAAAAACCTGTTATTCATGTGCCGATGAAAAAGAAACCTTTACTCGAACATTTTCAAAAACAATCCCGTCAATGGTTACATCACTCACTAGATGCATTTAGTAAATGGGCTAGAAAATAAAAGAATAGAAAAATTAATAAAGCATTAGTTTTTTTGAAGAAAGTAGTATACAATAGGGAAGATAGATTTCTTTCAAGAAGAGAATCAGTATAGGAGGAAGAAATATGTTCAAAGATGTAAATGAACAAATTTTAAAATTAATCGAAAAAAATAGTCGTTTATCTACTGAAGAAATCGCGACTTTATTAGCGATTGAACCCGAAGAAGTTCAAAGAAGAATTCAAGAATTAGAAGACCAAAAAGTAATTTGTGGTTATCATACATTAATTAACTGGGAAAAAACAGATGATGTGAATGTGTCAGCTGTTATCGAATTAAAAGTAAATCCTCAACGAGGAATGGGATTTGATCGTATTGCGGAGAAAATTTACCATTTCCCAGAAGTCGAAGATTTATATTTAATGTCTGGTGGATATGATTTTATGGTGAAATTGAAAAAAGCACCAATGAGAGATATTGCAGCATTTGTTTCTAGTCGCTTATCAGTGATTGATGAAGTACAATCAACAACAACTCATGTTGTATTAAAACAATATAAAGATCATGGCACAATGTTTGTTGGTAAGAGTGGAGATAAACGGATGGTGGTTACTCCATGATTGAATCATTATTAAGTCAAAAAGTAACAGGAATTAAACCTTCGGGGATTCGTCGTTTTTTTGATATTGCTAATGAATTAGAAGATGTCATTAGTTTAGGGGTAGGGGAACCTGATTTTGATACTCCGTGGCATGTAAGAGAAGAAGGGATTTATTCACTTCAAAAGGGAAGAACTTTTTATACAGCCAATGCCGGTTTGAAAGAATTACGTCAAGAAATATGTCGTTATATCGAACGTAAACAAGGAGTTACTTATAATCCAATGACGGAGGCTCTTGTAACGATTGGGGGAAGTGAAGCAATTGATTTAGCCATGCGTGCTTTATTAAATCCAGGAGATGAAGTGATTTTCTGTGAACCTTGTTATGTGTCATATTTACCATGTATTATATTATCCAATGGAGTACCTGTAAGAATTCCTCTAAAAGAGGAAAACCAATTCCGCTTAACACCGGAAGAATTAGAAGCAGCGATTACTCCAAAAACAAAAGCTATTGTTTTGTCATTCCCGAATAATCCAACGGGGGCTGTAATGCGTCGAGAAGATTTAGAAGCAATTGCAAAAGTAATTTTGAAACATAATATTGTCGTGATTTCAGACGAGATTTATTCTGAATTAACGTATACAGGAAATCGTCATGTTAGTATCGTAGAAATTGAAGGAATGAAAGAAAGAACGGTTTTAATTAATGGGTTCTCAAAAGCCTTTGCGATGACTGGATGGAGAATGGGGTATGCTTTAGCTCCTGAAGTGTTGATGAAACAAATGATTAAAATTCATCAGTTTACGATTATGGCAGCACCAACGACAAGCCAATATGCGGGGATTGATGCTTTGAAAAATTGTGATGATGATGTGATTGAAATGCGAGAAAGTTATAATCAACGCAGACGCTATTTATTGAAAAAAATGGAAGAATTAGGGATTCCATGTTTTGAACCATTTGGAGCTTTTTATATTTTCCCAAATATTTCTCAATTTGGAATGACTTCTGAGGAATTTGCGACTAAATTAGTGCAAGAAGAACGTGTAGCGGTTGTTCCGGGATCTGCCTTTGGTGAAAGTGGAGAAGGATTTGTTCGTATTTCTTATGCCTACTCATTAGATAGTTTGAAAAAAGCCATCGAACGTTTAGAAAGTTTTATTCATAAATTAAGAAATGGTGAAATTTCGTAAAATAAAACTCCTGTCATCAATGAATTGACAGGAGTTTTTGATTGTAAAGATTATTCTTGATTGAAAATGCCTGTTGATAGATAACGTTCACCAGTGTCTGGTAGAAGTGCAACAACAGTTTTACCTTTTCCAAGTTTTTTAGCAACACGTAATGCGGCAGCAACAGCAGCTCCTGATGAAATTCCTGTTAGAATTCCTTCTGTAGCAGCTAATTTTTTAGCAGTTTCAATGGCTAATTCACTTGGGATTAGTTCAAAATCATCGATAACTTCTTTATCGATGATACTTGGTAAGAATCCAGCGGAAATTCCTTGGATACGGTGTTTTCCTTTTTGACCTTTTGAGATGAATGGAGCTTCTTCAGGTTCTACACCAATGATTTGAACAGCAGCATTTTTTTCTTTTAAGGCACGACCAACACCTGTAATAGTACCACCTGTTCCGATTCCGGCAACAAATGCGTCAGGTGTTTCACCATCGAAGGCTTGAATAATTTCTTGACCTGTTGTTTGATAGTGAATACTTGGGTTAGCTGGATTGTCAAATTGTTTTGCCCAGAAGTAACCAGGTTGTTGGGATAATTCTTCTGCTTTTTGAACGGCTGCTCCGAACCCTTCAGCAGCAGGTGTTAATAGAACTTCTGTACCATAGGCTGTCATTAATTGACGACGTTCGATAGACATTGAATCTGGCATAATCGTAATGACTTTGTAGCCTTTAGCTGCTCCAACTAGGGATAAGCCGACACCAGTGTTTCCAGAAGTTGCTTCGATAATCGTATCTCCTGGTTTTAGCTGACCTTCTCTTTCAGCAGTTTCAATAATATTTAGTGCAATACGGTCTTTGACAGAACCACCAGCGTTAAAAGCTTCCACTTTCACGTAAATATCTGCACTATCTGCATCTGTTAAACGATTTAGTTTAACAAGGGGTGTATTACCGATTAATTCAGTAATATGGTTTACTCTTTTTGACATAAGAATACCTCCAAAATATATTTAATTGGGCAACTTTGAAGGGCTGCTTAAGGGGTATTTTAGACCTGTATTTTGATAAAAACAAGAGTTTTGCTTAAAAAAATTAAAAGAAAGGGGTATTTTTATGAAAAAATATCCGAAAACAATGGGAAAGATTCGAGAATTTATGGAAATTGGTGTTTATCCAGGATTTAGTGTTGCGTTTATTGAAGGAGAAGAAGTAGAAAAGATAGTTGAAGGGACGCTTACAAATGAGGCGAACAGTAAACTTGTTGAAGATGGATTATTTTATGACCTTGCGTCGGTTACAAAAGCATTTGTAACAAGTACTTTATTAGTACAAATGGTTGAAAAACGGGAAATAAATTTGGATGAACCGATTCTCAAATGGTTTCCAAATGCTGATGAGAGAGTTACGCTTCGCCATTTAATCACTCATACTTCAGGATTATGGGGATATATTGAAAATCGAAATGAATTAGCGCCAGATGCTTTAATTGAAGCTTTATCCACTTTACCTGTCACAGAAACATTTCACCATACGGTAAAATATACAGATACAGGATTTGTGTTGGCAGGAATTATTTTGGAAAAAGAATTTGGCAAACCGATTGCAGATTTATTTGAAGAAAGAATTGCTCGTCCATTGAAATTAACAGCAACATATGGACCACTGGCTAGTGAAGGTTGCGTGCCAACAGCTTTTGAAGAAAGACGTGGAAGATTATTGCAAGGTGAAGTACACGATCCCAAAGCAAGCATTTTACAAAGAAGATGTGGAAGTGCAGGACTATTTGCAACATTGGATGACTGTATTACGTTAGTGCAATTATATTTACACGATGGAAAATTGGGAGATTTTGAATATTGTAGTGCAGAGATGATGCAAAGTTTATTGAAGGACTGGACACCTACAAGACAAGCGGGAAGATCACTTGGATGGGATATGGATCAAGTGGATGAACAAATTTGGTTAAGACATACAGGATTTACGGGGACAACGGTATTAATGAATTTAACAACAAAACAAGCGATGATTTTATTAACGAATCGTATCCATCAATATGAAGATACGCCATCTTATAATCGACTAAGAGAAGAATTGATTCTGCTTTACGAACAGGAAGCGTTGTATAATATGACTTTTTAATATAATAGCTATGGACGTCAGCAGCCTCACTTTGCGAGTCTCAATTTTTCAAGTGATAAAATCTGCATCATGCAGTTTTTATCACTCGTGCTACCATAAGAAGTCTTTTGTGCTTTAAGTGGAGTTTTATGGGAGTATGTAAGTACTATGATATAGTTTTTAATACCTTTTAAAATATGATTTTTAATAACTTAAGGAAGAAGTTACTTTTGGAGGTCTTCTTCTTTTTTGTTTATTCATTCACAAATTTGTAGACTATCATAATTAACAGTGATAAACTGATGGGCTAGGGATTCTATCAGTTAGGAGTGGGAAAAATGGGGTGGAGAACAATTGTTGTTAAAGCACATGCTAAGCTATCGTATAAAAATAATTATTTGATTTACAAAGATGCAGAAATTGTAGAACAAATTCATTTATCAGAAATTGATATTCTATTATTAGAGAGAACAGATATTTTAATTACGACCATGTTAATGAAACGATTAATGGATGAAAAAATATTAGTCATTATTTGTGATGATAAACGATTACCAATCGCCCAAGTAGTTCCTTATTATGGAAGTCATAATAGTAGTCTACAATTAGCAAAACAACTTCAATGGGAGTCGGATAAAAAGGTAGAAGTTTGGACAGAAATTATATTGCAAAAAATGATGAATCAAGCAAGTCTTCTATATCAGCAAGATTATACAGTAAAATCAGAATCATTAGGTCGATTAATTCATGAATTACAATTAAATGATCCTACTAATCGTGAAGGTCATGCAGCAAGAATTTATTTTACAACATTATTTGGAAGTAAGTTTACAAGAGACGATGCGAGTGATATTAATGCTGCATTAGATTATGGATATACGTTATTATTAAGTTTATTTGCAAGAGAAATTGTTTCAAATGGGTGTTTAACACAATTAGGATTAAAGCATGCAAATCAATTTAATGCCTTTAATTTAGCAAGTGATTTAATGGAACCATTTCGTCCATTAGTTGATCAAATCGTTTATCAGAATCGTTATAAAGTTTTTGTAGATCTTAAAAGAGATTTATTTCAATTATTCTGTAAAACTTATCATTATGATAAGAAAGAAATGTATTTATCAAATATTGTGAGTGAGTATACAAAAAAAGTAATTAAAGTTTTAAATGGGGAGAAGGCGGAAACACCGGTGTTTCGTCTATGAGTGAGAGATATATGCGAATGTTGTTAATGTTCGATATGCCTGTAGAAACTGCAGAAGAAAGAAAAGCTTATCGACAATTTCGAAAGTTTTTAATTAGCGAGGGATTTATTAAACATCAATTTTCTGTTTATAGTAAATTATTGTTGAATGGAACTGCGAATCAAAGTATGATTGCACGATTAAAACAACATAATCCTAAAAAAGGGATGATTACAATTTTAACTGTAACAGAGAAGCAATTTGCTAGAATGATTTATTTATCAGGTGAAAGAAATCAGTCAGTTGCCAATACTGAAGATCGATTGGTATTTTTGGGAGATGATGAAAATGATTAGAATTGGATTACCTTTAGCAGATGAAGAAATTTTTGTGGAAGGTGCAACATTATTAAGTATCGAATCAAGAGAAGCACTTGCTCGAACAGTTGAGAATTTTTATCGTTATGATGGTGAGGGGAGTTTGAAATTAGCAGATAAAAAATTCAAACCGATTAAAGAATCAGAAGTAATGATTGTAACAGATATACTTGGATATGATGTCAATTCGACAGCTATGTTGAAACTAATTTATGGAGATATTGAAAATCAATTAAATGAAAAGCCAGAAGTGAAATCAATGATAGAAAAATTAACAGATACGATTACTGAATTAATTAGTTATGAATTAGTTGAAAATGAATTAGATTTAGAATATGACGAAATAACGATTCAAGAATTAATTAAGGCTTTAGGAGTTCAAATTGAAACAAGAAGTGATAGTTTGTTAGATAAAATAATGGAAATTATTCAAGTTTATAAATATTTGAGTAAAAAGAAATTATTAGTTTTTGTGAATGTACTAGTCTATTTTCAAAAAAGAGAAGTAGAAGAAATTTTAGATTATATTCGTTTGAATCATTTAGATATTTGTTTTTTAGAAGGAAAGATAGTAGAGGATTTCTCCATGATAAGTTATAAAATCGATGAAGACTTTTGTTTGTTTACAAACAATGTATAAAAAAAGATGTCGAATCGACATCCACGTATGAAACGTTGTTTACGGACAAGCCTTATTTTAACTTGCGTGTTGTTCTGAATAGTTCCACACTGAAAGTATACAACAAACAGTTTAAAATGTAAACGTTTTTTGGTAAAATTAATCTGTGAAGAAATTCTTAAAGAGGTGGGGAATATGCGAAAAAATTACTCTATTGGATTAGATATTGGGACAAATAGTGTTGGGTATAGTGTTATTTTTGATGACAATTATAAAGTCCCAGTAAAAAATGCAAAAGTTTTAGGAAACACCAATAAAAAATCCATTCGTAAAAATTTAATGGGATCAGTACTATTTGATAGTGGTGAAACAGCGATGGCTCGTAGAATGAAACGGACAAATCGTCGTAGAATTGAACGAAGAAGAAATCGAATCCGTTATTTACAAGAAATTTTTGCGCCATTTATGATGGAAGTGGATGAAAATTTCTTTGCAAGATTACACGATTCATTTTTATGGGAAGAGGATAAACCACATAGTAAATATCCATTTTTTGGGAATGTAGAACAAGAAGTTGCATTTCATGATCACTATAAAACGATCTATCATTTGAGAAAAGAATTGGCAGATGGAAAAGAACAAGCGGATTTACGTTTAGTATATTTAGCTTTAGCTCATATCGTTAAGTTTAGAGGGCATTTTTTAATTGAGGGAAACGTAGATGTTGAAAATAATGATATCCAACAGTTGTTTGATGATTTTTTAGCTGTTTATAGTGCTTATTTTGAAGATAGTTCTGTGCTAGAAAAGAAAATAGAAGTAAGAGAATTTTTAACAGAAAAAATTAGTAAATCTGCTAAAAAAGATAAAATTGTACAAGTGTATTCGATTGATAAAAAGAGCCCGTTAATTGAGTTTTTAAAATTAATTGTAGGTAACTCAGGAGAATTTAAAAAGATTTTTGACTTAGAAGAAAAATCTTCTCTTCAATTTTCTAAAGAAAGCTATGAAGAAGAACTAAGTGCATTATTGGAACAAGTAGGGGATGAAGTAGCGGATGTATTCCTAGCTGCTAAGAAAGTTTATGATAGTGTTGTTTTAGCAAATATTTTATCCATTAAGGATAAAAATACAAAAGCACCTCTGTCTGCTGCTATGATTGAAAGATATGAAAATCATCAAGAAGAGTTAGCTGAATTAAAACAGTTTTTCAAAGCAACTTTAGCACGAGAAACATATATAGAATTCTTTAATGATTCTAAAAAAGATGGGTATGCTGGTTATATTGATGGTAGTACGACTCAAGAAGCTTTTTATAAGCAATTGAAGAAGTTATTTGAAGTAACAGAAGCTCCAGAATTGTTCAAAGAAAAATTAGAACGAGAAGACTTTTTAAGAAAACAACGTACATTTGATAATGGATCAATTCCGCATCAAATTCATCAAAAAGAATTCGAAGCCATTATTGAACGACAAGGTGTATTCTATCCATTTTTAGTAGAGAATAAAGATAAATTAATCAAAATTTTTGAATTTAGAATTCCATATTATGTTGGACCATTAGCGAAAAATCAACAAAGTCCATTTGCGTGGGCAACTTATCATACGGATGAACCGGTACGTCCATGGAATTTTGAAGACATTGTAGATACAAAAGTTGCTGCAGAAGAATTTATTCATCGTATGACAAATTATGATATTTACTTACCAGATCAAAAAGTATTACCAAAACATAGTTACTTATATGAATTATTTACAGTTTATAATGAATTAACAAAAATTCAATTTGTAGATGATCAAAATCATAAATCTTATTTTAATGCGAAAGCTAAAAAAGATATTATTGATAATGTCTTTAAAAAAGAACGAAAAGTTACGTATGAAAAACTAATGAACTACCTAAGAGTTGCTTATGCTGATTTTAGAATAGAAAGTATTATTGGTTTGAGTAAGGATACAAAAGCTTTTAATGCTTCATTAGGAACGTATCATGATTTATTAAAATTAAAAGTGGATAAGGACTTTTTAGACAATGAATCTAATCTTCCAATCATCGAAGATATTATTTTAACATTAACGATATTTGAAGATCGAAAAATGATTCGTGAGCGTTTAAGTAAATATGCATCTTATTTTGATGAAAAAGTGATGAAACGTTTGGAAAGACGCCATTATACAGGATGGGGAAGACTTTCTAAAAAATTAATTGATGGAATTAGAGATAATGGGAAAACAATTTTAGATTATTTAAAAGATGATCCCGCAGGAAATCGTAACTTCATGCAATTAATTCGAGATGATTATTTAACATTCAAAAAACAAATTGCAGAAGCTCAAGTAGTTGGCGAAGCAGATAGTTTAGTAGAACAAGTACAATCTCTTGCTGGAAGTCCTGCTATTAAAAAAGGTATTTTACAAGCAATGAAAATTGTGGATGAACTCGTGAAAATAATGGGTTATAAACCAACGAGCGTTGTAATAGAGATGGCTAGAGAAAATCAAACAACCGCTCAAGGATTGAAACAATCTAGAACTAGATTTAAAAAATTATCTGAAAGCTTGAAATTATTATCTAGTAAACTTTTAGAAGAACATGATATTACGAATAAAGAATTGATGAAGGAAAAGCTATACTTATACTGTTTACAAAATGGAAGAGATATGTATATAGATGAACCATTAGATATTAATCGATTGAGTGATTATGATGTAGACCATATTATTCCGCGTAGTTTCTTACCAGATGATTCTATTGATAATAAAGTCTTAGTTAGTTCAAAATTAAATCGTGGTAAATCAGATGATGTTCCTAGTATTGAAGTTGTAAATCGAATGGATTCATATTGGAGACTTTTATTAAATGCGAAATTAATGAGTGAAGTTAAATATAATCGATTAACAAAAGCACGTCATGGTGGGTTAACAGACAAAGATAAAGAGGGATTTATTCATAGACAATTAGTTGAAACAAGACAAATTATAAAACATATCGCAAGAATGTTAGATGAAAGATGGAATTCAAGCGTAGATGATTCGGGTAAGAAAATCTATGAAGTAAAAATTGTAACCTTAAAATCTAACTTAGTATCTAATTTTAGGAAAATGTTTAATATTCCTAAAATTCGTGATTTGAATCATTATCATCACGCTCATGATGCTTATTTAAATGCGGTGGTGGGAAATCTTTTAATTAAGAAATATCCTAAATTAGCTCCTGAATTTATATATGGACAACATTTATATATAAATCGTAAGGTGAAAGATGAAGAAAAAGCTACTAAAAAGGCAATTTTATATTCAAATGTATTAAAATTCTTAAAAGATGATGGAGAACAGAAAGATTTTCAAGGTAATTTAATTTGGAATAAGAATCAACATATAGGAATGATTAAGAAAGTTATTTTTAATAACCAAGTAACCGTTGTGAAGAAAACAGAGATTCAGTCCGGTGGATTTACAAATGAAACAGTTGAGAAAAAAGGAACTTCAGACAAGTTAATTCCACGTAAAAATGGATGGGATACAGATAAATATGGTGGAGTAGGAAGTCCGACAAATGCTTATGCTATAATGTTTGAAAGTGAGAAAACTAAAGGAAAGAAAGTAGTTAAAGGAAAAGAAATTGTTGGGGTTTCAATTATAAATCAAAAAAGATTTGAAGAAAATCCTATTATTTTCTTAGAACAATTAGGGTATAAAAATGTTCAAGAAGATAGTATTAGAGTTCTTCCAAAATATACATTATTTGAAATGAAAGATGGAAAGCGTCGTAGATTATCTAGTCATAGAGAGTTACAGAAGGCAAATGAATTAGTTTTGTCTGAAAGATTTACACTTATACTGTATCATGCATTGCATAGAGATGATGAAGAAAACAAGGAACATCAAGATTATTTAAAGCAGCATCGCTCAGGATTTAAAGATTTGTTTGATGAAATTATAAGGAAATCAGAACAATGGGTTGTAAAGCCAAAAGTTGTAGAACGTTTGAAAAAAACGATGGACAAAAACTTTGAAAAAGCTGGTATTGATGAAATTTCAGCATCATTTTTATCATTATTAACTTTCATGAGAGCTGGAGCTTCATCAGGATTCACTTTTTTTGATGAGCAGATAAAATTAGAAAATCAACGATATGAATCAGTTACAGAATGTTTAACGAGTGTATTAATTTATCAATCTGTTACAGGATTTTATGAAACAAGAATAGATTTGAATTTAGAAAAGTAATATAATTTACGTAACAACATAAATAATTAAATATAAAAAATGGAATCATTCAGAGCTGAAGTCTAGCTAGGACGAATGGTGCGATTACGAAACAACGCTAGAATTTTAAAGTGCGAGGTTTTAGAGCTGTGTTGTTCTGAATGGTTCCAAAATAAAATAGCTGACATAAAGTACCCTAGTACGAGTTTTAGAGCTGTGTTGTTCTGAATGGTTCCAAAATCTTTGTTATGGGCACGTCTGATTAGCTTAGGTTTTAGAGCTGTGTTGTTCTGAATGGTTCCAAAATAGTTATGTTTTAATACTGTAGTGCCTTCTGGTTTTAGAGCTGTGTTGTTCTGAATGGTTCCAAAATAGCAAACGAAGAAGAAAAACAACAAGCTCAGTTTTAGAGCTGTGTTTTTCTGAATGGTTCCAAAATTTGAAATAGAGGGGAAAATAATCCCACTTAGTTTTAGAGCTGAGTTGTTCTGAATGGTT
>NZ_CAUQUN010000016.1:0-41086 GCF_963521425.1 uncultured Granulicatella sp.
TAAGGCAACGGACTTTGACTCCGTCATTCGTTGGTTCGAATCCAGCTACCCCAGTTTTTTTTATATAGAAATGGCGGTATAGCCAAGTGGTAAGGCAGAGGTCTGCAAAACCTTTATCATCGGTTCAAATCCGTTTACCGCCTTTATACGCCGGCGTGGCGGAATTGGCAGACGCGCTGGACTCAAAATCCAGTGCCCGCGAGGGCGTGCCGGTTCGACCCCGGCCGCCGGTATAACAGAAAAGACAAAGCTTTTGAGCTTTGTCTTTTTTTGCTTTTTAACATACACTTCCAGAGGTGCAAAGTCTGGTTCTATAATTTATAGGGTTGATGGAGAAAATTCACCAACCCTATTTTAGTGTATAAAAATGGGCTTTATCCCTTATATTAAAAGCGTCCAAACTATTTAAGAGGAGATGAAAACCCTATGATTACTATACATGAAGTTGTGCTACAAATTAAAGAGTCGTAATTCTAAGTTTGCTCCGCTAAATCACTCCAACTTTACCGACTACTTGAAGATAGTTTTTATTAGGTACATGGTTATAATTAGTTATTAAGTTAGTGGCTTAGGTAGTTGTTTTAATGTTTCTGCTGAAGTCCAGCTAGTTGATATAACTTCAAAATTTCCCTTTTCATAGACTAGGAGGTCTCCATTTCCAATAAATTGATACTCATTTCTCTTATCAAGATATAGGGAAAATGTATCTATTCCTATGACATTTTTAGAAATATCAATGGAATTTTGAGGAGTATGCCCAACAATCTGTTTAGGATAGTTTTCATTAACTGCTAGTTCAATTTCTCTAAAATCCGCCCATAAAGGTGAGCCTGCTAAGTCTCCTCCACCACGCATAGGACCGACTGCATAAGCGAAAATTTCTAGTTTTTTCTCATGTGCCTCTGTAATAGGCTCGAAATGCCATGGGACAGGGTCAAATAGAAAATTATACCCTGCGTGGCTTATTAAATAATCATCTAGTTGATAAGCTATCTGCAAGTTTAAACTTTCTAATAGATTTTGAACTGCAAAAAAGAGTTCGAGGTTTTTAACAGAAAAAGGAGCAGGTTGTCCTAGTAAATAATAAATATCATGATTACCTACTAGGTTAATAACTTCAAGCCCATTTTGTTCGTGTTTCTTTTTCCATGAGAATAGATAAGTAAGATCTTTAGCATATAACTGAATATTTTGATTTTGACCGTGTAAATCTACATAGTCTCCTAATAAGATAATCCTTTTAACACTATGCTTTTTAATGATTTTATCCGCTAGAGGAAGTATTAATTGTGCTTTCAGATGTAAATCTCCAATAAGTAATGTCTTCATAAAACACCTCTTATATTTTATAGATAGTATTGTCAATTTTACAATTTTTCGTTCGTTTTCATAATCCTTCATCAATACCAGCATGAACAAAGATTTGAGTATCAGTTTCATAATATCGTTTATCTTTATATTTTTTTAAAACCAGTTTATGAATGGGATGAACTTGATATTATTTTTTATTTCATTTCTAACTCCTGTTTCAAAGTTTTTAGGATTCGATTTTAATATATAGTTCAATTCCTCTTGAGAGAAGAAACTCTTTATTGTTTCTGGAAATGCAGAAGCAGTAGGGTTCTCTAAAATCAACCAATCATAAAACCATTCTTCATGATTTCCTAAAAGAGTAATAATTTGATGAGGATAAAATTCCTCCAGTTCAATTATTTTGGAAATCACTTGAAAAGAGTGAATTCCATTGTCAATATAGTCTCCGATTAGAATTAGACGATTATTTTTATCAGATAGATCTATTTTACTGAGAGCGTTTATGAACTCATCTAAGTATCCATGAATATCAGATATAGCGTATATTTTACCCATGGCGCTTCATCATCTCTTCATGTGAGAAAGTTTTTTTGCCACCTTCAACCCATTTTTTATAAGCTTCATCAGCGAGCTTACTATCATATATATCTTCAATTTTCTCTACAATAGCTTGTCTAATAAAGTCATTCTTTGTTATATTATTTTCTTCAACAATAGCATTTAATAAAGAATTTAATTCCTGACTAAGTCGCACAGAAATTAGTGTAGTATCTACATTATTCATATAACAGTCTCCTAATAGTTATTTTTTATACAGAATACTTTTTGTCTAAGAGTTTCACAATAAAACCCTTAAATTTATAGTTATTTAGGAAAAAATTGTCTGGATACACCTTTACAAAGTGGGGTAAATTCTTCAAAGGAATCTTTCAACTTTTGACGATTCAATTTTCCAATCTAAGCTTTCTTGTTCATGTATTTATTTCACGTTAAGAGAGTTCTGACGCTAACTAAAACTTTGTCTCTTTGTGTTCTAATTAAAAAATTTGGAGATTAGTTACTAAAAATTACTAATATTTTATTTTTGAAGAAATAATATAACAAGTGGAACACCTAGTATGGTTTAAGTGCTTAAGAATTTGATAGCAGAAAGATATTTTTCTCTTCTTTTAATATCTATAGGATTAATTTCTTTTAATCGACTTAAGTCAGAATTATGCCGTAAATCTGCTAACTTCACAATACGAGCAAGTTCGTTGGTTTTAACTAATTCTAGGTAGTTTTGGTAAGTTTGCCCTTTTTTCTTAGTGATAATATCAATTGCTTCGAGAATAGCTTCAGAAAAACCATATGTTTTTAGTTCTTTTAGAGTGATCCTTGTATCTTCGATGACATCATGTAAATAAGCTACTATTTTTTCTTCGTCTGTAGTAACAAAGTTAGCGACAGTTTCTGGATGTTTAATGTAATCAACTCCTGCTTTATCTATTTGCCCTTCGTGTGCGTTTTTTGCGATTTGATATGCAAGCTCAATTTGTTTTTTCATATCTCTACCTCCTGTAGATTTTCATCGTATATTTCTTCAACGAAGCCAATATATTTCTGAAACTCAAAATATTAATTAGAAAAAAGGGATGTTAAGAATTTATTTGTTTTCCAATCTAAGTATTATATTTATTTTATATTAAATCATCTAACTTAACAGCAAAATCTTTCTTCTTACTTGGATTTAAGTGTGAGTAGGTATCAATCGTAGTCTTTATAGAAGTATGTTCTAATCTTTTTACTAGATAATCTTCTCCATGGTTTATCAGCAGGAAAGGGTGAAAGTGACTAATATCGTATATGCATATCTTTTTTATCATATCATCACGTTTATAATTTTTTATTGATGGAAATTATACTTGTTCTTACTTTAGTATTGGTTGTACTTATATGACTTACACTTTTATTAACATAGATAGATTTTGTGGTATAAATTGTATTACTTGAAAACTCTATGTTTTTCTATGTTAGTGCGAGTGTGTCACCAAGTTACAGTTTTGGAAAGAATAGAACAGTAAAGAGTAACTTGATATTATATTCTTCAGTTTTAAACGATGAGGTCGGTAAGCAATATCCCCAATACTAAGAGAAGAATAACACTGATAAGAGGAGAGGCTCTACCGTATCTAGTGATTAGAAGTGGCAGGACTAAGAGAGCTCAAATCGTTCACAGTGCAATTTCAAGTTTTTTCTAGTGATAAAATATTTACTTCTACGTTCTGCTAATGCTTTCAGTTTTAGTATTGTCATTAAATAGAAAAAGTTAGTTGTAAAGCTTTATGATCGCTAAATTGATTATCAAGTGTCGAGTAGTTTTCAATTTTTGTGTTCGGAGTTATAAAGATGTGGTCAAGCTTTCTAGTTTTCCAAGTCGGCAATTCTAAGCTAGCGTTTACCATGTATTTCTCCATTTCGATTATCTTATCAGACAAAGTAGTTCTGTTGATTAAACTCTCATTCATGTCCCCAGCTAAAATAACATGGTCATACCATTTTCCTGCTTGAGAAGCAAATTGAATAGAATTATCCCACATTTCTTTTTTCTCATGGGGATATCTTTCATAGAGCGGAAAATGTAAGGAATAAATAGCAATGGTTTGGTTATTAACCCTAAACAAGCCGCCACTTTGACGATTTTTGAATTCTGTATATAACAAAGGTAGTTTTTTGATGAAAGTGATTTCAGAATTTTTGTAAAATAATCTAGAATTAACAGGATTTTTACTGTTTCTATGAGGAATAACTTTATATCCGTGTAATTCCAGTTCTTCTAATAAGTCTTTATCTTGCAGCATATCATTTTTACTGCACGTTCCTATTTCTTGTAGAGCTATAAATGTGGGGTTATTGGATACTAAAAAATTAGTAATTTTCTCACAGGAACGTTTATAGTTGTTTCGTGCCCCCATAAAATCAAGATTAGCAGATAGTATCGTTAAATTTTTCATAGATATCAACCTTTCTATAATAGTAAATTGGCGAGAGGAGGAGATTTCCTCCTCTCTCCCTCGCTTCTTTTTTTGTAAATGTATTAATTTATCCTTGTTATCCTCCTGTATTTTTACTGTTGCATTATCTTTACCTTTTTGCATTTTTCGCTCCTCCTTCACGAATTAGGCATCATAGCCATCGAATACCTCTTCATTACAAAGAATTTATTTTAATGCTTCTTATTTTTCTGTGTTATGAGAATTACCTCCTTTTTCATTTCAGTTAGATTTGATTTTCTATATCTTTAGAATAAAAAACCTTTTTAAAGCATTTATTTATTATTATTATATCGTTTTATATCCGAAAGTCAAGGAGTAAATAAAAAAAATCCTTTTAAGGTGCGTTTGGAATATTTTCTCTTTATTTATTAAGGTTTTTAATATAAAATAGAATAAAATCTTATTTAATAACTAGGAGACAAGTATGAATAATGAACGTAGAGAACGGTGGAAGAAATTAAGCTCGCAAAGAATGTCACGTGTACTATGGACCACAGATCTTATTGCTAATTTATCGAGTCACAATTATGAGTATAAAGACGAATGGATTGAATATTTGTTTAGTGCGTATCTTCAGAAGGGTGCTGAGATACAAGAAATATTTCAAAATCCTGAAAAATTATCTGAAGAATTAATTTCAGAATTTGAATTTCCAACA
Organism: uncultured Granulicatella sp.; assembly: GCF_963521425.1. GTDB lineage: Bacteria > Bacillota > Bacilli > Lactobacillales > Aerococcaceae > Granulicatella. The sequence continues at coordinate 5,008 of NZ_CAUQUN010000016.1, forward strand.
GAGTTTTTTAATTGTCAAATTAGTAAAAAAGAAATGAAATTCAAAGAAGTTGCCGAAAGAAGAATGAGCAACCTATATAAAGAAATGAATTATTTTAGTAGATTGGCCAATACTAAAAACTATACCTATGCTTCTATTGATGTTGATTTTCTCTTTGATTGCTATATGAATAAATATTATGAGCTAAAAAGTTGGTTCCCACCTTTGGAAAAAGATAGAGTTTGCAATGATATAAATATAGGAGACTTTCCAACTGAAAATTAATAAACTAGTAATAAGAAACATGTGAGGAGTATAAAATGGTGTAGTGCAATCCGATTAATTATGAAGTTACTGAGGAAGATGCTTTGAAGCAATTAAAAAAGAGCAATAGCAGATTTTAAAAACTATTGAAGATAACTCCGTGAATCATTGGTTTTATAGATTCTCTGTGAATTTATTTTTCTAAGTACCAAACTCCACAATCCGGTACTAAGTTTAAACTAGAAATGTTGGTAAAATCGCATTTCTAGTTTTTTATATAGAAAAATTTGATGTGCAAAAGTGGATAAGATTTTATATAAATATGAATTTAAAGAGGTAAACAATGACAATACTAGATCAACTTGAAAAATATCCAAAGGACTTAATTTCAAAAGGATATTCTGAAGAAATTAAGTACAAAGTTAAAGCTGATAAGAATTACTTTTTAAAAATTTCTCCTCTATCATTTGCTAAGAAAAAGGATTTAGAATTGAAATATATTTCATACTTAGAAAAAGAAATGAAATTTCCAAATTTATTAGAAATAAAGTTTGAAAATAATTCAATTCTTAGTTTATATGAATGGATTGATGGTGTTGATTTTCGAGAATATGTGACTCAATTAACGGATAAAGAACTGTATCAATATGGAATTCAAGCAGGTTTATTTTTAAAGAAGATTCATTCGATTTCTATTGAAGAACAATCATTGAACTGGTATGAGTTTTATTTACAGAAATCAATGAGAAAGATAGAATCTTTTAAAAAGTTAAATCAAGAATTTACAAAAATTGAAAAATTTATTAATTATATACAAGCGCATCAGTATTTATTACATGAAAGACCTATTTCACTATGTCATGGTGATTTTCATGTTGGAAATATGATGATTGACTTGGAAACAAAAGAACTTATTATAATTGATTTGGGCTCTTTAGAAATTGGAGATCCTATTGAAGAGTTTAATCGCATGATTTGGAATGCTCAATTATCAGAGGAGTTTGCTACAGGATTGATTAATGGCTATTTTGATGAAGAGAAAATTCCTGAAAAATTTTGGAAATTAATGGCCTATTATATGTCTTGTGATGTTGTAGGTTCTATTCCTTGGGCAGTAAATTATGGAAATAATCAGTTGCCACTAATGCTTGAAAGGGCAAAAGTAGTGTTAGATTGGTTTGATGATTTTGAGCGTGTGATTCCAAAATTTTATAAAAGAGTTAATTTTAAAAAGGATGGTAATTTATAGTGGATATTCAACAATATAAACAAATGTTAGAGCAACCTTGGGGGAAGATTCAATATGAAATTACTTTTGCTCAATTAGCTCATATAAAAAATAAGAAAATTTTAGATTTTGGTTCCGGATTTGGTTTAGTAAGCCAATTTTTAGATGAAAATAATGAAGTGGTAGCAATTGAACCACAGGAAGAAATGTTGTTTGCTTATTCCAATCATACTTATGAGAAAATTTTAGGCAGCTTAGATCAAGTTGAAAAATTTGAATCGGAATCTTTTGATATCGTTTTGTGTCACAATGTACTGGAGTATATTGAAGAAAATAATCGAGAAAAATATCTTTCTGAATTTAAACGAGTATTAAAAAGAGATGGGAAGTTATCTATTATTAAACATAATCAGGTTGGTAAAATTATGCAAGCAGTGGTATTTTCTAATGATGTAGATCAAGCATTAGATTTATTAAAAGGAAATGAATTTAAAAGTGTATCTTTTAAATCTGGCACAACATATACCATTGATGAATTATTAGGAATGTCAAAAATGAAATTGGAGAAGTATCAAGCGATTCGTACTTTCTATAGTTTACAAATGAATGAAGTAAAAACTAAAGAAAACTGGTTAGAGAAGATGACTGAAATGGAGCTTGCTGTATGTGATTTGTTACCTTATAAAGATATTAGTTTTTTACAGCATGTATGGCTAATGAAGGAATAGAAGTTAAAGTTTCTTGTAAGTGCTAATATCGTGTGGTAGAGTTTTATTCATAGAAGTTAAAGGAGGATTAACATGAATAGAAATGAAGTTATTGAATTACAACACAAACGTTTTGCAGTAAAGAAATATGACCCCAATCGTCGAATTTCAGACGAAGATTGGGATGCATTAGTGGAAGTAGGACGTTTAGCACCATCATCCCTTGGGTTTGAACCTTGGAAAATACTTCTATTAAAAAATGAACAAATGAAAGAAGATTTGAAAGAAATGACTTGGGGTGGAATAAATAGTTTAGAAGCTGCGAGTCATTTTGTCATTTTCCTTGCTCGTAAAGGAGTTACTTATGATAGCCCATATGTTGCAAAGTTGATGAAAGAAGTAAAAAATCGTGAGTATGATCCTACTTCAAGATTTGCTCAACGTGTAAAGAGTTTCCATGAAATAGATGCAGAATTAAATGATGAAAGAACATTATTTGACTGGGCTAGTAAACAAACATATATTCAAATGGCAAATATGATGTCTGCAGCAACACTTCTAGGGATTGATTCTTTACCAATTGAAGGATTTAATAGAGAAAAAGTAGAATCTTATTTAAAAGAAAAAGGATTTTTAAATACGAATGAATTTGGTGTATCTGTAATGGCAAGTTTTGGATATCGTGATCAAGAGATTACTCCTAAAGTTCGCTGGAATAAAGAAGAAATTTATGAGGTAATTGAATAGTTAACAAAAAAATATTTTGAAAACTGACTGGAGAAATAGTTAATTTCTTTAGTCAGTTTTTTGATTAAAAACCTTTTAGAAGAGACTATATACAATTTATACAAAATACGCATTTTTTCCGAAATGAAATAACTCTGGTTCGTTAGTTAAAGTAAAATTAAGGTATTTATCCTCTTTGTATGTTTATTTTCTTTAATAAATAGATTTAGAGATATAAAGTTTGTGAAATTAAATAGATTGAGAGATGATTTATAAAATTTAATAAAATCTTAAATTTTATAAAGTTACATTTTTTAGAATATCAACAAATGAGTAGTAAAAAATTATAAGTTTCAATAGTTTTGTAATAATTATTTTAATTAACAATGCATATGAAATCCTAAGAAAAGAAAACAATAAATGAAATTGTATAATTCGGATTAATTCTTAATGAATTAATATATATAAGAGTTTCACAGAGAAATTTCTAAAGAAAATATGAATTAATCTTTAGTTTTATGTTATTTGATTTATAATGAAGATGAATAAAAATAGGGGGGATAAATATGTGTAGCATTGAAAAATTAGTAATGAGAATTCAAAATGGTAAAGATGAAGAAGCTTTTGTTTTATTAGAGAATAAAATAAAACCATTAATGCAAGTGATGTATTATCGCCATTTTTATTATTGTGTAGAGTTGGAAGATTTTATTCAGGAAGCTAGTTTTTTACTCTTCTATACAGCAAAAAAATTTAATTTTAATAAAGGAAAATCCTTTTTAGCCTATTACAAACGTTCATTAAAAAACTATGCTATACAATTAATTCGACGTGAGCATCGAGAAAGGGTTATTCCAGAAAAAGCTATTTGTAAAAATGATATTTCAAATTTGAAGTGTCATGTTTGTGTAGAGGAAGAATTTTTATTAAAAGAAGAAATGTCTAAGTATTGGCAGTCCTTGTCTTCTTTTGAAAAAGGAGTTTTTTACTTCTATACAAGAGGATATACATTTGAACAAATAGCAGAAAAATCCAATAAATCTGTTTCAGCTATAAAAAGTGCCTTTCATCGTTGCCATAAAAAATTTAAACTCTTTTATGAATCGATTCATAATGATACTTCATTTAAATGATAAATGTAATTCAATTTTCTTTATTTATAACAATATGACAAATATTTATTATTAGCTTATTGTATGATATACTATACAAGGTATATAAGTTGTCGTATAGGACACGAAAAGGAGGACCGTTCGTGGTTGCATTAAATTTAAGAGCACAAAATATTGGTATTGATTTAGGAACTGCCAATACGATTGTTTATCATGAAAATGAAGGTATTGTGACACGTGAACCATCAGTTGTCGCAAAAAATATAGTTACTGAAGAAATTATTGCTGTCGGTCAAAATGCATTTGATATGATTGGACGAACACCAGAAAATATTGTCGCAGTTAGACCAATGAAAGATGGTGTAATTGCAGATTATAATACAACAACAGCTATGTTAAAATATTTTGTACAATCAATTGTCGGTCGTTCTTTCTTTAAACCGGTGGTAATGATTTGTGTACCCAGCGGAATTACAGATGTTGAAAAAAGAGCAGTATTAGATGCTACAAAATATGCAGGTGCTAAAGAAGCTTATGTTGTTGAAGAACCATTTGCAGCAGCTGTTGGAGCAGGATTACCTGTACAAGATCCAACTGGTAGTATGATTGTTGATATTGGTGGTGGAACGACCGATGTAGCAACAATTTCATTGGGTGGAATTGTAAATAGTCAATCTATTCGTATCGGTGGCGATGAATTAAATGAAGCCATTGTATTACATGTTCGTAAAAAATATAATTTATTAATTGGTGAAAGAACTGCTGAAGATTTAAAAATCCAATTAGGATCTGCTTCGGTAGAAAAAGCTTCTGCATATGGGAGTATGCAAGTTCGTGGACGTGATATGGTTTCTGGTTTACCAAGAATTATTGAAGTAGAAGCTGTGGAAATTGCAGAAGCAATGAGTGAAATTATTACACAAATTATTGATGCCGTACGAGATGTTCTTGAACAAACGCCACCAGAAATTGCATCTGATGTGATTGATCATGGTATCGTCTTAACCGGTGGTGGTGCATTGTTAAGAAATCTAGCAGAAGTTATTTCTGATTACACGCAAGTTCCTGCTTTTGTGGCAAATGATCCTTTGGATTGTGTTGCTTTAGGAACTGGAAAAATTTTAGGAAATCCATTATTAATGAAAAAATAATGAAAAGGAGACTGAATAGTGAATCCAATATTTTCGAATAAGAAATTAATTGGTTGGGTTTTAGGTGGGATTGTAACTTTATTACTGATTACATTTTCACTCACTGTTGGTAGTAATATTGTTTCGCAAGGTGTCAATGATGTGACGAATATTTTGGGTCGAATGCTTGCGTATCCTGCCAATAGTGTCAATGATTTTATGGAAAGTATTTCTAATTTAACAAATACTTATCAAGAAAATCAGACGTTAAAACAAAAAGTTGAAACAATCTATGAATTAGAAGTCCAATTAAATGACTTAAAAAAAGATAATGAAAAAATGAAGGAAGCTTTAAAGTTACAAGATACTTTAAATGACTATACTTTAATTAATGCAACAGTCATTGCAAGAAATCCAGATACTTGGAGAGATATTGTAACGATTAATAAAGGTTCAAATGATGGTTTAACTCCTCAAATGTCTGTTATGAGTGATAACGGATTAGTTGGTAAAGTATTAGATGTGAATCCTACAAGTGCTAGAGTAGCTTTATTATCAAATAATGATAATACATTGGTTCGTGTAGCGGCAATGATTCAAGGAGAAAAAGAATCGATTTATGGAACATTAACCGGATATGATTATGAAAAAAATATTTTAATTATGAGTCAAATTCAAGCAACTCAAGAAATTAAAGTTGGAGATAAAGTTGTTACATCCGGTTTAGGAGGCGTATCTCCAAGCTCATTATATATTGGTACAGTTGAAGAAGTAGCGATGGATCGTTTTGGACTTTACAAAGAAGTTCGTATTAAACCGGCTGCTGATACAAATGATGTTCGATATGTAACAGTAGTGAAACGTACTAGTGAAAGTAGGGCTGAATAATGCATACTTCAAAACGTATTTATTGGTTACCGATATTGATGATTATTTCTTTTTTAATCGATGGAGTAATGATGAACCACTTTTCAGCATTTTTAACAGAATCGGGATTTACCTTAGTTCCAAGAATTGTTGTTATTACCTTAGTATTATTTACTTTTATCATTGATCATTCAATTATGTTTTGGTTTGCGATATTAGTTGGTTTTATGTACGATAGTTACTATTCAGGTATATTAGGAGTTTATGTGGCAATTTTTGCTATCATTGTTCGAGTAATTGGACATATTAGAGGGAGGATTAGTATTAATCCTTTTACATTAGGGTTAGCATTGATATTTTTATTAACTATTACTGAAACAGGTGTTTATATTATTTATAGCATTATTGGTATTCAGCATCTTACAGTACAGCAATTTTTAGTTCAACGATTAGGTGCTAGTTTAATATTAAATATTGTATTGTATTACTTATTGTATATTCCATTAAAAAATTTAGCATTATGGGTACAATCAGGAATTTCTCATGAAAAGATTTCATTACGAGCAGCTCGTAGAAATCAAGGAAATTCATATCATTATCGTTAAAATGAAGCCGGCTATCAAGCCGGTTTTTTGTGTACGAACATATGTACGAAAAAAGTAGAAGAAAACATAAAAGTTATGCTATAATAAAAGAAAAGAAGGAGGTATAATGATGAGCAATTTATACGATACAGCGAATCAATTAGAACGTGAACTTCGTCAATCAGAAGAGTTTACTGCAGTGAAAGAAGCTTTTGAAGCAGTACAACAATCTGAAGAAGCAAAAGCTTTATTTGAAGAGTTCCGTGATATGAATGCGAAATTCTTACAAAAACAAGTCAATGGTGAAGAATTGACTGAAGAAGATTCGACTTATGCAAATGAGTTATATCAAAAAGCAAGTTCGAATGAAACTATTCAAACATTAATGCAAGCAGAGCAACGTTTAAATACGGTAATGCAAGATATTAACCGCATTTTAACGACTTCATTACAAGAATTATATCAATAATAATATTGATCGAAACGGTCTTATTGATTTTTAGCCAAATGAATAAATTTCATAATGGACTAGAAGTGAATAGATCGTTTTATTTTTTTACAGATAAGGAGTTTTTATGATTCGCTTTATTCATTGTGCCGATATACATTTAGGAAGTCCTTTCACTGGACTTCAACAAAAAAATAGTACGATTGCATTTCAAGCAATAGAAGCTACAAAAAAAGCCTTTTTAACGTTGATTGATAAAGCCATTGAATATCATGTTGATTTTGTGCTAATTTCAGGAGATATTTTTGATTCTAATCATCAGCATATTCAAGAAAAAATCTTTTTAAAAGAACAATTTCAAAGATTAGCTCAAGTAGGTATTTATGTTTATTTGATTCATGGGAATCATGATTATGGAGGATTTACTGAAGATTGGAATAATGACTGGGTAAAAGTCTTTAAAGAAGAGGTTTCAACAGAAATCTTGAAAACTTCTTCCGGTGAAAGTATTGCTATTAGTGGATTTAGTTATGATACAAGATGGATAACAGAGTCAATGGCAATGCATTTTCCAATGAGAAATTCTTTAGTGGATTTTCATATTGGGATGTATCATGGTCAAACACGAACGGCATCTGATTCATCTGCAGCATATGCTCCCTTTAAAATTAGTGATTTAGAAAAGCTTCATTATGATTATTGGGCATTAGGACATATTCATCGAGCAATGGATTTAGATTCTAATGGAAGAATTGCATACTCTGGAACAATTCAAGGACGGAACTTTAAAGAAATGGGTGAAAAAGGTTTTTATGTCATTACTTTAAATAAAAATCTACCGATGAATAGACAATTTATTTCTTGTAATCCAATTGAATGGGTGGAAATAAAATTTTTAGTGGAAGAAGTTCATTCTATAGAACAAATCGTATCACAGCTGTATAGAGAAATTTTAATTCAAAAATGGAATGTAGATAAAATTTATTTATTAAAATTTAATCTAATAGTAGATAGAGGATTTAATCAGTCATGGTTGAAATTAATAGAAGAAATTTTACAAAGGGAAATTTCAACTAAATATGAAAAATTATATTTGATAGAAATTGATGTCGAATTTAAAAAGTTAAAAAGAAATAATCAACTGAGCATTGAATTATTGGAGGACGAGGAAAGTCACCAAAATCGAATGCAAGATATTCAAAATATTGCTATGCAACATACTCTATTGGCAAAATATTTTTCAAAAGAAATGAATAGTGAAGTATTTCAACATAAAATAATTCAAAGAGCCAAAGTTTTAATCGAAATGAATATGGAAGTAGGTGATGAAAATGTACATTAGTAGAATTGAAATTTTTGGGTATGGAAAATGGTCAAAAGTACGAATGGATTTTCATCATCAATTGCAAATATTTCAAGGAAAAAATGAATCGGGGAAATCGACCTTACGTTCTTTTATTCAACATGTTTTATTTGGCTTTCCAAAGAAAGTTTCTGGCAAATACCCTTATGAACCTCAAAATGGGGGAATTATGGGAGGGCGAATTTGGTTAGAAGAAACATTTGAAGGCTCCCTTTTCATAGAAAGATATATCAAAAATGGCAAGCAGTGTTTTAAATGTGAAACGACTTCAGGCAATAGTTTATCCGAAGAAAGATGGAAACAATTGCTTTTTCAAATTGATGAAAAACAATATGCACAAGTTTTTGGATTTAATAAAGAACAATTAGACCAATTTCAATTTTCTTCAATGGAGGAAATGGATCAATTTCTCTATAGTGTCAGCTTAACCGGTAGTGAAGAATGGATGAAACTATCAACAAGATTACAAAAACAAGCAGACTCAATCTTTACTCCTAAAGCTGTTAAAAGAGTCATTAATCAGCAATTACATCAATTAGATTTACAAATGGTTAAAATAGAAGAATTAGCAAAAAATAATGATGTATATGAAGAGACACTTCAAAAATCTGAAGAGATTAAGCAAGAAATTCAAAGGAATTCGCTGATGATTCAAAAAAATCAGGAAGAAGAAAGAAAACTTCAATTATTACAGTCTCATTGGAATAGCTATGAAAGATGGAAACAAATAAGTCATAAAATTAATTTCAATCAGGAAAAAAATTGGAATCCAGAATGGAAATATGAATTAGAAAGAAATCATTTAGATTATGAATGGAATGAACAACAAATTCATGAATTACAACAGGGGTATCATATATGGAAGGAAAAACATCAAAATGAACAGATACTCAAAGAGGATCCAAGATGGTCTCAGTTACTGAATATTTCTTTGATGGAAGATGAAATAGATGAAAAAATATTGCTTAGAAAAAAATTGCAAATAGAATTAAATGAATTACAACAAAATATTTTTAAAGAAGAAGAAATATGGAATATTCATCAAAATCATATTCCTTTGAAAATCCCAGAATATGAAATTGAACAATTAAAAGAAAAGATGTACCAGCAAAAAAATTTAAAATTTGAAGAAGTAGAATTAGATACTAAAATAATTCGACTAAAAGAGGAACAAGAAAAAATCAATAACCATTCTAGAAATCAAAATTCTAAGCATCATCGATTGAATATGACTGGACTTCTGATTTTTAGTGGAGTAGTGACTAGTCTTACATCAATTTTACTATTCTCAAATCAAGTGTTTAAAGCTATTGGAATGGTAATAGGAATGGTAATTGGTTTATCTAGTTGGATGTATGAAAAGAAATCTGTTCATACAAGTCAGTATCAGGAGTATTTTTCAGCAAGATTAGAAGAAATCACTAATGAATTAGGGAAGTGTGCTTTACAAAGAAAAAATAATAAAGAAAAACTCGAAAAAATTTCTCAGGAATTATTTACTTGGAAAAATAAATATGGATATGCTGATTCAAGTATTACAGTTGAACAACTGTGCCAAGGAGATGTTTTAAAATCTCTTCGATATTTTATAGAACAGAGACAAATAAAAGAAAGAATACTTCAAAAAATTGAAAAAGAATTAGCTCAACTACAGATGAACTGGCAGTGGGTTTTTGAAGTAAAGAAAGAAGCTATTCCAAATACTATTGAATTAGAATGGAAACTGTTAAAGAAAATAATTCTAGAAGTTCAAAATTCTTATCAGAAAGAACTTCTTCAAATGAATGAAGGGTTAAAATTACAAGAACAAATCCAACAACTATATAGTGATAAACAAATATTAGAAAATCAAAAAAATTCGATATTTAAGAAAGCTAATGTTCAAAATGCTGAAGAATTTTATCAAAAAGATGAAGCATATGAAAGGAATCGACTATTGATTCAAGAATATACTCAGATAAAGCAACAATTGCAGGATTATTTAGAAGAATTAGAAACAATAAGAAGTAAAGAAGAACTAGAACAAAGAATGGAGAGTTCACATCACTCATTATTAAGTCTTCTTCAAAAAAATCAATCCTTAATAGAAGAACAAGCACAAAAAGTACAACAACTTCAACAACTAGCAACAGATGGAACTTATCATGAACAACTGATTCAATTTGAATTATGGAAGGCAGAAGTAGAAGAACAATTAGTAGAATGGGTAAGTTGTTTATATGCTTCAAAATGGATTTTAGAAAGTTTACAAAAACAGTTACCTTCTCAAACAAATGAAGTGATAAAGGTAGCGGGTCATTATTTTAATCGATTAACTCAAGGCAGATATCAAGGAATACAAATGGAAAATATGAAAATAGCTGTTAAACAAAATAATGAAAAATGGTTATTTGCAAGTGAATTGTCTAGAGGTACATTAGATCAATTATTAGTCAGTATTCGTTTAGCATTTATTGGAAATCTTTCTTCAAAAATAGCATTGCCTATATTAATCGATGATGGTTTTGTGAATTTTGATAGTGAACGTAAAAAGATTATGTTACAATTAATTAAAGAGCTTTCAAGTAAAGTACAAGTAATCTATTTTTCATTAGATGATGAACCTTTTACGATTGCTGAAACACGTGCTAGCCTCATTAGGCTACAAAGATAGAAAGAAGAGGAATAGATGGTAAAAAAATTATATGATTATGCAGTAGATGAATCTTTAGAGTTGTTTTTATTAATTAAAACTGCTGATGTGAGATTAGCAAAAAATGGGAAACCATTCTTAGCTTTTACATTCCAAGATAAGTCAGGACAAATGGATGGCAAATATTGGTCAGCGACACCTGAAGAGATAGAACGTTTTTCATCAGGAAGTATTGTTCATTTAGTTGGAAAAAGAGAAATTTTTAATGGAATGCCTCAAATTAAAATAACTGGGTTACGTCTTTCAAGACCAGAATTTGGTGAACCAAGTGAAGTTTCAGATTTCTTAGAACATGCTCCAATGAAAAGAGAAGAAATGGAAGAAGAGTTAAATTCTATTCTGTTTGAAATTATTAATCCAACAATGCGAAGAATAGTGCATAAAATTTTAGGGAAATATCAACACGATTTCTTTGAATATCCTGCAGCTAAACGTCACCATCATGCGTTTGCAGGAGGATTAAGTTATCATACTTTATCGATGTTACGTTTAGCAAAAGCAATTGCAGAACAATATCCAGAAGTCAATCGTTCATTATTATTATCTGGTGTTCTATTACATGATATTGGTAAGATTATTGAATTATCAGGAGCTATTGGGACTGAATATACTCTAAAAGGTAAATTAATGGGTCATATTGTGTTAATGGATGAAGAAATCACAAAAGCCTGTGAAGAATTAGATATTGATCAAAGTCATGAAGATGTAGTCTTATTAAAACATTTAGTATTAGCACATCATGGCAAATTAGAATATGGTTCTCCAGTTCGTCCATTATTATTAGAAGCAGAAATTTTACATCATGTGGACTTAATGGATGCTAGTGTTACAATGATTACTTCAGCTTTACAAAAGACAGAACCAGGACAATTTAGTGAGCGAATTTTTGGATTAGACAATCGAACATTTTATAAACCACGTACTGTAGAGTAGAAAATAAAAGTCTGTTTTATCAGACTTTTATTTTTTTAAGCAAAACTATTTACAAAATCAAAAAAGAGGTATATGATATGAACTGTAATCAAAAATATTACATTTAAAGAAAGGTGATTTATATGTCAAAAAATGTAAAAAATATTATTATCGGGTTTGGTAAAGCAGGTAAAACAATTGCTGCTTACTTAGGAACACAAGGAGAAGAAACAGTTTTAATTGAAAAATCTCCTGTAATGTATGGTGGAACATGTATCAATGTTGGATGTATTCCAACTAAGAAAATTGCTACTGCAGCAGCTCGTAAAAAATATAGTCAAGAAGATGCAGCAAGTTATTATCAAAAATCAATTCAAGAGAAAAAAGCTTTAATCGCTGCTTTAAATCAAGCAAACTATCAAAAGGTTAATTCTGCTCCAAATGTAACAATTGTTGATGGTTTTGGTCGTTTTGTAGATGAACATACTGTTGCCGTTGATACAGCTAATGGTGTAGAAGAATTTGTAGGAGAAAGAATCTTTATTAATACAGGTGGTACTCCATTCATCCCACCAATTGAAGGATTAAAAGTTGGAGGACCAATTCATACAAATGAAACAATTATGGATTTAGAAGAATTCCCAGAATCAGTTGTTATTGTTGGTAGTGGATTTATCGGATTAGAATTTGCAGCAACATATGCACAATTTGGCTCTAAAGTAACAGTAGTAGATGTATTTGATGCATTTATTCCTCGTGAGGATGATGATGTTTCTGCTGCAGTTAAAGAACGTTTAGAAGAAATGGGCGTTACTTTTGAATTAGGAATTTCTGTTAAAAAAGTTGAAACAGAAGGTAACAAAGCAACAGTTTACTATGCTAAAAATGATGAAGAAAAAGTACTTGAAGCAGATGCAGTTTTAGTAGCAACAGGTAGAAAACCAAATATTCAAGGCTTAGATTTAGAAAAAGCTGGTGTTGAATTATCTGAACGAGGCGCTATTAAAGTAAATGAATTTTTACAAACAAATAAACCACATATCTTTGCATTAGGAGATGTAAATGGCGGACCACAATTCACATTTATCTCATTAGATGACTTCAGAATCGTGAAAAACTTCTTAGCAGGAAATAAAGAATATTCAACTAAAGAACGTTCATTAATTCCTACTTCAACATTTATTAGTCCTACATTGTCAAGTGTTGGTTTAAATGAAAAAGCAGCACAAGCAGCAAGAATTCCTGTGAAAGTTGCTAAATTACCAATGGCTGCTGTTCCAAAAGCAAAAATTTTAGGCAACCAAGTAGGATTTTATAAAGTATTAGTACATGAACAAACAAATGAAATTGTTGGGGCAACATTATTTGCTGAAGAGTCTCATGAAGTGATTAATATCATTGCAACTGCTATTAAAGCAAAATTACCTTACACAGCTTTACGTGACCAAATCTTCACTCACCCAACAATGGCAGAAGCATTAAATGATGTATTTGGATTAATCAAATAGAGGAATTGAAATGGGAAACGACTTTATAGTTATCATCCATTGTTTAACGTATTTATCTGTGCATCATGATAGAAGATTCTCTAGCCAACAATTAGCACATAATGCAAGTAGCAATCCTGTTATTGTACGAAAAGTGATGAGTTTGGCTTCTTCTAAAGGATATGTAGATGTTGTAAATGGAGCTAATGGAGGATATAAGATTCAAGTAGATCCAAAAGATATTTCATTAGGAGATTTGTTTATTCTTGTTGGAGAAGATCAACGATTAAAGAAACAGTATCAATCTTCTCTAGATGAAGTATGTCTGGTAGCTAACCATATTTGTAGTGTATTTTCCGACTTACAAGAAGAACAAATTCAAAATCAAGTGGAATTTTATCAAAAACAGAGTATACTTGATATTGTAAAGAGATTACAAAAAAAATCAGAAAAGTAGAAGTTTAGGATTTTATGTAAGGAGTGAGTTTAATGGAATTAGTAAAAGAAGAAAATGCGTTTAGACATTATAATGCAGTAGGTGAAATGGATGCTGAAATTACATTTCAAGTTGAAAAAGATGTATTGATTGCAGATCATACTTTTGTAGATCCAGCTTATAGAGGGCAAGGAATTGGAAAATTACTAGTCGATAAATTAGCGAATTATGCTAGGGAAAATCAGAAGAAAATCCATCCAACATGTTCATATGTCGTTAATTTATTTAAAAAATATGACGAATATAGTGATGTGAAAATATAAAAAAAGTTAAAATTCACAAAAAAAACACTAAAATTTCACAAAAAAATCATATTTTACCTTTATGATACAGCCATACCCAATAAAACACCTAAGGTTTACTTCTCCCAAATAAAAAATGAACTCCCAACATTTTTTATTAGTAAACCCTCCTAACCTTTTCCCGTTGTTAGAAATAGCAACGGGTTTTTTGGTATTAAAAATCGTTAGAGAATGGTTAAATTTTAATCATAAGTGTTGGAAGTTTTGAAAAGAAATAGTATAGTTAATTATTATAGAGGAAAAAGGAGAATTTATGGTAAATCATTATTATACAAAAAATCCAGATAGTAAAAGTCAACAAAAGCATTGGACTTATCACCTAAAAGGAAATACTCTTTCTTTTACAAGTGATAATGGAGTTTTCTCAAAACATACTGTTGATTTTGGTAGTGAATTATTGGTAGAGTCTTATGATGTTCCTGAGAAGTTTCAAAAAGCAAGTTTATTGGATATTGGCTGTGGTTATGGTACGATGGGACTTGCTTATGGAAAAGCATACCCTGAACTATCCATTGAAATGATTGATGTCAATGAAAGAGCGTTGTTATTAGCAAGGGAAAATGCGCAAAAAAATGGCATAAAAAATGTAGATATATATGAAAGTAATTTGTATGATGCTGTAAAGAAATCTCAATATGAAATTATTATTAGTAATCCACCTATTCGTGCTGGAAAAACAGTTGTTCATACCATTTTAGAAAAAGCATATGATTATTTATCTGAAAATGGACAATTAGTTATTGTCATTCAAAAGAAACAAGGAGCTCCAAGTGCTCAAAAGAAAATGGAAGAAGTATTTGGAAATTGTGAAAGAATTCAGTGGGATAAAGGATATTGGATTTTAGTAAGTACAAAAATTTAAAGGAGAATATTATGACGAAAAAAAATAGTAAGAAAAAAATTTCAAATTGGAGATTGTGGGTTGCAGGACTTTTATTTATAATCGCAGGATTATTATTTGCTGCTGGACCAATTCGTTCGTATATGCTAGCACAATTCCAACAAGAGCATACCCAACAATTAAGTAAGGTAACAGCAGCCGAAGTGAAAGAAAATGAAACTCAAGAAGCAGAATTTGATTTTTCAACGGTTGAACCACTAGATTTACAAGCTGTTGTAAAAGCTAAAATGGATACTTCTAAATTTTTAACTTTAGGTGCAATTGCTGTTCCAAGTGTGAATTTAAATTTACCAATTTATAAGGGGATTTCTAACCCTGTATTATTAGCGGGAGCTGGAACAATGAAACCAACTCAAAAAATGGGGGAAGGTAATTATGCATTAGCGAGTCATCACTATTTTTCAGATGAAAAATTATTATTCTCACCATTAGTTAAATTAAAAATTGGAGATAAAATCTATTTAACAGATATGGAATATGTTTATGAATATGAAACTACAAGTATCGATCTAGTAGAAGCTTATCAAGTAGAAGTCATTTATGATGTACCAGGGAAAACAGAAATTACTTTAATTACATGTGATGATTTACAAGCTTCACATCGATATAGTTTCAAAGGGAAATTCGTTTCAAAAACTCCAATTAGTGATGTAACAGAAGATGTAAAACAAGCATTTAATATTGATTTTACAACACTATAAAGGTAGGTGGAGTGATTGGCGACTATTCAAGATATTGCAAAAAAAGCTGGTGTAACGAAAAGTACCGTTTCAAGATATTTAAATGGCGGTTCGATTAGTTTAGAAACAGCGCAAAAAATTGAAAAAGTTATTAAAGAAGAAAATTATACGCCAAGCCCATTTGCTCGAAGTTTGAAAGCGAAATTTAGTTCTATGATTGGTGTGATTGTACCAAGAGTTGATTCGGCGGCAACTGCACTTACTTTGATGGGAATTGATGAAGTTGTTGAAGAATTAAACTATGAATTAATTATGAATAATGCCAGACAAGATAGTCAAAGAGAAATTAAAGCTATCGAAGGTTTTGCTAGAAATAAGGTAGCTGGTATTATTTTAATTGCTACAGAAATTACTTCAGAACATATTAAAGCCATTAAAAATTGCCCTGTTCCAGTTGTGATTGTAGGGCAAGAACATAATGAAATTAATAGTGTGGTTCATGATGATTATCAAGCTGGATTTGAATTAGTCAAAAAACTTGCAGAATTAGGTTACCATGAATTGACTTATGTGGGCGTTTCGAAACGAGATTATGCAGTTGGAGTTGTTCGAAAAAAAGGAATTTTTTCAGGAGCAGAAGCTCATCAATTTGAAAGAATTGAACAGCTTGAAGGAGATTTTTCTACACAAAAAGCTTTAAATATTGGGATGGAGATATTTAAAAATCAAAGTCATTCCTTAGTCATTGCAGCTACAGATAATCTTGCAGTAGCTTTAATGAAAGCTGCTCAACAATGTGGTAGAAAAATACCTGATGAAGTTGCAATT
The DNA here is from genome assembly GCF_963521425.1 of uncultured Granulicatella sp. Classification (GTDB taxonomy): domain Bacteria; phylum Bacillota; class Bacilli; order Lactobacillales; family Aerococcaceae; genus Granulicatella. Next base: position 21,714 of record NZ_CAUQUN010000016.1, read on the forward strand.
GCAGGATTTGGTGGATATGAAATTGGCCAATTTATGAATCCAACATTAACAACCGTAGAATATCAATTTAAAGAAGCTGGAAGAGTCTCGATGAAAGTTTTAGAAAAATTAATTCGAAACATTCCTTGCGAGATGAAAACAACGATTCCAGTTCATGTAAAATTAGGAGAAAGTACAAAAAAAGCTAGAAATTAGGGAAATGCCTAATTTCTAGCTTTTTTATAAGGTTCAACATGAATATCGATAAAATTGATTCCGAAGTTGTCAGCAAGTTCTATTTCGATTTCTTCTGTTATTTCATGACTTCTCCAAACTGTTAAATTAGGATCCATACAAACCGTTAAATCTAAATAAATATTAGAACCATATCGTCTAGCTTTTAATTCTTCAATACTTTTAACTTCCGGGTGGGAAAGTATCAGAGGTTTATATTCTTTCATTTCTTCTGGTTCAAATCCATCGGTTAATTGGAAGGTACTTTCGCTGAAAACATCATAAGCGGTTTTTAAAATCATAATGCCAACAATAAAAGCCATTACTCCATCTAACCATGAGATTCCTAAACTTGCTGCAAAAATGGCAATGGAAGTAGAAATACTTGTTAAAGCATCACTGTAATTATCCTTTGCTGCAGCTTTTAGCCCAAGGGAATTTATTTTTTTAGCTAGTGAATCGTTAAAACGATAAACTCCATACATCATGATACCAGAAATAAATCCTACTATAGCTGTAATGAGTGATGGAAGTTCTGGATTTGGATTCATGATAGTATGCGAAGCATTTCTAATAACTTCTATGCCGATAATACACATAATAAAAGAAGTAATAAGACTCGCTAGAGTTTCAAATTTCCAATGTCCATAAGGGTGATTTTTATCTGCGGGTTTTTGAGAAATTTTTAAACCAGCAAATACTAGAAGTGAAGATAAAACATCTGTTAAGTTATTTAATCCGTCTGAAAATAGGGCTTGAGAAAAAAATAATTTTCCAAATAGTAATTTGCTACTTGAAAGAATGATGTAAGTGATAATGCTTAGAATTGCACCTTTTTCAGCTTGTTTTAAACGTTGAGTAGCATTCATTTTATTCCCTCAATTCTTTAAAAGTTATTAAAAGAGTATATCAAAAATTTTAAAAAATACAAAGCGAAAGTTATTTTAATAGTTTTAGAATGAAAAATATTGTGAAAATGAATAAATAAATCCTTTGTTTTTACTATCTCTATTGGCATTCTTTTGGTATAATAAAAACAATTGAAACGAAAGAGAGTGAAGTAAATGGCAACAGCATTAATTGTATATGCTAGTTTAACAGGGAACACAGAAGAAATTGCAGATATTTTAGCAGAATCATTAGAAGAACAAGGAGTAGAAGTAGATATTAAAGAATGTACTTCCGCTACAGCAGATGAATTTCATGACTATGATATTTGTGTAGTCGCAACTTACACTTATGGTACAGATGGTGATTTACCAGATGAAATCGTTGATTTTTATGAAGAATTAGAAGAAGAAGATTTATCAGGAAAAATTTATGGTGCTTTAGGATCAGGGGATACTTTCTATGATAAATTCTGTCAATCAGTATTAGATTTTGATGAACAATTTTCTAAGACTGGTGCTACAAAAGGTGCAGAAAATGTATTAGTTGATTTAAATGCGGAAGAAGAAGATGTGAAAAATATCGAAGCTTTTGCGAAAAGTTTAGTAGAAAAATTAGGATAAAAGAGAAGGTAACAGTTTGGAAAAGAACTGTTACTTTTATTTATGGAGAAAAAGATGTATCAGACAATTGAAGGGATTGCGGAATATTTAGAAGTAGATATTGCGTATGTGTTATATTTAATTCGTGAAAAGCAAATTTCTACAATTACAGTAGACGATGAAGTCCTTATTAATCGATCTCAATTTGCCTTTTTTTTGAAGCAACGTCAAAAAATGATTGAAGAATATCAGAAATACTTAGATGAACCGATTCCGGAAGATATTGATATTAAGGATGAGGATTAAAAGAGGTGTTGTATGAAAGAAAAAAAGGTTTCGAACTATGAATTGTTTTTTGATTTAGTGTTTGTGCTTGCGACAAGTGGGCTAGTAGGAATTTTACATTCTACTCCTGAACATATCTTAAGTTTTGAAAGGATTTTAAGTTTTGTCGTTTCTACTTTATCTATTTGGCATGTTTGGCTATTGGAAAATTCATATTTAAATCGTTATAGTAAGCGAGATAAAAATGACGTTTTTACGATTATCGCAGCCATGCTTGTGTTAGGAAATATGGTTTCATTATTTAGTACACAGTTGGAAACGGGGATTGTTTCTTTTAATGGGTTTTCTATTCCGGTTTATATTTATTATAATACTTTAATGATTATTACGATGGGAATTATTTTTTTACAGTATCAATTACATATTCGAGAGTATCATCAGTGTACGAGTGATATGATCATTCAAATGAAACAGGTTGTAATAGCAATTGTGATTGTAATTGTTTCTACAATAATTGCTTTCTTTTCACCAGAGTCGATAAAGAGTTATATCTATTTTATTGGGTATAGTATTTGTTATATTTATCCCAATTTTATGATTAAGAAAATGAAATATCCATATATGAATTTTCCACATTTAGTGGAACGAATGCAATTAATTACGATTTTAACAGTGGGAGAACTGGTTATTGCGATTATTAAAACGTATCCATTGTCAGAACATTTTCTTTTGTCAATCGTTACATTTATAATGGTTGGGTTTTTATTCGTTTTTTATGTTTATCAAACAGCGATTCGAATGAATCATCATCAAGAAGTTGCAGGAGCACCGTTAGTCTATTTACATATTGCTATTTTAATTGCTATCAACATGATAACGGCTGGAGTTGAGATGTATTATGAGGGGCATTTATTAAATATAGGAGTTTCAATGATTCTAATTGGAATTACGGTTTTTTATTTATGTTTATTTGGAACAACGAGGTATAACAAAGTGGAAGTGCAATTAACGAGGAAAATTGTAAAAGGCTATATACTGGTATATTTGATTTGTACAACACTTGCTATCATCTTTAACAGAAATACAGAAATTTTTTATTTAGTTTTGGCGATACAGACCATTTTAATGATTTTTATTTCAGAAGATAATAGAAGAGTAGAAGACTAAAAAGATGTATTAGACAATTGAATGAATTGTGTAAGTGTTATATTTAATTCGCAAAGAAAATTTCTACGATTACAGTGGATGATGAAGTCCTCATTATGAAGTGACCCCAAAAAGTCTAAGTTTTTGGGGTCACTTTGCTTTAAATTATACTTTTTTCTTAAACATTTGATACAAGTAGGTATTGCTTGTGAGTAATTTTTATCAAAAAATTTCATAGAGTAGCTCCCTAGAATCATGGAAAAGTAGTAAAAATAGTTGTTATCCTAGTTGATTAAAAAAATCCCTGATTTCCTCATCTTTTATAAAATAATATATAATTTTCCCCTCTCTTCTAGTGCCCAAGATGTTTTGATTGGCTAGTTTACGAAGATGGTGGGAAGTAGATGCCATACTGAGATTTAGTAAACAGGCTATATCACAGACACAGAGTTCTTCAACAGCAAGGAGATAAAAGATGATATTTATCTGTTTATTATCGGTAAACTTTGATAAAATACGAAGTGATTTTTGGACTTTTTCCTTTTCAAGGTAGTTCGTTGCGGTTGTAACATTTTGTTGATTTATAACATTCACTTGGCAGATACTATCTTTTTTCATAATATTTTCTCCTAGCCTAATATAGTCCATAGTATGTCAAAACTGTTATTTTCAATCAGGATATATATCCCCAATCCTAAATAAACAACGGCAATAAACCATCTGCTATATTTTTCCAAAGTTTCTCCAACAGAAGGGACTTGTGCCAATTTTTGGGCAGAAAAAACCAAGAGATAAATCATGACTAGAAAGGTAAGTAAAGCTACTATCAAATTTGCTAAATTTAAGGTAGTAAAATATGGAACAAAGACACCAATATTGTCAGCACCACAACTTGCAAAAGTAATCATAGCGACTAGAAATATCAGGTTTTTATTATCTTTGCGCAAACCTTCTTTGGCAATAGCTTCTCCATCAGAATCTCCTAAAAGCAAAACTTTGAGACCTAGGAAAATTGGAATCAAACCGAGTAAACCTAAAATCTCTTTACTAGGAATATAATTTAAGACAAATGCAAAAAGCAAACTTAGCAATATTAGACTAACAGAGCCTAGAAATTGTCCTAAATAGATGTTAATGATGTCTTTTCTGCTTTTTCTTTTGGCAAAAAATAACATTAGGATAATAAGTAAGTCTACGGCTGTCCCAGAATACAGGATTATTGAAGTAACAACATTTTGAACCATAAAACACCTCATTCAAATATATTTTTGAATGTATTTTAATATTAAACTTTGTAGATGTCAACCATCAACTCCACCAAGATATAGATAAGAAGTTGGTGTACCAAATATTAAAAAGCCCTGCCATCGAAATGATAGCAGGGCTTAACTTCAATATCTAAATGATATATTTATCTAAAAAGATAGAGTAAATCAATTATTTTAAGTAAGCAGCAGCTTGTGCTCCAGCTTGACGTCCGAAGATGATGATATCAGCTACAGCGTTACCACCAATACGGTTAGCACCGTGAACTCCACCAGTTACTTCACCAGCAGCGTATAATCCGTTAATAACTGAACCGTCTTCTTTTAATACTTGAGCGTTTGTATTAATTTTCAAACCACCCATTGTATGGTGAATACCGGGTGCGATTTTGATTGCGTGGAATGGACCTGTTGTTAGGTCGTGATCCATAGCAGTTGAACGACCAAATTCGCTATCTTTTTTATCAGCAACAGCTTTGTTCCAAGCTTCTAAAGTTGCTTTTAAGTTTTCAGCAGGTACACCAATTTCTTTTGCTAAACCTTCTACAGTATCAGCAGTTTTTACTAAACCACGTTTTTCGTAGAATTTAACAGCTTTAGCGCGATCAGTTAATGCATTATCTAAAATTAAGTATGCATATTTTTCTGGTAATCCGATAATTGCTTGAGATACTTTATCACGAGTTTCCATTTCATTGAAGAAACGTTTACCGTCTTGGTTAACAAGGATTGCACCTTCACCACGAACTGATTCAGAAATTAATGTTGAAGTTGATTGTTCAACAGTAGGGTGGATTTGGATTTCTCCCATGTCTACAGTTGCAGCGCCGATTTCTTTGGCTAATACAACACCGTCACCAGTTGAACCTTTTTGGTTTGTTGTTACAAATCCGTTTAATTCAGGTTTGTATTCAGTTACCATTTCCATATTTGCACCGAAACCACCAGTTGTTAAAACAACAGCGTTTGAAGCAATTGTTTTTTCTTGGCCATCGATAGAAACGTTAACACCAGTAACTTTACCATCTTTTTCGTTTACTTTGTTTACAACAGCATTTACGAAAACTGGGATTTCACGTTCTGAAGCATTACGTAATAATCCAGCTACTAAGTATTCACCTACAGCTGAACCATCAGCAGGACGGTGAGTACGTTTTTCACTCATACCACCAGTAGTTGTTAAGTTACTTAATGTAATTCCCATAGAATCTAACCAATCAATGGCTGAAGCAGAGTTGTCTACTAAGTAGTGTAATAATTCAGGATTGTTTGTTCCATGTCCACCTTTTAAAGATTCCTCGTAGAATTTATCGTTTGAATCTTTAATACCTTCAGCTTCTTGGAATTTAGTTTGAGAGGCATTCATTCCTGCAGAAGATTTAGTTGTATTTCCTCCTGCTGTTGCCATTTTTTCTAAGATAACTGGGTTTTTACCAGCTTCTTTAGCTTGGATAGCAGCTGATAAACCAGCACCACCAGAACCAACGATTACAACATCATAGCTGTCTTTTAATGTTGAAGGATCAGCATATTTTTGAGCAGATGCACTTGCAACAGCTTCTGTTTTAGTCGTCTCCTTTGTTGTTTTTGTAGTACTACTATTTCCGCAAGCAGATAATAATAGAACTGAGGCGAAGGCTAAACTAGCCATAAGACTTTTTTTCATCTCTATTCTCCTTTTTGTGAAAAAATTTTTTTGCCTTAAATATCCTACCATAATTTTCATAAATTTACAATATTTTACAAAATTGTTACAAGAAATATTTCATTTCAAAAAAAGTTGTTGACAATTGATTTGAATCAGTGCATAATAACGACATCAAGCGAAAAGGAGTTAGGAACATGAACCAAGTATTAGTATTACAATTAAATACTCGTTGGCAAAGCCACTAGATACAGGTTGTTCTTAACGTACATTTTGTACATATAGATACAACCTTCATTGACGTGAAATTGTATCTATGTGGAATTTTAAACATGAATGAACTCGACCACGTAGATCTAATAAAATAGAACCTACGTGGTCTTTTTGTATCAATAAAGAGACCAAAAGTGGTCTCTTTTTCTTTTTCGAGTTCATTTAAAAAAGATTTAATTACATTGGAGGAATTTATTATGAAAAAAAATAAAGGAATTTTAGGATTTGCATTAGTATTATTAGTAGTATTGTTAGGGTCGTTAATTTACAATACAGTACAAAAATCATCTCAAAAAGCAACAAATACACAACAAGCAGCACAAACAACAACACAAGATAAAAAGGTTAAATTAGGGGTATTACAATTATTAAGCCATCCAGCATTAGATGCAATTTATCAAGGGATTCAAGATGAATTAGCTAAAGAAGGTTATGAAATAGGGAAAAACTTAGAAATTGATTTCCAAAATGCACAAGGTGATCAAAGTAACTTAGCATCTATGAGTGAAAAATTAGTTTCTAACAAAAATGACGTAATTGTTGGAATTACAACTCCTGCAACATTATCATTAGCAAATGTTACAAAAGATATTCCAATTGTAATGGGTGGGATTACTTATCCAGTAGAAGCAGGATTAATTAAAGATGAGAAAAAACCAGGAAACAATATTACAGGAGTTAGTGATCGTACACCAATTAAACAACAATTAGAAATTATGAAACAAGTTGTTCCAACATTAAAAACAGTTGGTATTTTATATACATCAAGTGAAGATAACTCAGTAAAACAAGCTAAACAAGCAGAAGAAGATGCTAAAGCTTTAGGATTAGAAGTAAAAGTAGCAACAATTGCAAATACAAACGATATTCAACAAGTAACAGAAAGTTTAGCAAGCCAAGTAGAAGCCATCTTTGTTCCAATTGACAATACAATTGCTAGTGCAATGGCAACAGTTGTAAAAGCAACAGATGCTAAGAAAATTCCAGTATTCCCATCTGCAGATACAATGGTTGCTGACGGTGGAGTGTTAGGTTTAGGAGTTGACCAATATCAAATCGGTGTAGAAACAGCTAAAATGGTAGTAGAAGTATTAAAAGGTGCTAAACCAGCAGATACACCAATTAAATTAGCAAATGAAGGTGTCATCTACTTAAATGAAGAAAAAGCGAAAGAATTAGGAATTACAATTCCAGCAGATATTGCTCAAAAAGCACAAAAAGTTACTGCTAAAAAATAATTTCAATAAAAAGTCTAGAGAGTTAAACATTATTGTTGAGGGAGAGTAGAAAAGTGCTCTTTCCTCAATGATTTTACAAAATAAATGACATATAATGATAGCTAATACCGCTTAGATAGGGTATAGTTATTTAAAAGTTTTTTATACATATATATTTAATAGAAAAGGAAGAAAAATATGGATTTAGTTATTTCAGCGATTTCTCAAGGGATACTTTGGGGAATTTTATCATTAGGGTTATTTATTAGTTTTCGAATTTTAAATATTGCAGATATGACAACAGAAGGAAGCTTTCCGTTAGGAGCAGCAACTTGTGTTATGTGTATTCAACATGGTGTACATCCTCTTTTAGCGACATTTATTGCGATGTTTGTAGGCGCCTTAGCAGGGTATGTCACAGGATTTTTAATTACTGTATGTAAATTACCTAGTTTATTAGCTGGAATTTTAACAATGACAGGGTTATTATCTGTGAATTTAAGAATTATGGGTCGTCCAAATTTATCCTTATTAAATTATAAAACGATTTTTAGTTTTTTAGAGGGAATGGAATTACCGAAGTATTTTGATATTATTTTAATCGGAGTTGTATTTGTAGGAATTTTAATCGTAGCGATGTATGTTTTTTTTGCAACTGAAATCGGTCAAGCATTAATTGCTACAGGGGATAATGAAAAAATGGCCATTTCACTTGGAATTAACACAAATCAAATGACAGTATTTGGTTTAATGTTATCGAATGCGTTAATTGCAATGGCGGGAGCTGTTTTAGCCCAAAATAATGGTTATGCAGATGTGAACTCTGGTTTAGGAACAATTGTTATTGCCTTAGCAGCCATTATTATTGGAGAAGTGATTTTTGCAGATGAATCATTTGTCGGAAGATTAGTTTGTATTATTTTTGGTTCGATTATTTATCGTTTATTACAAGCATCTATTTTACGATTAAATATTTTTGATCCAAATGATTTCAAATTATTATCTGCAGCGTTAATCGCTATTTGTTTAACGATTCCACAAATCAAACAAGCAATTTATAAGATGAGTCACCGTAAAAGTGTACAATAGGAGGTAGAAGATGGATATTAGAATTGAAAATGTTCATAAAACATTTTACCCAAATACAAATAGAAGTCATGATGCATTAATTGATATTAACTTAACCATTCATAAAGGCGATTTTATTACAATTGTTGGGGGGAATGGTGCGGGGAAATCAACCTTTTTAAATGCTATTTCAGGAAGTTTTCCATTAGATAAAGGACATATTTATATGGGGGAAGCAGCAGTTGAACAAACAGCTGAATACGAAAGGGCGAAATATATTAGTCGTGTTTATCAAAATCCATTACAAGGAACAGCCCCTCGTATGACAGTTGCTGAAAATCTTTCTTTAGCTTTAAGAAGAGGACTAAAACGTGGATTGAAAAAAGGATATACAGTAGAAGAATTAGAACAATTTAAAGCATTATTAACTCCTTTACAATTAGGGTTAGAAGAACGATTAGATGCAGAAATTGGATTATTATCTGGTGGACAAAGACAGGCAGTTTCATTATTAATGGCAACATTACGAACTCCTGAATTATTATTACTAGATGAACATACTGCTGCATTGGATCCAAAAACACAAAGAAAAATTATGCAACTAACAAAGGAAATTATTGAAGAAAAACAATTAACAGCTTTAATGATTACGCATAATTTATCGGATGCATTAAGATATGGAAATCGTTTAATGATGATGCATCGTGGAAAAATTATTCAAGTTTTCGAAAAAGAAGAAAAAGATGCATTAACAGAAGAAAAATTATATCAATTAATGGCAGAATTAGACGAAGCAGATTTCAATCAAGAAGTTTAACAAGATAAAGGCAGACATTTGTAATAAATGTCTGCTTTTTTACTGAAATTTTATTTGATTTTAGATTTACAGTTTTTATTCTAATGGAATTTGGTATAATGGAAATAATTAGAAATTGAAAGGAAGTTTTAAAGTGGGGTTGTTTAATAGTAAACAATTTGGGAAGAGTAGTTATATTGCAATAGGTGCTATTATTGGAATACTTGTTGGAACAACGGTTAGTTTATTCCGTTTATTTCTTGGAAAAACATTAGAAGGAGTGATTGTTGTTTATTCTTATTTACAAGAATCTCCTCAGTGGATTCCATTGTGGATTATTTTTTCTATGGTTATGGCAGTGATTTTAGGTCAAATCGTAAAAAGCGATCCAGATATTAAGGGAAGCGGGATTCCTCAAGTAGAACTACAATTACAAGGCAAGATGGATATGAATTGGTGGTCTGTTTGCTGGAAAAAATTTGTGGCAGGATCTATTTCGATTGGTTCAGGATTATTATTGGGGAGAGAGGGTCCTTCTATTCAATTAGGAGCTTCTGTTGCTCAAGGTGTAGCTGAAGGATTAAAGAGTAATCGAGTTCAAAAAAATATATTTATTTCAAGTGGTGCCGGAGCAGGATTAGCAGCAGCATTTAATGCTCCAATTGCTGGTTTAATGTTTGTGTTAGAAGAAGTTCATCATACATTTAGTCCATTAGTAGCTTTAACTACACTAACAGCTGCAATCGTTTCGAATTTTGTATCGTTAAATATTTTTGGAGCAAGACCGTCTTTAAATTTAGGTAATGACCAATTATTTCCAATGACACACTATGGGTATGTGATTGTATTAGGAATTATTTTAGGATTATTTGGTTGGGTATATCATCATTATACTTTACAATTACCAGCTATTTATGGAAAGTTATTTCCTTTTATACCTAATTATTACTATTGTATCGTTGCTTTTATAGCGATTATTCCACTAGGATTATGGAATCCCCATGTCTTAGGTGGAGGTGGAGAAATGATTTTAGAATTGCTTCAAGAAAATCATACCGTTCAATTTTTAGCGTTCTTATTTATTCTTCGTTTATTTTATTCAATGCTTTCTTATGGAACAGGATTGCCAGGTGGGATTTTCCTTCCAATTCTTTCTCTAGGTGCATTATTAGGATTAGTCTATGCAGAAATTTTAATTCAATTTTTCGGAGTAGATCCTAGTTTAAGAGTAAGTTTTGTTTTCTTTGCAATGGCAGGGTATTTTTCAGCAATTGGGAAAGCACCTTTAACAGCTTTATTATTAGTAACAGAAATGGTTGGAGGATTAAACCAATTAATGCCATTAGGAATTTGTACATTAACAGCTTACATTGTAGCTGATTTCTTGAAAATGGGCCCTATTTATGAAATTTTAGCGGAACGATTAGATTCTGAACATCCACATGACAGAAAAGGAAAACGAACTACATTTGAAGTACCGATTATGGTAGAAAGTCCACTAGTTGGGAAAATGATTCGTGATATTCCTTGGCCAAAAGATATTGTTATTGCGACAGTCAGAAGGGGAGCAAAAGAAGAAATTACTCGTGGTGATACAATTATGCGACCTGGAGATATCCTTATTGTCGTTTGTGATGAAGGATTAGTTGGCGAAAGATTTGAAACAATAACACAATTATCCAAGGAATTACCGTTTTCTTAAACTTTGTGGTATACTTCCTATGATAAATGGAAATGAAGGGGGATAGAAGGAAATGACTGAACATAACCTAAGTCCACAAAATGATGACTTAAAGGAATTTGGAGATTCATTTGCAAAATATTCACGTAAAAATACTAGTTGGCTTTATTTATTATTCATCATCATTGTATTATTTGGTGTCGTTTATTTATTTAATACGGTATCTAAGCGGACAAAAACTCCAATTGAGGCTTATCGAGAAGAGTTTATTCAATTAAAAGAGCAAATTCAACAGCAAGAAAAGAAAATTGAACAATTAGAGCAACAAATTAAACAATTATCTGAAAAACCATAACGTTTTTGATGAAAAGAGTGAAAATTTTTCGTATTTTTTCACTCTTTTCATTATTTTATTAAGGAATCATTTGAGAGGTTTTCTAAATTTGTTCGGAAATAGACTTGTAAAAGGCTTACAATCATGCTATACTGACTATAGTGTTTTTGTTAGGGATATAAATGGGTTTTAAGAGCTCCTTTTTGAACCACAGGCAGAAATATGAATAACCGTGCTTTTGGCACAAGGAGGAAAATGTTCATGGAACAAGGTAAAGTAAAATGGTTTAACGCAGAAAAAGGGTTTGGATTTATCGAACGCGAAGACGGAAGTGACGTATTCGTACACTTTTCAGCTATCCAATCTGAAGGATACAAATCATTAGACGAAGGTCAAGCTGTTGAATTCGAAGTTGAAGAAGGCGCACGCGGTCCTCAAGCAGCTAATGTTGTAAAACTATAATTTTATCATTTAAGAAGAGGCTAGGAATTTCCTAGCCTCTATTTTTTGTTTCAGGAGTATGTTGTTGAAATAATAATTTTGACAGTCTTTCTAATTCGGTCTACAATAGGACTATTCTATAAAGAGGTGGTAACATGAAGGAAAGAACAGAAGTTCCAGTAGAGCAAACATGGGATTTATCATTATTATTCAAAACAGAAGAGGATTATAAAAAATCTATTGAATTGTATAAGCAATTAGTAGAAGTTTTTTGTAAAAAATTCGAAAATCAATTAAGTACAGTAGAAACCATTCAACAAAGTTTAGCGGATTATCGTGAAATTTTAGAATTACGTGGAAAGATTGTTCAATATGCAAGTTTAGCAGTTAATGCAAATACAAAAGATAGAGAAGCACAAAATCGTTTAGCACAAACTAGAAAAGTAGTTGCAGAATGCGATGCAAAATTAAGTTTCTTCTCTCCAGAATTAAGCCAATTAGGGGAAGATTTATTAGCAGAAGCTTCCAAAAATCCGGAAAACAGTATTTATCTGGAAAGATTATTAGAAGATAAACAACATTTATTATCAAAAGAGGTAGAATCTGTATTAGCAGCATTAGGAAATACATTAGATTTCCCTTATCAAAACTACAATGATATAAAATTCAAAGATATTCAATTCCCTAATTTTGAAGTAGACGGAAAAGAATTTGAAATGACATACAATAGCTTTGAAAAACGTTTAGAGTCTGATGAAGATACAATTGTAAGACGGAAAGCTTTTGAAGTATTTTCGAATACATTACGTAAATATGAACATAGTACGGCTTCTGCATATAATGCTCAAGTTCAAAAAGAAAAAACAATGGCTACTTTAAGAGGATTTGATTCAGTCGTTGATTATTTATTAGATCGCCAAAAAGTTTCTAGAGAATTATATAATCGTCAAATTGATTTAATTATGGAACATTTAGCGCCGATTATGAGAAGCTATGCTGGGTTAATTGGAAAAATTTATCAGTTAGATGAAGTACGTTATGAAGATTTAAAATTAGAAATAGATCCTCATTTTGCACCAAAAGTAAGCTATGAAGAAGCAAAAACATATATTTTAGATGGGTTAAAACCATTAGGTGAGTCTTATCTATCTATTATGAAGAGAGCCTTTGATGAAAGATGGATTGATTATGCTGAAACTATTGGAAAACGTACAGGAGCATTTTGTGCGTCCCCTTATGGAGCAAACTCATTTATTTTAATGTTCTTTACAGAAAGTATGAATGATGTGATGACATTAGCACACGAATTAGGACATGCTGGACATTTCCAATTAGCACATCAACATCAAAATATTCAATTATCTAGACCATCAATGTATTTTGTTGAAGCACCATCTACTGCTAATGAGTTATTAGTGGAAAATTATTTATTACAAAATGCAACAGATGCTAGAATGAAACGTTGGATTATTTCGCAAATAATTGGTAAAACTTATTACCATAATTTTGTGACGCATTTATTAGAAGCACACTATCAAAGAGAAGTGTATCGATTAGTCGATGAAGGTAAAAATTTAGATGCAGAAACATTAAACCAAATTTATCGTCAAACATTGGAACAATTCTGGGGAGATTCTGTAGTATTAACAGAAGGTGCGGAATTAACTTGGATGAGACAACCGCATTATTATATGGGATTATATTCTTATACTTATTCTGCAGGATTAACAATCGGAACTCAAGTTGCTAAAATGATTCAAGAGAATCCTGAAAAAGCTACTAATTGGGTTGAAGTTCTAAAAATGGGTGGTTCTAAAACTGCAGAAGAGCTTGCTAAGGCTGCAGGGGTAGATGTTTCTACAGATGAGCCATTGAGAAATACAATTGAGACAATTGGAGAATACGTACAAGAATTGATTCTTTTAACGAATAGACTTGACTAGAGTAGTACTAAGACGCCAGCAGCCCTTGCGGCCTCATGGCTAAAATTTGAGCCTAAGGTCTCAAATTTTCTTGCAATAGAATCTGTGGTACAGATTCTATTGCTCGTACTACGGCGTCAGGTCTTTCGTTATTTACGTGAATAGATGAGGGAGCGTTAAAGAGGAGACTTGACTAGGATAGTAATAGGACGCCAGTAGCCTCACTGTGTGAGTCTCTTGTTCGTACTACAGTATTCTGTTAGAAGCTAAAAAAGAGTTAGAGGACATCCTCTAACTCTTTTTGTAATCTCTATTTTTGTACCCAACAACGTCCGTCTTGAGCTAATAAGTCAAAACTTTCTTGTGGTCCAGATGAACCTGCAGGATAATTAGGAAATTGTACAGATGCCTCATTATCCCATGCTTGACGAATACGATCCACAAATTTCCATGATGCAGCAACCTCTTCCCAATGCGTGAAGTTAGTCATATCGCCTTCCATACAGTCTAAAATTAAACGTTCATAAGCTTCTGGACTATTTAAACCAAAATTCTTATCAAAGATTTTTTCTAAATGACTTGTTTGTAATCCATATGAATTTCCAACTGCTTTTGAATTGATAACAAAGCAGAAGCCTTCTTTAGGAGTAATATGAATAGAAATTCGATTTGAAGGGCATTTTCCTTTTGTTTCGGCTTCGAATAGTGGAGAATCTGCTTCTTTAAACACAATATCAATCACAGTTGTTTTAGAATCTAAGCTCTTACCTGTACGAACATAAAATGGAACATCTTTCCAACGTTCATTATCGATAAAGACTTTACCAGCCACATAAGTTTCCATATTAGAATCATCCGAAACATTTTGATCTTGACGGTATCCAGGTAAGTTACCATCTAAAGAAGGGCCATATTGACCTCGTACAAAATTTTTGGAAACTTCTTCAGGAGAATAGTGACGTAATTGTTCTAATACATTAATTTTATTTTGACGAACTGCTTCAAATGATTGAGGTGGTTCCATAGCGACTAATGCTAAAATTTGTAAAATATGGTTTTGAACCATATCTCGTAAAGCACCACTTGTTTCATAATAACCACCACGTTCCTCAACTCCAACTTGTTCAGCTAGTGTAATTTGAACATTGTCAATGTGATTGCGATTCCACATTGTTTCAAATACACGGTTTGCAAAACGAACAGCAGTAATGTTTTGAATCATTTCTTTTCCTAAATAGTGGTCGATACGATAAATTTGATTTTCATCAAAAGAATGACGTAATTGTTCGTTTAAAATTTGAGCAGATTCATAATCTTTTCCAAATGGTTTTTCAATAATTAAACGATTATAACCTTTCTCTGTTAATAAAGATTCATCTTTTAAATGTTGAGTAATTGTTCCAAAAAATGAAGGAGCCATTGCTAAATAGAAAATTCTGTTTCCTTCGATGCCATATTGTTGGTCTAATTTTTCAGATAATTCTTTTAATACAACATAATGATGAGTATCAGTAACATTATGTGCTTGATAGTAGAAGTGACTAGCGAATTCTTCTGCTTGAGTTACATCTTCTGTTAAACTTTGGACAGATTTCACAACAACTTCGCGAAAATGTTCATCGGTCCATTCGCGTCGAGCTGTACCAATTACCGCAAAATGATTGCGGATAAATCCTTTTTGAAATAAACGAAATAGTGCTGGGTATAATTTACGACTTGCTAAATCACCTGTTGCACCAAAAAAAGTAATCAATACTTTTTGTTCTTGCATAATGAATGCCTCCTAGTTCAGATTTCTTTTCCAGTGTAAAATATAAAGGTAAAAAAGTCTAATAATTAAACTGAAAATAAAATTAAATTTTGTAAATGAAAGATAGTGCTGAAATAAAGGGCATTTCTTGCATGTATGAAGTAAAATGTGTTAGATTAAACACAATAGTTCAATTTGTAGGAGTGTATCAAATGACAATAAAAGAATTTTTGAGGTTAACGATTTTTAATCCAAGGCAATTATGGAAAATTATTGAAAAGCCAATGAAATCTTCAAAACGTGTGTTTTTCTTATTAACTCTATTATTAATGTTACCAGGTATGATTCAAATGAGTGCATTGTTTCATTCTTTAGGGCAGGATTTAATAGAGATTAGTAATCAATTACCAGAATTTGAAGTGAAAAATCAGCAATTAATCACTCAAGAAAAAAATAAAGGATTTGTTTATAAAACAGATAGTTTGATATTTGTTTTTGATGAAAGTGGAAAGACAACTAGTGAAGATTTATTAAATGAAACCTCTTCAACAGTTCCTGTATTTGCCTTATTGAAAGATGGATTTTATTTAGAAACAAATATTAATCATCAAAAAATTGAGTTAAGTCAGTTAGAAAATATGAATAAATCATTTTTCAAAGATATTGCTAAGACTTTCCAACAAAACATTTGGTTAAGTTTACTCATTGTTTTTGTAATGTATTTTCTTTTTAATACTGTTTATTTATTCATTATTCTATGGGTAGTTTCTTTTATAGTAAAAGTAATGGCTGTATTATTTATGAAAGTATATATTCGATTCCCAAAACCGATTGGTTGGCAAGTAGTTCTAGGTGCAGCTGTCTTACCTGTATTAATTTATACATTCATTGATCTGTTAGGAATTCGTTTTATTGGACCTGGGGAGTTTATCTTTTTAGCAACTTCCTTTAATTGGGTTTTAGGAATTCGAGAATTTTTAAAAAATAATCGACCATCATAAAAAAACTGGAGAATTTTTAGTTCTCCAGTTTTTACTCTTTATTTAGAATTTTTCTTTCTTGCAGATTGACGATTTTGCTTTTTACGTTCAATTCTTTGTTTTTGTTTTATTTCATGAGTTAGTTTTTTCTTGTATCCAGGTTTGACATGTTTTTTCGCTTTTTTAATCATACCTTTTAAGCGAGGATCTAAGTCAGAAGTTTGGGTATTTTTTCTTTTTTCACGGCGAGAACGGTCATAACTTTCAACTAATTCACCATTTTTTAATTCCATTGTTTCAAAAGAGATTCCTTTTGCTTCAAGCGTTTGGATGGCTTGTTCTTGGTTAGGAGTGTAGAAAGTAATCGCTTGTCCTGCTAAACCATTTCGACCCGTACGACCGACACGGTGAATGAAAAATTCTAATTCAGTAGGAATTTCTAAATTAATAACATGAGAAACTCCTTCAATATCAATCCCTCGAGCAGCTAAATCTGTTGCTACTACATATTGATATTCCATTTGTTGAATTTGCTTCATCACACGACGACGCTCACGAGCAGGGATATCTCCATGAATGGTTGCAACTTTTAAACTTTTCTCACGTAAAAAGGCTGTAACTTCGTCAGCTTTTTGTTTTGTATTGACGAAAATTAACATTAAGTAAGGATGTCCTAAAGTAATCAATTCAAATAATACTTCTAATGGATTTTGTGTTTTCGTCACTAATAATTGATTCGTAATCGTTGGTGAAACTAATTGTTTATTTTCTACATGAATAATTTTTGGGTTTCCAAGATATTTTTTAAGGAATGGTTTAATTTTATCTGGAATTGTTGCAGAAAATACTGACATTTGTAAATCTTTCGGCATTCTAGAAGCAATTTCATCGACGGTTTCTAAAAATCCTAAGTCAAAAGTCATATCAGCTTCATCGACAACCATCATTGTTGCCGTTTGAACAAGTAGGGCATTTTCTCGCATTAAATCGAAAATTCGTCCTGGAGTTCCAATGACAATATGAGGAGCAGTTTGTTGTAATTTTTGAACTTGGCGAAGCTTGTCTGTTCCCCCAACACATTTTTCTAAAAGAATAGGAGTAGGAGCTTCTTCAATTAATTGAGAAGTTACTCGTACTAATTGTTCAGCTAATTCACGACTTGGGACGGTAATGACTAATTGTAATTCTTGTTTATCTGGATCAATTTTATGAATGAGTGGTAATAAGAAACTGTGACTTTTTCCACTTCCTGTTTGGGATTGACCAATCACAGATTCTCCTTTTAATAATAGAGGAATAATTTTTTCTTGAATTTTAGTTGGAGTAGAAAATGATAATTTTTCTAATGCCTGTTGTAAAAATGGTTGTAATTGATAATCTGTAAATTTCATGTTTTCATCTCTTTTCTATAATCTAATTTGAAGCGTTGTTATTATACCATAGTTTTTAAGGATTTAAAAAAGAGAACCGTTAAATAATAGAAAAATCATAAAAAGTAAGCAAAAAAATTGCGTTTACATATGAAAGAGTGTTATCCTTTAAATATCAAACAGTACGTATAACTGTACTATATAGGAGGAATTAATTATGACTTATGAATTACCAAAATTAGCGTATGAGTTCTCTGCATTAGAACCTCACGTGGATGCTTTAACAATGGAAATCCACCATGACAAGCACCACAATGCTTATGTAACAAACTTAAACGCAGCTGTAGAAAAACACCCAGCTTTATTTGAAAAAAGCGTGGAAGAATTAGTAGCAGATTTAGCATCTGTACCAGAAGATATTCGTGGAGCTGTTCGTAACAATGGTGGTGGACATGCAAACCACAGCTTATTCTGGACAGTAATTTCACCAAATGGTGGGGGTCAACCTACTGGTGAATTAGCAGCAGCAATTGATAAAAAATTCGGTGGTTTTGATGCGTTCAAACAAGCATTCTCTCAAGCAGCTGCAACTCGTTTTGGTTCAGGTTGGGCTTGGTTAGTTGTTTCAAATGGTGAATTAGAAGTAGTTTCTACTCCAAACCAAGATAACCCATTAACAGATGGTAAAACTCCAATTTTAGGATTAGATGTTTGGGAACATGCTTATTACTTAAACTACCAAAACCGTCGTCCTGATTACATTGCAGCATTTTGGAATGTAGTTGATTGGAATGAAGTAGCTCGTCGTTTTGAAGCTGCAAAATAATTTTTAAGAAATATTGATTTGTTAACTCTTTGAGATTCCAGTGGGGACTTAAAGAGTTTTTTTAGTATAGGAAAGTTTTTAATAGACTTCCCGGGATATAGTAGCTGGGGACGGCAGCAGCCCTTTCGGTCTCATGCCTAAAATTCGAGCCTTGGTCTCGAATTTTCCGGTAATAAAAGCCAAATTGGCTTTTATTGCTTTAGCTACTATGGGAAGTCTTTTTTTTGTGTCATAGGAGTTGCGAGGTTTCATGATTTTTCATTGTAGAGAAGATTAAAAATAATATTTTGTATTAATGTCGTTTAATAGACTTCCCTGGGGATAGTAGCTAGGGAAGTCAGCAAACCTGCGGTTTCATGGCTAAAATTTGAGCCTATGGTCTCGAATTTTCCCGTAATAAAAGCCAATGTGGCTTTTATTACTAGAGCTACTATGGGAAATCTTTTCCTAAAAATCGATTATTCTTGTACATCGTGACAAAATTCAAGTGAAATAAGAAAACGTAATTGACAAAGTGTCAGTTGAGTGATACCCTTTAAATAGGAGGGATAAAATGCGAGATGTGAAAGAACCGGAAGTACGACGTGCTGAAATTATGGATGCTGCAATGCTACTATTTATAGAGCAAGGGTATACTAATACAACAACTCAGGATATTGTTGACAAAGTAA
>NZ_CAUQUN010000017.1:0-39388 GCF_963521425.1 uncultured Granulicatella sp.
GTACTTCTGGTTCACCTTTTTCTGTTATCACACCTTCTGGTAATTCTGGTCGTACTTCTGGTTCACCTTTTTCTGTTACAACACCTTCTGGCAATTCTGGTTGAATAGCTGGTTTACCTTTTTCAGATACCATTCCTCCAGGTAAATAATAAGCTGTTAAAATTGTATCTTTTTCAACAACTGGTAAAACTGCTTGAATAGATTCAGTTTGAAGACGAATTTGATATTCTTTTTCAATAGATAAATCACTTAAATCATAAGGATTTAAAACTAAAACTAAACGATGACCTTTTTCAACTTTATATACATTTGGTTGTAAGTACATTGTATATTCATGGAATTCTCCAACTTTTGGTTCAATAGAATCTGTTGAAGAACTTGACTCATATTTAGAATTTGGGCTTGCTAAGTTAATCCAACCTTTTGCAATAACTTTTTGTTTAGTAGGAGCTGTCTTAAAATTCTTCACATCTAAGTTTTGAAGTGTTCCACCTTGCCAAAATGCACCTGCAACTCCAGTATCATTCGCACTACCATCAACTACAGCATTAAATTCTTCATCTGAAACATCCATTAGAACTCCAAACATTTGGAAATTATGACCTTCCCCTTTTTCAAGGGCTGCTTTAAAGGTAACTGGAATATTCCCTTTAATCGTTACATCTTCAGACACTTCTGCTGCATAACTTGCATTCGATTTTGAAGAAACTCTTGAAATCTTTTCAAAGCGATTTTCTTTATCTAATTTTGCACTAGCATAATCACTAGAAATAACTGTTTCTTTTTCTTTGTTATTTGCTTTTAATACTAATTGATGTTCACTTTCCCAGCTGCTATATTCTGTCCAATGATTCACATTATTATTATCTTGAACCATCACAGGTGGTAGTGATTCTACTTTGTTATCGACATTATATAAGAAATGAGAGAACCATTCATTTAATAAATCATAGTAATCCTGACCATTTCTTTGGATACCAAAATTATGAGACATTGCTGCTGGATAAACATGATTCCCTTGGTGAAGATACATTTTTGTTAATACTCCAGCTTTTTTCAATGCTTGATACATTAATTCAACATGTTTTGTCTTCACATTATCATCATTTAAACCATGAACTAACAATGCTGGAACTTTTAATTGAGGAGAAACTGTATAATCTCTTTCTTTCCAAACATCACTATAGAAATGTTCATGAGCATTTTGATCATGATTTAATTGATTAATATAGGAAGAATAATTATTCCAAATTTTATACCAATCTGCTTGTTCAAACATACGACTTGTTACATAAATGGATAGCCAAGATAAGTTACTAAATGGTTCAGAACTATATGGTGTTCCTTGACTATTAAAGTAATCATACCAAGAAGCAATCCCTGCTGCTGGTACAATTGTTTTTAATCCTTGAACTCCTGTCGCTCCTACTCCGAAAGTAGAAGTACCAGCCCAAGATAAACCAGTCATGCCGACATTTCCATTTGCCCAATCAGCTTTAATTTCGATATTATTTTCTCTATCAGTATAAGCTCTTCTTTTACCATTAATCCATTGAATAATATTTTTAAAGGCTCCAATTTCTAAATCCGATCCAACAGTATTATACCCTTCTGATTCTTTCGTACCTAACCCTGCACTTGAAACAAATACATAGCCACGAATTAAGAAATAATCGTACCAGTTTAAATCTTCATAATCATTAAATCCTTCCCACTCATTATAATAATACCAAGAAGAAGAACTTGCATTTTTAGCTGCTTCAAGAGTAGATTGTACGCCAGCAGGTACTCTACGTTTCGGTTTCAAACGTAACCAACTCATATCATAAGTACCATCCGTTGGTAAATTATGACTTTCTAATGTTACATGGTTCTCATCTAATGTTCCTGCTACATAAGGTCTTGCTTCAAAAATTGTAGAAGCTTTGTAATCCCCTTGAGCTACAGCTTTTGGCATTTGAACGATTGCTTTAACAAGGTCACGTTTTCCATCTCCATCTGTATCATAATCTGTTTCTACAAATACAGGGAAACGAACAATATCACTTTTATCAAATGAATACTCATCCGGATTTAATTGACCTGTTGAATAAGGGAAAATTGGCTGAGCTTTCCCATTTAAGAATAAAGGTGATTTCTTTTCAGAACGATAAGCATCATGAAGTTTCTGAGCGATAGAAACTAATGAATCGAATTCTGTAATCACTTGAGAAATATCTTCACCTGGTTGAATCAATCCTAAGCTTTCTGCAAATCGTAATTGGTCACTTTCAGTTTGTCCAATTAGTTTTTGAGATGTATCCGCCCATTGTAATAATTCTAATACTGCTTCTTTTTTCGTTACTTGGCGATTCGCAAAATTAGGTTTCCCTTTTTCTTCTAATTTAGGTTTTGAACTAGCTGCACTATCTTCTCCAACTTTAGGAGTTGTTACTTCACTCGTTGGTGTTGTAGCAGTATTTGAACTAGTTTCCTCCGCTAACACTCCTCCATTAGAAAATAATGTCATCAATAAGATTGCGGAAGCTCCCACTAGCTTCCAATTCCATCCACGTTTTTTAATTTCCATGGTATATCCCCCTTGTAAGAATGCGCTTTCTTAAACACAGATTAACACCTTTCAACTATACAGTCAAACAATGTTGTTCACGCTTACATTTTTCTCAACCAAAAAACTTCCCGCAGTAGTAAAAGTACCAGTAGCCAATAGCGTGGCTACTGGTACTGGGAAAAATCGAGACCAAGGCTCGATTTTTAGCAATGAGACTCGCATTGCGAGGCTGCTTGCGTCCCTTACTACTTACAGGGAAGTCATATAAATATTATTTAGTTGCTGTTTCGGAAACCAACTCAATTTGATACAACTCAGATTTAGCATCTTTCGTACCAATTTCAGAATTCATGAATTTCACACGTTTGTTCACAGCTGTTACAGATTCACCAATTAAAGTTGGGAAAATGAACGCTTGATCGTGAACATATTTTTGCCATTGTTTAAAGAACTCCACATTCTTCGCTTCATCAAACGCTTCAGTCGAACCTATCTTGCCAATAATCTCATTACCCTCTGGACTTACAAAACGAGAGAAGTTGAATTTAGCTGTTTCACCAAATAAGTTGGCTGGGTTTGGATCATAACCAATTCCCCATCCACCGGCAAACATATCGATTTCCGGATCATCCGCTTGAATTTTATCATAGAATAGACTTGGCTCAAGTGTGCGACCTGTATATAGTTTAATATCTAAGCCGACTTCTTTAAACCATAGTAGATATTGTTGGATTAACGCCTCATTTGCATCATCACGAGTACGGGCTGCAAAGTTAACCGATAATTTAGAACCATCTTTGTTTTCACGTAATCCATCACCGTCTGTATCTTTATAACCAGCTTCATCTAATAATTGTTTCGCTTTTTCTGGATTATAATCAAATCCTTCTTGATTTGGATTATACACATCTTTAAAGGATGGAATAATAATTGAATTTGTACCTCGTTGTAATCCATTAAAGATACTTTCCCCAGAAGCATTATTGTCAATAGCATAAGCAATAGCTTGACGTAATACTGGATCACTCATTTTAGCATTTGGATCTGTAATATTTTTGCCTTGCTCTTTATCAAATTTACCTAAATGGAACGCGATATATTCATATTGAGAAGCAAATGAACTAATAAAGGAAACATTTGTTAAATCTTTGTACGCTTCAAATTGCGAATTCGGCATTGATGCAATATCATAATTACCCGATTTCACTTGAGAAACAACTGTATCAGGAGACACAACTTCCATCACAACTTTATCAACTTTTGAACGACCTTTATAAAAATGTTCATTCGGTACTAATGTTACTGATTCACCTGGAACAATTGATTCAATTTTAAATGGTCCTACACCTACGCCTTTTGTTCCACGAACATATTCACTTTTCTCCCATTCAGTGATAGGAATCGCAGAGAAGATATGTTTTGGTAATACATAGGATGGTAACGAACCTCCTGCTAATTGCATTGATGGACGCATTTGTTTGAAATGAATTTTCACGGAGTAATCATCTAATTTTTCTACCCCAGAAATTGAACTAGCTTCACCACTATGAAATTGTTCCATCCCTTCAATATTTTGATAATTACCATTGTATCGAACACCTGTATAATCTTTATTTCCAATTGCTTCAATTGCAAAAATATAATCGTCAATTGTTAGAGGTTGTCCATCTGAAAATTTATAATCTTTAGAATTTAATGTAACAGTTGCTGTTTTCCCTTCAATATCAAATTCAACGGATGCTAAACCTGTATTGGTTAAGCGACGGTTATCATCAAATTCAAATAATGTATTGTCAATTTGAGATGTAATTTGAGAATCAACAGAATCTGATGCTAATTCATCCATAAAGATTCCTTTAAAAGGAGCGGGTGAAACAATCGCGTATTTTAATGTTCCTCCTTTAATAGGTGTTCCTTCGTGTGTTACCTCTGATGCAAATTTCATTTTTGGTTGTGGTTTTGCACTTGTAGTAGTTGCATCACTTGTTTGTCCTTTCCCTCCACAAGACGCTAATGTTAAAGCTACGGCTGCAGTTGATAAAAATAATAGACCTTTTTTCTTCATAAAATCCTCCAAATAAATCATTTCGAATGAACTCGAAAAAAATAAGAGACCATAGTGGTCTCTGTATACAAAAAGACCACGTAAGTTCTATTGTATTAGAATCTACGTGGTCGAGTTCATTCATGATTTTAATTTGCCACATAGATACAATTTCACGACAATGAAGGTTGTATCTATATGTACAAAATGTACGTTAAGAACAACCTGTATCTAGTGGCTTTGCCAACGAGTATTTAATTGTAAATGTAATTTGAATACTTGATGCATGTTCTTAACTCCTTTTCGTATAATGTCGTTATTATGCACTGATTTTAAACTATTGTCAACAACTTTTTTCTGAAAAAACAATAAAAACATAGACTCCCCGTAGTAGCTTGGCCATGAGATTCACTTTAACGAATCTGCTAGCGTCCTCCGCTACTTACAGGGAAGTCATATTCCTAAACGCACCCTTATAAATGAATGCAAAAAACATAGACTTCCCGCTGTAGTAAGAGTACCAGTAGCCACGCTATTGGCTACTGGTACTGGGGAAAATCGAGACCAAGGCTCGATTTTTAGCCACGAGATTCGCTTCGCGAAGCTGCTGGCGTCCCTTACTACTTACAGGGAAGTCATATAAAAATATACTAATTTTTAATTATTTAGTAGCTGTGTCTGAAACAACTTCAAGTTGGTATAGAGCAGATTTAGAATCTTTATTACCAATTTCAGAGTTCATGAATTTCACACGTTTGTTCACGGCAGTTACAGAATCACCAATTAAAGTTGGGAAGATGAACGCTTGATCGTGAACATATTTTTGCCATTCTTTGTAGAATTCTACATTTTTAGCATCATCAAATGCTTCAGTTGAACTAATTTTAGCCATGATATCGTTACCTTCTTGGCTTACGTAACGAGCAAAGTTGAACTTAGCAGATTCACCGAATAAGTTAGATGGGTTTGGATCATAACCTGTTCCCCATCCACCAGCAAACATATCGATTTCTGGGTCATCAGCTTGAACTTTTTCATAGAATACATTTGATTCAAGAGTACGGCCAGTGTAAAGTTTTACATCTAAACCGATTTCTTTCCACCATAATAGATATTGTTGGATTAATGATTCGTTTGCATCGTCACGAGTACGCGCTGCAAAGTTGATTGATAATTTAGAACCATCTTTGTTTTCACGTAATCCATCACCATCAGTATCTTTATAACCAGCTTCATCTAACATTTGTTTCGCTTTTTCTGGGTTATAATCAAATCCTTCTTGATTTGGATTGTAAATGTCTTTGAAGAATGGGATGATGATTGAGTTTGTGCCACGTTGTAAACCATGGTACATACTTTCACCAGCTGCATTAATATCTAAAGCATAAGCAATTGCTTGACGTAATACTGGATCTTTCATTTTAGCATTTGGATCAGTTACGTTTTTACCTTGTTCTTTATCGTATTTACCTAAGTGGAATGCGATATATTCATATTGAGAAGCAAATGAACTAATGAATGAAACGTTTGTTAAATCTTTGTATGCTTCATATTGAGCACTTGGCATTGAAGCAACATCATAGTTACCAGCTTTCATTTGAGAAACAATTGTATCTGGAGAAACAACTTCCATTACAACTTTATCTAATTTAGCACGACCTTTGTAGTAATGTTCGTTTGGTACTAATGTTACAGATTCACCAGGTGTGATTGATTCAATCTTGAATGGTCCAAGGCCTACACCTTTATTTCCACGTACATAGTCACTCTTTTCCCATTCAGCTACTGGAATCGTTGAGAAGATGTGTTTTGGCATTACATAGTAAGGTAAAGCTCCCCCTGCTAATTGCATTGAAGGACGCATTTGTTTGAAGTGAAGTTTCACTGAATAGTCATCTAATTTTTCTACCCCAGAAATTGAGCTAGCTTCACCACTGTGGAATTTATCCATACCTTCGATGTTTTGATAGTTAGAGTTATAACGAACACCTGTATAATCTTTATTACCAATAGCTTCAATTGCGAAGATATAGTCATCAATTGTTAAAGGTTGTCCGTCTGACCATTTGAAGTCTTTTGAATTTAATTTAATTGTTGCAGTTTTACCTTCAACGTCAAATTCAATAGAACCCAAACCTGTATTTGTTAATTTACGGTTTTCATCGTATTCAAATAATGTAGTATCAATTTGAGATGTAATAGATGAATCTGTTGAATCTGATGCTAATTCATCCATAAATAATCCTTTAAATGGAGATGCTGAAACTAATGCGTATTTTAATGTTCCACCTTTAATTGGTGTACCTTCATGCGTTACTTCAGATGCATATTTAGTTTTTGGTTGTGGTGTTCCACCTGTTGTTGTTGAATTACTAGATTGTCCTTTTCCACCACATGCTGCTAATGTTAAAGCTACAGCTGCAGTTGAGAAAAATAATAGTCCTTTTTTCTTCATATTTCCTCCTGTCTGCCAGACATATATCAGAATTGTCTGACAATTAAATTAACTTCCTATACTTTAACAGTTTCTTAACAAAAAAGCAATCATTTTTTCTTAATTTTTTTCATTTTTTTTATAGAAATTTTATCATTTCTTATTTAACCTTTAGCAAAGCTGTTTTTTAGACAAAAAAAGAGACGATTGAACTCGTCTCTTCTGAATACTATTCTTATTTATTTAATGGCGTTAAAGCAATGAATGCTTCGATAGACTCTGCTACTTCTGCCAATGCTTTCTTCCAGAATTCTGGAGTACTTACATCTACTCCTAAAACTTTAGCAGTATCTTCTACACTTGATACAGTAGTTGCACGAAGTAATTCTTGATATTTTTCAACAAAGCCTTCTGGTTGTTCTTGATAAATTGCATATAATCCTTTAGAGAATAATCCACCAAATGCATATGGGAAATTATAGAAACTTAAACCAGTGCTATAATAATGCGGTTTACATGCCCACATATATGGATGTAAGTAAGCTTGATCTAATCCATCACCGTAAGCTTCTTTTTGAGCGGATAACATCATTTCTTCCAAATCTTTAGAGAACATAAATGATTGTTCACGATTTTCAAAAACAGCTGACTCAAATAAATAACGAGAATAAATATCGACAATAATTTGTGTTGTATCTTGTAATTGAGATTCAATTAATGCGATTTTTTCTTCATCACTTGCTTCTTTAATCGCTGTATTCATAATGATGTTTTCATTAAATGTTGAAGCTGTTTCTGCAACTGGCATTGAATAATCTTGATTTAATGGACGGTGATTTTCAATGTGTAATCCATGATATGCATGTCCTAATTCGTGCGCTAATGTGACAACGTCACTTAATGATCCAGTGAAGTTCGTTAAAACACGTGATTGTTTAATCATTGGTAAGTTTGCACAGAATGCTCCCCCAACTTTTCCTTTACGAGGGTAGAAATCAATATAGTGCTTATCAAAGAATTCTTCTGTCATTTCTGCTAAATCAGCTGAGAATGTTTTGAAGTTTTCAATTAAGTAATCTTTTGATTCTTCCACTGTAAATGTACGACTACTGTTTCCAACAGGAGCAAATAAATCATAGAATGGTAATCCATTTTCATGACCTAATAAAGCTGCTTTATGACGTAAATATTTTCTAAAGTTTGGTAAATATTCACGGATTGCTTCTAATAATGCATCTAAAGTTTCACGACTCATACGAGAAGCTTCTAAAGTATGCGCTAATGGAGATTCAAATCCACGTAACCTAGAAGTTGTTAATACTTCTTTTTTAATATGGTTTAATGAGAACGCAATTGGTTCTTTAATCGCATCATACATTTTCAACTCTGCTTCGTACGCTGATTTACGCACTTCTGCATCGCTATCGTATGCTTTTCCACGAATTTCACTTAAAGTAACTACTTCGCCTTTATATTCGCCTTGAGCACTTGACCACATGAAGTCGAATAATTGAGACCAAGCTTTTCCACCACTAATAGACATTTTTGCTAAAACTTCTTCTAACTCATCACTTAATAAGTGAGCTGCATCTTTTTTAGCTTCTTCAAAATAATAACGATATTCTGCTAAGAATGGATTTGTTGTAATATCTGTTTGAATTGTTCCTAAAAATTTTGAAACTTTTGCATAAGTAGCTTGTAAATCAGCTGAAACTCCTGCTAATTGTACTTCTACTTGTGTCGCTGTTTCATGCGTTGTATCTGTCGCTAATGTTAAATGAATATAATTATATAAACGACCTGTTAAAACAGTTGATTCTTCTAATAATTTTACAACTTGTGTAATTCCTTCAATAGAATCTTCTAGTGTTAAACTTTCAAATTTTCCTTTTAACGCTTTATAAGCTTCTACATCTTGTTTAAATTCTTGACTTTCAAATGATGGGTATAAATCTTCTAATGTCCATTCATACATCTTTCATTCCTCCTCTTTTTTCCGTATCTTTTATTATACTGTATCTAATATACTTTTTCCATGATGAGATTAATTTTTCAATGATTGTACAGGAGCTGGAATACGTCCGCCACGGTTGACGAATAAATCACAATTGCCTTCTTTCACTGGCATAATTGGAGCATATCCTAACAATCCACCAAACTCTACAGACTCTCCTACTTTTCCACCAGGAACAGGAATAATACGTACAGCAGTTGTTTTTGTATTAATCATTCCAATAGCAGCTTCATCCGCAATAATTCCTGAAATTGTAGTAGCAGAAGTATCCCCAGGTACAGCAATCATATCTAACCCAACTGAACATACAGCTGTCATTGCTTCTAATTTATCTAATGTTAAAACACCGTTAGCAGCTGCTTCTATCATTCCTTCATCTTCTGAAACAGGAATAAACGCTCCACTTAATCCACCAACTGCAGAACTAGCCATCATACCACCTTTTTTCACAGCATCATTTAATAATGCTAAGGCTGCGGTTGTTCCATGTGTTCCTGTAACAGATAAGCCCATTTCTTCTAAAATACGAGCTACTGAATCCCCTACTGCAGGAGTTGGTGCAAGAGATAAGTCTAAAATCCCAAAAGGAATCCCTAACATTTGACTAGCTTTTTGACCAATTAATTCCCCAACACGAGTAATTTTAAACGCCGTTTTTTTAACAATTTCAGCAATTTCTGTTAAGGATTCAGCTTCATGATTTTCAAGGGCTGCTTTTACAACACCCGGTCCAGAAACTCCGACATTAATCACAGCATCTGCTTCTCCACTACCATGGAAAGCTCCCGCCATAAATGGATTATCTTCTACTGCATTACAGAAAATAACGACTTTGGCACAGCCAAATCCTTCTGGAGTAATTTCTGCTGTTTCTTTAATGATTTCTCCAACTAGTTTTACAGCATCCATATTAATTCCTGCTTTTGTAGATCCAATATTAACGGAACTACATACAATATCTGTTACTTTCATGGCTTCTGGAATCGAACGAATTAACACTTCATCTGAAGGACTCATTCCTTTTTGAACTAAGGCAGAAAATCCACCAATAAAAGATACGCCAATTGCTTTAGCTGCTCGATCCAATGTTTGTGCAATAGAAACATAGCTATCTGCTTTTGTAGCTGCTGCAATTTGAGCAATTGGTGTTACTGAAATACGTTGATTTACAATTGGCACACCATATTGCAGAGATAATTCGTGAGCTGTTTTCACTAAATCTTTTCCAATATGAGTAATTTTGTTATAAATATTTTGATTTAATACATCAATATCCGGATGAATACAATCATGTAAATCAATTCCGATAGTAATCGTACGAACATCGAAGTTTTGTTCTTTTACCATCGAAATCGTTTCTAAAATTTCACTATGTTGAACCATACCTTCACCTAACCAATCCGATGCATCGCTTCAAAAATTTCATGATTTTGAATGCGAATATCCAATGCTAAAGTTTTTCCTTGTTCCTGAATATATGGAGCCAATTCTACAAATGGCATTTTACTTGTTGACACATCTACTAATATTAACATAGTAAAATATTCATCCATAATTTCTTGAGAGATATTTACAATATTAATATTTTGCTCCGCTAATAATTTTGATACTTCATAAACAATACCGACACGATCTTTGCCTACAACTGTTACTACTGCTTTCATATTCTCACTCCTTTTAAAAAGTTGTTTCCATTGTATCGAATTTTCTAAAAAAATCCTAGTTAAAACTATCTTTTTTATTTTCTTCTTTTTCTTTCCAAGCTCTTTTAGTGTATACTACAAGAGAAGACTGAAAAGGAGACGAATATGAAATACGAAGAATGGTTACAATTATTTCCAAATTCTAAAATTATACATCACATTCCAGAAGATACAAAAGACTATGTTCTTCTTTTAGAAGAAAATACTTATGTACAAATTCCTTATGAACAATTAACGAATCGTGAGTTAGCGTTATTAGAAAACTTAAAAAAATCTCCTAAAAAAATAACAACCCAACTTTCACCTTGGCAACATTATTTAGAACAAGGAGGTACATGCCCTGTTCAGTTGGAGAATATTCAATTGATTCATGTATGTTTGATTCAAAAAAATGAGGATTTTAATGAACAAGAATGGTTAGAGATGATGCAAGAGATTTTCGGAGATGTTATCACAAGTTTTTCTTGTTTTCCAAAGCATTATACGATTGTTCTAAAAGCAGATGTTGAGACTATTTCAACTCAAGATTTACAAGCAATTCATGCAACGGTTGAAGAAGATTTTGCGATTTCAATGAAAATCTTCATTGGAAATGTTTGGAAAATATCAGAAGATATTCCGGGAATTTATCAAGCGGAGAAAGCTTTATTTGTAACATATTTGCATGAGTCTAATAAACAGACTTGTCTAGCCTTTGCGCCAATAGTTTTATGGGGATTCACTCAGAAAAAATTAGATTTTTCTCCAATCCCTGAGACTTTGTATAAACAAATGGTTCAGGATGAATTTCCTGATTTGATTGAAGCATTATGGCAAGAGCGTGGAACATTGACGAAGGCAGCGACTCGTTTGTTTATTCATCGAAATACGTTACAATATCGAATTGATCGGTTTGGGCAGTTGACGGGGTTATCGCTGAAGAATATGGACGATTTGACTCTCTGTCATTTCCTTTTAATGCAACAGGAATACTAAAAAATAGAACCCTAATTTCAAATAATAGTATAGGTCGCCAGCAGCTTCGCTATGCGAATCTCATGGCTAAACTTCGAGCCTTGGTCTCGAAGTTTCCCTGTAAAAATATCCTATTCTGGATATTTTTACTTTTACTATTTTGAAATTAGGGTTCTATTTTTTAGTTTCTTTTATATCGGGGCGTTTTTATTGAAGGGGAAACGTACGTAATGATGTTGCAAGAAGTCATCGTTGGTGTCTTATTGATTTCACTATCAAGAACTCATATGGATTTTTCCACAAAAAAAGACGACCGGAGTTGTTGTGTTTCATAAAATTGCTCCTGATTTACTTGTGTAGAACAATCCGTCATTTGCTTCAAACCATTCGTTTTCAGACATAACACCTAATGCATAAAAATGATAAACTTCATTATTTGATTTAATCCATGCATTTGTTACAATTGTTTCTTAAAAAAATAGCCCCGAATCTTCGAGGCTATCTTCGACCAGTTATAAATGAATGTCCAAATTACACAAGAACTGGAGCTTTTTCAGTTTTAACTTTTTTCTCTTTCCCTTTTATTGTAATTTTACCTTTTGTAGCACCAATAGTAACTTGTTGTCCGAAGCGGATTTCTCCACTTAACAATGCTTCACTTAATGGATCTTCAATTTTCTTTTGAATAGCACGGCGAATTGGTCTTGCTCCGTATTCTGGATCAAATCCTTCTTCTGCTAATACATCTAATACTGCAGAAGTAATTTTCACGGTAATATTCAATTCTTGTAGTCTTGAAGTAATTTCTTTTGCCATAATGCCAACGATTTGTCTTAATTCTTCTTTTTGAAGTTTATGGAAGACAATTGTTTCATCAATACGGTTTAATAATTCTGGTCTAAATGAATTTTTCAATTCTTCACGAATCCGTTTTTCCATTGCATCATGGTTTTGTTGAACCGTTTTTGCTCCGAATCCTACCGATTTTTCTTCACGAAGAGCCACAGCTCCTAGGTTTGATGTCATAATAATAACTGTATTTCTGAAGTCCACTTTTCTTCCTTTTGAATCTGTTAAATGTCCATCATCTAATACTTGTAATAAAATATTAAACACATCTGGATGAGCTTTTTCAATTTCATCTAGTAAAATAACGGCATAAGGACGTTGACGGATTTTCTCTGTTAATTGACCACCTTCATCAAATCCAACATACCCTGGAGGTGAACCAACTAAACGGCTAACGGAATGTTTTTCCATATACTCAGACATATCAATTCTGACTAACGCATCTTGTTCCCCAAACATTGCTTCTGCTAAAGTTTTCGCTAATTCAGTTTTACCAACACCTGTTGGCCCTAAGAATAAGAATGAACCAATTGGACGACGTGGATCTTTTAATCCACTTCTTGCACGACGAATCGAACGAGCAACAGCACTCACCGCTTCAGATTGACCAATGACACGTTTATGTAACACAGATTCTAAGTTAATTAAACGTTCGCTTTCTTTTTTCTCCATTTGTTGAAGAGGAATTCCTGTCCATTGAGAAACAACTTCTGCAATATCCCCTTCTCCAATCGAAGCAATATAATCTGTTTTTGGTGAAGATTCTAACTTTTCAACTAATTTTTCTAACTTAGCTCTTTTCGCTAATTCTTTTTTACGGAATTTAGCAGCTTCATCAAAGTTTTGATGTTGAATTGCTTGGTTTTTCAATTGTTCAAACTGTAAAATTTCTTCTTCTAATAAAACGATTGGAGAAACTTTTGTTGTAACGTCTAAGCGAGCTTTTGCGGCTGTTTCATCCATTAAGTCAATCGCTTTATCCGGAAGGCGGCGTGAAGTAATGTAACGTACAGAGAGTTGTACGGCTGCTTGAACAGCTTCATCTGTAATTTCTACATGGTGATGCGCTTCATAGTGTTTTCTCAAGCCTTTCAAAATTTGAATACTATCTTCCGCTGTTGGTTCTTCCACATGAATAGAAGCAAATCTACGTTCTAAAGCGGCATCTTTTTCAATATATTTTTGATACTCATCTAAAGTAGTAGCCCCAATCACTTGTAATTCACCACGAGCTAATGCAGGTTTTAAGATATTCGAAGCATCAATCGCTCCTTCTGCCCCACCTGCACCAATTAAAGTGTGTAATTCATCGATAAATAAAATCACATCTTGTTGCGTATAAATTTCTTCGATGATTTTTTTCATTCGTTCTTCAAATTCACCACGGTATTTTGTTCCGGCTACTAATGCACCCATGTCTAACATCATTAAACGTTTACTTGCAATTTCTTCTGGAACTTCACCGTTTACCATTCGTTGGGCTAATCCTTCTACAATCGCTGTTTTACCAACACCAGGTTCCCCAACTAATACCGGATTATTTTTTGTACGACGGCTAATCACTTGAATCATACGACGAACTTCTTCATTTCTACCTATTACTGGATCTAACTTCCCTTGTCTAGCTAGTGCTGTTAAATCTCTGGATAAGCTATCCAATGTTGGTGTTTTATCTTTGGCACTGTTACCAGAAACTTGCCCTTTTGTAGAACGAGCTTTTGAAGGTTGAATTCCAATTTTTTCATAGATTGTCTTCATTAATTCTTCTAATGAAATATGATTGTCACGCATAATTTTAGTTGCTAATACTTCTTCTTGAAGTAAGCCTAATAATAAATGCTCCGTTCCTACTTGAGGAATTTTTAAGCGTTTTGCTTCTTCTGTAGCTGCAACAACAACTTGTTTTGCTCTAGGTGAGTAAGGCATTAAATATGGATCGATTTCTTTACGATTGCTACCATAACCTGTTAATGCTTCAATTTCTTGACGAACAATGTCTGCCGTTAATCCTCGCTCTCTTAATAAGATTCCAGCGATTCCTTCTTGTTCAATGACTAGACCTAATAATAAGTGCTCTGTACCAACCGCTTGATGTCTAAAAGAAATTGCTTCCCTTGCAGCTAATACCATTGCACTACGTGCTTTATCAGTAAACATTTCACTCATTCACGTCACCCCTACTTATACTTTAAACTGGTTAATATATTTTTCATCATATTACTACGAAGTTGATCGCTACATTGCTCTAATTCTGTTAAAGATTCTTTCGACATTGCAATATTCAACAACTGTGCTTCTCTTTTTGAGAGGAGCTCATTATCATATAAATTTTGTAAAATATGATTAGCTTGTTTGATGGATAATTCTTCTGGAACAACTTCTAATAATGCATCAATAATATCCATATCATCTACTAAATTCACTTTCATGATACGAATATAACCACCACCACCACGTTTACTTTCAACAACATAGCCTTGTTGAACTGTAAATCGTGTATTAATTACATAATTAATTTGCGATGGAACACAATTGAAACGATCCGCAATTTCACTACGACGAATCTCAACTTTCTCTTGTGCTACTAAAACGTTTTTTAAATATTCTTCAATAATATCCGACATATTTGACGGTTGCATACGAACTCTCCTCTCTTTTGACTTTCTTTGACTTTAATTATACAAAATAAATTTCTCTTTGCCAATAAAAAGTACTCCATCTGGAAAAATTTGTTACAATTTATTCAAAAAATCCTGTCAGTGATTTCTCACCAACAGGATTTGATAAACTATTCAATTAGAACGGATAATCTCCTTCGCTTAAAGCACGAATAATAGAGAGAATCATTTTAGGATTCACTTGTTTTTTTATTAGATACTTTTCTAAATCTTTCAAAGAAGAATGAGGATGCTTTTCCATAAACTCTATCGCAAATGTCACAGCCCATTGAAATGCTTCTAGTTCAATATCAACAATATCATCTTCCCTATCTTCTGTAGTTACTTTTGAAGATTCTCGAATATCATTTAAATTGTAATCGTCAAATTCGTCATATTCATCAAATTCGTCAAATTCATCAAACTCTTCAAAATCTAGAAAAGGTGAATCAGATGTCATCAAATGATATAAATGTTCAAATGAATACGTATCAATAATAGATTCTTCTGTACCGATATGAAATTCAAGTTTAAAAATATTCATTAACGGATCTAAACTATCTTTTAAAAATGGTGCAAAAATTCCTCTTGTAACCCATCGAACTGGAATAAATTGTAATTCCATATATAATTCCATCAGTACATGTTGAATATGACGAGGATCTAACTCATCCAATGGCTCTATCATAATCACTTCTTCATCAGAAGCAACCACTAAAATATAATGAGGCCCTTTTTTCTCTTCTTTTCCATAAAAATGAGTCGGAGAAAGCATGAAACGAATTTCAAATGTTACAGGAACTGTTAATTGAATATTTTTTTTTAATCTAAAAACGGAGAATTCTGGAATATACAGTTTTGGTTTTTCCCCTTTATATCCAATAAACTCTTCATAAGAGATTTCATCTTCAAACTCAATAATCTCACCTTTTTCATAAATACTTTTTTTTGTATTTTGATTATAAATAATCTTAGGTAAAGTAT
The DNA here is from genome assembly GCF_963521425.1 of uncultured Granulicatella sp. Classification (GTDB taxonomy): domain Bacteria; phylum Bacillota; class Bacilli; order Lactobacillales; family Aerococcaceae; genus Granulicatella. Next base: position 16,191 of record NZ_CAUQUN010000017.1, read on the forward strand.
TTTTCTTAATTTTTTTTGGAGTAGATGCTAATAAAGCAAGGTTCCCTTCTTGTATTAACCAATTTATGACTTTTTTGCATAAAGTCAGTTCTGAACCTTTTACATTTCTTGTTAAAAGTTTAGAATCATTTAAACTCAAAATTAATGGGTAAAGTTTCTTTTTTTTACGAGTGATACCAAGTTCTCTTAAGTTATTTTTTTGACTTTCGGAAATGAATTGTAATGGAACAAAAATAATTTGTATACCTTTACGCAATCCTTCAATTTCATCCATATCCTCTTCCGTTTCAGCCATTTCTAAAATATATTGTTCTGCTTTAATTCTTTGCTGATATTCACGAATATCTTTATGGAAAAATGCCGCAAACTCTCCCTCCTTATTATGCATTAATTGCACAATAAATTGGATCTTTCCAGTCTGATTACAAATCGCTGCAGACATTAATTCATTCTCTATCTCTACTAAACCATCTAGAACTTGATATAAACCGTTATAGATTTCTTCCATCCTTTCTCACTCCCCATTCTTTAGTTATCTTTATTTTACTATGGTTTCGAACAAAAGACTATATATTCCGTAAAATTCAAAACTACATACTGTCTCTCTTTCATATGTAAAAAAGCTGAAATCAGTTTGATTTCAGCTTTTTATACTACTATTTATCCTAAAATATTATTCTTTTTCTTTTTTAATAAAAGATGGTATAGCTATTCCTAACCCTGCTAAAATCGCTAATACAGCTGGAGTAAAGATTTCTTTCTCCATTGTTCCTGTATTTGGCAATTCTTGACCTATACTTGATAAATCTTCCTTTCTACCTGAATCTATAAAAGGTTTTGTATTTTTATCTAGTACTTTTATAGGAACTTCTACTATCACTTTACGTCCGTCTGGTAACTCTAATTCAACTGTTACAGATGGTTTGTCCCCAGGTGTATTAATTTTTGGAATTTCTCCAACTTTCGTAATCTTCCATCCTTCAGGAAGGTCTACATGTTTCTTCACATCATCTTGAGTAATCGGTGTTCCAACTTCAACAACAATTGGAGTTGTTTTAGGAGTTACAATAACCGGAACTTTGACTGTAACACGTTTTCCTCCTGATAATTCAATCACTACTGGAATACTTGGTCTTTCTCCTGGAATATCTGTAGATGGTTTATCTCCAATACTAATGATTTTTCCTCCTTCTGGAATTTGAATATGTTTTTCAACATCCTCATTTGTAATTGGATCACCAAGTTTCTTCACAATATCTTTGATAGGAGTTACTTTAACAGGAACCTCTACTTCAATTTGTTTACCATTTGGAAGTTCAATTTTAACTTTGACAGTACCTTTATCTCCCGGAGTATTTACTTCTGGAATTTTACCTACTTCAACAATTTTACCACCGTCTGGAACCTTCACATGTTTTTCAATATCTTCTTTTGTTAATGGAGTATCTGTTACAGGTGTTTCAATTCCAGTAGCTGGAGTTACATTCACAGGAACTTCAACAGTAATTGTTTTTCCATTTGGTAATTCTACCGTTACTTTAACGGGATTTTTCTTACCTGGTGTTGTTAAATCTGGAATGTTTTCTACATTTGTTACTTTTCCACCTTCTGCAATTGTAATTCCTTTAGTGTAATCTTCTGGTGTTAATGGCGTTTTCGTTACCGGTGTTTCAATCCCTTTTACTGGTGTAACATTTACCGGAACATCCACTATCATTGTTTTTCCATTTGGTAAGGTAACTGTAACTTTAACAGGAGCTTTCTTACCTGGTGTTGTCAAATCTGGAATATTTTCTACATTTGTTACTTTTCCACCTTCCGGTACTTTAACATATTTGGCAATATCATCTTTTGTTATAGGTGTATTCGTTACTGGTGTTTCAATTGGTGTAGGTTTCGCTTCTACTACTTTAATCGTTGCTGGAACTTCTACTAATACTTTACCATCTTTATCCTTCACAACTACCGTTACTGGTTTATCCCCAACAGTTGTTGCATCAAACGGTTCTTTTTGTCCATCTGGAATTTTATATTCAAATGTTGAACCTTCTGGATAATCACTTGGAGTAATATTATCCCTTGCTTGTGGTTTTTCAATTGGATTTACAGGAATTAATTGTTCTTTTCCTTTTACTACTTTCATCTTAGCAGGAACTTCTACCAATTTATCTTCTCCGTCTTTCGCTTCTACAATAACATCTTTTTCTCCTGGTGTTGTTGTATCTACTGGATTTTTATATTTGAATGTTACTCCATCTGGATATTGTTCAGGATCAATACTCTTAGATGCATCTGGTTGTTTATTATCTTTATCGACTGGCACATATTGTGTTTTCGGTTCTACAACCATTACTTTTGCAGGGACTTTCGCAATGACTTTATCTCCAACTTTTGCTACTACAACAACATCTTTTTCTCCTGGTGTTGTTGTGTCTACTGGAGTTTCATAAATAAACTCTGTATCTTTAGGGAATGCTTTAGGATCAATACTTCCTTCAACAGCTGGTTGTTTTTTATCCTTATCTACTGGTACAAATTGTGGATAACTTTCTACCACACGTACAGTTGCAGGGACTTCTGCAATAGGAGTACCATCTTTATCTTTTACAATGACATTGACTGTGTAATCACCAGGTTTTGTAGTATCTACTGGAGTATTTGGATCATATTCAAATGTTGCGCCATCTGGATATTCTGTTTTATCAATACTGTTTTCTGGATTTGGTTGTTTATTATTTTCATCCACTGGAACAATTTGTGGAACGCCCTCTACAACAGTAACAGGAACTTTAACAACCGTTGTTTTTTCTTCTCCATCAACCGTATATTTCACAGTCACGTTTACATCCGTATCATCTGATAAATCTGGGCTTGCCACATTCTCATCAATACTTACATTCGTAACATTTTCTGGAAGTTTTCCTTTGAAAGTACCGTCTGCGATAGCTTCTTTCGCTTTGGCAAGAGCTTTTTCTTTTGCTTTTTCCTTGTCGCTATCTTTGGCAACAAAAATTCCTTTTGGTGTTGGTTTTGGTAAAACTGTTACTTTAACTTTTACTGGTTCTGTTAAAGTTTCACCATTTTGGTCTGTATAAGTTACTGGAACTGTTACCTCTTTCACACCTGGTTTAGCAGTAATATCTTTTGCTAAATCTTTAGGCTCACCTTTTGTTCCATTTTCTCCTGGAGTGACCGCATCACTTATATCCTTAGCAGTTAATTCATCTCCTTCAAAGACAACTTTTGAGGTTGAAGTTGAACCAACTACATTTACTGGAACATCCACATTCACTGAAATATCATCAATCACTTTTCCAGTAGCATTATCCCTATATTTAACCGTCACAGTAACTGGAGTTTGTTGACCATTTTTATCAGTTTTTGGAGTAACAATCGCATCATCTGTTATAAATGGAGTTACCCCTTCAGGAACATTTGTTAGTCCATCTATTGCTTTATTAACATCTGCTCTAATAGCATCAATTAATTTCTCATTTGATGTACCGTTTAAGACTGTAACGCCTTTTGGTGTTGGTTTTGGAAGAACTTTAACAGTCACTTCAACTGTCTCATCACGTTTAAATTTATCTGCCCCATAAGTAACGGTTACTGGAACTTTAATGTCTTGACCTGCTTTTCCGTCCGTAGAAATACTACCTACATCAGGATTCGTAACTTTACCGTCTTTACCAGGTGTAACAGCTCCTCCTACTTTTTCTGCAGATGGCTTATCCCCTTCCACTACATATACAGTTTTCGCAGTTGACACACGAGATTGAACTTTAATTGTAAACTCTTGAGTGATATTGTCATTCGTATCTTTCTTCGTATCAAATACTGGGTCTTTATCAAATGGATTGTCAACGATATCATATCCCATTGATTTCAACACATCGATATGAGTTTGTACATCACTTTCAGGAATTGTTTCACCTGATTTACCCGTTAGAGTCAATGCATGGTCGGTTAATTCCGTTTCTGTTTGAGTTTTTGGATCTACAGAAATGAATTTAACCTTTGCTTTTTGATCATCTTTTTCATACGTAATCTTGATATTTGCTTTAGGATCCGTAATTTTTGGTGGTTTATAACCTTGTTCTGGATTTGCAGGATTTACTGGAACTAGTGGTGTACCATTTCCATCTTTTGGAGTATATCCATCTTTATGAGGAATAATTTGTGTAATTTCTCCAGTCTTCGTTGGATCATTTGGATCATTAGGGAATGGAATTGGATCTCCGTCTTTACCTGTTGTTGGGTCTACTGGAATCCAGCTTCCAATCTTCGTATACGTTACTTTATCAGTTTCATCAGGAATTACTTTTGTATCTTTTGTAGGAGTTGCTACTTCTTTTGCTGGAATTTCTTTTTTATCAGCAATATATCCTGGTAAAACATCTACTCCGACTTTATCCCATGTTTTATTTTGACTTTCCCAATCTGTATATGTTACTTCTTTAGTAACAAGATTAACAGTTGCTTTTCTTGTGAATGATACCGTTTGTACTGTATCATCTTTCGCTTTTTCTTCAGTTGCTGTATCTGATTCTTTCTTCACATATGAAATCACACGTTTAGCAGTTGTGTTCAAATCAGACTCTGCTAATCCCTCAGGCCATTTCAAATCTGGAGTATCTCCATTTGGATCTACTGGACTATCTTTTTCATGAGGTGTTGATGAAGGTACTTCAACGATTCTAGGTTTCAAAGTAATTTCAAAGGTTTGAGATGGTTTTGAAACTCCTGCTTCCACATCCTCTTGATCATCAAAATTAGGATGAACTCCATCTACATTGTAAGTATCACTTTCAACTTCGTAGCCTTTACCTTTTAATTCTTTAACTTTATTCGTAATTTCCTCACTATTTGGTAATGCACTTCCTGATTCACCTGTTAATTCTATTGTTGTGGAATGTTTACCATCAGTTGTTTTAATGACAACATTTGCTTTTTGATTTTTAACCACGTATTTATAAACAACTTCTGTAGGATTTTCTGATAATACTCCATTTGAATTATTTGGTAAATCAGTTTTGACAAGTTTATAAACTACACCATTTTCAGTGATTTCATCATCTGGAGTAACTGAATAGTTATTCCCAACAATATTTTCTAATTTAGCTGTTCCATCATTTAAGACTTTTTCTTTAAGAACTGAAGTAGTATCATTAGCTTTTACATATTTTACAGTAACTTTTCCGTATTTTGCTTCATCATAAGCTGCGACAATATTAGATACCGCATCATAAACTGTACCACTAGTTGAGGTTCTCTTATATGGACTATTTTTTAAATACTCTTTAAATACATAGTATTTATTATCTGTGCCTTTAATAATATATGGAGCAGTAGCTGTTGTAGTTTTAACATTGCCATTTTGAGTTTCTTCTTTTTTCGTCGTATTATTAGTTTCTGTTGCAACATTAGCTTCTGTAAAATCTTTTGTTGGACTTGCAGTAGTAAATTTATCAACTTCGGCAGTACCATCTTTTACAATTGATTTTGCTTTTAAAATTGGTTGATTATTTGCAGCATTAATATAACGCATTGCAACATTTCCAAGTTCTAAATATTCTTTTAGCCAAGTACCGCTTGCATCAAAGTTATTCTTTTTAGGATAAACCCATTCAAAACTCATTGTTGGTGAAAATTGAGAATTTAAATTACCTTCAACACCATCTTTTGTAACGGTAATATCTTCTTCTGTTGGTCCAAATTTCTTGGTGTTCTTATTATATAACTTCAATGTATCTTTTACAGGTTCACGAGAAACACCAAGTGCTGCCCAGTCAACTTTGTATAAGATTCCCTTACTTGCTTTTCCTTTTACAATTTTGATTGTTACTTCATCTTCTGTTAAATTCGTTACTTGGAAATAAACATCTCCACGAGGTTCTTTTAAAATAACTCCATTTTCATTCACTTTTGAATTTGCTGTTGTAATATTATTTTGTACATTAGCTTTAGCTGGTTTAAAATCTCCAATTTTAGCAAATCGATTTAAGTTTTTATTTTTCAACTTAATTTTAATTGTAGTACCCGCTTCATACTCATACTTATTTGAAGATAAACGAAATTCTTCATTATGTGATAATAATTCTCCACTTTCACTAATGTCCATACTACCGGTTGTAGATAATACTGAAGGTGCATTGCTTTCCTTATCTACTTCGATATTTGTTTTATTCATGATATATTTTTTCTCAACAACCGGTTGATCATTAACAAGAATCTTACTTGTCACTTCTTTGTCTTCACTAATTTGTGGATAACGTAAACTGTAATTATTAATAGAACCTTTGACCGATACATCATTCAAGCTTTCAATTGCTGAAGTGAATTCATAAATAAAGCGTGTTTTAGTCCCTCTATTTTGTATATGTCCGGCTTCTTTTTCTTCTAAAGATACAGAATCATCACGTTGAGCCCAGAATGGAGTTTTATTTTGTGTTCCATTTTTACCATATGTTTGAGTATATAATTCTTCTGTTTTTACTAAATTTGCAAAAACTTTTCCATCTTTACTTAACTGTTTAGGTAAACTATCCCCATTACCTAATTCTTCAAAAGTAATGCTAAATCTATCTCCTTGTTTATATGCATTATCTTTGAATTTTAAATTATAACTAATATTATTAACTCCTGAATAACTTCCCATTCTTGGTTCAGTCGAAATTGAACCGTTCGCAGTAATTTTACCACCATCAATTGATACATCATTATTTGATTGTGTTTCAGGAGCTCTTAGACTACTTTCTCCATTACCAGGAATTGCTTTTCCATTACGTGGATCATTATTTTTATGTTCTTTTTCTTCTTTATCAATTTCCGTTTTCATACTATTTAAAATCGTTAATTGACTAGATAGTTGTTTTTCCATAGTGTCAACTTTTGTTTGTGTTTTATCTTCTGCTTTCAATAATTCATGAGCTTTCGCTACTAATTCTTTTGCAGAATCGATTGCTGACTTTGTTTCTTTTGTATCAGGAAGTTGAGCTAATCTTGCTTCGACTTTACTTAATTGCTCTTCTAATTTTTCAGTCTGAATTTTTTCTATGATAGTATTGGTTACAGCTTTATTACTGATTTCTTCATGATTTTTTTCAACTATACCCTCTTTTGAATCTTTATCATGAGATTTATCCTCTGCTTCTTTCTTCTCAACAGTTTTATCGACTACTTCCTTCTCACTTCCTTCATGACTAGTTGTTTCGGCAAGTTTTAAAAGTTTATTCTCACTTGAAGGTTCAACTAATGAAGTAGATACCTCCGTTTTTTCCGCAGCCTGAACTTGAGGATTCCCAACCATCAAAATTCCTGTTGCTATCGCAACGCTAGCTACACCTACAGTAAACTTACGAATACTATATCGTAAATATCGTTGAGCTTGAATCGCTCTTAAACTTTGCTTTTGTTTCATCTCTCTTCTCCTAACCTTTATATTTCTTATATACACTATGTATTTTAAAGAGATATAAATATGTTTTTATTTTGCTAAAGAAAACCATTAAATATATAAGCAATTATATCGATAGTCTTTTTAGCGGAAACATTTTAAACTACCTGTCTACATTTGTCAATACTTTTGTTATTTTTTTCACTTTTATTTCTAAATTTCTTCCTAATTTTTTATTTAATGACTTTTCTCGCCTCATTGTTGCTAGTTCACTTCTTTTATTAAAATGTATAAAAAAGAAGTACTTAGAATTTTTTCTAAATACTTCTTTTAATTATTTATTTAATCACAATACTTCTAACTTCTCCATGAGGAGTTACTTGCATTTCTACTTGTTTTTCTTTTTCTAAGAATGGTAAACGATTTTGAATTGTCGCTGGAGCACGATAGACTTTATCATCTACTAATAAGTAGTAAATCGTATTTCCATTGATAACGACACCTTGGATATCTTGAACTTTTCCTGTCACACTTGTTAAATGATCATCACTATCTGTTCCAACTTCTTCCGTTGGTGCAGATTGTTCATATTTTTGAATTAAACGACTGACGCTTGTTTCTACATAAACGTTTTGATAATTTTCTACATCAATTAACGCATATTTTTTAATCAGTCCTGAACTATCTTTTAAGGATAAAATATACATCGGTTTGCCATTTAAACTTATCAGTAGTGGGAAGGTTGCTTTATAGCCTGTTTCTTGAACACTACCTTCTGCAGAACTCATTGCTGAGAATTCTTCTGCTGCAGATACTGGATACATTTTTGCTTCTTTTGTACGAGTATTGACTAATACGAATCCAATATTTGAATTATCAGAAGCCACCGAAGTAATTCCTGTATAAAGGTAAATATCATCATTCATTGGTAAGTAATTATACCCTTTTGTAGGAACTGTCACTCCTTTTTTAGAGAAAATCGTATTCCAGAATCCTAATTTATATTTTCCATTCATTTCTAACTGATGTAAAATTAATTCCGCACTATACACACGGTCTACCCAATGAGGAATTTCTTGTAAATTATAATGCTTACTTTCACCTGTTAAAGCATTCACCGTAATTAAACCATTCACTTCTGGTTCTCTTAAAAAAAAGTTACGACTATACGTTGAAGCAATATAATACGGAGTTCCTTCATCGTCTACTTCAAAACTTGGACTACCAAATAAAGTAAATGGATGATGGAAACGTAAATGACGATGAATATTACGGTTGAAATACTCTGCTTCACTATAACGAATTGGTTGATCTGGTTTCTTCACTTCTACATCCCCAGTAACCATATCTACTTGCATATAATTTGGAATTCCATCTTGATGATTGGAGAACCATTTCCAAAATCCTGCATATTTCAATGGAGATACACGATACGGATGATTTTGAATATTAATTTGTGTATAATCTTCTGCCACTTCGAATTGAGAAACTAGATCTGTCAAAGCTCCGATTCGACGATTGCCTAATCTTGAAGCTGTGTCACGATCAATTAATGGAATTTGTGTCACATCTGTCTTAGGAAAATCCGTCGCAAAGTCTGCATTTTGAACTTGAATCATTTTAGAATAAGATTCAGCAAAAAATAATGGAGACAAGATAAAATGACTTGCCGCAGCAATAACGATTAAAACTCCGACTATAGATAACACAACTTTAGAGACTATGTGACTTTTAGATTGATTCACTTGTTCCCAAGAAAACTTACTAGTACTAGTTTTAAAAGCAATACTAGCTCCTGTCACCCATTCAATTGCTCCGACTAATACTAAAATTAAGGCTAAAAACACCCAAAAAGCAGGTGAAGCATAGTGAATTGGTGGTAGATTTTTATAATAGTAGAGTGCAATAATAACTACTGCAATGACATATAAAATTGATTTTGAAAAATTCAATCGAAAACTCTTTCCTTGTTGATTTCTCGCACTTCGATTAGCACTATTGGTTACATCTTTCATTTGTATTCCCCCTTTTATTGTCTTCATTATAGGTTTATCTTATAGAACTGTCCATACTACTTTGGAATGATTTTATTATCTAGAGTGGTTTAGATGATGATTTTTGGTAAATAGCGATTTGTCCATAAAAAATACCGTCTCCCAATATGATCTTTGGAAAACGGTATTTCCTCTATGAAGCATATAAATTTTGTCACATTATACTGTTTTTCGCAATTCATTTATGGTACACTCTCTGCGTAGAAAGTTTTAAAGCGGTGGCAATCTCTTATAAAGGTAGGTGATGCTTATGGGCATCTGTTTAAAATCTATCGAAAGGAGGTTGTACTTTGTCAGTCTATGAAGCATTGACACTGGTATGTTCTTTTGCGACTCTACTAGTTGCATTAGTAGCGCTTGTTGTCAAACTGATAGAAATTAAGACAAAAAAATAACACCGCTCTAAACTTGGACTAATTGAGCGACGTTATTTATAATATCAACATTTAGCCACCGTCTTTTCAACGGTCTACATTAGAGTCGAGTTACCGCTCGGCTCTTTTTGTATCTTTATTATACCAAAAACAAAACGAATTGCAAATTTTAGTAAATCTAAGTTTTTCTATCCGATTAAAACTATCTACAACTAGCTACCACTCTCATCATCACACAAAAAAAGTCGCCTCATTCCTAAGAAATCGGCGACTCCATCCTATCTACTATTGTAAATCTTTTGAGTTTGTCATGATTGCATCAATCAAGCCATATTCTAACGCTTCTTGAGCAGTCATATAATTATCACGATCTGTATCTTTCTCGATTGTTTTAAGTTTTTGCCCTGTTTGTTTTGCTAAAATCGCATTTAAACGTTCACGAGTTTTTAAAATTTGACGAGCTGCAATTTCAATTTCAGTGGCTTGTCCTTGAGCTCCACCTAAAGGTTGGTGAATTAAAATTTCAGCATTCGGTAACGCATAACGTTTTCCTTTTGTGCCAGCTGTTAATAAGAATGAACCCATTGAAGCTGCTAATCCCATCGCAATTGTTTGAACATCTGCTTTAATAAAATTCATCGTATCGTAAATTGCTAGTCCTGCTGTAACACTTCCTCCTGGAGAGTTAATATACATATAAATATCTTTTTCAGGATCTTGTGCATCTAAAAATAATAATTGCGCAATGATTGCATTTGCCATATCATCTTGAATTGGCCCACTAACCATAATAATACGATCTTTTAATAATCTTGAATAAATATCATAAGCACGTTCACCACGCGATGACTGCTCAATAACTGTAGGAATTAAATTCATGTTGAATCCTCCATCTCTCTTTAAAATTTCAATTTCTCTATTAGTGTAACGAATTTGTCAATAAAGGTCAAAGATAATGCTTATTGAATAAAATCAAAAATCTTCTGCCAAATTTCCCATGAAAATACTGAGAAAGGACTACCTCCGCCACCAAGGATACTATAACCAATCATAAGCCCTAAAATAAAAAGAATCAAAGCTAATCCCAAAAATAAGGCAATTCGAATCATTACGATTAAAAAAAATGGCTTGCTATTATAAAAATGTTCTAATCTCTTAAACATGTCCTCACCTCTTACGAATGACGACTCGTATTATCATCAAATACATTCGCTGTTGGATTCATAACTACACGTTTGGAAGAAAATAAACGTCTAAACCCATCAAATAGACCGCGTTCTTTCTTAATACGATCTAATAAAATTCCTGTTCCAATAGCAACACTTTCCAATGGATTATCTGCTAAAAATACTGGAACTTGTAATCGTTCGGATAACATACGGTCAATACCATAAATTAAAGCTCCACCACCAGTTACCACAATTCCTCGTTCAATAATATCTCCTGCTAATTCTGGAGGTGTATCTTCTAATACGAGACGTGTTTCTTCACAAATCGTATCTAAAATTTCTTTTAAGCAATGATAGATTTCATTTGTATAAATCGTTACCGTCTTCGGTAATCCAGTTGTCATATCGCGACCTTTAATAATCATATCAGACTGTGTTTCCACTTCTACTGCAGAACCTAAATCCATCTTAATCGCTTCTGCTGTTCTCTCACCGATAATTAACTGATACTTCTCTTTGATATAATCCATAATTTGGTGATCCATATCATCTCCAGCTAACTTAATCGAACGGCTAGATACAGTAGCTCCCATCGAAAGTACTGCAATATCACTTGTTCCTCCACCAATATCAACAATCATATTCCCAGAAGGTGAGAAAATATCTAAACCAACGCCTACTGCTGCAACTTTTGGTTCTTCTTCTAAATAAATTGAATGTCCACCGCACTTAATCGCAGCTTGAATAATAGCCTTTTGTTCCACAGTTGTTACATTTGTTGGCGTACAAATTAAAATATCTGGCTTTTGAAAAAATGCATTTAAATGTAATTTTTGAATAAACATTTCTAATAATTGTTCTGTTACTGAAATATCCGCAATAACACCACCCTTTAGTGGATGAATAACTGAAATATCTCTTGGTGTTCTACCTAACATTTGGTAAGCTTTTTCACCAACTGCAATCACTGTATTCGTTTTATCATCAACAGCAACTAATGATGGTTCATTTAAGATGATTCCACGGTCTTTTAAATAAATTAAAATATTTGCAGTCCCTAAATCAATTCCAATATCTCTTGCCATAGGTTTTCCTTTCTTATTCTATTTATTATATTTATCATTAATCTTCTCTTACACCTATGACCTAAATCTGTTACTACACATTTATTCATAGTTAATCATTATTATACCATACTTTTCTAAGATGGACTATTTTTAAAAAATCAAATTACTAACTGTAAGCTTTGCAAACAAATATTTAACAGATTTTTTCTATCTATTCTACTACAAGCTCCCCTTCATCATCTAATTTAACGAACACGGGATTATATAACTTGGGTTTTTTCGCTAATTTCTCTAATCTCTCCATATGATTCTGAATAATATTCTCGTAATCAACTTTTGAAACTACGAAAATTTTCTTTTTTACTGTAATAATCTCACTATTTTCAACTAGTTCACTAGAATACAGATTATTCAGCATCGTTATCAGATTGATATCCTCATCATTCAAATCAGCCAAGTCTAACTCCGCTATTTTATATTTATGTTTCAAAATTTCACTTTCTTTTGCTTTGTAAATATTTAACTTCTTCATCAAACTGGACCATTCTTCTTCTGTCAGTATTTGAACGATAAATGCACATCTCTTTGCTCTATTTTCATTTACATTAATGACTTTTTTTTCATATCTATATTTAGAAGAAATGTGAAAGCCATCGCAAATTGTACCATAATCATCCCATACAGCCCCAAAAACCGGACCTTTTTCTACTCCAAATAGAAAATTCAAATCCGATTCGTCATTTTCTATTTCAGAGAAAAATTCATATAACATCAAAAAGATTTGTAATTTAAAGCGTCTATTGTATAACTCTCTTTCATGTACTTGAAACCAACCACTAAGGGCAAATTTTCGATCATCAGAAAACATCATAACTATCAACCTCCCAATTTAATAAGTTTTATTATTACTCTATTTACAGCAAATATCTGTAATTCATTGTTATTATAGCACTCTTTACAGAGATTTTTTACCAAAAAATACTACTAACATTCTCTTTCAAGAACATTTATTAACAACTAAAAACACCCTCGATTTCTCGAGGGTGTCATATGAAAAATTAGACTTTTTACAAAGTAATCTTATTCTTCGTCTTTTTTAGTTCTTTTTGGAGCTACAAGTCCTAATCCTGCTAAGATTGCACTAGTTGCTGCACCTAAGAATGCTGTTTCTTGTCCTGTACCTGTTTGTGGTAACTCTTGACGTGCCACTTTTTCTTGAAGTACTGGTTTTTCTACAGGCATTGAAGATACTTTTTCATAGATATGCTCTATATCAGAGTTTGGTAAAATCTTAGTTTCTACAAATACGTATCCTGGAATTTCTTTCTTAGGAGTTGTTCCTTTTTCGACAGGGAATCCTGGAATACTATTTCCATCTTTATCTTTAAAGAATGTTTGAATTGGTGCGTAAACATTTACTACATCTCCTTCTGGAGTTATAGTTGATTCTACCAATCTATATCCTGGGATTGCTTTATTTGGATATACTCCATCTTCAGTTGGATTTCCTGGAATTTCGTGCCCTTCTTCATCAATATAAGAAGTTGTTAATTTTTCGTAAATATATTCAATGTCCCCATTTGGAAGTTTCTTAGTTTCTACCACTTTATATCCTGGGATATTCTTAGGATCTTTTGTTCCTTCTTCGGTTGTTGTTGCTGGAATTGGGTTTCCATTCTTATCTAAGAATTTAGTTGTTACTGGTTCATAGATATGTTTTGTATTTCCCTTTTCATCTGTTTCAGTCTTAACAACTTTATATCCTGGAATACTTTCTGATGGGTTAATACCATTTTTAGATGGGATTAATTCTGTTTCTTTACCATCTTTTCCAACTACTACAAATTTCGTATTAGGTTGTACTGTTGGTGTGTAAGAAGCTTTGATAGTTCTTCCATTCTTATCTTTACGTACAACTTCTACTGGAGTAGCTGTTCCTACAAAGTTTGGTTCTGGAGTAAATGTTACTTTACCATTCGCATCGATTGTATAAGTTCCTTCTCCTGGTACTCTCTTCTCAGTTGTTCCATCAGCAAATGTTGGAGCTACTGTAGCATCTACATCCCCTTTGAATACTGGAGTATTAGATTGAGGTTGTCCTTTAGCACCTTCAGATACTACGTTTTCTGTAGTTGTTTTACCTAATACTGTTGGTGTGTATTTAGCTGTTACTGGTGTTCCGTTTTCGTCAACACGTTTAACTGTTACACCTTTAGCTTTTCCTACGAAGTCTTTTTCTGGAGTGAACGTTACTTTACCATTCTTATCGATTGTGTAAGTCCCTTCTCCTGGTACTACTACTTTACCATCTTTATCAGCACCTTCAAGAGTTGGAGCTACTGTTTCATCGATTGGTACTGTTACAGTTTTACCGTTTACTTTAGTAGTTCCAGGTGTGAATACTGGAGTTTCTGATTGAGGTTGTCCTTTTTCACCGATTGATGTTACGTCTTTACCTGTTGGAGTTACTGGTAATACTACTGGAGTGTATTTAGCTGTTACTGGTGTTCCGTTTTTGTCAACACGTTTAACTGTTACACCTTTAGCTTGACCTGTGAAGTCTTTATTTGGAGTGAATGTTACAGTTCCGTCTGGAGCTACTGTGTAAGTTCCTTCTCCTGGCACTTCTTTCGTAGTTGAACCATCCTCGAATGTAGCTGGTTTAGTATTATCAAGTTCTACAGTTTTTTCTACACCGTTAACTGTTGTTTTACCTGCTGTAAATTCTGGTTTACCAGTTTGTTTAGCTCCTTGAACATCAGTTGTTGTTACACCTTCTGCAGTTGGTGTTACTGGTTTAACTGTTGGTGTGTATTTAGCTGTTACTTCTGTACCATTTTTGTCAGTACGTTTAACTGTTACACCACTAGCTTTACCTGTGAAGTCTTTTTCTGGAGTGAATGTTACAGTTCCGTCTGGAGCTACTGTGTAAGTTCCTTCTCCTGGAACTGTTACAGAATCTACTGATTCTCCTGTTTTCGGATCTACTAATTTAGCTGGTTCATCAGATAATTCTACAGTTACATCTTTACCGTTAACTGTTGTTTTACCTGGTGTGAATACTGGAGTTCCAGTTTGTTTAGCACCTTGTACATCTTCAGATACTACGTCATCTGATTTTGGTGTTACTGGTTTAACTGTTGGTATGTATTTAGCTGTAGCTGGAGTTCCGTTTGTATCTTTACGTTGAACTTCAACACCTTGTGCTTTACCTGTGAAGTTTGGTTCTGGTTTGAATGTTACTTCACCAGTTTCTGGGTTGATTGTGTAAGTTCCTTCTCCTGGTACTTCTACTGAAGTTTCATCAGTTGGTTCACCAGTTTCTGGATCGATTAGTTTAGCTGGTACAGTTGGATCGATTGGAGCTTTAGTGTTTCCTTCAGTAAATGTAGGAGTTCCGCTTTGCTCTTGACCTTGTGCACCTTCAGAAGTTGTTCCTTTCGCAGTTGGTTTAACAGGCGTGATATTTGGAGTGTAAGTTGTTGTTACAGCTGTTCCATTTGTATCTTTCGCTTGAACTGTTACTGGTTTAACTTCTCCTGAGTAAGTTTTATCTGTTGGAGTGAATACTGCAACTGGATCTTTACCAGGTTCTGTTGTAAGAGTATATTTACCAATTACATTTCCTTTTGGATCTTTAGCTGGTACTTCTGTAGCTGGTTGTCCTTTTTCATCAAGTAGTGTGTAAGTTGTTGGATCGATTGCTACTACTTCTTCAGTTTTAGCTTTAGTCATTGGGTCTTCAACTTCAACTACCCCACCTTTGAATTTAACTAGTTGGCTTTGAGTTTGACCTTGAATATCTGAAGTTACTGATGGTTCTGCAGTTGGTTTCACCCCGATTACTACCGCTGAGTATTTACCAAGTGCTGGAGTACCATTTTTGTCAACACGTTTAACTGTTAATTCAGTACCTTTACCTTTGAAGTTTTTATCTGGAGTGAATCTTACAGTTCCATCTTCTGCAACTGTGTAAGTTCCTTCTCCGTCAATTGTTACAGTTGTTACTTCTTGACCTGTCTTAGGATCAATTAGTTTCGCTGGTACATTATTATCGATTTCAACAGTTTTTTCAACACCGTCAATCGTTACTTTACCACCGATGAAGTTTGGTTTACCACTTTGTTCTTTACCTTGAACACCTGCAGTTTCAACTTCTGTTCCTTCTGGAGATGCTGGGTGTACTACAGCTGTGTATTCTGCTGTAACTTTTGTTCCGTTAGTATCTTGACGAACTACAGTTAATGTTCTACCTTTACCGTGGAATTGTGGCTCTGGAGTGAAGTGTACTGTTCCATCTGGATCTACTGTATAAGTTCCTTCTCCTGGAATTGTTACGCTAGTAACCTCTTGTCCTGTAGTTGGGTCAACTAATTTAGCTGGAGTATTATCATCCATTGGTACTTCTACTTCTTTACCATCAATTGTAGTTTTACCAGGTTTGAATTCTGGTTTGCCACTTTGAGGTGCCCCTTGAATATCTTCCGTAAATGTATTCACACCTACTGGAGTCACTGGTTTAACTGTTGGTGTATAAGTAGCAGTTGTAGGAGTTCCATTCGCATCTTTCGCTTGAACTGTTGCTGGTACTGGAGTCCCCACGAAATCTTTATTAGGTGTGAATGTTACTTTACCGCTTAATGGATCAATTGTGTAAGTACCAACTGTATTTCCTTTAGCGTCTTTCGCTGGGATTGTTGTTGCATCAGTTGGTTTTCCAGTATCTGGGTCGATTAATTTAGCTGGTTGTTCAGCATCAATCTTCATAGGAACTTTATCGTCACCTTGAGTGAATGTTGGAGTTCCTTCTTGAGGTTGTCCTTGTGCACCTTCAGTTGTTGTTGGTTTTCCTGTTGGTTCTACTGGAGTGATGTTTGGAGTGTAAGTTGTTGTTACTGGAGTTCCATTTGTATCTTTAGCTTGGATAGTAACTGGTTCAACTTCACCTGCGTATGTTTTATCAGTTGGTGTAAACACCGCAGTTACTTTACCGTCTACAACTTTTAGTGTGTAAGTACCAATAACATCTCCTGCTGGATTTTTAGCTGGTACTGAATCTTTCGGTTGTCCATTTTCATCTAATAGTTTATATGAAGTAGTGTCGATTGGCACTTCTTTTTCAACACCATTAACAGTTGCTTTACCAGGCTTAAATGTTACTTCTTTAGATTGTTCAACACCTTGTACATCAGTTGTTTCAGCTGGTGAAGCAGTTGGTGTGACACCTACGATAGATGGAGTGTAAGTTGTTGAAACTTTTGTTCCATTTTCGTCTTCTGCTTGAACCTTAGCTGGCTGTACTTTACCTTTGTATTCTTTGTTAGTTGGTGTGAATGTTACTTTGTTAGTAGCTGGATCAATTGTGTATTCCCCTACTTTGTTTCCTTCTGGATCTAAAGCGTCTACTGGAGTACCTGGTGCTACTGGATTACCTGAAGCATCAAGTAGAACCGCTGAGTTAGCTTTGATTGGAACTGATTTTTTCTCACCTTCGATTGTTGTTTCACCTTTAGTGAATGATACTGTTCCATCTTGTGGCTGTCCTTGGATACCTGAAGATTCCGCTGGTGTTGCTGTTGGTGTGACACCTACGATATGTGGAGTGTAAGTAGTGTTTACCTTAGTTCCGTTTTTATCTTCTGCTTGTACTTTAGCTGGTGTTACTTTACCAGTGTAAGTTTTATCAGTTGGTGTGAATGTTACTTCACCTGTCGCTGGGTCGATTGAGTAAGTACCTACTGGAGTGACTCCATCTTCAGCGTATGCTGGAGTTGTTTGTCCAGGTTGAACTTCATTTCCTTCTTTATCTAGAAGCTTGTGAGAGTTTTCTTTAATTGGTACTTCTGCATTTCCTGCTGTGAATGTAGGAGTTCCTTTTTGAGTTTCACCTTGTACTCCTGCTGAGTCTGCTGGTTTAGCTGTTGGTTCTACAGCAGTTACTGTTGGAGTGTATTTTGTAGTAGCTGTCGCTGTTACAGGTTGACCATCTTTATCTTGACCTACTGGTGCTGTTAATGTTACGTCAACACCTGAAGCTGTTCCTGTGAATGTTGGAAGTGGTTGGAATGTTACTTCACCTGTTGTTGGGTTAATTGTGTAAGTTCCTTCTCCATCAACCGTTACAGAGTCAACTTTAGCGCCAGTTTTTGGATCTACTAATTTAGCTGGGTACTGTGCACTTGGAGTTACAGGTGTAGCATTGTCTGTTCCTGCTCCTGCTGTGAATGTTGGAGTTTTCTTCTGTTCTTTACCTTGAACATCTGTTGATGTTTCAGGATTTGCAGTGATTTCTTTTGGAGTTACGTTCGGTACATAAACTGCATCCATAGTTTTTGTAGTAGTTGTGTGTGTACCATCATTAACATTAGCTAGTTTGTTTTGAGCTGTTAATGCAGTCCATCCAGTTGACTCACCGTTAGTATCTACCGCACGAAGTACGATACCATCCGCTTTACCTACGAATTGAGGTTCTGGAGTAAATGTTACACCAGTGTCAGTTACTTCATAAGTACCTTGTCCTGCTTTAGTATATGATTTAACTAAATTTCCATTAGGATCTACGATCATTACACCTTCAGTTTGAACTTTCTTAGTTGATGCTAAACTAATTGAGTTACGTTGTTCAGTATAGCTAATTTTACCATAAGCATTGAATGTAGTTTTTCCATTGTTAGAACCTAATTCAGATGCATCAGCTTCTACACGGTTAATAAACTCGATACCAATGTTTTGTTTTTCACCTTGTTTACCAGTAGTTTCTTCATAGTCTCCACGTGGTGGGTGAACTACTTGGATTTGGTTATCTTCAACTTCCCCTGTATAAGCAATTCCTGTTGGTGATTCTACTTGTTTTCTATCTTTTGCGATACGAACACGGAAGTTAACAGTATCTTTACTTGTGTCAACTACTTGAGTATTCGTAAATGTTAATTCTACTTCTTGACCATTTGCAGATACTTCTGCGACATTTGATTCTTCACCTTTATCAAACTTACCATTTCCATTGAAATCGATAAATCCACGAACATATGCATTCTCATTAGTTCCTTTATATTTATCATTACCATTCACTGAAGCAATAACTTTTACTTTATAAGTGTTTTCTGGTCCTCTAATTAATTGAACTTCTGGGCGTCCTGTATCTTTGTTGTTTACTACGTTCTCTGCAGATACTAATTGATCTACACCTTCATCAGCAGAATCAGTTTCATCATCTGAACCTACTCCAGTTACACGAGTACCATTAACTGCCTCAGGGTCAGCTTTCACTTTACCTAAGTATGGTTGTTGTATTTCTTCGATTGTGTTTGTTTTGTAGTTTAATGCCTCCGTTCTGATGAAGTGTTCTGCAGTTCCGTATGATTCTGGAAGATCTCCGAAGTCAGATAACTTAATACCGATCATAGATGATTGAGCACCACCAGAAATCATGAACATACCTACTTCTGAAGGACCAGCTGTTGCAACGATAGGAGTTGCACGTCCACCATTATCTTGGTATCCACCAAACACTTGTGAACCTAATCCACCTGTCGCCGCATCTGGAGTTGCAAAACTACCATTAGCTAATGCTTTTTGAACTCCTGCGCTCGCTGTAGAGAATAAGTTTGGACTTGTTACATTTTTTAATTTTGATAGTGGGTTATAAGGTTTTGTTTCTGATTCGTTACCAACCATTGCAACTAAGTCCCATGGTGTACCATTTGTTGTATAAATTTCAGATTCAGCATCCCCAATATCTTCCCCTGTAGTCATAACGATACCAGGTTTTGTTTCTTTACCATTGTAAGTAGCTTCAACTTTAAAAACTACCCCTCCAATAGTACCATTTTTTTGTTCTGCTCTATCATTTGTTCCTGCTATAGTAGTTTTATGTGGAGTTGAATCAAGACCAGCATTTTTAATATGAGACCAATTTGTTTGAGCTGAACCACCGATACCATTCGCTTGTCCATCTTTAAATACGTTTGGAGCAGAAGCATCATAAGTATCTTCATTTGCAGTTCCAGCTACACGATTTTTATAAATCTCAGTTGCATGGAATGGTTTTAATTCCTTAACCGTCAATTTAACGATATAACCAGGAATTAATTGTTTTGTAAATACAGAACCTACTTGTAACTGACCATTAGATTTTAAATTAGTCCATGCTGCTGTATCAGAAAAATCTAACCATTGGATTTGTTTTCCTAAGTTTTGGATAGCTTTGTCATCTTTACCTTTATTTAAGATTGGAATATCTGCTAATGAAGAATATCCATGATCTGCTAACCATTTTTTACCAGTTTCTGTACTTGCATCTTTGAGTGGAGTTGTTTGCGCATCTGGTAAATTCACTTCGAATTTATCATTACGTTTAGCTCCTGCGTTTTCTAATTGACTATATACCGCTTTAATAGATGCATCTAATTGAGCTAAGCTATTATCGATTTGTGCTTTAGTTGCGTTTTTGTTTGCTAATACTTCTTTTGCTAATTTTAACGCTTCTGCATTAGCTACGACTGCTTTTTCAATAGCAACTTTTGCTTCATCGTTAACTTCTTTTTTGCTTACTTCAGTTTTTGCAAGAGTATTTGTTACTTCTGCTTCTGAAGCGACTTGTGTTAATTGAGTTTTAACTGCTTCAACTTCTTTTTCTTCTGTTGTTGCAGTTTCTTCTTTAGCTTTTGCTTCTTCAGCTTTCTTTTCTTCTAACTTTTTATCAAAAGCTTGAGCTTTAGCTTCAGTAACGACTGTACTTAATGCAACTACTGCTTCTGTTTGTGCATTTACTTCTTCTAAAGTAGCTGAATCATTTTCTAAAACTGCTTTTGCTGAAGCTAACACTTCACGTGCAGTTTGAACCGCTGTTGAATCTGCGTCTTGTGCTGATTTCAACTTTTCTTCTAAAGTATTAACACTTGCTTTTAAAATATCTTTCTTTACTTTTTCTACAATCGATGGACGATTTGTAGCTTCTTCTTTTTTAGGAGTTGCCTCTTGTTTTTCAACAATTGCTGCCTCCTCTTTTTTAGCTGATGCTGTTTCATGTTTTGCAGCAGTTGTTGCTTCCTGTTTTTCAGCATTCACTGCTTCTTCTTTTTTCTCAGCTACTGCAGTTGTTTCTGTTGCTTTTGATGGAGTTACTTCGTCCGCAGATACCATACCACCTGCTAAAAAGAACATTCCACTTGCAATCATAACACTGGCTACGCCTTGATTAAACTTACGAATTCCAAAACGTTGGAATCGTTTCGTGACTGTTTGCTTATTATTCTTACCCATAATTCATCTCCTTTAAATATTTAAGTTATATACATCTTCAGTTTTTTTATAACTAAAGCAATATTATTATATAGTATTCACAATATAAAATCAATATAAAATAATAATATTTTATATTTTAAGACGTTTTAGAAGTTATTATATCTTTTTTTCACAATAGAATATATAATTATTAATTAATCGTCTGCGATATATTTTTTTATTCATTGATTATCATGAAAATACTCTTTCCAAATAATTCTTCCAATTATAACATTATTTCTTTTTATTACTAACTTTTCTTTTACTTTTTTCTGAAATTTTATTTGTTCATTACATTCACTCATCAAAAAACACTCCCGATTTCTCGAGAGTGTTTCTAAATAATAGACTAATATCTATTTATAAATCATTATTCTTCATCTTTTTTTGTTGGAGCTACCATTCCTAAACCTGCTAGGATTGCTGTTGCAGCTGCTCCAAAGATTGCGAATTCTGAACCAGTTCCTGTTTGTGGTAATTCTTGACGAGATACTTTTTCTTGAGTAGCTGGTGAAGAATTTGTTTCAGTTTCTGGTTTATTAGGAGTTACTGTTGGAATATATGCTGCGAATATTAGATTTCCATCTATATCGACACGCATTACAAGTACTCCTTTAGCAGTTCCAATGAAGTCTTTTTCTGGAACAAATGTTACTGTTCCATCTGGTGATACTGTATAAGTTCCTTCTCCTGGTACTACTTTTACTGTTGAACCATCTTCGAATGTTGCAGGCACTTTTTCATCAATAGCTGTATTAGAGCTTGCAGGTACAAAGTTTGGTTTTCCTGTTTGTGTTACACCTTGATAATTAGTAGTAAATTCTGGGTGTGCTTCCGGTAATTCTGGAGTTACAACTGGTAAGTACATTGCTGTAATTGGATTTCCAGCTGTATCTACACGTCTTACAATAACACCTTTGGCTTTTCCAACAAAATCTTTTTCTGGAACAAATGTTACTGTTCCATCTGGTGATACTGTATATTTACCTTCTCCTGGTACTACTTTTTCTGTTGAACCATCTTCGAATGTTGCAGCTACTTTTTCATCAATTGGTGTATTAGCATTTGCAGCTTCAAATGTAGGTTTTCCTGTTTGTGTTACACCTTTACTATTAACAGTTTTTGTTGGTTCACCTTTAGGAATTACTGGTGTAACAGTTGGTATATATTTAGCCGTTACTGGTGTTCCGTTCTTATCTACACGTTTTACTGTTACTCCTTTTGCTGTACCTACAAATTGTGGTTCTGGAGTAAACGTTACTTTACCGTCTTTGTCGATTGTATAAGTTCCTTCTCCTGGTACTACAACTTTACCATCTTTGTCTGCACCTTCTAAAACAGGTGCTACTGTTTCATCAATTGGTACATTAGGATTTCCTGGTTTGAATTCTGGTGTTCCTTCTTGCTTCATACCTTGAAGTCCTGTTGATTCTGCAGGTTTTCCAACTGGAGTTACTGGTATAACAGTTGGTGTGTATTTAGCCGTTACTGGTGTTCCATTCTTATCTACACGTTTTACTGTTACTCCTTTTGCTGTACCTGTAAATTGTGGTTCTGGAGTGAATGTTACTTTACCGTCTTTGTCGATTGTGTATGTTCCTTCTCCTGGTACTACAACTTTACCTTCTTCATCAGCACCTTCTAATGTTGGAGCTACTTCTTCATCGATTGGTACATTAGGGTTTCCTGGTTTGAATTCTGGTGTTCCCTCTTGTTTTTCACCTTGGATACCTGTTGATTTTGCAGGTACTCCTTCTGGAACGACTGGTGTTACTGTTGGTGTGTAGTTAGCTTTTACTGGTGTTCCATTCTTATCTTTCACTTGTACTGTCGCTGGATCTGGTGTTCCTACG
>NZ_CAUQUN010000018.1:0-39327 GCF_963521425.1 uncultured Granulicatella sp.
AGAAACTTAAGTTAATCGTACTAATAATGAAGAATGTTAATGTTGTACGAATACTATTCCAAATTAACGGCAATGTTACATTGAAGAATTTACCAATTTTTCCTGCACCGTCTAGATCAGCTGCTTCATATAAGCTAGATGGAATATTTGCCATCCCAGCCATATACATTACCATATAATACCCAATTGCTTGCCAAATTAAAGCAAAGGCTAAAGAATAAATGACAACTCCTTGGTCTCCCAACCATAAACGTTCCAATGCTTTTGGTAAAATGGCATTTAATAAACCACCATTTGGATCATAAATCGCTGCAAATAAACCGGCAATAACTACAATTGATAAAATATTCGGAATATAGAAAATAATTCTAAAGAAATTATTTCCACGAATTTTCTCAGTTGTTAAAATTGATGCAAATAACACTGCTAAAACAACTGTTACAATCGTTACAATGACAATTAATAAAATTGTATTTTGAATTGTTCTTGAAAAATTCTCATCTTTCCATAAGGTTACAAAATTATCAAATCCTACAAATTGTTTGTTCTTTGAAAATCCACCCCAACGATACATGGACATTCTGAACACTTCAATCGTTGGATAAATTAAGAAAGTAAGAAATAATATAATGGCAGGTAATATACATGCTAGGATAAATCCTGCACGTTCTTTTTTCCGACGATTATTCATCTTCATGCTCCTATCTTTTATTTAAGTATAAAATAAAGCTGGGAATGGCTGCCTCCTGAAAGAAAACTCTTGGAACTTTGAAACTACTTAAAACTGAGTTTATCTTTCCGGAAGAGCCCCTTTTCCCAGCTCCTTTTCTATCCATTCAAACTAGTCGAAGAATTATTTTTCAACAGCCGCACTTAATTTTTGGCTAACTTCTTCAACTGATTTTTGCCAATCTGCTACAGATTTTTGACCAGATGCTACAGAGTCGATTTGACCGTATAATGTTTCTTTCATGTTTACACCTTCAACTGGTTTTGTAGCAATAAAGTTACCATTGATAACTCCGTCCACTTCATCTACAACTTTGTATAAGCTTTGTAATTCAGCAGGTAATTTGCTTGTTACACCTTGAATTGGTTGAGCAGCATTATGTTTAGCAAAGATTGCTGCTGCTTTATCAGAATATAAGAATGATAAGAATTCTTTAGCTTCTTTTTTGTTAGTTGCTGCTTCTGGAACCCAGATATGTTCGAAGAATGAGTAAACGAAACGTTTGCCACCTTTTTCGATTGCTGGAGCAGCGTTCATAGCCCATTTGAATCCATCAGCACGAGGAGCATCTTTCATTTCTCCAACTACCCATGTACCATTTGGCATGAATAAAGCTTTATTGTCTAATATTAATTGTTGGTTCTTAGTAAAGCTTTGTGGGTTAGCATTCGCTACTGTTGATGGTTCAACATTTTTCACTAATTCGCCTAATGCATTGAATGCTTTAGTTGCTCCTTCAGAAGCAAAAATTCCTTTTTCATAGCTCATTGCTTTGTTGAATAAATCAACACCACCAGCATTTGCTAATAATGCAGGGAAGAAGCTATCTAAGTATCCAGTTGTAGGATAAGTGAATAATGAAATTCCTTCTGCTTTTGCTTTTTCTGCTAATTCTTTCATAGCTGGCATATCTTTTGGAACTTCCCAGCCTTTTTGTTCGAATAAGCCTTGGTTATAGAATAAACCAGTTGGTGCATAGAACATTGGTGCTAAATAGTGTTTTCCATCACGATATGGATCTGTAACTGTAGAACCTAATACACCGTTTAATAATTTTTCAGAAACTTTTTTATCTTCTCCGTATACTTTCATATCGAATAAGTCAGAGATATCTGCTAAAGCTTTTTCTTTAATTAATGTTTCTGGTAAAGCTTTTTTACGTCCTAATGCAAGCATTACAACATCTGGGAAATCTCCCGCTTTCATTTTTGGTGAAAGTTCGTCTTCTAGTTCTTTACTAGATTGTAATTCAACTTTAACATTTGGATTTGCTTCTTCATAAGCTTTAATTAACTCAGGCCACATTTCTTTACCATATCCTGATTCAAGAGCAGCTAATTTAATTGTTTTCTTTTCCCCAGATTTAGTTTCTGCAGGTTTATCAGTAGTTGTTGCTTTATTACAAGCTACTAAACCAACAGTTGCTAAAAGAGCTGCACTTGATAAAACTAATTTCTTTTTCATAAATATTCCTCCTGTTTTCTCGAAAATTCTTCATTTTCGAAAGGTTATTCTTTTTTACCTCGACATCATAATACTATTAATAAAACGTTTACACAATCATTTTATTGCTATATTTTATAACAATATTGTTTTATATGGGAGAAAAATAGGAAAGAATCTGATTATGTTATAAATCGAATTCTTCCCTATAAATCTTTTATATTTTATCTATATATTTTTATTCAATTAGCAAAATTTACATCTTTAAAATGTTTACCACTCTTTGGGACTCCATAATTGTCCGTCTAATTGTGCCTTATAATGATCCACTCGCTCTTGTTGTTCCAACAATAATTGCTTACAAGCTTCTAAAAAGGCTCGTTCTTTATAATCTTGACATTCTTCTTGCCAAGTAGCAATTTGTTCTTCCATCCATTTAGAATCCATCTGCTTCATTCCCCATTTCTGAAAGCATCATCACTAATTCTTCTCTTTCTTGTTTCAACTCTACAATCCAATCTCTCACTTGCCTTGTATAAGTAGTTGAATATTGCTCTAATTTTTCATACATCCATTGTTCTTTTTCACTAAAAGAATGCGAACCATTTTCTAAATAATACAGATAATCTACTAGTAACTGCTGTTTTTGTGTTTCAGGTAAATATGGAAATTGATAAATAACAAATGGTGTTTGATAGTTCCACCCTAATTGATTTGCAAGAGCTTGATAAGGTCTCAGTAACTCTTCAATTCCAAATCCTACTGAACCACCCGCTGTATATCGATCTTTCTTAGCTCCTACTGTAACTACAATTCCCAGTTCTTTCTTCTTATTTTTTTGAGATAAATTCAACGTCAGCACTTCATCCATCCATTGCTTCATCACACTTGGACATTGATACCAATAAAATGGAAATTGAAAAATAATTCTGTCTGCTTCTAGAAGACAAGCTCGTTCTTTTCTCTTATCAAAATGATTATTTTCTTGTTCTGCTAAAATCGATTCTAAATGACGAATTTGAACCTGTTCTTCCCCTTTAACAGCGGCTAATAAAAATTGCTGAGAAGAAGATTGAGCGACATCAGGATGACTCATAATAATTAGTGTTTTAGTCATTAAATTTACCCTTTCTGATATTGATTTAGTAAAGCTTGACTATTTTCTACAAAATAAGAAATCGCATATTGTAACGCTGTATCATCTACTACAAAAGATGGATGATGCCATTCATAAGGACAACCTGTGCCAATAAAAGCAAAACATCCTGGAACATATTCCATATAATTCGCAAAATCTTCTGCTCCTAATGTTAATTCAGGAGTCACTAGCGTCGCAAATTGTGCTGTTGTTTCTTTTACAATGTTAGTTACTTCTTCATCATTATCTACAACTGGAGGTGTCATAATCCACTCCATATGTGCTTCTTGTCCATAAACGGCAGCCATTTGATGTACCATATGATCCATTAAACTACGAATTTTCTCTTGATCTTTTTTATAAAAAGTACGAATCGTACCTTCGAAGAAAACACGCTCTGGAATAACATTCCAAGTATTTCCCCCTTCAATATGAGAAATACTTAATACTGCAGGTGACAATGGTGAAACATGACGACTCACAATCGCTTGTAAATTCGTAATAATTTGACATGCTGTAACAATTGGATCATTCCCATTATGAGGAGCTGCCGCATGAGTTCCTACACCTTTTAATTCCACAGAAAATTGTCCCACAGCTGCCATTAGTGGCCCAGATTTAATCCCAATTGTTCCAACTGGTAATTCAGGCTTATTATGGAACCCAATAATGGCATCGACTCCCTCTAATACTCCTTCTGCAATTAAAGCACGAGCACCTCGATTCATTTCTTCTGCTGGTTGGAAAATGAATCGAATTTTTCCGTTTAAACTTTCTTCTTTTTCTTTTAAAATTTTCGCAGCCATTAATAAACTAGCTGTATGAAAATCATGCCCACAAGCATGCATCACTCCATCATGCTCTGAACGATAGTCTAAATCCGTTTGTTCATGAATCGGTAATGCGTCCATATCTGCTCGAAGAGCAATAATCGGGCCTTCTTTCTTTCCAATTTCTGCTACAACACCTGTTGGCGTTTGTAATGGACGATAAGAAATCCCCCATTCTGTTAATTTTTCTTGAATATATGCAGTTGTTTTAAATTCTTGTTCTGATAATTCCGGATAGCGATGTAATGTCCGTCTAATTTTCACCGCTTCTTGAATCCATTCTTCTTTCATATCAATCACCTCTTGAAAATCACTTATTTTCATTTTACTACAAACAAAGTAAAAAAACATGAGGAAACGCCTAAAGCTCCCTCATGTTTTAAATACTATGGGAATAGAAATGGATTTTATCTGATGTAAAGATGGACGCCAGTAGCCCCTACGGGTCTCTTGGCTAAAAATTGAGCCTAAGGTCTCAATTTTTCCAGTATAAGAAGCCATATTCTGGCTTCTTATACCTTCGTTACTTCAGAAAAATCCATTTCTATTCCCTTCCGCGTTATTCTAAACCACATAAAATTTCCAAATACAAAATTAAAAAAATGTTATTTTAATGTCATCAACAACGCCATTTTCAACATTTTTAACGTTTCAAAAAAATTTCATCCCCAACGCACTCTCATATTCTTCCGTTAAGAAAAGAATAGACTTCTTACCGTAGCACGAGTATTATCAGCCGTTCTTTTGGCTGATAATACTGGAAAATTCGAGACCTAGGCTCGAATTTTAGGCATGAGATTCGCTTTAGCGAAGCTGCTGCCGTCCATTGCTACAGTATAAGAAGTCTAATTCTTTTCAGTTTGCATGCGGTACATCTGAGCGTACACTCCGTCTTGCTCAACTAATTCAGCATGATTCCCTTGTTCAATAATCTCACCCTTATCCAACACAAAAATCTTATCCGCATGAACAATCGTAGACAAACGATGCGCAATCATAACCGTCGTACGGTCTTTCGACAGCACTTCCATCGCCTGCTGAATCATCCCTTCCGTTTGCGTATCCACATGAGAAGTCGCTTCATCCAACACTAAAATCGTTGGATTAAACGCTAACGCTCGCGCAAAAGAAATCAACTGACGTTCCCCAGATGAATACTCTGCTCCTTTATCTTGAATCAGCATATTCAACCCTTCTTCTGAACGATCTAAAATATGCTGACCACCCACTTGAATTAGTGCATTTTCCATCATTTCATTGGTGATAGAAGGATTCTCTAAGCCAATATTACTTCCTAAAGTTCCAGCAAATAAGTATGGATCTTGCAACACAATCCCCATCTTCTCACGCACTTTTCGTTGATTCGATAACGCAATATTTTGATCATCAATCCAAATTTCTCCATCCGTTGGGTCATAAAACCTAAATAACAAGTTCATAATCGTAGACTTACCAGAACCAGTATGCCCTACAAAAGCAACACTCTCACCCGCTTCAATTGTGAAGGAAATATTTTTCAATACAGGAGTTTTTCCATCATAAGAGAAAGATACATTTTTAAATTCTACTTTTCCATCTTCCATGACAAAATCAGCAGCCCCTGATTTCTCGATTGGTGTTTCCATTAATTCAATCACACGACCCCCTGCAGCAAAAGCATGTTGCAATCCAGCAAAAATTTGTACTAAATTATCAATCGGATCATAGAGACGATTAATATAGTCCACAATCGCATAAATAAATCCAGCCGTTAACCCTAATGTTCCTCCTAAATATTTCACACTTAAATATAAAACGGCAAACATTAAAGTAACATTTCTTAGAAACCCGACGACACTCCAGGCTAAGAAAGACTCTACCTTTAATTCTTCAAGACCTATTTTTTTCCAATCTTGAACAATGTCCTCATACTCTTTATCCACTAGTTTCTCTTGTTGAAACACTTGAATTATGGACATTCCTTGAATGATTTCATTCAATTTTCCGTTCATATTACTAAAGCTCTCACGAAGAGGACCTGTAAAAGCTCCTGCCTTTTTACTAAATACCACTTGCCATAAAAGAATAGCTGGAATGACTAATAATAAAGCAGCTCCTAAACGAATATTAAGAGAAAAAATAACAACATAAATTCCAACAATAATAATAATACTATTTAAAACATTGGCAGTTGCGGCAACAAAGAAATTTTGACGAATAACTTCCGTATCGTTTGTAATTTTTGAAACAACTTTTCCTGCTGGTAAGGAATCAAAATAACGGATAGGCAAATGTTGAATTTTATCGAATAACTCATCTCTTAAACGTTTTGTTAAACGATTCGACATTATACTTAAGATAAAGCGTCCAAAATAAGCCGATAACGCTGAAATGAGCAATAAGCCAAAATATACTGCGGCAAATTGAGTAATCTGCCCCCAATTAATGACTCCTGAATTTTCTGATGGTGTAATCACCAAATCAATAAATTGTTTTGCAACAATCGGAGCATACACCCCTGAAGCTGAAGCGAGTAATAATAAAATAAATCCAATGAAAAAGGAACGTTTTTCATAACGAATATAGCTTAATAACCAAAAAATTGTTTTTAGCATTCTTCGCTCACCTCTCCTTCTTCTAATTCTTGTTTCAAGTATTGTTCATAATACCAGCCTTTTTGTTCCAGTAACTCTTCATGAGTTCCCCTTGCAACAATCTGACCCTCTTCAAATACTAAAATACAGTCTGCATGTCGAATTGCAGATAACCGGTGTGCTGTAATAATATTGGTTTGAGCAAGTCTTTCTGATTTCAGATGACCTACAATTTGTTTTTCTGTCTTTGCATCAACAGCTGATAAGGCATCATCAAGTAATAAAATTTCAGCATTTCTTAATAATGCACGGGCAATGGATAATCGTTGTTTTTGTCCACCACTTAGAGTAATCCCTTTTTCGCCAATCGTTGTTTCCAATTGTTCTGGCATTCGACGAATATCTTCCGCTATCGCAGCTTGTTCTAGCACATCCCATACAACCTGTTCTGTAATTTCCTTATTAGCAAGTTTTAAGTTTTCTAAAATGCTCTTTGAAAATAACACATGTTCTTGTGGCACATACGCCATTAATGCATCCACTGCTTGACGTTTCCAATGAACTAATTCCTTCTGATTCAGTAAAATCGTTTCATTCTTATAAGGATATTGATGTAAGAGCTGTTTTAGGAAGGTCGTTTTCCCTGAACCTGTTTTCCCGACAATTCCAATCGTTTGTCCTTTTTTTATACTGACCGTAATATTTTTCAATGTTGGGCTTTCTTCACCAGGATAAGTAAAGGAGAAATTCTCAAAACGAATTTCTTCGAATTGTCCTAAGTCTTCCTGTCCATCTTCTTCTAAATCATCGCTTGTTTCGAATAATTCAAAAATTCTCTCAAATGAAACTTTCCCTTGTTGAATCATTACAACAAGGTCTCCAATTAAAGCCAATGGGAAGACTAATAAACCGATATAGATTGGAAACGAAACTAAGCTCCCTAATAAAATTTTCCCTTCTTGAACAAGTCCTCCACCATAAATCAACCCAATCAACATACAAATTCCTACAACAACTTGTGCTAATGGAATAAATAACATTCCCAATTTAGCTACTGCAATATTTTTTTGAAAAGAATCTTCTGTTTTCTGCTGGAAAATTTGACTCATTCTCTCTTCCTGCCCATATGCTCGAATGACATAAGTTCCATCAATCATTTCTAATACTTCTGCATTCATATCAGAAATAGCCTTTTGAGCATCCCCATACACTATTTCAATTTTATCCGTTAAACGATACAGTGCATAGGCTAATACCGGCATCGGTAAAACGGAAATAAGGGTCAACTCCCACCAAACATTTATCACCATATTCGACAAAACGGATAAAGTAATAAAGAATGCATTCAGAAAAGCAAATACTCCAAATCCTACTAAATTCCCAATTGTTTCAAGGTCTTCACTTGAACGAGTTACAATATCTCCAACTCTAAACTTTGTATAAAAAGGTGCTTTTTTCCAAAGTAATTGTTTCATCGTTCCTAATCGTAAATTGGTAATATAGTCAAAACGTCCAAACCATATCCAATACATTAATGCAGAGTCTAATATATAAACTCCTACTAATGATAAGAAAAAGAATCCCATATATCCTAAAAGTTGTTCTTGCGTCAACGATTGATCCACAATCGCATTGACAATTTGTCCTAATATTTTTGCAGGAACAACTAATAAATAACTATTTAAAATTGCACTACATACAATAATGACATATCTCACCCAGTGCTTTTTAAAATAAACGCCTAGGTGTTTCATAATGACTTTCATATTTCCTCCTTACTCCCACAGAAATTTGACAAAAAAAGACTAGTTCCGTATACATATATACACAACTAGTCCCTCCACTTTTATCTATGAAAAAAAGCTAACCACCTACCACAGCAGACAGTTAGCCTCATTTCGCAAAACCAAAAATAATTAAAGTGAGTATATTAATACATTGTCATATTCTGTAAGGAGATTTTAGTTGTTTTGTTCAATTGTTGATGTTTTCCATTTAAGTTGTTCATTACAACTACCTCCTTCATATTATTTGTTAAACACTTTTGCTTAACACACTCATCGTACACCTAAATAAGATTTTTTGCAAGTGAATTTTTACACGCTTATACCATATAAATGTAAAAATGATAAAATTCTTTCTTCATGTGTTAGTCGATTAAACGTTGGTAAGTTATCTACATACTTTATTTTAATAGACATTCTTTTTGCTAATGGTGATAAAATATTACTCAAATATATTCCAAATAATCCAGAAACTAAAATTGTTGTTGGTTTAAATTGAAACTCTACAAACATTTCTAAAAATTCTTCTTGAATTGTTTTTGGATCAATCGCATGTATTAACTTGGTATAGGCAACGGCATCTTTATCTGCCATTTCAATCACAAATGGGATATTATGTTTCGATAATTCCGAACTCACTAATTCTTGAACTCCAATTCTAACTTGCATTGAAACATTCACTGTAGCTTCAATTCTCTCCATAAATTTAGCAAATTCAAACTCTGAAATTTGTAAATCAGCTGGAGTATTTTGGACATAATAATGATATTTTAGAATATCTTTTAACGTCAACATTTTTTCTTGCTGAACATAATTTACTTGTTTTGTACGTTGGTTATACGTAAATACTGGAAAGGATTGATAATAATTTTTTTGTTGTTTATTCCAAACTAACTCTAATTTTTGAAGATTTCCTTCTTGTAAAACTAGTGTTAATACTTGTTCTACAAATTTTCTATATTGATTTGTAACAGAAACACTTCTTCCAATATTTTCCTCTGTAAAATTTAAAATATTCGGTAATACTTCAAATTTCTCAACGTCAATTCCTAATCTTTCCATTCTTTGAATTTCAGTATCATCCAACTCAGATTTAGAATTGTATCGGATTTGAATTCCTTTTGATAACCATCTTAAATCCAATTCTGATTGATGTATGTCTCTTTCTAATCGACATTTCTTTTCAATTGTTGTTAGAAACGCTAAATCTTCTTCATTCTTTAATAATTGAATTACTAAACCTTTAGTATGATTCTTCTCAAATTGAAATACGAATTTTGTTTCACCTTTTAATGTTCTAAATACAACATGACCTTTTTTGGATGAAATCTTATTTAATTCTTGCTCTATTTGCAAGGCTAATGCATACATAGATGAAGTCATCTAATCCTTCTCTCTTCAATAAATTTCCTACTAATATTATCATAGTTTAAATAAAATATCATGGTATTTATAAAATTACTTGCATAAAAAAGGATTAACGGTAATTCCGTTAATCCTTTTATCTCTTAATCTCTAATAAAATTAGCCAGCAACAACTTGTGTACCGCCATCACCTTTTAATACTTCAGCGATATTTTCTAATGAAGTAATGATAGCTTTACCTTGTGGATAGTTTTCAACAAATGCAATTGCTGCTTCAACTTTTGGTAACATTGAACCAGGAGCAAATTGATTTTCTCCAATATATTTTTTCAATTCGCTAGTTGTTACAGTTTCTAATTTTTGTTGATCTGGTTTATTGAAGTTTACATATACATTGTCAACACCTGTTAACACGATGAATAAGTCTGCTCCAACTAATTCAGATAATGTTTGACTTGCAAAGTCTTTATCGATAACTGCTTCAACACCTGTTAAGAATTTAGTTTCTGGGTCTTCAACAACTGGGATACCTCCCCCACCTGCTGTAATGACAACAGTACCTGAAGCGATTAAGTTTTTAACTGTATTGACTTCTTTAATTCCAACTGGTTTTGGTGATGGAACTACTTTACGGTAACCACGACCTGAATCTTCTTTAAATGTTGCACCAGTAGCTGCTGCTTGTTCTTTAGCTTCTTCTTCAGTTAAGAATGGTCCAATTGGTTTAGTTGGATTTGAGAATGCTGGATCGTCTTTAGAAACGATTACTTGTGTTACTACTGCAGCTACATCTTTTTTAATGCCACGTGCTTGTAATTCATTCACTAATGCATTTTGTAACCAGAATCCGATTGATCCTTCTGTCATCGCAACACATGTATCTAAAGGCATTGCTGGATTTTTTTCTGAATCAGCTGCTGCTTGTTGTAATAATAAGTTACCAACTTGTGGTCCATTACCATGAGTAACAACTAATTCGTCGCCATTTTCAATGAATTGTACTAAGTATTTTGCTGTTTGAATTAATGCTTCTTGTTGTGCTTTTGCTGAAGCATCTGATGATAAAATTGCGTTACCGCCTAACGCTACTACGATTTTACGTGACATTTTTATAAACTCCTTTATGATTAAAACTAAATCTTATACTATTTTTTACTTGCTAAACGATATACTGCTTCCGCATAAATATCCATTGAATCAAATATATCTCTTAACGACATTTTTTCATTTTCCATATGGAATGTAATTGGTGAATCGGGG
The DNA here is from genome assembly GCF_963521425.1 of uncultured Granulicatella sp. Classification (GTDB taxonomy): domain Bacteria; phylum Bacillota; class Bacilli; order Lactobacillales; family Aerococcaceae; genus Granulicatella. The sequence goes on from NZ_CAUQUN010000018.1 coordinate 11,124, forward strand.
AATACTGCTCCATAAGCAACACAATTTTTCATAGTACGAGCAAAAGTTGCTCCTCCTGAAGATTGTGGTAAATGAGTTGTATCACCAGTTTTTTCTTGGTATACAGCCATTAGTGTATCCACTAGAACGCTATCTAACGGAACATACAATGGTCCTAAATAATCATATTCTTCATACTCTAATCCAAATTCTTTAGCTTTTTCAGATAGAGTTTTGACAATTGCATCTTTATCTGCTAATACTGGAATTCGGATATCAATACGAATTTCTGATTTTTCTGGTGTAATCGTCACACCTGCTACATTAAATGTTAAACCACCTGATGGTTCATCTTCAATTTTCCCTAAAATACTACTACCTGTAGCATCTTCTCCAACTTCTTCTGAAATAAATGCTAATGCTGAATGATCCACAACTGAATAAAGTCCTTTTACTAAGCGAACTAATGCATTCACACCAAGTGGTGCATCTTTTGCATGTTTAGAAACCCCAAGAACAGTCACTTCATCATTCTGCGTTTCATATTCAAATTTTAATGAAGATAATTTTTCTAATACTTGAGAAAAATACTCTCCTTTATAAGATGCTTTTCCTGGAACTACATTAAAAGCATCTCCTGAATGAAAGTCTAAAACATCGCTTCCTGGTCCATGCAATTTTACTTGTAATAAACCTTTTTCAGCATATGTTAACGGAAACTCTGCATCAGGTGCAAATCCCATTGTTGCTACTTCTTCTAACTCTCCATAACGAGCTAAACAACGCCATAATGTTTCTTCATCAGTCCCAAAAATGAATCGAATTCGCTTATCAAATTCAACCCCAGCATCCATTAATGCTTTTACAGCATACAAAGCTGCCATTGAAGGACCTTTATCATCTTGAGTCCCTCTCCCATATAAGAAACCATCTTTTAGAACAGCTTCAAATGGTGGGGTATCCCAATTATTTAAATCTCCCGCTGGAACAACGTCCAAGTGACATAAAATAGCTAATGACTCTTCGCCACTTCCAACTTCAGCATATCCATAATATCCTTTCGGATCAATGTATGTGCTAAAGCCTAATTCACGACACAAAGCCAATGCATCTTCTAATGCGAACTGAATATCTTTTCCAAAAGGAGTATCTCCTTCACCTTCATTTAAGACAGAAGGAATACGGACCAATCTTTTAATTGATTCAATACATTCTTCTTTATGTTTTTCTGTAATAAATGTGCTCATCGTATCCTCCTTAAGAATAAGAAATCCCCCCTTTATTACGAGGGGAGTTCTTAAAATGTTTATTTAACTTTCCATTAAATATTAATGAATGTTCCTAAGATTAATAATAGGATTGAAACGCCCATTACAATACCTACTAATTTAGCAACAAATTTCCACCAAGTTGTAATTTCGATACGTCCTAATGCTAATGCACCCATAACGATACCAGAAGTTGGTGATAGTAAGTTTAGTACCCCATTTGCTGATTGGAAAGCAGTAATTACTAATGATTGAGATACATTTACGAATTCTCCTAAAGGAGCTAAGATACCAATTGTAGCACCTGCTAAACCTGAAGAAGAAGGAATTAAGAATGATAATGGTAAGTAGAAGATGTATGTTAATACAATAAATACTTGTGCTGATAAACCTGACAATGCATGTTCACCAAAGTTCAAGATTGTAGCAGTAATCATACCATCGTTCATAATTACTTGGATACCACGAGCTAATGCACAAATTAAGGCAACACCTAATAAATCTGCAGCACCTGTCATAAATACTTGAATGAATTTTTCTTCTTTCATTCTATAAGTAATACCAACTAATACAGCCATCATTAAGAATAACATTGTAATTTCTGGGAAGTACCATTCACCTAAAGGTAATGATTGACCAAACACTTGTCCAACGAATGGAAGACCTACAATAAATTCATTAATTTTTTCAAATACATGAATGTTAAATTTAGCCCATGGAATTAAACTTAAGATCATAATAATGAATGTTAAAATAAATACTGTTAATACAGCTTTTTGTTTTCCGCTTAACTCAGCATTAGTTTGTTCAACATTGAAGTAAGTTAAATCAGCTTCACGAGTTGCATATGTGTAAGACTTAGAATGATCTTTTTCCACTTTACTTGCATAGTTATATACATAGAATGCTGAAATTGCCCACATTACAACGAAGAAGATTAAACGTAATCCAATACCTTCTGCAACACTAATACCAGCAGCATCAGAAGCTACCCCTGTTGCGAATGGGTTAACAGTTGAAGCTAAACATCCGATTTGAGAACCAACTAATACAATTGCAACCCCAGTAATTGTATCAAACCCTACTGCTAACATTACTGGAACGATTAATGGATAGAATGCCATTGTTTCTTCACCCATACCATAAGTTGTTCCGCCTAATGCGAATAAGAACATTAATATAGGAATTAACGCTTTTTCACGTCCTTTATATTTACGAACGATAGAAGCAATACCTACGTCAAGTGCTCCTGTTTCAGTTACAACTCCTAAGAATCCACCTACCATTAAAATAAAGAATGATACCTGAATAGCACCTTCAGTTTTAATGCCAATTTCATTTGGTTGACCTTCATTTAATTTATGATCACGTCCTAACATACCATAAACCGGAGCCATCACAACATCATAAAAACCTTGAGGGTTTGAATCAACTTGTTGATAAGTACCAGCGATTAAGTTACCATCTTCTGTTTTATCATATTGTCCAGCTGGAATAATCCAAGTAAATAAAGCCATAATTGCAATGATAATGAATAAAACAGTATATGAAGAAGGCATTTTAAAACCTTTTTTTTCAGCTACTTGTTCAGCCATAATAATATCCTCCATCTATCTATAAAAAAGGCCATTCTGATTCTGATTCAACATCAGAACCAGAATGGCTTTCTATGTTACTTTTTGTTATTAAACTTTGTTTACAAATAAGTTACCTGCAGTTAAAGCCATGATTGCTTTAATTGAGTGCATACGGTTTTCTGCTTGATCGAATTGACGAGCATATTTACTACGGAATACTTCATCAGTAACTTCCATTTCTTTAATACCAAATTCTTCAGCAATTTTTTTACCGTATTCTGTTTCAGTATCATGGAATGCTGGTAAGCAGTGTAATACGATTAAATCTTCGTTTTCAGCTTTACGAACTAAGTCCATGTTGATTTGGTAAGGTTGTAATAAGTTTACACGTTCAGTGAATTTGTCTTCTTCACCCATTGATACCCATACGTCTGTGTATAATACATCTGCGCCTTTAACAGCTTTTTCAGCTTCATCAGTAATTAATACACGAGCTCCGCTTTCTTTAGCATATCCTTCAGCTAAAGCAACGACTTCTGGCTCTGGGAATAATTCTTTTGGTGAGAAGATATGAACGTTTACACCTAAGATTGCACCTGTTACTAATAAGCTGTTTGCAACGTTGTTACGTCCGTCACCACAGTAAACTAATGTTAAACCTTCTAATTTACCGAAGTTTTCTTTAACAGTTAAATAGTCAGCAATCATTTGTGTTGGATGCCATGCATCTGTTAAACCATTCCATACAGGAACACCAGCGTATTTCGCTAAGTCTTCACAGACTTGTTGGCTGAATCCACGGAATTCGATTCCATCAAACATACGGCCTAAAACTTTAGCAGTATCTTCCACTGATTCTTTTTTACCTAATTGGATATCGTTTTTACCTAAATATTCTGGGTGAGCACCTAAGTCGATTGCTGCAGTTGTGAAAGCTGCACGAGTACGAGTAGATGTTTTTTCGAATAATAAGGCAATGTTTTTACCTTCTAGGAATTTATGTGGAACACCACGTTTTTTCAAATCTTTAACGTGCGCTGAGAAGTCGATTAAATATTCGATTTCTGCACGAGAAAAATCTTTTTCTTTTAAAAAGCTACGGCCTTGGAACACTTGTGTCATATTTGGAATGACTCCTTTCAAAATTGTAATTCTAAATTAATTATATCATATAATATTCTGTTTTAAATTATAAATTTTCACGTTCGAATGGCATTGACATACAACGTGGGCCACCACGACCACGAACTAATTCACTACCGCGAATTTTGTGTAATTTAATACCATATTTTTCTAGGATTTCGTTTGTAACAACGTTACGGTCGTATACAACTACTTCCCCTGGTGCAATTGTTAATGTATTAGAACCATCGTTCCATTGTTCACGAGCAGCTTCTACAGGATCGCCGCCACCACAAGGGATTAATGTTACAGAAGGTAAGCCTAATGCTTTAGCTAATACATTTTCTAATTTATCTTCAGTTAATTCAATATTAAGCGCACCATTTTCTCCTTTTGTAATAGAGAATACTTTTAATCCGCCTTGAATTTCTGGATGGATAGTGAATTTATCATAATCGATATGTGTAAATACAGTATCTAAGTGCATGAATTTACGGTTTTCACCAATTACGAATGCTAATACTTGTTTGAAATCAGTTTCAGCAAATAATTTTTGAGCAATTTTTTCAATTGAACGAGCATCTGTACGTTGAGAAATACCTACAGCTAATACTTCCTTAGAAAGAACTAACTCATCTCCACCTTCGATACGAGTATCTTCAGTACGGTTGTAGAAGAATGGAACTTTTCCATTTCCATATACTGGGTGATAAGTGAAAATATATTTACCGTAAATTGTTTCACGATTACGTGTATCTGCATACATGTGATTTAATGAAACACCGTTTGCCATTGTAGCAAATGGATCACGTGTGAAGTATAAGTTTGGCATTGGGTCTACTACAAATGGATAATCTGTTTCGTACATACCTGCTAAAGTTGTAGCTTCTGCTTGAACTTCAGTTTTACGGAAACCTTCCATTGTTTTTAATACCAAATCAAATGTTGGTAATGATAGTAAGTGTTCTTTAATCGCTTTTTGAGAAGCAACACTTGCTACACCTGCTTCTGATAACCATTCATCTACAAATTCTTCGCGAACACCTGCAGCATCGATTGCTTCAGCTGCTAATTGCTCTAAGTATAAAACTTCTACTCCTGCGTTACGAAGAGTTTCTGCAAATGCATCATGTTCTTTTTGAGCATCTTCTAAATATGGAATATCATCGAATAATAAACGCTCTAAATAGTCTGGCATCAAATTTTCTAACTCTTTACCTGGGCGATGCAAACAAACTTTTTTTAAGCGTCCAATTTCAGAAAATACGTGAATTGGGTTTGACATATTAGCCACCATCCTAAATAAAATTTGAACAGTTATGAATTCATAGCTTAGGAAACAGAACAATAAGTTGATCGGACTTATTTTTAAGTTCCATTTCCTTATGCACCTATCTTACTGCTAAATGAATTCGTTTTCAAGTTAGTTTTTAGTTAAAATATCTTTTTATGATTTTATTCTGACATTTAAATTCAAATGATTTTTTTCACTTTCTATTTTTCATTTTCTTTCATTTTAGTTCCCTTATTTTTCTTGCCAATTAAGCATTAAAGTTTAATTGTTTATCTACTTTTAAATATAACTTTCACAAGAAAATATTTTCTTTTTGTGAAATGTTTTTTCACGACGTTTTTTATATTTTTTATTTTTGAAAACTCTTATTTTATATAATTTAACATTAATTTTTTTAATCCTTTTTTAATCTTAATCGGTTACATTCTTTATTTTCTCTCTATTTACTGATTTTTTTATTATTTATTTAGTTTTATTTTCTCTGAATAAATGGTTAAAAAAAACGATAGCCTATTCTTCTATCGTCTTTACATTCTTAAAATTATTTTCGATCATCGATTTTTCGAATGAAACTTCCTAATAAATTCCCAATGAGAGAAATTACTCCATATACTCCTATATAAAAACTAGCTGTTTCATTATAAAAAATAAAAATCGTTGGAATAAAAAGTACCATTACCAAAATAGAATACACTAAAGAAAACAAATATTTTATACCGTATACAATAGCACTCAAAAAACACACGATAGGAAATAGTATCCATAACATTAACATTTCACTTTCTCGGTCGATTAAGGGTAATCCATAAAAAGTTAACGCAATGATTATTAGATAAGCGAATTGATTTTTTATCTTTTTCATATCCTTCACTCCTAGTTTTTATTGTTCTATTATAAATTATAAAAAATAGTTTTTTTCAATATAATCTTATACTTCATCCCCTTCATCTTCACCACCCAAACCATTCCACACCTAAAATCATCACTAAAAGTTGGGCTATCACAATAAAAGGAACAAATGCAACTCTTTTTATTCGCTCTTTTTTAATAATTAGCAGCAACCCCAATACTCCTCCACCTACTACAAATGAAAGTAATCCAATAAGTACAATTTCTTTGATGGGATACCACAAGGCAACTGTCGCTAAATAATAACAATCCCCCAACCCAAACACTTCTTCCTTCCATAGCAAATAACCTACTATATAAATCCACCCATATAAACCAAGGGCCACTAACGTTGATAGAAAGTATAAATTCTCTAATAAGCTCCTCAACCCAATTACAATATGAAGTAATCCGACTATCGCTAATCCTTTCGGATAGATTACTTGCTCTTGTAAATCCGTTAAACTACAAAAAATTGCTAGACTCATCAATAGCCACAGATCCAGCAATCCCCTCCATTCTCTTCCATTCCAGATTCCTGTCATGAGCATGAACATACAGCCGGATATAACTTCTACAATCCAATAACGAGGTGAAATTTTTCTCCCACAATATCGACATTTCCCTCTTAGCCAGAACCACGAAAGAACTGGAATCAAATCTTTCCAACTTAATTCATGCAAGCACTTGGCACAATGAGAATGCCCTCGTATAAAATCTTCTTCCTTTTGTAATCTTAAAGCCACTACATTCAAAAAACTTCCGATACATGACCCCACTATAAAACTTATAAAGCACATAAAAAAGCACTCCTTTCGATTTCAGCTTTCGTTATTTTCCCTTCCATAATATAACTATGCTTTTTTTCGAAAAAAATGCTTTTTATTTTTAACTTTCTATTATAATTTCTTCTTTTGCTGTTTCTTCTTTGTACAAACCTGAATAATCTTTATACCAATCAAAAATATGACTAATAATAACTTTTAAAACAGCATAACCAGGTACTCCTAACAATAATCCTACTAACCCAAAGATTTTACCAGTCGTTAATAGCACCACTAAAATGGTTACTGGATGCATTTGTAAAGAGTTTCCTAAAATTAATGGTGAAACAAGTCTTCCTTCTAATGTTTGCTCAATGACAAAAACAATAAATACTTGGACAAACATCCAAGGAGAGATAACAAAACCGACAATTAATGCTGGTAAAATCCCAAAGAATGATCCAACATATGGAATCACATTTAATGCACCCGCTAAAATCGCAATAGTAATTCCATAAGGTAATCCAATAATCGCATATCCAATCGAGAACATAATCGCTACCGCAATCGCTACTGTTAATTGTCCTCTAATATAAGAACTAATTTGTTGATTCATTTCTGTTAAAACGATACTCATTCGTCTACGAGAACGAGTTGGAAAAACCTGAAGTACTGCAGGTAAAATTTTTTCTCCATCTTGTAATAAGTAGAATAACAGAATTGGCATTGTAATAATTCCAATCATAAATTCTCCAACAGCTCCAACAACATTTCCAATTCCGCTAAATGTTACATTCAATAGTCCATTCACTCTAGTCCCTAATGACTGCAAGAAATCCATGTTAATTCCATTAAGTTGTTCTTGCACTGCTGAAAAAGTATTACTTTGTACAACCCGTTCAACTTGTTCACTAATAATTTTGTAATAAATGGGTAATTGAGTCACTAATTCTCTCAACTGTTTTTCTACAATCGGAATAAAGCTAAAAATTGCTGCCAATAACAACACAATTAGTAAAATAAAGTTCAGTAAGATTGCAATCGATTTATGAACTCCTTTTTTCACTAAAAAATCCTGAATTGGTTTAATCATATAAAATAAAATTCCAGCACCTACCATTGGAAACCCAATAATGGAAAAAATTCCCTTCAATGGAGAAAAAATATAGGCAATTTTAGTAAATACAAAAATATTAATTAACAGCAGTAAAATAATTAACAATGTACTCACTAATTGATTATTTAAAACCCATTTCCAAAACCATGATTTTGATGAAGTTGTGTGTTCTGATTCTTCCATTCAAGGCACCTCGTTTTCTAAAATTTAGTTCTAGTGTATCACATTTTTATCTAAATAAAAGTTTTTGAGAATAAATTTTTTATTTTTTAAAAGAACCGTGCTACTATATTTTCAATGATACATTAAGGAGTTGATTTATATGACTGAAAAGTTCTATTTAGGTACTTATACAAAACGTGTGAGTAAAGGAATTTATGCTGTTCAATTAGATACTGAACAAAAACAATTATCCAATTTGTCTTTAGAAGCAGAAATTGAAAACCCAACTTATCTTGCTTTAAACGCTGACCATTCACTACTAGCAGCAGTTTCAAAGGAAGAAACTGGTGGAATTACCGTGTTTAATACACAACAAGCAGAAACTTTAACCAAAGTTTCTCACTACCATGATACAACAGCCGTTCCTTGTTATATTGCATTTAACAAAGAATCCAATCATCTATTAGCTGCTAATTATCATGAAGGACATGTTTCTTCTTACAAATTTGATGCAGCAGTCACATTAGTAGATCGCGTCACTCATCCTTCTCTTGAAGATAAACAGCCTCATGTTCATTATACTGACTATACGCCTGATGAAAAATGGATTGTAGTCTGTGATTTAGGAAGTGATATTGTAGCTACTTATCAACAAGACGGAGAAAAACTTCAACGTGTTTCTACTTATAATAGTAGAAAAGGAGCAGGACCTCGTCATTTAGCTTTCCACCCTACACTACCAATTGCTTACTTAATCTGCGAATTGAATGCTAGTATTGAAGTGTTAGGGTATGACGCTGAAAATGGAAGCTTTACTTTTATCGAACAACACTTATTAACAACAACTGAGCAACAAGCCTGGGGTGGTGCGATTCATCTGACAAGCAATGGGAATTTCCTATACGCAAGTAATCGTGGTTATGATCGTATTTATGTTTTTCAAGTGCACGAGGAAACAGGCTCATTAACATTTGTAGCTGATTATGATACTTTTGGAAGTGTCCCACGTGATTTCCATTTAAGTAAGGATGAACGCTTTATAGTAATTGGACATCAAGAATCCGACAACTTAACTCTTTATGAACGTGACAGCCAAACAGGAACATTAACACTTTGTCAAAAAGACTTCTTCGCTCCAGAAGTTGTTTGCGTCATTCCGGTTTAAATTAAAAGAAGACTTTTCTATCGCTAGCACACTTTGCTACTTTAGAAAAGTCTTTGTTTATGCACTCACCAATTAGCACACGCCAAAATGAGAAAGACTTTTCTATGTAGCATGAGACTCGCATTTTGCGATGTTGCTGCCGTCCTTTACTACATTAGGAAAGTCTTTCGAATACTCGTATATTATAAATTAACTGTTGCTTCACCAATTTTAGAAGATGCTGATGCATTTCCTGTTGTAATTGATAAGTTTGCAATTTTATCCATATTTGTTAAAGCTACAATCATAGGAGTATCTTTACCAGCTGCTTTTACAGCTTCTAAATCTACAGTAGAAATCACAGTATTTTGATCTACACGTTGTCCAACTGTTACAACTGTATCAAAAGGCGCTCCTTGTAATTCAACTGTATCGATTCCCATATGTAATAATACTTCTACGTCATTATCTGTTTTAATTCCTACAGCATGTTTTGTTGGGAAAACATTAATCACTTCCCCAACTACAGGTGAAGTAATCACTCCAGAAGTTGGTAATACAGCATAACCGTCTCCCATGAATTTTTGAGAAAATACTGGATCATTAATTTCTGTGATAGCCACTACTTCTCCTTCTGCAACTGCAAACAATTCTAATTCAGGAGTTACTTCTTTTTTTGCTTTCTTTTTGAAAAATCCGAACATCTAATCATCCTCTCAACTTATTTATCGCTAGTATATCATATTTTTGTATTTTTTTTGAATAAAAACCTTATTCCTTTTATCTTTTTTTATTTTTTTATAGAAATTTTACTCATAAACCTTTATACTTACATTCAGACATTATAAAGGAGTGATTTTTTGATTACGATGATTGAAATCATTAAAACAATAATTTTAGGAATTATTGAAGGGGTAACTGAATGGTTACCGATTAGTAGTACAGGACATTTAATTTTAGCGAATGAAATTTTAAAATTGGATGTTAGTCCAAAGTTTCAAGATATGTTTAATGTAGTCATCCAACTTGGTGCAATCTTTGCTGTGGTGATTTTATACTTTAACAAATTAAATCCATTTGAAGGTAAAAAAAATCGCAAAGAATTTTTAGCGACAATTGAGCTATGGAAAAAAGTTATTATCGGTTGTATTCCTGCTATCGTTGGAGGATTATTATTAAATGACTTTATGGATGAATACTTTAATAAAGCAATTGTCATTGCAACAACTTTAATTGTTTACGGGATTGCATTTATTATTATCGAGCGTCGTCATAAAACAGTTGAACCTCGCATTCATTCATTTGAAGAACTAGATTATATAACAGCTATTAAAATTGGTTTATTCCAAACTCTAGCTTTAATCCCAGGAACTTCTCGTTCTGGTTCTACCATTTTAGGGGGATTATTAGTTGGAACGAATCGTTTTGTTGCGACTGAGTTTTCTTTCTTTATGAGTATTCCAATTATGTTTGGAGCAAGTGGACTTAAATTATTAAAATTTGGATTCCACTATACAAGTGCAGAATTGATTATTTTATTAGTAGGATCAGTAGTTTCTTTCTTCGTTTCACTAATTGTGATCAAATTCTTATTGAGCTATTTAAAACGAAACGACTTCCAAGCATTTGGTTGGTATCGAATTATCCTAGGGATTATCGTATTAGCTAGTTCATTCTTTTTGAAATAGTATTTAAAAAACAGCCAGCAGAATTATCTGCTGGCTGTTTTCTTTTCCATTATTGACAAGCGACTGCTTGGATTTCTACTAGTGCATTTTTAGGTAATGCTGCTACTTGGAAAGCAGCACGTGCTGGGCAGTTTTCTTTGAAATAAGTGGCATAAACTTCATTCATTTGTTGGAAATGAGCAATATCACTTAAATAAATGGTTGTACTTACTACATTTTCTAAACCCATACCTGCTTGTTCTAAAATCACTTGAATATTTTTCAATGATTGATGTGTTTGGCTAACAATATCTTCTCCTGCAAATTCTCCTGTTTCTGGCACAATTGGTAATTGCCCTGAAATATATAAGAAATTTCCTGAACATAATACTCCTTGCGAATACGGTCCAATTGCTGCTGGCGCTTTATCTGTATGAATAATTTTTTTCATCTTTCTCTCCTTTAAATAAATACATATTTTTTCATTCTCTCACAAGCTTCTTGAATTCTTGTAAATGGTAATGCTAAGTTTAATCGAATATGAGTTGGGCCATTAAAAATTCTACCATCTTGCCAAGCCACTCCCACATCTGATCCTCTTCTTTGTAATTCATCAATTGTAATACCATTTTTTTCTAAATACTCCTTACAATCGATAAAAATCACATAGGTACCTTCTGTATTTGTTACGGATACTCCTTCAAAATGATCACGAATGTAGTCGCAAACATAGGTCATATTTTGATATAATACTTGTCTTAATTCTTCCAGCCACTCATAGCCTTCTGGTTGATAAGCTCCCATTAGTGCATGCATTGATAATACATTCATCACATTATAATGAGACTTACTACCTTTTGCATTCACTCTATCACGTAATAAATCGCTATAAATAATATGATAAGCAGCTACTAAGCCAGCTAAGTTAAATGTCTTACTCGGTGCATAAAATGCTATCGTACGATTCTTAGCATCTTCAGACACACTTTGAGTTGGAATATGTTTCACTCCTGGCATCACTAAATCCGACCAAATCTCATCAGAAATAACCGTAACATCATATTTTTTATAAATAGCCATTACTTTTTCTAATTCTTCACGATTCCAAACACGACCTGTTGGATTATGTGGGGAACAGAAAATAGATACATGAATATGATATTTGCGAATTTTTGCTTCCATATCTTTATAATCGATACGGTAAACACCTTCTTCATCTTTCACTAATGGACTTAGTACAATATTAAACCCATTATTTTTTAAAACTTCTGTAAATCCTCCATAAGTTGGACTATGCACTAAAATAGAGTCACCTGGTGAAGCAAAAGAAGTTAATGCTGAAACAACTCCTCCTAACACACTATTGTGATAACCAATATGTTTTGCAGTTAATCCTTCAACTTGATGGTGAAATTGGTGCCAACGAATAATGGCATTATAATATTCTTTTGGTTGCATGAAATATCCAAAAACTGGATGTTCTAAACGTTCTTTCATTGCTTGAATAACGGTTGGAACTGTCGCAAAGTTCATATCTGCAATCCACATAGGAATTACATCGAACTCTTCCTTAGGTGGGTTTGGTGCTTTACCTGGAATCAAACCTAATCCGTCAACAGCCATCGCATCTTTTCCATGACGGTTTATTTCTGTTGTAAAATCATATTTCATCATATTTCTCCTTTACCCCTCTAGTGTAGTAGTACTAGTATAGCAGAAATCTGTCATTGAACAAAGAAAAGCTACTATCTTCTACCAAACAAAGAAATAGACTTTCCCAGTAAGAAAAGCCTTAGCCTCTTGGAAAGTCTATAATTTATTCTCTATTTTCTCATTGAAGAGATAATTCTATATCCTCTTTGTGCGATAAAGTCTGCTACTTCATCTGGATTTTCAGAATCCACGTGAAGAACAACTTGTACTTTTCCTTCACGGTGATATACAGAAATTGTATCTACATTGACATTATGATCTCGTAAAACATTTGAAATTTCTTCTAATGGACCAGGTTTATCTTCATTAATTTCGATAAATAAACGAGAACCAGGAGTATTATAACCTGAAATATCAATGAACGCATCCATAATATCTTTGTCAGTAATAATTCCCACTAAATTTCCTCTTGATTCAAGAACTGGTAAAACACCAATCCCTTGTTGTCTCATAATAGAAGCAGCTTCTTCTAAGACAGCAGTTGGTTTTACAGTAATCACTTGTTTCAACATAATATCTTTAGCAGTTGTTTTGTTTAATAAGTAGTTTAATTCATGCACACTTAAACTTGTTGCCATTGAAGGTGAGTTTTGAGCGACTAATTCAGCTGTTAATAAGCCTACTAATTTGTCTCCTTCAACAACTGGAAGACGATGCACATCATGTTCTTTCATTAAATCTAATGCTTTCATAACAGTTGTATTTGGTTCAACAGTTATTAAGTTTGTTGACATATAATCTTTTACTTCCATGATTATCCCCCTAAATATGCTTTTTGAACATCTTCACTTTCAAGTAATTCCTTACCTGTACCTGATAATACCACAGATCCTGTTTCTAATACATACCCTCTTGATGCAATGGATAATGCCATTTTCGCATTTTGCTCAATTAGTAATACCGTAGTTCCTTGTTTTTGAATTTCTTGAATGATATTGAAGATTTCTTTAATGAAAATTGGTGCTAATCCCATTGATGGTTCATCTAATAACAATAGTTTTGGACGAGTCATTAACGCACGTCCCATTGCTAACATTTGTTGTTCCCCACCTGATAATGTTGCAGCATCTTGATTTTTACGTTCTTCTAAAATTGGGAATCTCTCAAAGATGGCTTTCATATCTTTTTGAATTTCCTCTTTATCATTTCTTAAAAATGCTCCTAAATCAAGGTTTTCTTTTACTGAAAGTCCTCTAAATACATGACGACCTTCTGGAACTTGGGCTAAACCTAATGAAACAATTTTTTTCGCAGGTAATTTCGTAATATCTTGACCTAAATATTCAATCGTTCCAGCACTTGGACGTACCAACCCTGATAAAGTTTTTAAAATTGTTGATTTTCCAGCACCATTAGCACCGATTAGAGAAACAATTTCTCCTTCGTTAACGGTAAAGCTTACATCTTTAACGGCTTGAATCATGCCATAATGTACACTTAAATCTTTTACTTCTAACATGATTACTCTCCTCCTAAGTAAGCACGAATAACATCAGGATTTTTCTTAATTTCTTCTGGTGTTCCATGTGCTAATAATCTTCCATATTCTAATACATATAAACGTTGGCAAATTTCCATAACTAATGACATATCGTGTTCAATTAATACAACTGTTAATCCGAATTGTTCTTGGATTTGCGCAATTAATTTTGTTAGATTTGCTGTTTCTTGTGGGTTCATCCCTGCAGCAGGTTCATCTAAAAATAAAATTTTTGGTTTTGTTGCTAAGGCACGAACGATTTCTAATTCACGTTGTTGCCCATAAGCTAAGTTTTTCGCTTTATCTTGAGCAAATGATTCTAAGTTGAAGATTTTTAACAATTCTAAAGCTTCTTCTTTCATCATTTTTTCTGTTTCATAATAAGCTTTTGTTCTGAATAAACTTGAAAATAATGAATTTCCTTTATGAGCATGCATCGCTACCATTACATTTTCTAATACTGTTAAATCTTTAAATAAACGAATATTTTGGAAGGTACGTGCAAGCCCTAATTCTGTAATTTTATTAGGTGCAATTCCATTTAATAATGTTTTACCATTTTCAGTTTCTAATTCAATGGTTCCTTCTGTTGGAATATATACCCCTGTTAAAAGGTTGAAGAATGTTGTTTTACCGGCACCATTTGGTCCAATTAATCCAATTAATTCTCCTTTTTCAGCTTTAAGAGAAACATTTGAAACAGCTGATAATCCACCGAAATTTTTTGTTAAACCTTTTACTTCTAATAAACTCATTCTGTTTCTCCTTTCTCTTTTTTCTTCAATTTATTACTTAAGAATGTACCAAAACGGAATTCCCAAGTTCCTAACAATCCACCTGGACGGAAAATCATAATTAAAATTAATGCTACTGCATAAATAATCATACGTAATTGTCCAAATGGTTGTAAGAATGTATTAATAATTCCAAGTAAAATTGCTGCGACAAATGAACCAGTAAAACTACCGATTCCTCCAAATACAACAATGATTAATACATCGATTGATTTCATAAATGTAAAGTCACTTGGCGTTACAGTTCCTAAATAAGTGGCTGTTAATGTTCCACCAATACTTGCTGTAGCTGCTCCAATGATGAAAGCTAACATTTTATAACGCGTTACATTGACCCCCATAGATTCCGCTGCAATTTCATCTTGTAATACTGCATAAGTCGCACGACCTGCACTACTATTGGCATAGTTTAATACTAAAATAGTCGTTAAAACTAAAGCAATATAAACAATTGTCCATGTTGTTGTTAATGGAACCCCACTAATCCCTGCAGCACCATTTGTAATTTTCATATTATTTAATGCTACACGAATAATTTCAGCAACTCCTAATGTTGCAATCGCTAAGTAGTCTCCTTTTAAACGAAGTGTTGGTAAACCAACTAAATAAGCAATTACAATTGAAATGACTACACCGACTGCCATTCCAGCAAATAAGCCTGCTAAACCACTAACCGCTTTACCGATAATAGCAGCACTATACGCACCAATCGCAATAAATCCAGCATGCCCTAGTGAGAATTGACCTGCAACCCCCAAGATTAAATTTAATCCGACTGCGAAAATAATATTAATCATGATATTAATAAAAGTACTTTCGTAATAGAAATTAATCACACCTACTTGAACTAACACTTGAAGTAATAAATACACTACTACTGCAGAAGCTAACCAAATAAGATTTTTCTGATGAAATCGTTGCATGTTTCTCACCTACACTTTCTCTTTAACATTTTTACCAAACAAGCCTGCTGGTAATACTAATAAAATAACAAATAATAGGAAGTAAACTACTCCATCTTTATATGGAGAGAATCCTAAATAGCTAACTATAGTTTCTAATAAACCAATGACATAGCCACCAATCATGGCACCTGGAATACTACCAATTCCTCCTAATACCGCAGCTACGAAAGCTTTCAATCCTGGTACAATCCCCATTGTTGCAGAAAATGTATTATAATATAACGCCACTAATACCCCTGCAATCCCTGCAAGACTTGAACCTAATGCAAATGTAAATGAAATCACTTGATCCACATCAATCCCCATTAATTGCGCTGCATCTTCGTCCACTGCAACTGCACGCATAGCTTTCCCCATTTTTGTGTAATGAACGATAAATTGTAATAATGCCATTAAAATTACTGTTGTAGCAAAAATTAATACTTGTTTTCCATTAATCGTAATATTTCCAAATAAAGTGTAGTTTGTTGTTCCAAAATCAGATGGGAATGGACGGATTTCTGCTCCGAATAGATAACTCATTACATTTTCAAGTAAAAATGAAACCCCAATTGCTGTAATCAAAGCAGCAACACGAGTTGAACGTCTTAAAGGTTTGTATGCTACTCGCTCAATAACAACTCCTAAAACCGCACAGCTGACCATTGCTAATAGAAGAGATAAGAAAATATTTAACCCCAATCCATTCATTGCATAGAAACCAACAAAAGCACCCATCATATATACATCACCATGAGCGAAGTTGATTAATTTAATCGTTCCATAAACCATTGTATAGCCAAGTGCCACTAAAGCATAAATACTTCCTAAGGCAATCCCATTGACTAATTGTTGTATCAATAGCTCCATTTTAAGCTCCTTTCTCTTTAAAACCAAATTTTTCTAATATTGTTGTTAATTTGCCTATCATGTGAAAAAAGAGGCGGGTCTCCCCAACTGCCTCTCTTTCCTCAATACTTTATCTATTATTGTGCTGAATATTCTTTAGCACTTACTTCTTCACCATTTTGGAATTCGATAACAACTGTTGATTTAACAGGAGTATGATCTTTACCCATTGTGAATGTACCAGTAACACCGTCAAAATCTGTAGATTCTGCTAATGCTTTTTTGATTGCTTGAGCATCAGTTGAACCTGCTTTTTCAATAGCTTTCATTAATAATTGTGCTGCATCATATGCTAAAGCTGAGAATGAATCTGGTGTTGTACCATATTTTTCTTTATAAGCTTTGATGAATTCTTGAACATCTGCATCTGTACTCTTAGCAGAGAAGTGAGCTGTATAAAAGACATTTGTTAAGTTTGCTTTGTTACCAGCTAATTCTGCTAATTTTTCACTTGATAATCCATCTCCACCAACGATTGGTTGAGTGATTCCTAATTCACGAGCTTGTTTGATGATTAAACCAACTTCTTCGTAATATCCTGGGATATATAATACATCAAATGATTTTGATTTTAATGAAGTTAATACTGCTTGGAAATCTGTATCTTTTGATTGATAAGTTTCTTTCGCAACAATTTGTCCACCGATTTTAGCATCTGTATAAGTTTTTTCAAATGCTTCTGATAAACCTTTTGAGTAGTCACTTGCTGAGTCTTGTAGTACTGCTACTTTAGCATTTGGGAATTTTTGGCTTACAAATCCTGCACCTACAACCCCTTGATAATTATCAGAGAAACATACACGGAAAATGTAGTCATATACTGATTCTGGGTTTTTCGCATCTTTTAATGTAATTCCGTCCCCTGTTGTTGCTGGGAATACTGCAGGAATTTTTGCTTGTTCCATGATTGGGATTGAAACTTGAGCATCTCCTGTTGTAGCTGGTCCGACAACCCCAACAACTTTTTCAGAAACTAATTTTTTAGCAACAGAAGCTACTTCTGTTTTTTCTGATTTATTATCGTAAGATACATATTTTAATTCTTTATCTAATAATTTACCTTTTTGTTCAACGGCTAATTTAACAGCGTTATCCATAGCTGAACCATAAGCGGCAACATTACCTGTTAACTCAAAGTTACCACCAAGTTTTACTGTGTTACCATTTGATGCACCACCTGCACTACATCCTGCTAAAATAGCTGCTGATACCAATCCTAATCCAAATTTTTTTAAATTCATCATAATCCCTCATTTCATAATCTGTTTTTTAAGTGATGAGAAGATTATATAATATTCTGACAATTCATGCAATTGTTTTTTTAAAATTTTTTTGAATTTATTTAAACTTTTTTTAATTGTTTTTTAATCCATGACAACTTAGCGCTTACATTTTGTGAAATAAGTAATTTTAATGAATAATTGACTCTCTCGTAGTGAGATTTTCCCTGGCTATTACCCAGAAAGTCTCATTTTTTTCGAAATCTCCCTTATACAAAAAGTAGGAATAGACTTCCCGTAGTAGTAAAAGTAAAAGAAGCCACACAAGTTGTGGCTTCTTTTACTGGGAAAATCGAGACCTAGGCTCGATTTTTAGCCATGAGATTCGCAATAGCGAAGCTGCTGGCGTCCATTACTACTACATTTGGAAGTCTATTCCTACGCATCCATTTCTACAAAAACAACCTTCAAATAATCACTCAACGGTGTATGCGGCGCCACCGGAAAATCCATCGGCAATTTCTTCTGATGCTCTAAACGATACCTTCTTCCAGAAGAACGAAGCCCCTTGTGAATCATCTCTAAAAATTGCTTCTCAGAAACATTAGCCGCATTTGTCGACAAAATTAAATTCCCATTTTTCGCCGTTAGCGGAACTAATTGCTCCACTAAGCCAGCATAATCTTTTGCAACTGAAAAAGTTCTCTTTTTTGTACGAGCAAAACTAGGAGGATCTAACACAATCGTATCAAATGTTAAAGATTTCTTTGCAGCATATTTAATATAATCAAATACATCCATTACATAAATCTTTTGTTCTGCTGCATCAATCCCATTCACTTCAAATTGTTCTCTCGTCTTCTCTAAACTACGATTGGCAACATCCACACTTGTTGTTTGAATCGCACCACCCATTGCTGCAGCTACAGAAAATGCACCCGTATAACTAAATAAATTCAAGATAGTTTTTCCAGCACTATAGTCATCTCTTATTAATGTACGAACTTCACGTTGATCTAAAAATATACCCGTCATCAATCCTTCATCAAGATACGTTGCATAACGAACTCCTTCTTCTTGAACAATTAATGGTTCACTCGCCTTCACTCCTCTTACGAATTGACTTTCCGGTAATTTTTCTTTTGAAGAATAACGAATCTTTTCATAAATTCCTTGGATACTTGGAATTGCTTCTTGCAATTGGTCTACTAACAACTCTTTCCATTGATAAATCCCTGCACTATACCATGAAACAACTACAAATCCATCATACCAATCAATCGTAATTCCACCTAGTCCATCTCCTTCTCCATTAAACAGACGAAAAGCTGTTGTACTGTCATCCATCATTAAAGAAGAACGTTTTTGTGCTGCTTTTTGGAATAAGCCTTTTACCAATTGAGGGGTTAGTTTTTCACCATCTTTTTTAGAATAAACCCATCCAATCCCTTTATGTTGAAACCCTACATAAGCCATTGCTAAAAATTCTTTCTTTTCATCACAAACACGAACACATTCGCCTTCTTTTGCTTCGAGTGGTTTTGCTAAATCCTCTTGATTTAATAAAGGAGAGCCTTTTTTCACTAATTTTGCGGCTTTCGTTTTTAAAATGATTTCTTTCATAATTCTAATCTCCTTTTTCTTTCTTGATATTTTTGATAACACCAATATCCCAAAACGCTTCCCAATACATTACAGATGACATCATCAATATGAGTCACACCCGTTGAAAACAACCATTGACTAATTTCTATTAAAAGTGAAATGAATAAACCTGCCCAAAATGATAATTTATAATGGCTTTTCTCCTTTAATAAAATCCCACAAAATAAACCAATTGGCATAAACCAAATAATATTCCCGAACACATTATAATAAGCTGCAAATAGTGATCCATGTATAAATAGTTTTACACTATCTACAAAAGGTATCCAATAAATGTCTTGCAACGGTCGTGGCGAAATCTTCATCAATTTAAAAATACTCGATTGACGAAAAATCGTAATATTTAATAATACGAGTAAATAGAAAATAAATAGATGAAGATAACCTTCTAGTTTCCAATCAATCTTTTGTTTGTAATATTTTCTATATAACAGAGAAATCGACCATACTCCTAGCCATCCAATAAAGAATATGAGAGCATGATCGATACTATTCATTAAAAGACGAATCAAAAGGAAATGATTTATTCGTCCGTCCAACGACTGTTCTAGCCATTGATAGATTGGTTCTAAAAAAAACATTTCCCGATTCATCCCTTTCCTTATTCTTTTTCTTCTTTTCCAGGGAATGTAAGTGTAAATGTCGTTCCCTCTCCAAGTTCACTTTCTGTCTGAATTGTTCCATGATGACTATTCATTAATGAATGAACAATGGCTAAGCCAATTCCAGACTCCCCATATTTTGTACTCTTTCTTGAAACATCAGCTTTATAAAATCTTTCCCAGATTGCTTCTACTTCTTTTTTACTTATTCCAATTCCATCATCAATAATTTGCACAATGGCTTTCGAATCTTCATTCCAGCCTTTAAGAAGAATATGTCCCTTATCTGTAAACTGGTTCGCATTTTTTGTCATATTCACTAAAATTTGAATAAAGCGATCATAATCCGCATAAACTGTAAAATCTTTGGGGCATTCACAGCGTAAGTCATTCTCCTTATTTTTAGCTAATTCTTGCAATTGATCGACAACATTTTGTAAAGCTTCTGCCCCTGAGAAATTTTGCTTCACTAAAACAATTTGATCTGAACGGATTTTTTCATAATCTAGATTTTCATTCACTAATCGGATAAGACGTTGTGTTTCATTCGTGATTAATTCTAAACTTCTCTCACGACGAGACTCTGGTATCATGTGGTGAATTAATCCTTCCAATAATCCATTCATCGTTGTTAGTGGTGTTCTCATTTCATGAGCGACATCCATCATTAATTGACGTCTTAAATTCTCTTGTCGTTCAATTTCTTGTTCAGACCTCTGCAATGACTCTGCCATCTTATTAAAGTCCATTACTAAATCATCGAATTCATCTCGTTTTTGAGTTGGAAGAGAAATATCATAATTTCCTTCTGCAATTTCATGGGTTGCTTTTCTTAAGCGATTAATTCTTCTTGTTTGATAGTTGGCAAATATGACACTTAGAATAACTCCTGCCACTGCTGCTGATGAAAATCCTACTAAAATAGAATTTTTCAGTTCTGCCATTTCTGTTTCAATACGACTTAATGGACTAGAAATTGCTAGAAAACCAGTATAAGTTTTGTCTTTAAAAATTGGATAATAAATCGTCACTAAATCAGCTGCTTCACCAACAAAATTATGCTTTGTTTGCTTCATATTAATGGCAGAACCATCTTGAAGATGTTGTAATTCTTCATCAGATAATGAACTTTTTACATTTAATACTGTTGTTGGATAGGTCATTTTATTATCTTTATCAAAAATCGCAACTCCTAAATGTTCATCTTTCAACAAGGATAAGCTGCTATTAATTTGTTCAGCAGTTAAATCATTTACTAAAATCGCTTTGGCATATCCAAATAGTTGTTGCGAACGCTGTAAGAATATTTTATTCGTCATAACATTATAAAATAATAATCCACAAACAACAACGGATACTAATACAACTGATAAAAATCCTACTAATTGTTGGTAAAAATATTTCATCTTCTAAATCCCACTATCATCAAATTTATATCCTACACCCCATACAGTTTGAATGACATGAGGGCCTACTGCTTCAATTTTTTGACGTAATTTTTTAATATGTGCATCAATCGTACGCTCATCACCAAAGAAAGGATCTTCCCAAATCTTCGTTAATAAGTGTTCTCTTGAGAATACTTGACGAGGATGTTGTGCCATTAAAACTAATAAATCAAACTCTTTAGGAGTTAATCCATCAATTTTCACCCCATCAATAAAGGCTTCATGAGTTTTTGTATTAATCGAAACATGTTTTGTTTCAATATCAAATTGTCCTGAACTTGTTGGAGCTTCACTAGCAACTCCTCTACCAATGCGACGATGTAATGCTTTAATACGAGCCATCATTGTTAATGGACTAAATGGTTTTGCCACATAATCGTCAGCACCAATTTCTAACCCAATGACTTGGTCACTTTCTGAATCTCTTGCTGTTAACATGACAATTGGTACTTGCTCATTCATTTGACGAATTTGGCGACAAATTTGCATGCCATCCATTGAAGGTAAATTCAAATCTAAAATCACTAGATCCCATTTATCTTGATCATTAACAAATGCCTCATACCCTTCTTTACCATCATGATAAAACTCTGCTGTCCAACCTTCTTTTTCAAAAAACATTTCCATCATTTCACATACTGCTTCTGTATCTTCAATCATTAAAATATGCATCTTACTTCCTCCTTTTTGGATGATTTCATACTTAGTATACCTTAATTTTATGAATCCGTTAACTAGAAAGTATGAAGATTTTATGAAGATAAAAAAGAGACGACTGAAGTCGCCTCAGAATTTTCGTTTTATTTGAGCTTTAGTAGTAATTTACTGACGTTTTTTGAAAATTTTCCAACAAATGATCCCAACAATAATAACGAACACTGTTCCCACAATCATCATCGCTCTATAATGCTCGACAAAAATAACTCCACATGGCCTTGGATCTGAATTTTCACCTGTTCGTTCTATATATTTTTCATTTAAGTAAGCAGCTAACACCTTTTGCGCTGTTTCGTATGGATAAAGTGTATCAAATTTTAATGTTCCTGCTTCACTCTTCATCTGAGTTTCTTCAAATGGTAGTGAGTGAATAAGCATGCGATATTCATTATCTGCTAACTTCACTAAAACAATTGGATCTACCATCACTTTTGTGGGGTGGATATAATAAATGGCTTTTGGGTTGATTGATTGCTCTTTTAACACCTTTTCTATTGTTTGAGCAAATGGTTCTGCTCCTTCTTCATATTCACCTACGGAAGTAATATCCCATTTCCCAATTTGTTTTTCTTGTTCGGCAACACTCTCTGCACTCGTCAATCCATTTGCCACAGCTTTTTTCGCTTCTTCTCTGTCAAAATCCTTTACAATATCAAATCGAATTTCTACTTTTGGTTGACGATGAGAAGTTGGTACAATCCAATAATACTCTGTTTTTTTCAATTCTTCTTTTAAACTTGCATCATTAATCTGAGGAACAGTTTCCAAAAACGATGCTTCTTCATACACTTTCACCGCTTTATCCCATTGAATATCTGAAGATAAAAATAATTGATTCAACCTCTCTTCTGATTTTGTTGCTAAACTCTCAAATTCACTTTGACCGATATCAGAAGCCATATTCTCACTTTCCATTGCCAACACAGTCGAACTTCCTAAAGTTAATAACAACATTCCTAGTAATAAAGTGATTATTTTTTTCATGTTGTTCTCCCCCAATCTTCATGTTCACTCATTGCATCTTACTATTTTATATCGTGTATATAGTTGTCATTTAGCGTATGAAAATTTCGTTATTAAAGCATTCTTCCTAGGTCAACAATCCACACTTATGTTTTCATCTATCCTCCTGTTATACAACTTTTATATTTCGATTCAATTGTACTGCAACAAACAAACTTTGTAAACGATTACTTTTCAAAATGAAAAAAGAGCTAAGTTCAACTACTTAGCTCTTTCTCATCTAAAAACTTTCAATCTTTTTCTTGTAATTTGAATCGTAAAATATTCAATTGATCCATCTGCTCTTCACTCCATGGTGAACGACGTCTAGAGATTTCTTGATATTGTCTAGATAATTGTTCTTGCTTCTTCTTACTTCGTTGAATTTCTTTAAAAAATTCTCTTGCAGATTTTCTTAAAGCACCTTTTTGAAAAATGACCCATTGCTCTGCTAAATCACTCGTTGCTACAGACACTTGAATGACTTGCGTATTCATTTCACTAACTGTTCTCTCAATATATTCATCTGCCGTTTCATCTTCTGCTGTAAAAATAACTTTCACTTGAGAAGATTCAAATGACTGAGTAATTCCAGGAACAAATTGTGCATCAAAAACAATCCACACTTCAACATGTTCAAATTTTCTAAAATTAGCGCAATGATGAATGAGTAAATCTCGAGCACTTTCTAAATCACCTTGTTTTTTTAAACTCACTAATTCCGGCCATGCACCAATCATATTATACCCATCAATGATATATAATTGTTTCTTCATAAATCACCTATTAATGACGAGAACGGAAAACTTCATACATCATTAAAGCACTTGCAACACTCGCATTTAAACTTTGAACATGTCCGGTCATCGGAATGGTAATCATCTCATCCACGGCATCTTTAACAATGCGAGATACTCCTTTTCCTTCATTTCCCATGACAATTGCAATTGGCCCCTTTGTATTCCACTGACGATAATCCGTCCCTTTCATATCTGTTCCAAACACCCAAACGCCACGTTCTTTTAATTGCTCAATTGTTTGAGTTAAATTCGTTACACGAACAACTGGAACATACTCAATAGCCCCTGTAGAAGCTTTCGCTACAGTAGATGTTAAAGAAACACTTCTTCTCTTTGGAATAATAATGCCGTGAACTCCCGTAGCATCTGCAGTACGTAAAATACTTCCTAAATTATACGGATCTTCAATGCCATCTAAAATTAAAATAAATGGATCTTCATTTTTTTCCTGAGCTTTTTCAAAGACATCTTCTAAAGTTGCATATTCATAAGCTGCAATTGAAGCAACCACTCCTTGATGGACAACTTCACCCACAAGATCTTGTAATTTAGCTTTCGGTACATTTTGAATTTGAATCCGGTGTTCTTTTGCTAAATCAATAATCGGTGTAATTTCCTTTCCAGATAAAGCTTCTTGAACCCATAATTTATTCACACGTTCTGGTTGTTGTAATGCTTCTCTTACTGCATGACGTCCATATACAAAATCTGTAGGCTCTTGCTCATTTGAAGAACTTTCCGGTGTATATTTTGGACGAGGTGCTTTAGCCTCTTTTTTGAATCCCTTTGGTTGACTTCCTTTTCTTCTATTCGAGTTTCTTTCTTGTCTAGCCATGTTTTTCCTCCACTTGTTGAATACACCATGCGATGACTTCCTCTAATCGCTCTTTTTGTCCACTTAAATATAAGTAGCCAATCATCGCTTCAAATCCTGTAGACATACGATAAGTAATGACATCTGCATTTTTCGCCTTTGTATGACTCTTAGCATTTCTTCCACGTTTGAAGTATTCTAATTCTTCTTCTGTTAAAAATGACTCATTATCCAACATTTGTTGAATTAAATTTGCTTGAGCCTTGGCAGAAACATAACGAGTAGCTTCACGATGCAAGATATTTGGCTTCGTCTTTCCTGTTCTCAATACATGTTGACGAATATATAATTCATAAATACCATCACCCATATAAGCTAATGTTAAGCCATTTAATAAATGCCAATCTTTAATGATTTCCATTATACTCTTCTCCATCTTGTTCCTTGTGCAGTATCTTCTAACACAATTCCTTGAGCTTTCAATAATTCTCTAATTTCATCACTTCGTGCAAAGTTTTTCGCTTTTCTTGCTTCTAAACGTTCATCAATTAATGCTTGAATTTCATCATCTACTAATTCTTCTTGAACTTCTTTCATTCCAAAAATCGCAAATAATTGTTCAGCTTTTTGTAATAATTTTTCTAAAATAACACGTGATACTGCTTCACGCTCTAAATAAACATTCCATTCTTTTAGGAATTGATATAATACTGTCATCCCGTTAGCTGCATTAAAATCATCATCCATTTCTTCTTGGAATTTTCCTTCTAATGCTTCAAAACTAGCCCATACATCTTGATCATCTTCTAATGATTCAACTGCCTGTTCTAAACGATAACGTGTATTGCTAAAAGTTGTTTGAATTTTTGACACATTGGCTGTTGCTTCTTGCAGTGAAGATTCACTGAATTTTAATGGTCTACGATAGTGAGCACTTGCCAAGAAGAAACGTAAAATTTGAGGGTCAATTTCTTTAATAATATCGTGAACTAATACAAAATTACCAAGAGATTTACTCATTTTTTCTCCATCTTCCCCCATTGTTACAAAGGCATTATGCATCCAATAACGCGCAAACGGATGACCTGTTTTCGATTCACTTTGCGCAATTTCATTTTCATGGTGTGGGAATGCTAAGTCTTGTCCACCACCGTGAATATCAATAGTATCTCCTAAATGTTTTGTCGCCATTACGGAACATTCAATATGCCAACCTGGACGACCTTTGCCCCAAGGAGAATCCCAACTAATTTCACCTGGTTTTGCACTTTTCCATAGAGCAAAATCTAATGGATTTCTCTTTTTAGCATCATCTGCACTTTCCGTTCTTTGGCTAGCTCCTACTTGTAAATCTTGAATACTTTGATCACTTAATTTTCCATAATCTTTGAATTTTTCAGTAATGAAATATACATCTCCACCAGATTCATAGGCAGCTTCTTTTTCGACTAATGCTTTTACAAAGGCAATAATATCATCCATTGTATTCATCACTGTTGGATTTAAAGTTGCTTTTTTTACATTTAATGCAGCTGTATCTTCGTAGAAAGCTTCAATATATTTTTTAGAAACTTCTTCAGGTGTCATCCCTGTTTCATTCGCTGCTTTAATAATTTTATCATCCACATCTGTAAAATTAGAAACATAGTTCACATCATAACCACGGTATTCAAAATAACGACGAATCGTATCAAATGCAACCGTACTTCTCGCATTTCCAATATGAATATAATTGTAAACAGTTGGTCCACAAACATACATTTTTACTTTGCCTGGTTCTAGTGGTTTAAATTCTTCTTTTTGACGTGTTAAAGTGTTATATACTTGAATCATAATTTCCTCCATATAATTCTGTGATTTCGTGTTCTTCTTTTGAATGAATTCGAACAACTTTAGCAGGTAATCCTACCGCTGTTGTATGAGCTGGAATATCTGATAATACTACTGCTGCTGCACCAATTTTGGCACCTTTCCCAATCGTAACTGGTCCAATTACTTGAACATGAGCAGACAATAATACTCCATCTTCAATGGTTGGATGACGTTTTCCCGTTTGCTTTCCTGTTCCTCCTAAAGTAACTCCGTGGAACATTTTCACATCATCTCCGATAATCGCAGTTTCACCAATGACAATTCCCATTCCATGGTCAATAAAAAATCGACGACCAATTTGAGCTGCCGGGTGAATTTCAATTCCAGTAAAAAATCGACTAAATGTACTCAGCATGCGAGCAAGAAGTCTACATCGGCAAGTAGTATGTAACCAATGTGCTAGTCGATGCAACACAGTCGCATGATAGCCTGGATACGTTAAAATAATTTCTAAACTACTTCGTGCAGCTGGATCGTTCTTTTTATAGGTTTCCATATCCTCTTGAAAACGCCCCATCTCCTCACTCTCCTTTACTAGTACTATTTTTTTATTATAGCATATTTTCTACTGTTTTTTCGCTTTCTCAAATTAAGAAACTAAAAAACAGTAAACCTTTTTTGATTTACTGTTGCTAAAACTATTATATTCAATTATACAAACTGAAATTTAAAGTGCTATCTTCTTCCATTTTCTGATTTTTGTTCTGAAAGTTCCAAAAGGTGCAACTGTATTCACATGAATAAATTTATATACTTCCCATACTGCTGTTTTAGTCGCTTCATCAGCCCATTTTCTCATATGTGGTTTAAATAATTCTTCCTCACTCAACGAATCAATCATTACACAAATAGAATTAACATTTGCTTTTAATTTTAGTTTTAACTCTTGTATAGATAAGTGAGCATAAGTATCCGTAAACCACTGATATAATTCACCAAGTTGATTCCATTTAAATTCATTTGATGGTGTTTTTACTTGAAGTCCATTTCTTTCATCTTCCTCCCATTTAAGAACTAAGCTTGTCCAGCCTACCTGATAAGCAAGATTTTCAGCCGGAGTTCTATCGACTTCATCAAATCTCTTATCTTTTAAACTTTCCGGAATATCCTCAAATTCTGAAATATATTTACCAAATGCTTTATTTATTTCAAGTTTGAGTTCTTCTTTATTTTCGTATGCTCTCAAAAACTCACCTCTTCAACTTCTAATTTGTTTCACTCAATATTCCCATGATATTATAG